>JBDHJS010000024.1:0-53463 GCA_039586795.1 Gemmatimonadota bacterium
GCTGAGCGCCCCAGGGGGCGCTGAGTTCTCCTCCGGCGGCTTCTTTGGTGCACTGGGTATTCGGTTCACGCTGTGAGCGGTAGCAGACGGCAGGGCGGGCACGAGCTCGACGAACGGTTCATGCGACGGGCGCTCGAATTGGCCAGACGCGGCTGGGGGCACGTGGCGCCCAACCCGATGGTCGGCGCCGTGCTTGTCCGAGACTTAGAAGTCATCGGCGAGGGCTTTCACGCCGAGTTTGGTGGCGCGCACGCCGAAATTGCTGCTCTCGAGTCGGCCGTCGGAGGAGCAAAAGGCGCCACGCTCTACGTGGTGCTGGAGCCCTGCCACCATACCGGTAAGACCGGACCGTGCAGCCGAGCGATCGTCGACGCCGGAATAGAGCGCGTCGTTTGCGCGATGACGGAGGAGAATCCGACGGCGCGTGGCGGTGCCGAGTGGCTGGCGCAGCAAGGCGTCGAGGTCGAGTTCGGAATCCTCGAGGCGGAAGCCCAGGATCTGAACGCTACGCATCTCAACTCGCAACGGCGTCAGAGGCCCTTCGTCGCGTTGAAATATGCCATGTCGCTGGACGGGCGGCTCTCCGAGCGACCCGGCGAACCAACACAAATCACTTCGGGCCCATCGATCGCTGAAGCCCATCGACTGCGAGCCGGCCACGATGCCGTGATGATCGGTGTCGGTACGGCGCTGGCGGATGATCCTCAACTCACGGTCCGCGAGTGGGACGCGCCGCGCGTCCTACCGCTGCGAGTGATCCTCGATTCGGATCTTAGACTTCCTCTCGACGCCAGGCTCATCGCCGGATCGACTGACGCTCCACTGCTCGTTTTCGCCGCGTCCAACGGCGCTGAGGAGCGTGCCGGCGAGCTCGAGAGCCGGGGTGTAGAGATCGCACGTGTTCCTCGCGACCCGAAGATGGGTCTCGACCTTGGCGCTGTTTTTGCACTTCTATGGGAGCGTGGAATACGCTCTGTGCTTTGCGAAGGCGGCGGTCAGCTGGGCTCGAGGCTTCTCGCCTTAGGACTCGTGGATCGACTCTACGCGTTCATAGCTCCGCGATTGCTCGGCGAGCCGGGAGTGCCGGCGTTCCAGTTTGGCCGGGATAATATGTCCCAATACTGGCGGTTGATTGAAACCCAGACGTTCGGGGAAGTCACTCTCCTGGTGCTTTGCCCTGCAGATAGGAACGGGTCAGAGTAGATGTTCAGCGGAATCGTCGAAGAGATCGGCGTCATCGAGTCGGTGAAGGAGACGGGCAACGGACGCGAGTTGATCATTCGCGCCGATAGAGTGTTCGAGGACCTCAAACCGAGCGATAGCATCAACGTGGATGGCGTGTGCCAGACGGTGGTGGAGTTGGGACAGGGCACGTTCAGAGTTCAGGCCATCGCCACGACCCTTTCCCGCACAACTTTCGGCGAATTCCGGCATGGCCGTGAGGTCAACCTCGAGCGGCCGATAGCTGCCGGCGGCCGTTTCGGAGGGCATTTCGTCCAGGGCCACGTCGACGGGGTTGGGACGGTGAAGTCGATGCAGCGGCGTGAGGAGATGTGGCTGCTCCGTGTGGGGATGCCAGACACGGTTAGTCAGTACACTATTTTGCACGGATCGATCACGATTGACGGGGTCTCCCTTACGATCAACGACCTGCCCGACGTTGGGACTGCGGAGGTGGCCCTGATTCCTTATACTTATGATCACACTAATATGTCGCGCCTGGCCCCCGGAATGCGGGTCAATCTGGAGGCTGACATGATCGGGAAGTATGTGGCGCGTGCGATTGCTGGACACGGGGCGGGGGAGTCACCGAAGGATTTGATCGAGCGAATGAAAGAGTGGGGCATCGGCTCCTAACTTTTTAGTTTACAAGAGCTTGGGGAATGAGCGAGATAGAATTCGATACGGTTGAGGAGGCACTCGAGGCCATAGGTCGCGGCGAGATGGTGATCGTCGCCGACGACGAGGATCGAGAGAACGAGGGGGACCTCGTCTGCGCCGCGGAGTGTGTTACTCCGGAAATCATCAACTTCATGGCGACGCACGGGCGCGGGCTGATCTGTCTGAGCCTGTCGGCAGAGCGGGTGGAGCAACTGGTCCTCCCATCGATGGCCGACCAGACGACGGAGTCGCAGGACACGGCGTTTATGGTCTCCATCGACGCGACGCCGGCCCACGGAGTGTCAACAGGCATTAGCGCGTCGGACAGGGCGCAGACAATCAAAGTGGCGATCGATCCGGCGACGAAGCCCGAGGATCTGCGCCGACCCGGTCACGTTTTCCCGCTGAGAGCGAAGCCAGGCGGGGTTCTGCAGCGTGTTGGACAGACGGAGGCTTCGGTCGATCTGGCGCGGATGGCGGGGCTGGCACCGGCAGGAGTCATTTGCGAGATCCTCAACGACGACGGCACGATGGCGCGGCGTCCCGAGCTCGAGGAGTTCGCGCGTCGCCACAGCCTGAAGTTCGTCACGGTGGCGCAGATCATCTCGCACAGATTGAAGACCGAGCGCTTGGTGCACCGGGTAGCCGAAGCGCAGCTGCCGACCGAGTACGGCACGTTTCAGGTGGCCGCGTACGCCAACGACGTCGATCGTCGTGAGCACGTGGCGCTGGTCAAAGGCGATGTCGAGGGCAAAGAAGACGTGCTGGTGCGGATGCACTCCGAGTGTCTTACCGGCGATGTTTTCCATTCACAGCGCTGCGACTGTGGTGAGCAATTAGTGGCCAGCATGCGCCGCATCGAGGAGGAGGGGTGCGGCGTCGTCGTATATATGAAGCAAGAAGGACGCGGTATCGGACTGATGAACAAGATCCGGGCCTATCACCTTCAGGAGAAGGGGATGGACACGGTCGAGGCGAACGAGGCACTCGGATTCCCAGCAGACCTTCGCGACTACGGGATCGGCGTGCAGGTGCTCCTCGATCTGGGTATCAAGTCGATGCGTTTGATGACGAACAACCCGAAGAAGATCATCGGGCTACAGGGCTATGGGCTGTCGGTTTCGGAACAGGTTCCGATCGTGGTCAAGCCCAACGAACACAACATGGGATACCTGCAAGCCAAGCGTGATAAACTGGGTCACATGATCCCGGTCGATCAGGCCGCGAACTAGAACGATGCGCGAGATATACGGACGGTTTCAAACAAAAGGACGTCGGTTCGCCCTTGTCGTGAGCCGGACGAACGAGTTGGTAACGCGCCAGCTGCTGTCTGGTGCGGTCGACTGCCTGCGTCAACACGGCGCGGATGACGAACAGATTGATGTGTTCTGGGTGCCTGGAGCTTGGGAATTAGCTCCGCTGGTTTCGCGGTTGGCGCGTGACGATCGGTACTCGGCGATCGTAGCTTTGGGCGCGCTGATAAGAGGCGCAACACCGCATTTCGATTACCTGGCCGGCGCCGCGACACAGCGATTGGCCAACGTGGCAACGCACTCGGATTGTTATGTGTCACTCGGTCTACTGACCGCCGACACGATGGAGCAGGCGCTTGAGCGGGCGGGCAGCAAGGCTGGCAACAACGGCGCCAAGGCCGTATTGGCGGCGATCGAGATGGCCGATCTTCTGGACCAACTGGATGGGGAGTCGCACTAAAGCCAGGGCTCGGGTACTGCAGGTCCTCTATGCGTGGGAGATCCGTGGCGGGGCGGAACCGCTTCGCCAGGTGGATCTCGAGATCACTGCGCCCGAGCGTCCGCCGCTGGACGCACCTGTCCGCGAGTATGCCAACCAACTTCTCGATATCCTCGAGGAGGCGCACCCTCAGGTTGACGCCCGCATCGAAGCGCTGTCTGATAACTGGCGCCTCTCCAGAATGACGACTATCGACCGTAACATCTTGAGGATTGCCGCTGCCGAGATGTTGCACATCGAGGATGTCCCTCTGAAGGTCTCTCTTCAGGAGGCAATCTTGCTGGCCGAGTGGTTTGGCACCGATGAGAGTCGGCGCTTTGTCAACGGAGTGCTCGATGCGCTGCTCCGCGAATTGGAACCCGAACAAACCTCCGGCACCCGATGACCGGAGACCGCCTTAAACTGCTCCTCGTCAACTGGCAGGACATCCAAAACCCACAGGCGGGCGGGGCTGAGATTCACCTGCACGAGATCTTCGGCCGCCTGGCAGAGCGCGGACACGAGATCTCGTTGCTCTGCTCGGGCTGGCCCGGCGCCGAGCATCGCGAACGAGTGGATGGCATGGACGTCCACCGGGTGGGTGGACGCCATAGCTTCGCCCTGCAAGCCGCCTCGTACTACAGACGCCACCTGAGAGATGTCCGTTTCGATCTGTTGATCGAGGACATTAACAAGATCCCTCTGTATAGTCCGATCTGGGCGCGGTCACCAATGATCGCTTTGATTCCGCATCTGTTCGGAAGCACGGCGTTCCAGGAGGCCTCGCTGCCCATGGCTTCGACGGTGTGGCTGGCCGAGCGGCCGGTGCCATTCGTCTACGAGGGATCGCCATTCCAGGCGATCTCTGAGTCGACCGCGGACGACCTGGCCGAGCGGGGCGTGCCACGGGACAGCGTCCGGGTCATCTGGCCGGGCATCGACCATGGCACGTTCAGGCCAGACCCGGGGACGAGGCGATTCGACGAGCCGACTTTCGTCTACGTCGGGCGGTTGAAGCGCTACAAGGGCCTCGAGACGGCCATCGACGCTGTGGCGGAGCTGGCGGCGGAGGGCGTTTCGACCCGGTTGCTGATCGCCGGGAAGGGCGATCACGAGCCGGCGCTCCGGCAATACGCGGAGCGGATTGCAGGGGGCAGAATCGAGTTTCTGGGCTACATTTCGGAGGTAGAGAAGGTCGACCTATTGCGCAGAGGCTGGGCGACGGTGTACCCATCTCCTAAGGAAGGTTGGGGGATCACCAACATCGAGGCGGCGGCCTCGGGGACGCCCGCCCTGGCCTCCGATTCGCCAGGCCTTCGGGAATCGGTAGCCCATGAGGTGAGTGGACTGTTGGTGCCCCACGGTGATGTCGAAGCCTGGTCGGACGCCATGCGGCGGTTAGCGCTCGACTCCGCGTTGCGCGAGCGGCTGCAAGCAGGCGCCGTCAGGTTCGCCGGCGAATTCAGCTGGGATCGTACGGCGGATGAAACTGAAGCCCACCTTTACGAAGTTCTTTCCGAGAGTCCCGTCCGGGACCCTGTACGCTTCAACCCTTCGGTCGTGGAGGTAGGATGAAAATCTCGATGACCGCTCGACACTTCGAGCTAAGCGACACGTTGCGGCAGCATGTGGAAAGCCGTCTAGCAGGTCTGGACCGCTATCACCAGCGCACCTCGCGTATCGAGGTCAAGCTGACGGAAGAGAAACGTGAGAAACGAGTAGAAGCACGCGCTTTTGTAGACGGAGACTATGACATTCATGCGGAGGCCGCGGCGTCGGATTTTCGAACCGCGGTTAACCAGTTATCGGACAAGCTCGCTCGCCAGTTGAAACGGCGACGTGATCGTCGCGTCGATCACCAGGCGCCGCGACTCAACGAAGAGATACCGGCGGAGGCGGGGTCAGAGGAAGAGGTTCAGTGAGTCTCACCGTGCGCGAATTGCTGGAGCTGCGCGGTGGCAGCCTCCAGCTAGAGCTCATCACCACCAGCGAAAAGGCGCTGGATCGAGTGATTAGTCGGTCGGAGATTTCGAGCCCCGGCCTTGCTCTGACCGGCTTCACCGAGCGTTTCGTCAACGGACGCGTCCAGGTCCTCGGCGAAACGGAGGTTTCGTACCTGCGTTCGCTTGGCGACGAGGCACGGCGCCGATCGATCGAGACGCTTCTCGCCTTCGATATACCGTGCGTGATCCTGACTAAGGGGCAGGAGCCACCGGATGGCCTGCTCGATGTTGCCGAGGGCCGGGGCACGCCGGTCGTTATAAGTCTGCTGAGGACGGCCGAATTCTATCGGCGCATCATTCCGTTTATCAATGACCGGTTCTCTCCCCATACGCACGTCCATGGCTCGCTGGCCGATGTGTACGGCGTCGGGCTGTTGTTCGTGGGGCGAAGCGGTATTGGGAAGAGCGAGTGCGTGCTCGACCTCGTCGAGCGGGGTCACCGGTTGGTCGCCGACGACGTCGTGTCCATTCACCGACCCGGTCACGACGTCTTGATCGGTCGCGGTCACGAGCTTGCGCGGCACCACATGGAGATTCGCGGCGTCGGCATCATCGACGTACGTGCGCTTTTTGGTATTCGCGCCATTCGCCAGCAGAAGCGTATCGAGGTGATGGTTCAGTTGGAGCACTGGCGCGATCGTGAAGCATACGACCGCACGGGTCTCGACTCTGACTTCATCGAAATCCTCGGTGTGCCGATTAGGCGCGTGACGATCCCGCTCAACCCCGGCAAGAACATCACGGTCATATCTGAGGTGGTGGCCATGAACCACCTCCTCAGGTACTCGGGTGTGGATTCGGCCGCGCTCTTCAACGCCAATCTGAAGCAGGCGATGGCCCCGATTCGAGAGTACCTGGAAGAGGACTATGAATGAAGAGGTGACCGGTATCCTCGTCGGTCATGGCAAGCTCGCCGAGGGCTTGCTCGATGCCGTCGAGGGGATCACCGGCACACGAGAAGGAATCGTTGCGGTCGACAACGTAGGCCTCACTCCCGAGGCGTTGGAAGCCCGGCTGCAGGAACTGGCCGGGTCTGGGCCGGCTCTGGTCTTCGTCGACCTCCCGAGCGGCAGTTGCGCCTTCGCAGCCCGCCGCCTGAAACTACAGAGGACCGACATGGCGGTGGTTTGCGGAGTGAATCTGCCGCTGTTGCTCGACTTCGTCTTCCATCGCGGGCTGCCACTGAACGAGGTCGTCGAGCGCTTGCGGTCTCGCGTAGGTGTTTCGATAGAGTACACAACGGATGCCGATTCTTCTGTGTCGGGTTGACGATCGCCTGATTCACGGACAGGTCGTGGTGGGGTGGGGCGGTCAGCTCGGCCTGGACTACATCGCCGTCGTCGACGACGACCTTGCGTCCAGCGACTGGGAGCAGGATCTGTATCGCGCCGGGCTGCCGGAGCGGATCGAAGTGCTTTTCAGGACGGTGGACCAGGCGGTTGGTGAGATCCCGGCCTGGATCGAGACCGCGACCAAGGGCTTCTTGCTCACCCGCGACGTTCAAACCATGCGGCGTTTGGCCGAAGCCGGTGCGCTGGCTGATGTAGAGGTCAACCTGGGGGGGCTTCACGATGCGCCCGGTCGCCGACAGGTGTTGCCCTACCTCTTCCTGACTGAGGACGATCGGCGCGACCTGGAGTTTCTCGAGACCAGCGGCGTCCGCGTGACGGCTCGGGATGTGCCCACGGCGCGCAAGATCGAAGTCGACGAGATCCTTCAACTCGGATCAGACTGACCCTGGAAACATCGACCTATCTTCTCTTGGCCTTCCTCGGTGGAGCGGTTGGACTGGACGGCGTGTCCGCCGTACAGTCGATGATCTCTCGTCCCATCGTGGCCGCGCCCCTCGCCGGGCTGATCCTCGGGGACCCCCAGTCCGGGATGCTGGCCGGCGCCCTGCTGGAGATCTTCAGCCTGCACCAGCTGCCCATCGGCGCCAACCGACACTGGGATACGGGACCGGCGGCGGTTGCCGCGGCCGCCGCCATGCAGTTGTCGGCGGGGCTGATCGGTCTGGTGATCGCGGTTGGCGTTGGCGTATTCGTCGGCTGGGTAGGCAGTTGGCTGGTTCACGGGATGAGACACCTCAACGCGCGCCTGGTTGTTGGCGAGACAGGCCGCCGCATGCTCCCATATGAGCTGACCGCCCGACACTTCGCGGCCATGGCCGTCGACTTCACACGCGCTGCGCTGCTCACGCTGACGGCTCTCTTGGCGGTCCACATGGCACTGGGTGGAGACGGGTCGGCTCCGGAGGTGGCCGGACTGATCGCCGCCGGCGCCGCGATCGGCCTGGCGGGTCTGGCGCTGGGTGCTGATGTCCGGATGATGGCCGGCGGTCGTCGAGTCTGGCTGGCGTTCGGGGCAAGCGCCGTCGTAAGCGCGGTGTTCTGGATATGGCTGTACTGAAGCGTCGTCTCGGGGTGAGGATCTTCCTCAGGAGCCTGTTGGTTCAGGGTTCCTGGAATTACCGGACCATGCAGGGTGCGGGAATCGGATTTGCCCTCATCCCCGTGTTGAAGCGGCTGCACGGTGGCGACAAGGAGGCGCTGGCGGAGTCCGTGGGCCGTCACACCGGCTTCTTCAATGCGCATCCCTACATGTCCACGGTCGCCATCGCGGCTCTCGCCCGGATGGAGACCGAGAAATCCGACGTGGAGCAGATCGAGCGGTTCAAGAGGGCCCTGGTGAGCCCCTTGGGCAGCCTGGGCGACCGGCTTGTGTGGGCACGCTGGCGACCGATTTGTCTGCTGCTGGCCGTTCTGGTGTTTATGGCCGGCGCCGCCTGGTGGGTGGCGAGCGGCCTGTTTCTGGTATTGTATAACGCCTTACATCTGGCGCTACGGGGTTGGGGTGTGGGGCTCGGATGGCGCGAGGGCCGGCGGGTGGGGCGGGCGCTGATGTCGTCACCTTTGCGGAGACTGCCCGATCGGCTTACGATACCTTTAGCGATCATCAGCGGAGCGCTGTTGCCGTTGATTGCGCTCGCGTTGAGCGGCGCCTCCGGGATGGGTCCGATCCCCGCCATTGGAATCGCAGCAACCCTCGCCGCACTGGGCGCCTGGCGTCCAGTGTTGGCTGGACGTGTAGCCGCATTCGGGATTCTTGTGATCTCGCTGGTATTCATCGTTCTCGGGAAGACGGCATGGTGAGCGTGAATCAGGAACACGCACAGGACGTCACCGTCGCTAATGCGTACGGACTGCACGCCAGGCCGGCGGCCGAGTTCGTCAAGCTCGCGAACACCTTCAAATCCGAGGTCCTCGTGGCGAAGGACGGTTTGGAGGTGAACGGCAAAAGCATCATGGGAGTGATGATGTTGGCCGCGGAGAAGGGGTCGACTCTGAGCATTCGGGCGATCGGAGTGGACGCCGAGACGGCGGTGGAGGCGCTAGTCGCGCTTGTTGAGCGCGGGTTCGGGGAGGAGTGACGCTTGGGGGATAAGGTTCAGGGAATCCCGGCTTCGCCAGGCATCGCTATCGGGTCCGCCTATGTGATCCGCTGGCCAAAGCTCAGCGTGCCCCACGCCACCGTGGCCATGGAGCAGGTCGAGAGCGAGGTCGAGCGTTTCAAGCAAGCTCGCGAGCAAGCCAGTGAGCGCACGCGACAACTCCGCAGCAGCGTAGAGATTCGTCTTGGGTCGGTGGAGGCGAAGATCTTCGACCCGCAGCTTCTGATGCTGGACGACCCCGATCTTGTCGACGGAACTGTCACCTACATCAGCGAGAGCTTTCTCACCGCAGAACGTGCGTTCAGCCTGCGCGTGCTCGAGTTTCGCTCGCAGTGGCTGGACGCGACTCACGCCCGGGTCATGGACCGCGTCGCCGATCTGAATGATGTACAGCTTCGCGTGCTGGCCGAGTTGACTGATGTGTCCATGCTCGGCCTCGAACGGGACCTTCCTACAGAACCGATCATCATCGTAGCCCACGAGCTTCAGCCGAGCCGCATGGTCGAGTTGGACCCGGAGCTGGTGATTGGCGTGGCGACGGATGCGGGCACTCGTACGGCCCACTCTTCGATCCTTGCGCGCTCGCTGGGTATTCCGGCCGTGGTCGGTCTGGGTGATCTATCACAGCGAGTCGTTTCCGGTCAGGAGATCATCATCGATGGTCGACGGGGCCACGTCATCATCGAGCCCACGGATGCCGAGAAGCACTGGTTTCGTGATCGGAAGATCAAAGTCAACGCGACCGAGGGAGAGCTACAGGAACTAGCGACGCTGGAGCCAGTGACGCAGGATGGGACGCGCATCGGCTTGTACGCCAACCTCGATCTACCTGGCGATGCTAGGCGTGCCCTGGCGGCAAACGTCGATGGTGTCGGGCTGTTGCGCACCGAGTTCCTTGTGGTCGGAAAGGCGAACGCCCCGGACGAGGATGAGCAATACGAGGCGTTTCGCAGGGTCATCGATGCCATGGCGCCACGGCCGGTGACGATTCGAACCTTCGACCTGGGAGGCGACAAGTTCCCGCTCTTCTTACCGCCCATCAAAGAAGAGAACCCCTTTCTCGGCTGGCGCGGACTGCGGATCTACGAGATGATGCCGGACCTCTTCCGCAACCAGGTGCGCGCGATCATGCGCGTGGCGGCACACGGAGAGGTCCGTCTGCTGGTGCCCATGGTGAACAGCGTCGACGACGTTCGGCGCGTGCGGGCCGTGATGGATGAGGTGAAGAGGGAGCTGGAGGAGGAGGGTACCGAGCACGGCGATTGCATGTTCGGCATCATGCTCGAGACGCCAGCCGCGGTGGCGATCGTGGACATGCTGGCGCGCCACGCCGACTTCTTCAGCGTAGGCACGAACGATCTCATCCAGTACATGCTGGCCGTCGACCGAGGGAACGCCCAGCTGTCACCGTTCTTCGATCTCTATCACCCGGCCTTGCTCCGCTACATCCGGGATTCCGTGGTGGCGGCGGAGAAGCTGGGTCGGCCGATCTGCGTGTGCGGAGAGGCCGCCTCTGATACGCTGGGCGCGGTGCTGCTGCTTGGCCTTGGAATACGGAGCCTCAGCTGCACACCAACCACCGTTCTGGAGCAGAAGAAGCTGATAAGATCCATCGATCTAGGTAAGATTGCCGACGTCGTTCAGGGGCTGCAGGACGTAGAAACGGGTCAGGAGATCCGTCGCCACGTGAAGCATGCGCTGGCCGATATGGTCGATTTGTCGTACCTCGATCCCGATACCAGCTTGTAAAAGCCATTCCCTGTGAGTACCTTCCGTCGTTTTACGTAGGGCATTGACCCGGCGTCACAGGCCGGACTGAATTCGACAACAGTTGGGAGCCGAAAACTTGTCGAGAAAACGTCTCTTTACCTCCGAGAGTGTCACCGAGGGGCACCCGGACAAGGTGGCCGACCAGATCTCCGACGCGGTACTGGATGCGATCATCGCCAACGATCCTGCTGCGAGGGTTGCCTGCGAGTGCTTGGTGACCACGGGGCTCGCCTTCGTGGCCGGCGAGATTAGCACCAAGACTTACGTCGAAATACCGAAGATCGTTCGTGACACGATCGAAGCGATCGGCTATGTCGACTCTCGTTACGGGCTGGATGCCGAAACCTGTTCGGTGATCACGTCCATCGACCAGCAGTCGGCCGACATCGCGATGGGTGTTGATACCGGCGGCGCTGGCGATCAGGGCATGATGTTCGGATTCGCAACCCGCGAGAGCCCCGAACTGATGCCACTCCCCATCGTTCTGGCGCATCGCCTGACGCGGCGGCTGGCAGAGGCCAGACGGTCCGGCGAGGCCAGTTGGCTTCGGCCGGATGGCAAGTCGCAGGTTACCGTCGAGTACGAGGGTGACAAGCCGGCTCGCATACAGGCGGTGGTGGTATCGACCCAGCACGACGACGATATCGAGAACGGTGTCATCCACGAGACCGTACGGAAGGATATCATCGAGAAGGTGCTACCAGCTGACTTGTACGACCCCAATACGACCGAGGTGCACATCAACCCGACGGGCCGTTTCGTGACGGGCGGTCCTCAGGGTGATGCCGGTCTCACCGGTCGGAAGATCATCGTAGACACCTACGGCGGAATGGGTCGGCACGGTGGCGGTGCGTTCAGCGGAAAGGATCCGAGCAAGGTCGACCGGTCCGCCAGCTACGCGGCACGCTGGATCGCCAAGAACATCGTAGCTGCCGAGCTGGCCGATGTGTGTGAGGTGCAGCTGGCATACGCTATTGGTGTTGCGGAACCGGTTTCCGTTCTCGTCGACTCCCGAGGGTCCGGGCGCGTCGCGGATGGCGTGTTGGAGGCAGCGGTTCGCAAGACTTTTGACCTGACTCCCAAAGGCATCATCGACTCCTTGGGTCTGCGTCGACCGATCTTCAAGCGGACGGCGGCGTACGGCCACTTCGGCCGCGAGCCGGACGGAGACGGTGGGTTCGAGTGGGAGCGACCCGGCAAGGTGGACGAACTGGTGAACGCTGTCGGATAACGGTGCAGAAAGAAGAATCTTAACGTCGAGCTTGGAACTGAGAATGGCGACTAACATGGTAGATCACGATATCCGGGACATAAACCTGGCCGACATGGGTCAGAGCCGGGTCGAGTGGGCCGAACGGTCGATGCCCGTCGTGCGCAGGATACGCGAGCGCTTTGAAAGAGAACGCCCCTTAGACGGTCAGAAGCTGTCAGCGTGTCTGCACGTGACCACGGAGACGGCAAATCTCGTCATCACGCTGAAGGCGGCGGGCGCGGATGTCGCACTCTGTGCCTCGAACCCTCTCTCCACCCAGGACGACGTCGCGGCGCACCTGGTGCGTGACCATGGGATCAAGGTCTTCTCGATCAAGGGTGAAGATCACGACACCTACTACGAGCACATAAGGGCTGCGATCGAGCACGGTCCAACCGTCACGATGGACGACGGTGCGGACGTGGTCGGAGCGCTGCACATGATCGCCCTCGAGCGGTTCGATGACTTGGCCGAGCCCGTACGGCGCTGGGCGACGTCGCTCTCGAAGAAAGAGCGCGAGAAGATCATCAAACAGGTCATCGGTTCGACGGAGGAAACGACGACCGGTGTGATTCGCCTGCGCGCCATGGCCAACGACCGTGTCCTCAAGTTTCCGGTCATCGCGGTCAACGACAGTCTGACGAAGCATCTGTTCGACAATCGCTACGGCACGGGTCAGTCGACGTTGGATGGGATCCTGCGAGCCACCAATATGCTGCTCGCCGGGTCGCGCGTTGTCGTCGCCGGTTACGGGTGGTGCGGTCGTGGCGTGGCGAACCGGGCGCGCGGAGCAGGGGCACGCGTGATCGTCACCGAGGTGGAGCCGCTGAAGGCGCTGGAAGCCGTGATGGATGGCTTCGAGGTCATGCCGATGGATGCGGCGGCCAAGGTCGGGGACCTGTTCGTCACCGTCACAGGCAACACCAGCGTGATTCGTGAGGAGCACTTCCGGGCCATGAAGGACGGCGCCATCGTCTCGAACTCGGGTCATTTCAATGTAGAGATCGACCTCGAGCGGCTGGCAGAGATTGCTGAGGGTCCGCCGCGCACAGTCCGCGAGTTCGTCCAAGAGTTCGTGCTCGATGGTCGTCGGATCTTCGTGCTCGGCGAGGGCCGCCTGATCAATCTAGCCGCGGCGGAGGGTCACCCAGCGTCGGTGATGGACATGTCCTTCGCCAACCAGGCTCTGGCAGCCGAGTATCTGGTCAACGAGGGCAAGAGCCTCGATGACTCGGTACACCGAACGCCGGAAGAGCTCGATCGCGAGATCGCGCGCCTCAAGCTTGAAGCGATGGGGACGGAGGTCGACGTGCTGACCGAGCATCAGAAGAAGTACTTATCATCTTGGGATTTAGGAACCTAGGCGTTCAGGCGGGGTTTACAGGGGCATAGGGGCTGGTATCTTCCGAGACCCGAAACTGATCCTGCCCCGGTAAAGCACCCGGTGATCATATGAATCAGGTTAAAGTCGCAAGCCTTGGGCTCGACAAAGCTTCCAATACGCCCGTCGTCATCCTTCAGGAGATGGAAGGGGAGCGTGTGCTTCCTATATGGATCGGCCCCGGCGAAGCGAGCGCGATTGCGATGGAGTTGGCCGGGATGAAGTTCTCGCGGCCGCTCACACACGATCTGTTCACAGCGATGCTTCAGGGGCTCGGTAGCGAGCTGCACCGGGTTCTCATTACGAAAGTCGTTGACAACACTTATCACGCTGAGCTGATCATCAAGCGCAACGGAGACGTCGTATCTATCGATGCGCGTCCCAGCGACAGCATCGCGATCGCTTTGCGCGCCAAGGCTCCGATCTACGCGCACGACGACTTACTGGAGCAGGCATCGATCGAAATCCAGCCCTCCGAGCTGGAGCCGGGCGATATACCCGACTTCACGGGCCAGGAAGAGACGAGGATGGATGCGGAGCAGTTGAAGGAGTATCTGAAGAACCTGAACCCCGAGGACTTCGGTCGCTTCAACCCATGACCGATGCGTTGAAGACGATGAAACGCCGCTGGCACGGAATGGGTCGGCGGCTTTTCTTTTTGCCCTGCTGCGCTACCGCTGCTTGTCTATCGATGACGGCGCCGGCGTCGTCGAACGCCCAGGATATGCCCTCGGTCAAGATTCTTCAGCGTCAGGCCCGGTTGATGCGAAACGAGACCGGTATGTATCGCGTCATCGAGGCGATGCTGATCGAGTTGGACCGGGAGATCCCACCTGAATTCGTGCTACCGGAACCGCTCGGGCTTGTCGAAGTCAACGCGGTCGTCGGGTCGGTGATGGGTATCGGTGGCGACGTGCCGGTCACCCAGATCGTCTACGATGAGCCGCGAATCGCCATCGTCGGACCGGTTGGGGCTCGCGTGCTCGAGATCGCCGTGACCTATGCTTTGCCGCAGGACGCGAGGGGCTTCGAGTTCAACGCCCTATGGCCCGTCGATGCGTTCTTGGTCGAAGTCGATCGCGGATCGATAGATGCGCGGCCGTCCGGCGGACTGTCAGCACCCGAAGCGGGTGGGACGGATGAACGACCTGTCCTCAGGTACGAGGCCTCGGCGCTGTCGGCGGGCCAGGCGGTTGGCTTCACCTTCTTCTCCAGCCGCGTTCGCTGGGCGGAGCGCATCGCCGTGCTCCTCGCCTGTAGCGTCGCCGCCGGCGCTGCCTGTCTCGTCGTCTGGCGCCGGGAATCCGGCTCGGCCGCCGCGTAGCCGCTCCGGCCTTGAGCCGCTAGCGGAAACCTCTGGAATCTCGATATTCCAAAGCATGGCGCTGGTATCGACTCTCGCAACCATTCTCAAGACCTACGAGTACAGCGAAACGAGCAAGATCCTTCGTCTGCTGACCCGGGATCAGGGGCTCTGCTCGGTGATCGCCAAGGGGGCGCGTAGGCCGAAGAGCCGGTTCGGTGGACTTCTGGAGCCGTTCACCGACGGCGTGGCGACCTTCTATGCGAAGGAAGGAAGGGAGCTCCACACCCTCTCCGGCTTCGAGCTGCGCCGCGAACGCCAGGTGCTGGGCAAGCGGCTGATTCGCTATGCCGGCGCTGGCCTGCTTACCGAGATCGCCCTGCGCTTCGCCTCATCGGCGCCGGACGACGAGCTGTTCACGCAGTTGCGCAGTGGCCTCGATCGATTGGTGGACGAAGAAGGGGACGAAGAGAAGGCGATTCTCGAGGAGACCTGGAAACTGGTCGATCGGCTGGGATTCGCACCATCGCTCGAGTTCTGTTCGGTCTGCGGAACCGTCCCCGATCCCGGCCAATCGGTCCACTTCGATATGGGCGGTGGCGCGGTCGTCTGCGAGCGCTGCCGGCAGCGGGCCACCGGGTTGGACCTGCGCGTTGTGGAGCCGGCTGCCCGTTCGGAGCTGATCGATCTGCTGCGGAGTAACGCTATCGCGGGCCGGAAGCTGACGACCTCGCGATTCCAGCGTGACCTGCTTCGCGACTTCATCGCTCACCACATGGCGGACCATCGTCCGCTCAACTCCTTCCGGTTTCTCGACGAGCGGCTCGCATGAAGTCGGTCATCCTGGGTACGGCGGGCCACGTCGATCACGGCAAGACCGCGTTGGTCGAAGCGCTCACCGGAGTGAACACCGATCGCTGGGCCGAAGAGCGAGAGCGCGGCATCACCATAGACCTGGGGTTCGCCAGCCTCCCGTCAGGGGTAGAGGACCTGGAGATTTCCGTCGTCGACGTCCCCGGTCATGAAGATTTCGTCAAGAACATGCTGGCCGGGGCCAGCGGCGTAGACCTGCTGCTGGCCGTCGTCGCCGCGGACGAAGGCCCGATGCCCCAAACCCTTGAGCACCTCTGGATCGCCAGGTTGCTTGGCGTCGACCGCGGCGTCGTCGTGATCAGCAAGTCCGACTTGGTGGACGATGAATGGCGCGAGTTGGTCACGGAGTCGGTGCGCGAGGAGCTGCGGAACGTATTCGGCGATGTCGATTGGCCGGTGCTTTCGGCGTCCGCGGTCACCGGTGAGGGCATATCGGAATTGAAGGAGGCCATAGAGACTGCCGCGCGGGCGACCCGTGCCCGTCGCGATGAGGATCTCTTCCGGTTGCCCATCGATCGCTCGTTCAGCGTGCGTGGTGTGGGAACGGTGGTGACCGGAACCGTATGGAGTGGCAACATCTCGGCCGGCGAAGAGGTCCGTATCATGCCCGGCGACCGAAAGGCCCGGGTGCGCGGCGTACAGGTGCACGATGAGGACGTGAATACCGCCCGGGCCGGGCAACGCGCCGCCGTGGCGCTGGTCGGCGTCGATAGGAGCGACGTAGGTCGGGGACACACCCTCGTGGCCGATTCGGTCTGGCGCGAGACGCGTTACCTGGATGCGCACTTGCGCCTGCTTCCCGACTCGCCATGGCCCCTGAGGCACTGGCAGCGGATACGTCTGCATCTGGGAACCAGCGAGGCGATGGCCAGGGTCGCGCTTTTCGACGCGGAACGCCTGCAACCCGGAGACGGTGCACTGGTCCAGCTTCGCCTGGAGAGCCCCGTCGTGGCGCGCACCGGCGATCGTTTCGTGGTCCGCTTCTACTCCCCGGTGACGACGATTGGCGGCGGAGTCATCATCGACCCGTGGGCACGCCGACGCAATCGCCTGACCGCCGACGAAACGCGTGCGCTGAACGAGCTGGCCGGGGGAGACGGTCGGTCACGAGTGATCAGCGCGGTAGAGGGGGCTTTGAATGGGGTTACCGAGGCCCAGTTGGCTCTCCTCACCGGAACTCCCCCGAGTCTCCTGGTAAAAGATTTGAGCACGCTTGCCGACGACGGCGTCTTGCGCGCGGTGGAGGGGCGCTGGTTCAGCGTGGAAACGATGCGAGCCACGCGGAACGCGATCCTCGAACTCATCGCCAGCACGCATGCTCGGGATGCGGGGGCCAAGGGCATCGGACTCGAAGCGCTCCGCAGCACGCTGGGTGATGCGTCACTGGTCAACGCCGCCTTGGGGGAACTGGAGGCGGACGGCCATATCCGGATCGACGGCGCCGTAGCCGCGCTCAAGGATCACGTTCCGCGCCTGGATGCCGGACAGGAAGAGCTCGCCGCCAGGGCCTCGGCTGATATCGCCGCGGCCGGCCTCATGCCGCCGCGGCTCAAGGAACTCGCAGCAAACCTTGGCGTCTCAGAAGATGCGATCCTGCCGATTCTCAAGTTTCTGGCCGACGCCGGGGGGTTAGTCCCCGTTACGCCCGACCTCTACTTGGACGCCGGAGCCATAAAGGAAGCGAAGAAGCGGGTCGAACGGGTGTTGGTAGAGCATCCCGAGGCCCCGCCCTCGGAACTCCGGGACGCGTTGGGGGTAAGCAGAAAGTACCTTATACCACTACTTGAGCACCTGGATGCGGTGGGCTTCACCCGGCGGACGGCGAAAGGGAGAGTGCTTCGACAGGGCTCATGAAGTAAAAGAAATTCTTGCTCGTTTCTGCCCGCTGCGGTATCTTGGAGTACGAAGCAATCGGGCGCAACTGGGCATTCAGGAGGATGTTAGCCGACTCAACGCTACAGATCCAAGGAAGGAAGGGCGAAATTGAGGCACAGTATGATGGCTGTGCTCCTCGTCCTCATACTCGTGGGCTGGCCTGACGGTCAGGCCTTCTCACAGCAGACAGACACGACCACGGCCACTCAGCAGCAGGAGACTGGGCCCCGTGGCGTGACGTTGGAGCAGAATTACCCCAACCCATTCCGCCGGGACACGCGGATACCGTTCGTCTTGGGAGCTGATATGTTCGAAGACGGGCGGCCCGTCGTTGTCACTGTGCGGATCTACAATGTACTCCACAAACAGATCGCTTTCCCCACTGCCCTGGATCACCCCACAGGTACCGGCCGGCCAGCACGTGAACTAAGATACGAAAGACCGGGTCGTTATCTGCTTTACTGGGATGGTACTGACGATAGTGGTCGACGCGTGAACTCGGGCATCTACTTCTGCCAGATCACGGCCGGCCGGTCGCAGGATGTGATTAGGATCGTCGTCAGCAACTAGTCCGGTAGCGACTTCCCTCTCAATCAACGAAGTAAATGAAGGCGCCGCACTGTTCGCACCAGCGGATCTCGTCGTTCGTCTTGACGGTTGCCGTGGGCACGGCCATGAAGCAGCCGTAGCACATACCGTTGAGGACGGGAACAACAGGCCGGGGGCGACGGTCGGAGATGAGCCGGTAACGCTTCTCCACCTCAGGCTCGAGCTGTGATTCCATCTCGTCGATCTTCGAGGTGAGCTGGGAGACGGCGTCTTTGGGTTTGACCCTGAAGACCTTCCGCTCGATATCGTGGCTGTGCTCTTCGGCCGCCTCCTCCAGCTCTCGTCTTTGCGCTTTGAGATCCTGAAGTTCCAGTAGCAGTTCGAGCTGTTGGTGCATTCGCTGGACCTCCAGTTAGACCTGTTTCTCGTCCAATAACTCGAGGAACTGCCCGGGCGACTCGATGCTCTCCAGCCGTTTGGGGACGTCGCCTTCCCGGCAAAGCTGAGCGATCTTGCCCAGCACAGGCAGATATTGGTTTGAGACTTCGAGTGGCGGAGCGACTATGAGAAAGAAGTTAGAGACCGGCTTGTCGTCGATAGCCTTGAAGTCGATGGGTGGCAGTTTTCTGCCGAAAGCGACGCGCAACCTATTGACCACCAGGGAGCGGCAATGGGGGATGGCGATTCCCTTGCCGATGCCGGTGGAGCCCAGGTTCTCCCGCCGTTTGAGCATCTTGAAAAGGATGCCCTCTGATTTGTCCGTAAGATCGAGCTGTGAAATCAGCTCCTTCAGAATTGCGTCCTTGCTCTCGCCTTTGAGGTCGAGATCGATCACATCTTCGGTGAAGAACTCTCTCAGTTCCATTCCGACCTCCGATTTCGCCTCGGAGCACCTGGAGTGGTCCGGGCGGCTCATCAAGTATCTATGACCCAACGGCCCAATATGGCATAACGATCCCCGCTCCAAAAGGCTCTTGCCAGAATACGATGGAGCCCCCGTTTGACTGCCGCCTCGACTCCGGTATATTGCGCCGCCGGAGCACCGTCCCACCCCTGGATTCCTGAGTATGAGACCTGATCGTTTACAGGCCCTGCTGGAACGGCTCCAGCAGGGGAAAGTGTCGGTTGAGGAAGCGCTGGAGCAGCTCGAGCATCTGCCGTTCGAGGATCTCGGGTTCGCCAGAGTCGACCATCACCGGGCCGTTCGGCACGGCTATCCGGAAGTCGTGTTCTGTGAGGGAAAAACGCCGGATCAGGTCTCGAAGATCTGCGCCCGCCTGGCTGCCGCGGGAGACGGATTGCTCGCCACACGAGCGAACGAGACAGTCCGCGAGCGGCTGGCAGGAGAGCTTCCCGGCCTCGAGGTCAACGAGCTGGCCCGGACCGCCTATCTGCCGCCCGAACAGCCGCTGGACGATTCCG
Source organism: Gemmatimonadota bacterium (assembly GCA_039586795.1). Classification (GTDB taxonomy): domain Bacteria; phylum Gemmatimonadota; class Gemmatimonadetes; order Palauibacterales; family KS3-K002; genus Kutchimonas. Next base: position 19,492 of record JBDHJS010000024.1, read on the forward strand.
TCCGCGGTCCGGTTCTGATCGTCACCGCCGGCACGTCGGACCTGCCGGTTGCCGAGGAGGCAGCGGTGTCGGCCCGCGCCATGGGCAACCCGGTTCGTCGGCTCGACGACGTCGGCGTGGCTGGTATCCACCGCCTGTTTGCGGATCACCAGGAATTGAAAGACGCCAAGATCGTTATCGTTGTGGCGGGGATGGAAGCGGCCCTCGCCTCTGTAGTGGGCGGTTTAGTGGGTGTGCCGGTGATCGCCGTACCGACCAGCGTGGGATACGGAGCCGCGTTCAACGGCCTGGCGGCGCTGCTCGGGTTGCTGAACAGCTGCGCTCCCGGCGTCACGGTGGTCAACATCGACAACGGGTACGGGGCGGCCGTGGCGGCGACCCGAATCAACCGCAGCGTTTGACGACCCCGATGGATGAAGCGATCACCGGTCTGGAGAGCATCGCCGACGAGCTGCGGGCCTGGCTCGAAGCGATGCGCCTGGCGTTGGGCGGCCAGGTCGCCTGCCTCTGGACGATAGCTCCGAGAGACCGACAACTCCACGTTTCGCTCCGCTCCCCCGACGACGCAGAGCTCTCTCCTGACGAGGTCCCGATCGAGGGTCATGCCCTCGGTTGGGTCGTGAGCGAGGGTGTATCGTTGAGGGCGCCGCGCCGGGACATCTTTCGCCGTGGCGACGGCTGGCTGGTGGCTGCGCCGGTCAGCGAGCCTCGAGGCGTCACGATCGGTTGTGTGACGATGGATTTCGAGGGGGTCCCGCGGCCGGACGCGCCGCAGGCCCTGGAGCTGGCATCAGCGCTGGCCGGACGGCTGATCGGTGACGTGCGCGCCGCGCAGGAGGCTCTCGAAGATGTGCGTCGTTCCGAGGCTTTGTATGGAGCCGTCCTCGACCTGGATCGCGAGCTCGATCTGCGGGAGCTGTCCGCAGCTGTCTGCCGCCGGGCGCGGCGCGTCACGGGCGCCCGCGGAGCAGTGGTGGTGCTGTGGGACCACGACGAAGGGGAGGGCGGCATAGTCGCCACCGACGGCGAGTTGCCCCGGGAGCTTGAGTCCGCCCCCGTGCAAGGCGATGGGTCGTACCTGGGGCTGGCTCTAGCGAACGGTACGACGTTGCCGCAGGACGATCTCACCGGCGCGACGAAGTTGCCCCTCTACGTGGAAGGCGTCGAGTCTCGCGCCGGCTCGGCGATCATCGTCCCGATGATCGTCCGCGCCGATCCGATCGGCGCCCTCGCCGTGGAGTACGAACGGCCGCGGGAATTCACTGAGAAGGACCTCGAGCGTCTGAAGGCGATCGCCCTGTCTGTCGCCCCAGCGTTCCGCAACGCGATCGAGTTCGGGATGGTCAAGGATCTCTCGCTCACCGACGCGCTGACCGGTCTACCCAACCGACGGGCGACCGAACGCGCCCTGGCGTCGACGACGGCGATCGCCGAGCGGACCGGCGCGCCGTTCGCTGTGGCCATCGTAGACGTCGACCACTTCAAAACGTTCAACGACAAGCACGGGCACGAGGCGGGCGATCTCGTTCTGCAAACGGTTGCCAGGGCGATACGCGAGGAGCTGCGACCCGGCGACCACGCCGGGCGCTGGGGCGGTGAGGAATTCCTCATCGTGCTTCCCGGAGCCGATGTCGAAGGGGGCGCCCGCGTGCTGGAGCGGGTCCGCCGCTGCGTCGAGATGTACCACGTCGAGTGGCGCGGCAAGATGTTGGGCGTGACGCTGAGCGCGGGCCTGACCGCTTGTCCGGAGATCATCCCGGCCGGTGGCGCCGTCCTCGCCTCCGCCGACGCGGCGCTCTACGCCGCCAAGCGGGGCGGCCGGAACACGCTGGTCGTAGCCGAACCGCGCGGGGCAGGCGGTTGACCGCTTTCCTCCTACCTTCCCTCGGGAACCCCGCCGCGACATATTTCTAATGCACACTTCAGTGCTCGTGGGGGCGAACTGGCTTCGACGGGTTTGGTGAATGTGGAGCAGCGTGCCGAGGGCGCCTGGCCCCTCGCTAATCAACTGGGCACTTTTACAACTGCCAACGACAACTTGGCACTGGCCGCCTAAACAGGCTGCCCGTCTCCTGGTCGGTTGGGCCCGAGACCGGTCTTGAGGCGTCGATAAATCGGGCTGGCCGTCAAGCGTCGCCGCGGCGCGGGCCGGCGAGATCTTTAGCGGCTAGCCAATGGTAGGCTGCCTATCGGCCGACCGGCGGCGAAATCCAAACGTTAGGCTACGCACGTAGCGGCTCTGCTGGATCTATTCTCGGACGCGGGTTCAATTCCCGCCGCCTCCATAGCTGCGGTAAGAGGTAGACGGTAGACAGTAGACGGTCGACGGTAAGAGGACGATAGAACGCAATCGGTGGCTGGCGTCGTGTTTGCTGTTGGTCACCGGTTTTCGTTTGCCTGGTTCGCTGCCGTCTACCGTCAACCGTCCACTGTCCACCAAGCCACTGAGTGAACGATATCCTCTGAGCATGAGCCGAAACCTGCTGGATCACCGAATACTCATCCGCCCCACCGGCGAGCTTTCGATCAAGTCGACCCAGACGCGGCGCAAATTTCAGCGTGGGCTGATTGCGGCGATCAAGGACGCTTTGAGCTCGACCGGGGGCGAGTTTCGGGTCTTGAACGAATGGGGCCGCATCTTCGTCGAGTCGTCGAACCGAGCCGCCCTCGATGTCGTGCCGCGAGTGTTCGGTATCTCGTCGATTTCGGAGATCGAGGGGGTCACGAAGCCGGATCTCGAATCGATCGTCGCGACCGGTGCCGAGTTGTACGCCGACCGCGTGCGCGGCGGAACCTTCGCCGTGCGGGCGCGGCGTGCCGGGCGCCATAGCTTCTCCTCGAAAGATGTGAACTACGACCTGGGCGCTGCCCTCAACCCATACGCGGAGGTCAATCTCGACGAACCCGACGTGACGGTCGGCGTCGAGATTCGGGAAGATCGAGCCTACTTCTTCAGCCAGCAAATTCCTGGTGCCGGCGGTCTCCCGTTGGGCGTCGAGGGACGGGCCGTGGCGCTGCTCTCCGGCGGCTACGACTCCGCTGTGGCCGCCTGGATGCTCCTCAAACGCGGTGTCGAACTCGACTACGTGTTCTGCAACCTGGCGGGCAGCGCCTACGAGCGGGCGGTCCTCAGTGTGGCAAAGCTGCTCGCCGATGAGTGGAGCTACGGCACACGACCGAGGATCCACGTTATCGAATTCGAGGAGCCGGTCCATCTGCTCAAAGAGAGCGTGAGTGAGAGCTTCTGGCAGGTCATCCTCAAGCGCCTGATGTACCGTGCTGGGGAACGGGTAGCCCGTGAGATGAAGGCGCACGCCATCGTGACGGGCGAAGCCGTCGGCCAGGTCTCGTCTCAGACACTCGCTAACCTGCGCGCGATCAACGAGAGCATTGCGCTCCCGGTCCTGCGGCCGCTGGTCGGTTTCGACAAGACGGAGATCATCGAGCGCAGCCGCCAGATCGGCACTTACGCGCTGTCCGAAAAGGTCCGGGAATACTGCGCCCTGACGGAAGAGTATCCGGTGACCGGCACCACGCCGGCCGAGGCGGAACGCGAAGAGTCCAAGCTCGACCTCTCGATGCTCAACGAGCCGGTGGCCGAGCGTCGAGTTCTCGATCTGCGCGATCTGGATCCGACCGACTTGGTAACGCCCTACCTCTATACCTCGGAGATACCGGACGGTGCAGTGGTCATCGATGCTCGCGCCCGCTCACAGTACGACCCCTGGCACTACCCGGACGCGGTGCACCACGACTTTTGGGAGTTGTACGGAGGCTTCAAGAAGCTGGATCGTGAGCGCAAGTATGTTCTGTACTGCGATCTCGGGCTGCGGACGGCGCAGTTGGCGGAGAAGATGCAACGCGCGGGTTATGAGGCGTATTCGTTTAAGGGCGGAGTGCGGGCTTTAAGGGCGCTGGCGAAGGGACAGGCAGGGTGAACATTGAACGGTGGGCATGAACATTCAGCATGGAACGTGACTTCGATGCTCCGTGCTGGATGGGCAATGCTAAGTGTTCAAAAGACCGTAATCGGTGGCACGTACTTCCTGGGATTCTCCCTTAGTTCCACAATCACTGCCTGCACATCAACCAGCAACTTCAACAAACTCTCATAAAGCTCCTGATCCGTCAGCATCTGGCCCAGCGTGCCTTCGCCGGCCTCGACCATCGAGAGCAGCGAATCGGCGCGGACCGATGTGGAGGCGAGCTTTCGGTAGAGCTCGTCGTCCGTCAGCAACAGAGACAGGCTGCCTTCGCCGCTCACCAGCGTGTGGGTCAGCGTATCGAGTCCGGCGATCACCGAGCGTAGATCGCCGTACAGATCTTCGTCTTGGGCCAGTTGGGCCAGCGCGCCCTCCCCGCGCCCGACGGCGCCCAGGAAGTCGTTGAGCGAGCGAGAGGTCTTGAGCAGCTCTGTGTACAGCGTTGTGTCCATCAGGAGGCGGCCGGCGGTCCCCTGGCCGGCGAGCAGGCTGTCCGCCATTTCTCGCATGTTACGGAGGATCGCAGCCAGGTCGTCCACCAGGGCCGAGGCGGATCCAAACATCTCCTCGTAGTCGAGCGCGTCGGCGCTGCGCACCGTGTCGCCTTCGGCCAGCGCGGGCATGTTGAGCGAACCGGGCGTGATGTCGATGGTCTTGTCGCCCAGCAGGCCTTGCGTGCGGATCCGTGCCTCCGAATCCGTGCGGATCAGCTCCGTCACCCCGACGTCGATCGCCAGCGTGATCTTGAGGACGTGCGACGGGTCCTGGCGTTCATCGATTGGCACGAACTCGATGAGCTCTACCTTGCCGACGTCCTGCCCGGCCAGCTTGACCCGAGCGCCGGTGGAGAGTCCGTTTCCGCTCGGCATCAGGGTGGTCAGCTGGTAGCGTTCTCCGAACACCGCACCGGTATCACCGATGAAGAAGACGGCGACCGCGAGCACGACCAGCGCCACGGTGACCGCGACCCCCACGCGAACCTGGCTCCAGCTAATCCCGGCGTTCATCTAGCGCGCAACCTCCTGCCTCAGTCCTGGAACTCCCGTACGTATGGGTCGGTGGAAGCCACCATCTCCGCCGGCGTTCCGTAGAAGCATATGCGACAGTCCTTCAACATCGCGATATGCGTGGAGACTTCCAGGACCGCCTTGACGTCATGGCTGACCAGGATGCCTGTCACATGCAGCTCTCTTTGAAGCCTCTTGATAAGATCGACTATCGTTCGCGACGTCAATGGGTCGAGCCCCGTCGTCGGCTCGTCATAGAGCAAGATCTTGGGGTCGCCCGCTATCGCCCGGGCGATCCCGACCCGCTTGCGCTGGCCGCCGGACAGCTCGGCTGGTAGGCGCTTGCCGAATTCATCAACGTCCAGGTCCACGAACGCCAGCGACTGCGTCACGCGTTCGATGATCTCGTCCTCTGGCAGCCTCTGATGCTCGCGCAGCGGGTAAGCGACGTTCTCGAAAATCGTCAGTGAATCGAACAGCGCCGCCGCCTGAAAGACCATCCCCATCTTCTGGCGGACCTCCAATACCTCTTCGAACGAGAGCTGATTGATGTTCTCGCCGTCGATCAGGACCTCGCCCGTATCCGGCACGAGCAGCCGCAGGATGATCTTCAGAATAGTCGATTTCCCGACGCCCGAGGCTCCGATGATGGAGAGCGTCTCGCGTTCGCGAACCTTGAATGTGACGTCGCAAAGCACCGGCTTCTCGAAGGTCAAATTCAGCCCCTCCACCTCGAGGATCACCGGTGCCTGCCCCCCGGAGGTCCCGGTGGATTCGGATGGCGAGTCGTGTGCGAGTCGGTGCTCGTCGTTCATGAAGTAAATAGTACCGAGATCAGCAACTGCGTTAAGAAGTAGTCGACGGCCAGGATGAGTATCGATGCTGTTACGACCGCTCGAGTCGTGCTAACGCCGACGCCTTCCGTTCCACCTCGCGTCTGCAAACCGAAATAACAGCCGGTCATCGCGATGATACCGCCGAAGAAGAACGGCTTGATCAAACCGCCAAGCACGTCTCTCGGAATGACGCCCAGGATGAACCCCGAGTCTGACAGCGTCTCGTATACGGAACGCATGTAGAGGTCGGGCGTTAGATCCAGCTTGACGACGGCGATCAGCATGCCACCGAAGATCGCCAGTGTATCGGTGATGATCGTCAGGATCGGCAGCATGATCAGCGCGGCGACCAGCCTGGGGGTGACCAGCTTCTTGATCGGGTCGGTGCCTATAACGTTGAGGGCGTCGATCTGTTCCGTCACCTTCATCGCACCCAGTTGCGCCGCCATTCCGGAACCCACCCGCCCGGCCACCATCAGGGCGGTGAGCACCGGTCCCAGCTCACGAACCGCGCTGGCGCCTACCAGACGACCGATGTAGATGGTCGCGCCGAACCGTCGCATCTCCACCGAGCTTTGAAGGGCCAGCACCATCCCGGTGAACAATCCCGTGAGCAGCACGATGCCCAGCGAGCCGACTCCGATCTTGTCCATCTGGTCGAGCGTGTCCCGCCAATAGAAGGGCCGCGCGAAAATATAGCGCACCGCCTTGACGGTCAGGATCGTGTACTGCTGCACGCCAAGTACGGCCCCTTTGAGCCAGGACTCGATCACGTATACCAGATACCAGATTCTATTCAACCGGTCCCTCCCGGCGGCCGGGGGTCTGGCGCTTGCTTTGACATTCGTGAGACCCTTGTTTTATCTTCGCGCGCCCCCAAAAGTCAAGGATAGCCCCACAACCCTGAATTCTGGTGATGGATTGACGATCGACAGGAGTAGGGTCGAAGAGCTGCTGGATCGCGCCTGTGACGTGAGAATCGCCGTCATCGGCGACTGTATGCTGGATATCTATCTCAGCGGCTCGGTTGGCCGGATCTCGCCGGAAGCGCCGGTTCCGGTGGTCCAGGTCGAAGGCGAGCGCTCGGCCCCGGGGGGGGCCGCGAACGTGGCGGCGGCCGTCGTGGCGCTGGGCGCCGGTTGCGAGCTCATCGGCCTGATCGGTGGTGACGGCGCCGGAGCCCAGCTGGTCGAGGCGCTGCGCGAGCTGGATGTGAATGGCGAGCGCCTGGTCACCGACTCGGGCCGCTCGACCACGACCAAGACTCGGGTCATGGCCCGCCACCAGCACGTGGTGCGCTTCGACCGGGAGACCGAGGACGACGTGAGCGACGAAATCGCCGAGCGCCTCATCGCACAGCTGCGGGAGGTCGCGGATTCGGTGGATGCGGTCATCCTCCAGGACTACAACAAGGGTGTGCTCGTTCCGCCGGTCATTCGGGGGACGGTGGACGTGGCCCGCGAACGGGATGTGCCATCCGTAGCCGACCCGAAGTTCAACCGCTTCTTCGAGTACTCGGGCGTTCACCTGTTCAAGCCAACCGCTCTCGAGCTCTCCGCCGCCCTCGGCATGCCCAAAGCACCGCGCGACAAGGAGGGACTACGAGAGGCCCGAAGCCGCCTCGGCTGCGAGCACTTGCTCGTCACACTGGCCGAGGACGGCATGCTCCTCTACAGCGGCGGCGACGAGATGAGCCACATTCGCGCCGTCGCTCGCGATGTTTACGACGTGTCCGGCGCCGGCGATATCGTCACCGCCACGCTGGCCGTATGCCTAGCCGCAGGTGGCACGGAGTTTGAAGCATCGGTGGTGGCGAATTACGCCGCAGGCGTGGAAGTCAGTAAGTCAGGAGTCGTTCCGGTGAGGCCGGATGAAATTCTGGCCGTGCTGGACGTAGAACATAATGTGACGGAATAACCCACAGGGCCCACGAACATGTCACGCTCCATACCGCAGGATATCGAAATCGCACAGGCCGCCACGCTCAAACCGATCAGCGAGATCGCCGACGGGCTCGGGCTGACGACAGACGACTACCAACCTTACGGCAAGAACAAGGCGAAGGTCTCCCTAGAGCTAAGCCAGCGGCCGCCGAAGGCGAAACTGGTTCTGGTCACGGCCATCACGCCGACGCCGGCGGGAGAAGGGAAGAGCACCGTTTCAGTCGGTCTCTCGCAGGCGATGAGCAAGCGCAAAGTGAACCACGTTCTCTGTCTACGCGAGCCATCCCTCGGGCCGGTGTTCGGCATCAAAGGTGGCGCCGCTGGCGGCGGATACGCCCAGGTCGTACCGATGGAGGACATCAACCTTCACTTCACCGGCGACTTCCACGCGATCACCAGCGCCCACGCGCTCCTCTCCGCAATGCTGGACGCCCATATCCACCACGGCAATGAGGCGGGCATCGACGTGCGGCGGATCACCTGGCCGCGCTCCGTCGACATGAACGACCGGGCGCTCCGCAACATGGTGATCGGACTGGGCGGCGCGGTCCACGGCGTACCGCGTCAGGACGGATTCGTGATCACGGCGGCCAGCGAGATCATGGCGATCTTCTGTCTGTCGAAGGATCTGGATGACCTGACCGAGCGGCTGGGTCGGATCGTCGTCGGGTACACCAGCGCCGGCGAGCCGGTGCGCGCGAAAGATCTCGACGCGCCCGGTGCGATGACGGTGCTGCTCCGCGATGCGCTGGCGCCGAACCTCGTTCAGACGCTGGAAGGCGGAGCGGCGTTCATCCACGGCGGTCCGTTCGGCAACATCGCTCACGGCTGCAACTCGATCATCGCGACGCGAACCGGCCTTGGCCTCGGCGAAGTCGTGGTGACTGAAGCCGGCTTCGGCTCCGATCTGGGCGCCGAGAAGTTCTTCAATATCAAGTGTCGGACCGCCGGCTTTCGCCCGGAGGCCGCTGTGGTCGTCGCCACAACCCGCGCTCTGCGCCATCATGGCGGTGCGGCGAAGGAAGATCTCGCCAAGGCCGACGCCGCGGCGGTGAAGCGCGGCTTCGCCAACCTCGCGGCCCACATCCACAACGTGCAGCAGCACGGTGTGCCGCCGGTCGTGTCCCTCAACGTCTTCGACGGCGACAGCGATGAAGAGCACAAGAACATCATGGCCGGCTGCGAGGAGTTGGGCGTACCCTGCGTGAAGACCGAGATCTGGGCGAAGGGCGGCGAGGGTGGACTGGAGCTGTCGGATGCGGTGATGGATACGCTCGAGAAGGGGCAGGCCGCCTTCCAGCCGATCTATCCCGTGGACGTCCCGATCAAAGAGAAGGTCCAGACGATCGCCACCAAGGTGTACGGCGGCGATGGTGTGCACTATACGCCGGCGGCTGAGAAGCAGATCGCGCAGCTCGAGAAGCTGGGCTTCGGCGACCTGCCGATCTGCATGGCCAAGACTCAGTATTCGTTGAGCGACGATCCTGCGAAGCGGGCTCGACCCTCCGGCTTCAACATCACGGTCCGCGAGGCGAAGGTCTCCGCCGGCGCCGGCTTCATCGTCGTCTTCACCGGCGACATCATGACGATGCCGGGTCTTGGGAAGAAGCCGGCCGCGGTCAACATGCGGGTGAACAAAGAAGGCAAGATCGAGGGGCTATTTTAACATGAGCGATAGACAGCGAGTTCACACCGACGGAGCCCCGGCGGCCATCGGACCGTATTCACAGGCGATCGTCACAGGCGGTTTCGTTTATACCGCGGGCCAGATCGCGCTGCACCCCGAGACAGGTGAGCTGGTGGATGGCGGAGTCGAGGCTCAGGCGGTGCGCGTGCTGCAGAACCTGACCGCGGTGCTCGAAGCTGCGGGCTCGAGCATGAAGAACGTCGTGAAGACGACCATGTATCTGGCTGACATCGCGGACTTCGTGACGGTGAACGAGATTTACGCGCAGTACTTCGAGGAGCCGTTCCCGACGCGTTCGGCGATTCAGGCGGGTGCGTTGCCGAAGGGCGCGCTGGTCGAGATCGACGCGATTGCGCTGGTTGGATAGCTCGCGGCACGGATCGTAGATGTTGAGAGCGCCCCCTTTTGGGGGCGTCTTCTTTTGTTGCTGGTCGTTTGCGGCTGTGGCATCTTCTTGGCGGGTGGCACGCGGCGACGGTGTTTCGATACTGGCGAGAACGGGGCGATAGCGATCACGATCATGATTACGAGCACGAGCAGGAGCAGGAGAACTAGGCTAACCGGTCTACTGCTGCTGGTGGGGGCGTTTCTGGGATGTGGGGGCGGGGAGGTCGAGCGGCCCAATGTTCTGTTCATTGCGGTGGATGATCTGAACGACTGGATCGAGCCGCTTGGGGGACACCCGCAGGCGCGCACGCCGAACTTGAATCTTCTCGCCGAGGAAGGGGTCACGTTCACGAGGGCCTATACGGCGTCGCCGGGATGCAATCCGTCGCGGACGGCGCTGCTCACCGGGAGGCACACCTACAGCACCGGGATGTACTCGAATTACCAGTACTGGCGTGAGGTGCTGCCGAACGCCGTGACGCTACCGCAGTACTTCTCGCAGCACGGCTACTGGGCGGGTGGCGCGGGGAAGATCTTCCACAACGACCAGCCGGACCCGGATTCTTGGGACGAGTATTTCCCGTCCCGGGATAAGCACATGCCGGACTACTACTATCCGAATCGCGGGTCCACGGTGAACATGCCGAAGTTCGAGAGCATGTACGGCGACTTCGATTGGTCGCCCATCGACGTCCCTTTTGAGGAGACCGGCGACTACAGGTCGGTTCAGTGGGTGATCCAGCAGCTCCAGCGCGAACACGACAGGCCGTTCTTCCTCGCCGCAGGAATCTACCGCCCCCACCTGCCGTGGTACGTGCCCCAGGAGTACTACGACATGTTTCCTCTGGAGTCAGTTGAGCTGCCCAGAGTCCTGGAGAACGATCTGGACGACATCGGGGAGCGCGGCCGGGATATCGCGTATCGCGCGGGCAACTACCACAGTCACGTTGTAGAGGCGGGCCAGTGGCGTAACGCGGTTCAGGGCTACCTGGCATCGATCGCTTACGCCGATGCGCTCGTTGGCAGACTGCTGGGTGCCCTCGCCGCCAGCCCCTACGCCGACAACACGATCGTTGTCCTGTGGTCCGACCACGGTTGGCAACTGGGTGAGAAGGAACACTGGCGGAAGTTCGCGTTGTGGGAGAACGTGGCGCGCGTCGTTCTGATGGTTCAGGTCCCGCAGGGTATCACCGGACTACCGGATGGCTCGGTCGCTGGCGCACGGTCGGATCGGGTGACGTCGTTGCTCGACATCTTTCCTACGCTCCTCGATTTGGCAAGCCTGCCCGCGCCAGAATACCTCGACGGGCGCAGTCTGGTGCCACTGCTTGTCGACCCCGACGCCGAGTGGGATTACGCAGCTATCACGACGTACGACTACTCTGAGTATTCCGTGCGCACCGAGCGCTACCGCTACATCCACTACATCGACGGCAGCGAGGAGCTGTACGACCACGGGGTCGATCCGGAAGAGTGGAACAACCTTGCCGGCGATCCCAGCTACGACGAGATCAGAGCGAAACTAGCCAGTCTTATCCCCGCCGATCCCGCTCCGCTAGTCGAAACATCGTACAGGCTTTCGCCGCACCATGTGCCGCCCTTCAGGAGCTTGGAGCACTACCTCGAGTGGAAGGCGAGACGCTAACTGAGGCGACCCTGTTGAGCTGGGCCGCATGAATCGTTATGGATAGGCGACGGGGGCGGATCGGGCCTGGTGGCTCGAGCGGTCTTCAAAACCGTCTAGGCTGGGCGATCCCTGGCTTGGTGGGTTCGATTCCCACACGCTCCCGCCACCAACCCGCACTGGTCCAACTACCCACTCGACTTCATATTGTTATTCTTACCCTGGCTGTTTGGCCCTGAACAGCGTCGGTAGAGTCACAATCACAATCGTGTCGGAGAGGACAATCGCGCACCGATGGCCAACGCCGATCATCGCGATCTCTTGAGGGAAGGAACCGAGGCTTGGAACGCCTGGCGGGTTGAGAATCCGCAGATCGTCCCCGACCTCTGCGAGATCGAGCTACCCAACGCCGATCTCGCCGGGGCGAACCTCAGCCGCGCATTGCTCATCGACAGCAACCTGAGCGGCGCTGGCCTCCAGCGGGCGAAGCTGGAGCGCGCGATTCTCGGAGCGGCGGACCTCAGCAGGGCCAACCTGAGTGGCGCCGGGTTGACCGGCGCGGAGTTGAACGGTGCGTTGCTCGAGGATGCCGATCTCACGGGTGCGATGCTGGATCACGCGACGCTGGCCGGCGCCGTCTTGCATCGCGCCAGGCTCGTCTCGACGAGCATGCTGCGGGCGTCCTTCAAACAGGCGCACCTGCGGAACGCCGACCTGCGCGGGACATCGCACAACAAGACAGACTTCACCGGCGCTGACCTCACAGAGGCCGACCTGAGCGACACATTCGCGGGCGGCGGTGCCTTCGCGAGAGCGAAGCTGAGCGGTGCGATACTGACCAGCACGGTGTTGAGCCAGTCGGACCTGACCGGCGCCGACCTGTCGAACGCCAACTTGAAGCGTGCCGACCTGACGGGCGCGAAGCTGGAAGGTGCTAACCTGAGCTGCAGCGACTTGAGCGGTGCGGATCTGAGCAAGACGCAACTGTCCGGCGCCGATCTCAGCGGCGCGCGGATCGTCAATTGCGCTGTCTTCGGGGTGTCGGCCTGGGGTGCGGAGCTCGAGGGCGCTGAGCAGAAGAACCTGCGGATAACCGATATGGGCGAGGCCGTCGTCTCGGTTGACGGCATCGAGTTGGCGCAGTTCACGCACCTCTTGCTGCAGAGCGGAACCCTGAGGGCGACGATAACGGACATCGCTTCGAAGGTCGTGCTGATACTCGGGCACTTTAGAGAGCACCGCGAACCGATTCTCGAGGCGATGCGCAATTCACTTAGAGAGTCAGGCTACTCACCGATCTTGTTCGACAGCGAGCCTCGACGCGGCCGCGAGATCATCGAGACCATGGGGACGTTGGCTCGTATGGCCCGCTTCGTCATCGCCGACTTCACCGAGGCGACCAGCGTGGCGCACGAGCTGCGGTCGATCGTCCCCGACCTCCCGCATATTCCCGTACAGCCTCTACTGATTGCCAATGTGGTGGAAGAGAAGACCATCGACCAGTTGAGACACCACGGGTCGGTGCTTGCGATCTATCGCTACGAGAATGCCGAGACGTTGATCGATGTGCTGCACGATCGCGTGATTGTTCCCTCGGAAGCTCTGGCGCGCCAGCTGACTTCACTGTGATTCCGCACCAGCGCAAAGGTTACGGGCAAGAGACACCGCTGGTTGTCATCTTCAATAAACGCGCATTGGCGGCGCGCGCCCTCCGACGCGGCGGCCTCGAGCAGGCGCTACGGGAACGCTCGCTGACCTACCACATCGTCGAGGCGGAATCCCCCACCGAGGCGCACGCCGCCGCAAGGCGTGCGGCGGAGTCCGGCTACGTTGTGGTTGCCGCCGGCGGCGACGGAACCGTCAGGGAGGTCGCCGCCGGCGTGCTCGACTCTGGTTTGGAGAACGCCGTTCTCGCCCACTTGCCCCTCGGTACCGGCAACGACTTTGCCAGGGCGATCGGCCGCGTCGGCTGGGGTCTCGAGCAGGCGCTTGATGCTCTCGTGGAGATGAACGTTCGCCGGATCGACGTGATCCGTGTTAACCGCAGCGAGTATTGCCTGAACGCCCTGGGTATCGGATTCGACGCGGCGGTGACCAAACGCCGCTCCAAGCATAGGCTCCAGCTCCCGACTTACTTCCCGGAAACGATACTCACCATGTTCGACTACAAGCCGCAGAGTTACCACATCTCGTGGCCCGATGGCGAGTTGGTGGGTGATGCGCTGATGATCGCCGCGATGAATGGGAACTGCGAGGGCGGAGGAGTGCGTTTGGCGCCCGAGGCCAGCATCGAGGATGGCCTTCTCGAGGTCTACTGGATCAAGCCGATCAGCCTCTGGAAGTTCGCGCGCTACGTGTGGGCGGTGCGCTGGGGGCGCCACGGGAAGCTGCCGATGGTTCGGTATTGGCGAACCGACCGGCTATCGATTAGCTCGGAAACCTGCCTGCAGTATCACATGGATGGCGAATACCGGGAGATGACGGGCGGCGGTACGCTCGAGATCGAAGTCCTGGCTAACCGCCTGCCGATCGTCGTCTAGGGCGTGGATCGCCGGATTGCCAGCACCTCTTGCACAGCGTCCAGTACTTCCTCTACCGATGCGTCGGGATAGCGCTCGATCGTTCCGCCGTCTTCAGATCGAGGCGTTTCGCTTTCGCGTCGTACCACCCTGTAAGGGCCCCATCTGGAATAGGGAAACCAGACATCGTCTTCCGTCGGGCCCAGCACTCCCACTGTCGGCACCCGCAAGGCGACGGCGCAGTGGAGAACCCCTCCGTCGTTTCCTACGTATAACGTGCCTCGAGCCAGCAGCGGCAGCAGGTCCTCGAGGGGAAGCACCGGCAGGGCCCGCACATCACCCGTGGACGCCTCGGCGATCGCTGCCGTCTGGGTCTCGAAGCCTGGCTGGGTGATCAGGCGCATGGGTGCGCTGCCGAGTGACTCCTGAAGACCGGCGATCAATCTCGGCCATCGCTCTGTTGGCCAGGCTCGCTCGGGTCGGGTGGCGCCGAGATGCAGAAGGACCAGTGGTGCACCGACTTCCAGATTGTATTGGCGTGCGGCCGACTCGATTTGGGTGACAGGCACATGGATCGATGGGGGCCGCTCATCGACCCATCCGATCGCCGGGGTGAGCGAATCCAGATAATGTCGGACGGCCGAGCGGACGCCGTGACCGTGAGGCACGCGATGCTCCAGCAGCCGTGATCGAAAGCCGCGATCGGGTCCGGATGAATGTCGGGGTCTGATGAGGCTCACGAGCATCAGGCTGCGCGGGTTGGCCAGCGTATCGAAGCACCAATCGATCCGCGGTGTCCTCAGCTGACCCGCTCGCACTATGGACTCGCGAAGACCTGCCTTGGGTGTCAGGGTGTGCGTGGCGTCCAAAGCGGGATGATCCCTCACGGCAGGTGCGAAGCTGGAGTACGTCAGGTATTCGATACGGGTTTGCGGCAGAGCTTCGCGCAACGCCTCGAGCATCGGTGTGGTCATCACCACGTCGCCCAGCCAGCGAAGGCGCATCACCAGCACGCGTTGGATATCGGAGATCCTGCCGCTATCGGACATCAGCCTCTGGCTCGACACGTTTGTCCCGGGTACCGCTTCTGAGTCGAACACAGGAAACGTTGAAGAGACAAGCGGGTATACCTGTGCGAAACCAGGCCCCCGACCTTTCGCACGTGAAGGCGATTCTGCATACTCTCAGGCAATGATCCTTTTCCGCCCGCATCTCCGTCATCGCTGCTTGTTGTTTGCGTGCCTGCTGCTCGCCGCGCCGGTGCCGGCAACAGCTCAAGAAGAGGAACAGCAGCCTCAGGCCGCGCAGGTGTTGCCCCCCGACTCCGTATTCAGGCAGCCGCCGCCGCTATCGCCCGGCGGGGCTTTTCTGCGGTCGCTTGTCATACCGGGCTGGGCGCAATCCGAGCTCGGGGCGCGGACGCGCGGCGCGTTCTATTTCCTGGTCGAGGCGTTCTCAATTCTCATGATCGCCCGCAGTCAGATCCGCCTGGATCATGCGCGGAGCGCCCAGCCGTGGGACGAAGGACTGATCGAATCGCGCGAGCAACAACGGGAAGACTGGATAGCCATTGCCGTGTTTACAGCGTTCTTCTCAGGGGCCGACGGCTTTGTGTCGGTCCACCTTTGGGGGTTTGAGGACGTCACATCGATCGGGCCCGACGTTTCGGCGGCGGTGTCGTTCAGTATTCCGTTCGCGCCGTAGGCCGTGGACGTTTGACGGCCTACCCCTCCCACTCCTCCTGTCGTATCTCCTCCTCCGTCACCACCGTGAACGTGCTGTGCTCTACCCAGTCCCCCGAGTTCACGTAATAGCCGTGCGTCCCGATCGCTGTCACCTGCGGCTGATGGCAATGCCCGAAGATCACCAGGTCGAGGTCGTCGCGTGACTCGAGCAAGTCCGCGGCGAACTTCTCGAGAACCTGTCCCCGTTCCCGAGATTTCTTGAACTGTACCTCGTCTCGGACCCCGGTGCGGGTGATCCGGCCTACGATGCGATCGGCCAGGTCGGGATGGATCAGGCGCATCATGTAGCACACCGGCCCACAGCGGAGCGTTCGTTTCAAAGCTTTGTATCCGTGATCGCCGGGCCCAATCCCATCGCCATGCGCGATGAAGGCACGGCGACCGCCCAGCTCCATCTCGAACGGGCCATCCTCCAGGCGCATGCCCAGTTCGTCTTCCAGGAAGGGGCCACCCCAGGCATCGTGGTTCCCACCGACCAGCACCAGCTTGACCCCTGAATCCCGCAGCTCGGCAAGGGCTCTCAGGGTCTGGAAATGCTGGCTCTGAATCACCGTTCGGTACTCGAACCAGAAATCGAACAGGTCGCCGTTGATCAGCAGAGTGTCGGCGCGACCGTGCCAGTGCCTCAGGAAGCGGATGAAACGGTCTCGCACGGCGTCAGGTACGGCGCCCAGATGTAGGTCGGATACGATCAGAGCGGGCTTCGACATGGCTGGCGGGATTATAGACGCCTGACGGTAAGACACAAGCGGTGGGGCTGGATTTTGACCGGGCCGCCTCCAGGCCCTAATCTATTGGACCAGAGGCGCGGCGTAGCCCGCTGATTCAGTTGGCGGCGAGGAGGAGGAGCTGGAGAGCACGATCGAGTTCCGGGTCCGTTATGCCGAGACCGACCAGATGGGGGTGGTTTACCACGCAAACTACCTGGTCTGGTGCGAGATGGGCCGAACGGACCTGATGCGGCAACTCGGCACGACATACGCTGAGATGGAGCGCCGTGGCGTCTACCTGGCAGTCTCCGAAGTTCGAATCCGCTTTCGGGGTTCGGCGGGCTATGACGATGGCGTGCGCGTTCGCACCGTGCTCAAGAAAGTACGCAGCCGAGGCGTATCGTTCTCCTACGTCGTTGAAGACAGCGAGTCCGGTCGCTCCCTGGCGTCGGCTGAGACGGACCTGGTGTGTGTCGACGGCGATGGTTCGACCCGCAAGTTGCCCGAGGATGTTCGGGCGCTATTGGTGAAAGCCGTCACCGGGTCATGATAGAATTGAAACATCAGGACGTGATTCGGGGTTCAACAAAAGTAGCCATGATTCCGTCCAAGCTCCGTCGTGCTGCAGCCTTCGCTCAGCGCGGGCCCAAAGGCCGTGTGGTGACCGGCACGCTGGCCGTCGCTGCTGCTCTTATCGCGCTTTCGCCAGGGTCATCCCACGCCCAATACGTTCCGTTCGGCAAGAACAAGGTTCAGTACACACCGTTCGAATGGCATATCCTGGCCGGACCGCGGGTGGATGTGTACTACTATCCGGAGGAGGAGGAGCTAGCGCGGCTGGCGCTCAGCTATGCCGAGGAGAGCTATGACTCGCTGATGGTGATGTTCCGGCACCGCCCGTTCCGACGCGTGCCGCTGTTCATCTATTCTTCCCACCAGCACTTCGAGCAAACGAACCTGACACCGGGTTTTCTGCCCGAGGGCGTGGCAGGATTCACCGAATTCCTCAAACGACGCATCGCTTTGCCCTTCAACGGTAGCTACGCCGACTTCCGCCACACCATCAAGCACGAGCTGGTTCACTTCTTCCAGCTCTCGAAGCTGAGTCGCGTGTTCGACATGTATCCGCGCTTCCGAGGCCCCGGCATTCCGCTCTGGTGGTCGGAGGGGTTGGCCGAGCGCTGGAGCTCGGAGCAGGACACGCAGGACGAGATGTTCGTCCGCAACATGGTGCTGAGTGGGAAACTGCCGACGCTGATGGACATCACTTACGATCGCAGTTTCCTGGCCTACCCGCTGGGCGGTCAGATCCACAAATACCTGGGTGAGAAGTACGGGTACGGCAGAGTCGCCGACTTCTACGAGAACATCTGGAAGCACTCGAACTTCGCCGATGCCTTTCTCGGCACCTACGGCATTACGCTAGAGCAAGTCGATCGTGAGTGGCGGCACGAGTTGGAGCGAAAGTACTTCCCGATGGTCGAGGAGCGTACGCCGATCAACGTCGAATCCCGGGCGATGCTCGCCAAGACGCAATTGGTATTCAAACCAACGGTGTACGACTCGCCGTTGGGAAGGCCCGAGGTCTTCTACATGTCACCGCGCGACGGATTCACCACGATCTATAGGATGGTAGTCGGCGGTGGCGATGCTTCGGTACGTAAGGTGGTGCAGGGCGATAGGTCGGAGGAGTTCGAATCACTTCACTTCTTCAGCTCCAGGCTCGATGTCTCGTCCGGCGGAATGCTGGTGTTCGTCTCTAAGTACCTGGAACGTGATGCGATACAGATCTATGACCTCAACCGGGACAAGCGAGTCGGTCGCTACCAGTTCAAGGAGCTAGTAGCGCTTTCATCGCCAGCCTGGTCGCCCGACGGAAAGAAAGTCGTGTTCACCGGCCTCAGCACGGCCGGCCCCTCCGACCTGTATATCCTCGACTTCGAGACGCAGGAGCACTACCCGATCACGCAGGACGCGTTCCTCGAGAGCACACCCGAGTGGTCACCCGACGGCCGCTACATCGTATTCTCATCCGACCGCACGCTGTTTGGCGCCGAAGGTAGTCAGAACCTGTTTCTTTACGATACGGAAACGCAGGAGATCGACTACCTGACGTACGGACCGTGGAAAGACCTCGATCCGCGGTTCTCGCCCGATGGGAGCCAGATCGTCTTCACTTCGGATCGCACCAGTGTGCACGACGTCTATGTGGTCGATCTGGAGGGGAGGGGTGGCCGTTTGACCAACTACACGGGCGACATTTTCGATTCGGATTGGCTTCCCGATGGCAGCGGTCTCGTGTTCAGCGCCTACGACGGCGGGTCATTCGGCCTCTACTTCAAGGAGCTCGGTCCACCGGGCACCATGCCGGAGTTGGAGTTGGTCGATGAGTTCGGGCCGCCGGGGCCGGGTTTGGCTTACGGATGGGAGTGGGAAGAGGTCGATCACCCCGTCGTCGCGCAGGCTAGCTCGCGTAAGTATCGTACCCGATACGGTCTCGACTTCGCGGCCGGACAGGCGACGTTCGCTCCCGGTTTCGGGTCGGCGCAGGGTGCCCAGTTCCTCGCCAGCGACATGCTGGGCAACCACATGATCTTCTTCTCGATCGTCACCCAGAACTTCAGCAACCTGGACAATATCTTCGATTCGTTTGCCGGCCAGATCATGTACCTGAACCTGTCGCGGCGCGTGAATTGGGGCGTCGGTGCGTTCAGATTCAATGGGCGTTTCATCGATGCGGCGTTTGCCGATACTTACCAGGAAAAGACGTTTGGGGGCTTCTTCGTCGCGAGCTACCCATTCTCGAAGTTCAGGCGGCTGGAGCTTCAGGCGACGCTCGAGTACTCGGACCGCATTGATACCGAGGAGTTCTTCCTGGTAGATCCGATTACGGACGTCGATGACCTGGTGCTGACGCGGAAAGGCGTGATCTCGACGAACGCCGTATCGTATGTGTCGGACAACACCCTCTGGCTGCCCACCGGCCCGATAGCTGGCTCTCGATACAATCTTACCTTCGCCCTCGCCACTGACCTCACGCATGCTCGGGCGGAGAACTATACGATCGTCGCCGACTGGCGGCGCTACTTCCGAACGGGGCTGTTGAGCGCGTGGGCGGTTCGACTATTCGGCTACTACAGCGATGGCTACCTGCCGGCGCGTATCGCGTTTGGCGGACCGTACACCCTGCGCCTCTATCCTTTCCTCGGTTTCATCGGCAGCCGGGCCTACCTGATGAGCAACGAGTGGCGGTTCCCGCTCATGCACGGCCTGGCCCTCGGTTTTCCGTTCGGGACCTGGCGCTTTCCTGGCATCCAGGGCGCCGTCTTCGTCGACATGGGCGGCATCTGGCAGGAGACCCGCAAGCTGACCGGGACCTGGGGTAGCTACGGTGTGAGCTTTCGCATGGCTATTCTCTTCCCGTTCATCATCAGGTTGGACGTCGGTCGCCGCTTCACCATCGGCGACCTGCCGACCAATAAGTTCAGAGACTTCTACAAGACGGAAGTCGACTTCTTCTTCGGCTTTAACTACTGATCGGCCTGTCATCGCTTTCTTGACGCTTCCCACCGGGGCCGGTAATTTCGGCGCGATTTGCGATCATACACTCTGACGGTCGTCCTCGCCGGGCTGGTTGCAGCATGCGGAAAGCAGCTCCCGGATCCGGTGCCTCTGGCGGAGCCAGCCGAGCTGGCGGGCCAGCTTCGGGTTGCCCCGGAGCAGCCTCGGCTCATTACATTCAAATGGCGCTACCGAGGTCGTGACGGGCGCTTCTCCGGTGACGGCGGAGTGCGGGTTAATCCGCCTGACAGCGTACGCCTGGATCTTCTGGGACCGGGTTGGTCAGGCGTTCAGAGCGCCGTTCTCCTGGGGGGACGTGTCTTTTACATGGGGGAGCAGCGTATCACGCTTCCGCCGCCTACGTTTCTTTGGACGGCGTTGGGCGTGTTTCGGCCACCGGCCGATGTGCAGCCGGAGGGCGCCAGCCGTGGCGAGCGTGTGGAGCTGACTTATCGCCTTTCAGATTTCCAGGCGATAACGTTCGCTTTCGATGGTCAGGGGCGGCTGATCGAGGCCGAGCGCAAGCTGGACGACGATGTGATCGAGGAGATCAAGTTGACGTATGCGGCCGAGGCAGGGGAGCCAGGCGGATGGGTCGCTCCCAGCGAAGCCAGGTATCGCGATCTGGTCGGGTTCCACGAGATTAGCATAGAGGTCGAGGAGGCGAAACCGCATGAGCCGTTCGAAGCACGCATATTTGGTGTGGGCTAGCCTGCTTGCCGTCCTGGCGGTCTCGGGTTGCGGGGTTTACTCCTTCACCGGCGGCGGCGGCTTGCCAAGCCACATCGAGACCATCGCTATTCTGCCGTTCGAGAACCGGACGACGCAGTTTACGTTGACACAGGAGCTCACGCAGCGACTCACCGACGTCTTGCCGGGGAGACTGGGCGTCAGGCTGGCGGATGAAGGTACGGCGGACGCCATCGTTCGCGGGACCATCACCCGCTACCAGGAGTCGGCGACGAACTACCAGGAGAGTCCGGGAGGACCCGTCATCTTTCAGCGTCGCGTGGATCTTTCCGCACAGGTAGAGATCTTCGATGCGAAGGAAGAACAGGTGCTCTGGACGGCCAGCGCCGTGTCCGCCTCGGGCGAGTACATCCCGGGGGAGCAAACGGAGGAGTTGGGGCGGCAGCTCGCGATCGACAACCTTGTCACAGCCATTATCGACGGCGCACAGTCACAATGGTAAAGCCAAAGACAACGATTCCGTTCTCGGTGGAGCAGGACCTTGACCCTGCATAGCGCGACCGGGCGTCGACTTCAGCGTCGGCGGGTCATGCTCTGGGTCATCGCCGGCCTGTTCCTGGTTGGGCTCAGTGGTTACCGGCCCGCCGGTGTCGATGTATTCCCGGGAGCCAGTGGGGAATCTGCTGCCGTGGTGCAGGAGCACGCCGAGTCGGCCGAAGAACATGCCGGGTCCGGCGAGCACAGCACCGCCCGCTTCTTTCTCATCCTGATCGCCATCCTCGTAGTCGGGAAACTGAGCGGCGAGCTAGCGGAGCGCATTCGGCAGCCGGCAGTGCTGGGCGAACTGGTGGGTGGGGTCATTGTGGGTGGCAGCGTGCTGGGCATCGTGCCAACGGCCGCAGGCGACCCGATGGCCGAGACGATTCACCTGTTCGCCGAAATCGGCGTCGTCATTCTCCTGTTTGAGGTCGGACTGGAGACCGACCTGAAGGAGATGTTCCGCGTGGGTCCGGCCGCGGCGGCGGTTGCCGCGATTGGCGTCATCGTGCCCTTCGCGCTTGGCGCCGGCTACTGGTACTTCGCCGATCCCGCTTTGGGGGCGAAGCCGGAGGGCGTGAGCCTGGCGAAGATCGCGATCTTCGTTGGCGCGACCTTGACCGCTACGTCCGTCGGAATAACCGCACGGGTGTTGGCCGATCTCAACCAGATGAGGAGTCGGGAGGCGCGTACGATCATCGGCGCGGCGGTGATCGACGACGTCTTGGGACTCGTCATGCTGGCCCTCGTCGTCG
Source organism: Gemmatimonadota bacterium (assembly GCA_039586795.1). Taxonomy (GTDB): domain Bacteria; phylum Gemmatimonadota; class Gemmatimonadetes; order Palauibacterales; family KS3-K002; genus Kutchimonas. The sequence goes on from JBDHJS010000024.1 coordinate 41,476, forward strand.
GGCTGGCAGCAGGCACCACCATGACCTTTGGCACCGTAACCTGGGCGCTGGTCAAAGCGGTGGGCTTCCTGGTGGTCGCCGTGGTCATTGGGAACTTCATCGGGCCGCATCTTTTTGACTTCGTGGACCGCTTGCGAGTGCGCGGAGTTCTGCTTGTCGCGGCGTTTTGCTTTGCCTTGCTGCTCGCCGCCCTGGCCGACATTTCCGACTCCGCGATGATCATCGGCGCCTTCGCCGCCGGGCTAATTTTATCTTCCACAAACCAGTTCGACCTGGTGGTGGAGCGCATCGAACCGGTGGGAGACGTCTTTACTCCGATCTTCTTCGTCTCTGTCGGCGCCGCGGTAAACGTAAAGCTCTTCATGCCGTGGAGCGATGAGTTCAATACCGGCGTTCTGGTCATCGGTGGGATCTTGACCGCCATCGCCATCGTCGGAAAGCTCGTCAGCGGTTGGGCTGTACCATGGGAGAAGATGAATCACTTGGCGGTAGGTGTCGGGATGATACCTCGCGGCGAGGTCGGTCTGATCTTCGCCGACATCGGGCGGCGCAACGGAATACTGTCCGACCCAGTGTTCAGCGCCATTCTGATCATGGTGATGGCTTCCACCTTCGTCACGCCGCCACTCCTGACGTGGATCTTCAGCCGAACCGACGAGCCGGAGACCTTCGATCCGCCGCCCGGTGGTATGGCTTTCCCGGAAGAGGGAGGCCTCCCCTGACGACATCCGAGGTCATCCGGATCGCGTCCCGGGCCAGCAGACTGGCGTTGGCGCAATCGCGGTGGGTTCGAGATCGCCTCGTCGCGGCGTGGCCCGATCGCGCTTTCGAGATCGTCGAGATGTCGACGAAGGGCGATCGCGTGTTGGATCGGCCGTTGCCCGAGATCGGTGGCAAGGGGCTTTTCACGGAAGAGCTAGAAGCAGCGCTCCGCTCCGGTGATGTCGATATCGCCGTCCATTCGTTGAAAGACCTGCCAACCGAACCGGCCCCCGGGCTCAAGGTCGGCGCCGTGTGCGAGCGCGAAGATTCGCGAGACGCTTGGGTCGCTGTGGCGGGCGGACCGGCCGGACTATCAGCGGCCGACTCGGGCGCACGGATCGGCACCAGTTCGGAGCGGCGCCGGGCGCTCATCCTGGCGCAAAGAGGTGATGTGGAGGTGGCCTCGATTCGCGGAAACGTCGAGACCCGTCTTCGCAAACTGGACGAGGGTAAGTACCATGCCGTGGTCATGGCGGCGGCGGGGCTCAAGCGACTGGGGTTGATCGATCGCGTCACGTCGTTTCTCGAGCCGCCGGTGTGGCTCTCAGCGCCCGGTCAAGGTGCGGTGGCCGTCGAGAGTCGCCTGGACGATCCCGCCATCGATGAGTTGCTCGCGTCGGTCGATGACGCTCACGCCCGGGCCGAGACCGAAGCCGAGCGGACGCTGCTGGCCACGCTACAGGGCGGCTGCCAGGTTCCGGTCGGTGCACGCGCGATGGTCGATGGCGACGAGATCATACTCTACGCCCTTGTCGCGGAGCCCGATGGAAGTACTGTGGTAAGGGGCGAAGGCCGCGCCGGTCTCGACGAGGCGCGTGAGCTTGGCCAACGCATTGCGCGTGACCTGCTGGCGCGCGGCGGTGAAGCCATCGTCGCCGGCTTTCGAGAGGATTGAGCTTGATCAAGGACAAGGATCGACACGAGGTTCTGCCCGAAGGGCTGCGGCAGAAGATCTACACGCGCGAAGCGGCGCGCCGGAAGTTCGGGCCCGACCGCGACAAGCGACTCGTGTTCACGAACGGGTGCTTCGACATCATCCACAGAGGTCACGTCGAAGTGCTGTCCCGGGCTCGGGAATTGGGCGACCGCTTGATCGTTGGGCTGAACAGCGACGACTCTGTCCGCCGCCTCAAGGGGCCTCATCGCCCGCTTCAGCCCGAGATCGATCGAGCGGCTTGCCTGGCCGGCCTGGAGTGCGTGGACGCCGTCGTCATCTTCGATGAAGACACACCGGCGGAGCTCATCGAGGAGCTCCAGCCGGATGTGCTCGTCAAAGGAGGCGACTACAAACCCGAGGACGTTGTCGGACGGGATACCGTGGAAGCCAGGGGCGGCAAGCTCGTCATCATACAGTATATCGAAGGCTTCTCGACAACCGAGCTCATCCAGCGCGCGGCGCGTGCCGCAGAGGAGTGACCGTGTCACGTCCATCCGGACGCAAGGCGGAACAGCTCCGCCCGATCACGCTCGAGCCGGGCGCCGCTGCCCGTGCGGAAGGCTCATGCCTGATCAGCATGGGCGCGACGCGCGTCCTGTGCGCCGCAACCCTTCAGGAGAAAGTCCCACCGTGGCGTGAAGGGCAGGGAGGGTGGGTTACCGCCGAGTATGCCATGCTTCCCCGGGCCACGACCCAGCGGACTTCTCGCGAGCGTAATGGACCCCGTGCGCGCACCCAGGAGATCCAACGCTTGATCGGGCGTGCTCTACGCGCGACCACGGACCTCAAGAGCATCGGCGATCGCACGGTCATCGTCGACTGCGACGTGCTCTCTGCCGATGGCGGCACTCGTACCGCATCGATTACCGGTGGGTGCGTAGCCCTATGGCAAGCGTTGCAACACCTCGTCGACGAGGGCAAACTGGCGGCCAATCCCATGCAGCAGCTGGTGGCGGCCGTGAGCGTCGGCGTTTTCGAAGGGCAGGCCTGTCTCGACCTCGACTACGCTGAGGATGTGAACGCTGACGTCGACATGAATTTCGCCGCCCTCGAGGATGGCCGCATGGTCGAGGTGCAGGGTACGGCGGAGGGCGCTCCGTTTTCTCGTAACGAGCTGGATGAGATGCTGGGCCTTGCCCAGGCCGGCATGGCTGAACTCTTCGCGCAACAGCGCCAAGCGATCGAGACGATACGGTGAAGGTGGTCCTCGCCACTCGGAATCAAGGCAAGCTAAGAGAGATACAGAAACTGTTCGAGAGCACGTCGATCCGCCTGGTCGGTCTAGCAGATGTTGGAGTGGAAGAGCGACCGGAAGAAGATCGGATCGAGGTCTTCGACAGCTTCTCCGGCAACGCGATGGCCAAGGCCCGGTACTTTCACGATCGAACCGGCCTGCCACTGATCGCTGAGGACTCGGGCATCTGCGTCGATGCGCTAAACGGCGACCCCGGCGTGCGAAGCAAGCGATACGCGCCTGCGGAAATGCAGTCGGAGTACGGCGAGGACCGTGCTAACAATCTTCAACTGCTTCGCCGCCTCCGTGACGTTCCTGACGAACATCGCAGTGCGCACTTCTATTGCGCGGCGGCTGTCGTTCTCGAGGACGAATCTCGAGTTTTTGGCGGACGCGTTGACGGCGTTATCTTGAGGGAGCCGCGCGGGGAAGGGGGGTTCGGCTATGACCCGCTCTTCTATCTTCCCGACCGTGGCGTGACAACCGCCGAGCTTTCCCTCGCGGAGAAGAACGAGATCAGCCACCGGGGACAGGCGATTCGGGCGGCTCGGGACTGGTTGGTGGAGTATTTGGGCTCTGAAACACGCTGACGATCATTGCAGTAGTAAGATGTGAAGCCAGGCAATGAGAGGAGAGATTTGGAATGGACGAAAAGCTGCCAATCAAGAGCGACCAGCCTCAGGAAGAGGAGCGCTCTTGGAAAGACGTGGCCAAGGCTTGGAAAGACGTGAGCAAGCAGATGCTCGACCTCGGCGATCGTTTGGGCTCCGCCTTCAAGGAAGGTTGGGCGACTGACGAAGTCAGCGAAGAGGAGGATCGCCAGCTGAGGGAGAAGCTACGCGAGATCGGCCTGCGAATGGACAAGGCGATCGACCGCATGCGCGAAGAGGCGAAGACGCCCGAGACCAAGGCCGCCGCGAAGGAGACCTGGGGTGCGACCCGCGCCGCATCGGCTGACCTGATGGGGGAGATGCAGGAGACGGTCAGCGAAGGGTTGCAGGAGATGAACAAGCGGGTCGATGAGCTGATGAAGAAGCGGAAGGAAAAGAAGGAGAAGAAGTCCGAGGAATAACGAGCACGAGCACGAAAACGAGCACGAGCACGAGTTGTTAACGCTGGTTCGTGCTCGTGCTCGCTATCGTGCTCGTGGTCCTATTCGGCGCCCAACAAATCCTGAATCGCCGCCTGGAACTCCGCAACATTATTCCAAGCCAACGCCTTCACGATTTCCCCGTCTCGATCGATCAGGTAACCCAGCGTCGGAGCCGGCCCATAACTACACCACAGCGGATTGTTGCGCCCCTCAGGCGTCAACTCATCCACCAGCATCAACTGGTCTCCCTCCAACAACGCCCGAACCTCCGCCGCCAACGCAACCCGCTCAGCATACGTCGTCGGTTGTGACCGCCGATAGTCGAACGCTTCCCACACGTTCCCGCGATACGGGCTAGGATCTGGATCCAGCGGGTGCGGCTCGATCACATAGACGTGAACGATATGGATGACCTCGTCGACTGTGCGAGTCTGATCGTAGAGTCCGGTGGCCAGATCGTTCAGGGCAGGCACGCTGCCCCGGTACGGCGGTCAAGTATAGGCGCCGAAAACCAGGTAGACTGGTTTCGTCTCCAAAAGACCCGACAACGTGTACGAGAGGTCGCCGTTCTCCTCGTCTTGGCCTGTCGTGGTAGTTCCGGCGCAGGCTAGCGCAGCGCTCAGCAGCGGGATGAGCAGGATTGACCCACAGAAACGCCCGGATGTCCGGTCCGTCATCGGTCCCCTCCGTACTGTTCCTCCGTCGCGTCCCGATCCGAGGCCAATGGCACGTAAAATACACCGATTCATCATGTATGATCTCATGCAAGCTATCGGCGTTAAGTGATGGCGCCTGGCCATCCGTTCAGCCGCTGGTGGAGCCCGAGTGGTCTAAGTGTTTGCACTACAGTCAGATCGTGAGTGTTGACACAGATCGCGTGCGAAACCCATTGTAATCCTGCCATCGCATCAACAGCATCTCGTTACGGCCGAGGCTCAACCCGGAGCTCACCCGATGTCGTTCCTCTCTGAGATTCGCGAACGTCGCATCGTACCCTTTCTTGGATCGTATATCGTCGCCGGCTTCTTGGCCCTCGAGGCGGTCGACCAGCTGGTTGGGCACGAGTTCGTACCCGAGATATTCTACACCGTCACGCTGATCCTTTACGCGCTGGGTATCCCGGCCACCGCCGTGGTTGCGTTCTTCCACGGTGCTAAGGGCGCTCAGACGATGCCGAGGGCCGAGAAGGTGGCGCTCACCGTCATCGGTGTCATCGCCGTCGCTTGGAGCGGGATGGCCATACGGAATCACGTCGAACAACAACGAATCGCCCAGTTGGCCGCCGAGGGAGAGCTGGACCTCAGGCGCGTGGCCGTCCTCTACTTCACCGACGCCAGCAGCGGTCAGCAGCTCGGTCACGTGGCCGACGGCTTCACCGAGTCCCTAATCGACAACCTAGCCCATGTCAGGGAGCTCGACGTCATCTCGAAGAACGGTGTGGGTCAGTACAGAGGCGCCGAGGTCTCCGTCGACAGCATCGCCCGATCCCTCGAGGCGGGCACGGTCATCCAGGGATCCGTGGATCAGTCTGCCGGTCAGCTTCGTGTTTCGCTCAGGCTCATGGATGGCAGCAGTGGCGTCGATATCGAACGCACGAGCTTCGAGATGCCGGCCGACGAGCTGCTCACCGCGCGCGACTCCGTGGCTGGGGAGGCCTCTCGCATCCTCCGCGTCTGGCTTGGCGAGGAGTTCCGCGTTCGTCAGCAGCGAGCCGGCACGGCCGATGCCGCCGCCTGGACGCTCGTACAGCGAGCGGAACGCCAGCGTAAGAACGCCGAGGACTACTTGCTCGAGGGCGACGCGGACGGCGTCTACGACTCGTTCGATCGCGCGGACTCTCTGTTTGCGGAGGCGGCGGCTCTCGATGATGGATGGGTCGAGCCCGTTGTGGGTCGCGGCCTTGTGGCCTATCGCCTGTCGCGCATAGCGGGCGATCTGGAAGAAGCGGCGGACGAGGCCGCACGCGGCCTTCGGTATGCCAACGCCGCGCTGTCCATCGATCCCAACGACGCCGCGGCCCTGGAGCTTCGTGGCACATTGCGCTACTGGAGCTGGCTGCTGCATGTCGCCGCCGACCCCGTCGAGCACGACGAAATGCTGGTCAACGCGAAAGCGGATCTGGAGCGATCCGTAGAGATCGATCCTACCCGGGCCGGCGCCTATAGCACCCTGAGCCACCTCTACTACCAAACAGAAGATCTGACCTCCGTGGTCCTCTCGGCCCGGCGCGCCTATGAAGAGGACGCATACCTCGCTGTCGCCGCCGACGTGCTCTGGCGCCTCGTTCAGGGGTCTTATGACCTGGGTCAGGCCCAGCCGGCCAAGCGGTGGTGCGATGTCGGGTCCCAGCGCTTCTCCGAGGACTTTCGCTTCGTGTTCTGTCAGCTGATGGTGATGACCACGCCGGCGGCCGAGCCGAATATCGACCGCGCCTGGCAGCTCCAGCAGGAACTCGAGGCAACGGCCCCCGAGTTCCGCCAGGAGTTCGAGCAGCGACGCGGTCGCATGATCGTCGGCGCCATCATCGCCCGGGCGGGCTTACCCGACAGCGCCCGCGCCGTCCTCGATCGGACACGCGCTAGCGTCGATCCCGATCTCGATCCCGAGGGCGACCTTCTGGTCATCGAGGCCTTTGCGCGCACACAAGTCGGCGACCAGGATGAGGCGATCGATCTGCTCAAGCTCTACGCCGCCGCCCAGCACGGCTTTGCCCGGGGGGATGACCTGCACTGGTGGTGGCGCGAGTTGGCCGGCCACCCTCGATTCCAAGAGATCGAGACCGCCGGCCAGTAGGCGAACGTACTCTTCTTCTCCGATCACATAACAGCAACAGTTTGTAGACTCTGCGCAACAATCAGAGACGCCGCAACCGAGTTGGGGTGCGGACCTAAAGCAGTGCTTGAAGTGAGGCAAAGCACCACACTGTGAAGAGGTCTGCGGCAGGTGGCTGGAAACCGGTTTGTATCGCTCAATCATGGCGTCGAACTTGCCGCGATTACGAATCGTTCTCGTGCAAAGCGCCCATAGATCTGAGACTCGGTTTCATTCGGCTTCCCGAAGTCGTAGAGAACTGCGTTACAGTCGTTTTGCGTAAAGGAGTCCAGTCATGAGACGCCTAGCCCTCCCCCTGGCCGCCATTGCGGCCGTCAGCGTGCTCATCGTCGCCTGTCAGGAGGATCGCTCATCTCCCACGTCACCCGTGATCGGAGAGCCAGCCGGGCTGATCTCCGACGGAAGTACGGGTGGCAATGAGGATTTCTTCTTCCTACCACCGCTACTTCCGAACCCCAGCCGGGATCCGAATTTCGGGGACAAGATGTTCAACGCGTATCTCTCACCGCGCGTGGAGATCTGTCAGCTCGATGCTGAGGATGGATCGTGTCTGTCGCCACAGCCTCCAGACTTCCCGATCATCTTCACAATGCATGACGGACCCGGCTCGGTCATACAGGTGGAGGACGAGCACTACCACGTGAATTGGCATACCGACGTGGTGCAGCTCAACACGACGGCGTTCTACAGGATTCAGGTCTTCGGAACGGCGACCGCGTTGCTTGGGTTTGCGGACGTCGATCCCATCGAGAGCAAGAAGGAGCTCAAGAACCTCAAGACGAGCGAGTCGATCCCCCTCAAGGATGGGCGCACGATGCCGATCAAGTTCCGCATCGAAGAAGGCGCCATCTGCAACGCACTACTCGGTACCCTACCGGGGGTTGATTGCAGTGATGCGACGGCGCAGAGCGTCGGAAACGAGGGCGGGACGACGACGGTGCCCTCGAAGGTCGCGACCGGAGTCGCCGAGCCCAATTGGCTCGACGCAGTCATCGAAGGCGGGGGACCGGAAGAAGTCACTTTCATCATCACGAAGGTGAACGGAAACGGCAACGGCGGTGGCGGAATCGAGCAGATCTCCGGCCCTTGCTTCCCAACGGTCAGCATGGAGGAAGAGCCGGCCTGCTACCAGTACACCACGGACCCGGAACTCGGCCCCTACGTGGACGATCCGTTCAACGTCTGGCTCGAGGGCCAGGTGATCGCCGCCCAGTGCATCAATCAGGCGGTCATCGACGAAGGGCGGGACGACGAGTTCATGCTCTTCCAGTACGACCCCGACTTCGTAGGACTGCCGGAGTTCCCCAACGGTATCAAGCCGCTCCCAACGAGCAGCGCGGCGGACGGCGAGTTGGACTGCACCGACTTCAGCTTCGCCCAGTTGGGTGACTCACCGTTGGCCCGTTTCGCCCGGGCCAGCCTGCAGGTGATCTCTCAGCCGCTGGCCAAGCTATTCGGCCCGGAAGTCCTCTTTGCCAGGCACAAGACGGCCGGTATGGGCGGTCTGCCCACGTCGTTCAGCCCCAGCAATATCGGTTGGGCGCGGGCACTGGAGATGAGCGGCACGGCGGGCTCGCTGTCTGGCTATCTGGGCGTGGCACTGAACGATCCCATCACCATCGACATCATCGAGTTCCACGTCGATCCGGACGACCCCGGGGAGACGCCGGTGCCGGTCGACGGCGTGCCGGTCACGTTCTCGGTGCCGGGTAACGGCGTGCTCACCGACGCGAACAATCCGGGTTCATCGGGCAATCCGCTGACGATCAACACGGTGAGCGGAGAGTCGAGCGTGATCTGGACACTGGCCAGCAATCTGCCGGCCGGCGATCAGGTGCTGACGGCTCAGGCGGCAGCTTACAACGGGCCGGTGACGTTTACGGCCACGGCGAACGAGTTGCCCGATCTCATCGTCGAGACCCTGACCCATTCACCGACAAACCCGACGACGAGCGACAACATTCTCTTCACCGCGGTGGTCAAGAATGTCGGTGTCGGGCCGGCAACTCCATCGACCCTGATGTTCAAGATTGGCGGAGAGACTCCCGGCTTTCCGGCCACGTTGTTTGCTGTCCCAGCCCTCGACCCAGGTGAGACCTACACCGCCGAGCGTCAACTGAGCCTGATGGCTCAGGGCTACATCAACACGGCGACTGCCGATTACAACGATGACGTTCCTGAGTCGGATGAAACGAACAACACGACCACGGACACTTACTCGGTCACAGAGGCAGCCGTGGTGACCTGCGGTTCTGACTTTCCGCCGACACTCTTCGGCCAGATCTCCGAGTTCCCGGCCGACGCTGGCCTCGGGAACCCGGATCTAGAGTGTGCAGCCGCCGGTGTCGTCGGTACTGACTTCGTTGTCTATGTGAAGTTCGTGTCGGGAACATTCAACGATACCACCTTCACGGATGTACACCTCGACACGGATCAGAATACGGCGACGGGTTGGTCGGGCATCGACGCCTCTAACAACGATTCGGCACTCATGGGCACCGACTTCATCATTCGTGGTGGCGCCAATACCTACACGGGGACTACTGCGGAGGTGTGGCAGGGAACCGGGCCCAATACACTCGTGAAGACCGCGGACGTTGCCGGAGCATACTCCTTCTTCGCGGATGGCTTCACCGTCACGATCCCGCTGTCGGACCTTGGGTCCGATGACGGCATCTTGAACTTCAAGGTCACGACGGCCCTCCAACTGTCGGCAGCGTCCTGGACCGGCATCAAGGACTATCTGACGGACGTGGGGACCGCTCCCGGAACGGTGAACTGAGCGGCAGGTAGCCACGAATAGACTTCTGACAAAGCAAGCGGGCCAGCTTTTCAGCTGGCCCGCCGTACATCTCGGTCGGTGCTGATACTCTTTATCAGCCGCCGAAGAAGAACCGATAACCGAGCATTGCCTGCCAGACCTGGTTCTTCACGCTGAACGTGTCGCTGTCGACATCGTCGTTGATGTTGGCCAGCCCGAGGTTGTACCAGATATCCAGCATGATGGCCCCGCCGCCGAGCATAAAGTCGACGCCGCCACCGAACATGATGCCAAAGTCTGTGCTCTTCGTGATGTCCTTACAGTCGAAATCCGGCTCGCCGGGTTCCACGAACTTACAGTTCATCAAGAAGCCGACCGTCGGACCGGCAAACAGACGTGGCTCCACCGGGCTATCGTCACCGACCGGTATCGTAGCCGTGAACGGCACCAGGATCTCGATGTAGTCGGTGTTGATCTTCTCGTCGCTAAACTCCGAGTCCTTGGCGCCCTTCTGCACGTACTGGCCCATCACCGTCAGCATGAAGTACTTGTGCCAGTCGAACGAGATGAACGCGCCGGCGGCGAAGCCAATGTCCGACGACACGCCGCTGACATCACCACCGAGGCTGGCGTAGGAACCGCCCGCCGTGATGCCCGCGCTCATGGTCATCTGCGCCGACGCAGGGCCAGCCAGCAGGCAGATCATCGCCGCTGCCGCCGTGAACACACCGAGTCGTTTGAGCATGCTTACCCCCATTGTACGAGTAAGAGATTGAGCCTCGGTACGCCCTGATGTCGTGACCTTAGGTCACGAGGATTTAGCTTAATACGGTACTGATTCCCCCGGGCTACAGGCAGGCTCGCGCTGGTTGACGCTATGCCAAGATGAGGCCCCATGGCTGTATCGTCAATGACCGCTGCGCCTGCTCTAAAATGCGGCCCGGAGCCACTGCCTGACATGGTTTCTTGGCCCAGACTGCTGTCTGGAAAGGGTACGGGCTATTACATTTAGCGGCACCTGCGAATCCGCGCTGCCAAAACTAGGGGGTCGGCATGGTTCCAGCCCTGAACACCACCGTTCTCATTGCCGCTGCCTTTGGACTTGCCCTCGTTGCGTGCACGCGAACAGACGAGCCCGCCTCGGCTCGTGATAACCCCGGGGCCCAATACAGCATCACCGACGAGGCCACGCACAACCGCTTCAGCAGCGCCATCGAGCCCGTGTTGCGCGTGCCGTCGGGCGCCGTCATCGAGGCGTATACGAAGGAGGCCACCGACCGACAGCTGACCGTCGAGTCCACATCAGCGGACGTGCCTGCTATCGCGTTCGATCCCATCCATCCGCTTACCGGACCCGTCTATGTCGAGGGCGCCGAGCCTGGCGACATCCTGGCCGTCACGCTGCACCATCTGGAGGTCCTCGACTGGGGATGGACCGGCGTCTTTCCCGGCTTCGGATTCCTGGCCGACGAGTTCACCGAGCCGTATCTGAAGACCTTCGCCATCGCGCCCGGCGACACCGAAGTCGCGTTCAACGAACGAATCACGATTCCCCTGAGACCCTTCGCCGGCGTTATGGGCGTCGCTCCGCCGACGGACTCGATGCTGGTGACGATCCCGCCCCGAGCGAACGGCGGCAACATGGACAACCGCCACATGATCGCCGGTACCACGGTCTACTTCCCTGTCTTCGTCGAGGGCGCCCTCTTCTCCATCGGCGACACCCACGCCGCCCAGGGCGACGGCGAGGTAGCGGGCACCGCCATCGAAGCCCCGATGCGTGTTGTATATGAAGTGCATGTCATCAAAGATGGTCGCGACATACAGGAACCCCAGTACGAGACCGACGACTACTACGCCGTGACCGCGTTTGCGACCACCATCGATGACGCCGCCCGCAAGGCCACGCGCTACATGATCGACTACCTGGTCGACGAGCACGGCCTCGACCGCACCGAAGCCTACGTCCTCTGCTCCCTCGCCGGGGACCTCAAGATCTCCGAAACGGTGGACGTCCCCCACATGCTGGTCAGCATGCACATGTCCAAGGAGGTGCTGGGCATCAGGTAGCGATCGGTTGAAGAGGCGGGCCTACCACGTTCGGAGGACCCGGAGTATCTTTGCCCTCCGGTGGCCGGCGGCAAGCAACACCGCCTACCACTTACCACTTACCGCAGTTTCGGGGCGTGGCGCAGTTCGGTAGCGCGCCTGCTTTGGGAGCAGGAGGTCCCCGGTTCGAATCCGGGCGCCCCGATTTCATCTTCCGACCCTAGTGTCAGGGATAGTGACAAATCGCGGCGGGATGGTGTTGGACTGCTGGACGCCTCTCGTTTGCTCTTCACGTACCAGCACCACATCTTGGGAGAGGC
>JBDHJS010000004.1:0-144054 GCA_039586795.1 Gemmatimonadota bacterium
AGTTGGGGATGGACTGCTCCTCGCTTTGGAACAACCTCCAGGGAGGTATTGGAGCGAACTACTTCCTGACGGACATGTTCCAGATCGGTCTAGCCGTGGACTTCTCGCGTCCCGTATCTAACGGCGCGTATTTCCCGGCCGTCAACATGGAAGTCAGCGGCCAGCAGTCGCTGAGCTTCGTCAACCAACGCATGTCGGTTGCAGACGTGATCATCCAGGGCGAGTGGATGGCTAACAGCCGGTTCGCGCCGTTCGTGAATGCGGGTGTCGGCTGGTACTTCGTATGGCCAGAAGCTTCCAAGAACGACCAGGCCGCGGTGACCGGATTCGAGTCGTTCAACGACCTGATGTTCAATATCGGCGTCGGTCTCGACTGGCGCATCGGCACGTCGACGGGCTTCCGGCTCATGGTCGGCGACCAGATCTTCACTGGATGGGAGCGCAACGGTCTGTACCCGATTCTGACAGACTTCACCGTATTCCCGAACTATGCGACCGAGCTGTATCCGGACCTGGCTGACCAGCCACCGGCTGCTAGTGAGACGTTGCATAACTTCAGGTTACTACTCGGGTTCACCTTCATGCCCGGGATGTAAGGACGCCGGCGGAACCAATTAGGAGGCAGAATATGCTTGGAAACACTAGGGTGACGAAGCGGCTCGCCGTCGCGACGATGTAGGCACCGACTCCGTCGTAACGGTCGCGCCGCTGGCCATCCCGGGGTTCGGGACTGAGCCGGGTGGTTCGGCCACCGCCAACGCGCTCGAGCTGGTGGATTTCGATCCAGCGGCGCTGGACGCGTTCGGTCGGTCCTCGCTGATCTTCAGCGGCCAGCGGTTCCCGAATGGGTATCCGTACTGGCGGAGCAGCGGGTATTGGTACGTCTCTTCGACCAGCAGCTCGTCGACCGGCCGCATCGGGTATAGCGGGTACGACCAGCGGCTACCGGCGCTAACCTGGCCGTCGACCGCTGGCACCGAGTGCAACGGCGTGACGACGGACTGCTTTGACTACAACGTGCAGTACTTTGCCATCGCCGATGCGTTTGGCTCCGCCGGCGCTGAGTGGTGGGATATCTACGGCTGGTTCTGCTGCCTGGCGGCCAACCAGCGTGTGGTGTTGGTGCTCGAGCGGAATCAGCTGACCGTGAACGGCGAGTTGGACGCCGCACAGGTCTTGCTCGGCCAGGCCGTTGACCAGCCCGACCAGCTTTCGTGGTTGGGTGGGAGCGAGGCCGGTGACTTTACCCGGCCGACCGATTTGTTCAACACAGGTGCTCCCTATCCGAATGTGATAAACGCGAACCCGTACATCGTGGGCTATGCCCTGGCGGATGCTACGGGCTATGTCTACCTGGACGCGGTCGTGAGCAGCAACGACGCGACAGGCGCGCAGGTCTGGATGCGGACGCCGACTCCGAATCAGGCCACTTCGCCGTTCTCTCCCAACGTTTCGGTGCGGTGGGATTTCCCGAACTACAACTACATGACTTTCTATGAGTCGAACCCCGACGGTTCGCCGGATTACTCGAGCCCGGTGGCCCGCTACCAGTGGGGGGTCGATCTGAGCGCGCTGGGCGGTCCGATCAACAACGCGTACGCGCCCTTCCCAAGGGCGGCCTTGTCCGCGAATGAGTTGGCTCTGGGTACTGGCGCCATCAGCCGTCCGGACAGCGTGACGTTCTCGCTCAACTACATCAAGGAACTGGCCGGTACGGCGGTCTACCAGGTGTGGGCGATCGACGGCACGGGCGCGTACACGTCGCTCGACTTCATGTATACGCCTCCGGGCGGCACGGCATCGCTCGCCACGTCGTTCAAGGGCGGAGTTGGAACGCATACCATCATGCTCGAGTATCCGGACGATGCGACGCACATCGTTTACAGCATCGAGGGTGCGCCAACGCCAGGTCCATCGCCCAGCACCGCCCAGATGCTCTGGGCGTCGGGTCTGCAGCCGGCGGGCGATTCGAAGAGCACCAGCCTGGACGTGATGTTCGGTACGTTCCAGGAGTCTCGCACCTGGGCGATCTCGGGTCTCGGTGGCGGTGGTCTACTGGGCACGCAGGTACGCTATCTGTACGATCAGCTGCCGCGGCCGCCGGTAGGCTACAAGTTCGTCGGCTGGCTGGCGTCGGGTGACACGCTGTTCACTCGTCTGGCGGATGCGACGTACACGACGCCGCCGCAGGATGGATATCAAGAGTTGACGAACGCAGACGTCGACCAGTCGATCTCGAGTCTGGTGCAGGAGACCATGATCCTCGAATCGATGACCCGTATCTGCTTGACGTCCGGCGATACGAACTGCGTCGACATCAACGATTACGACACGTTTTTCCTGGCGCTGGAGCCGAAGGCAGGCATGATGACGGATCCGGCTGCTACGCGTGTGATGCAGGGCGTAACACCTGCGAGGTAGCAGCGGCGCTGCTTCCGTAGTCGTTTGGACCTTTTCCCCCGCCCGGCCGATTTCGGTCGGGCGGGGTGCTTTTTTGCCCCTGTTTCCTCCACCTTGCCGGGCCGGCTCTGAGTCCTGAACTTCCAGAGGTTCGGGGCCCGAAGTGAGGAACCTTCACGGACGCGTGGGCGATGGCGGATTTCCGTCCTGTAGATGAGCAGATGAAGCTGATCGGGGAGATGGCAGTGGAGATGATCCCCGAGGACGAGCTGGTGCGCAAGCTGGAGCGTTCCCGGTCGAGCGGCGTCGGCCTGGTGATCAAGGAAGGGTTTGACCCCACGCGGCCCGATCTTCACCTGGGGCACGCCGTGAGCATCCGGCAGCTGAAGGTCTTCCAGGATCTGGGCCACCAGGTCGTCTTCGTGATGGGGGACTTCACGGGGTTGGTAGGTGACCCGAGCGGGCAGGACGAGACCAGGCCCCAGCTCAGCGAGGCGGAGATCCGCGAGAACATGAAGACCTATCAGGACCAGGTCTTCAAGATCCTCGATCCTGACAAGACGAAGGTCGAGCGCAACAGCAGCTGGCTCTCGAAGCTCAACCTGACCGAAGTGCTGGAGCTGACGTCGCGTTATACGGTGGCGCGGATACTGGAGCGCGACGATTTTGCAGCGCGTTACAGGGACGGGCGCCCCATCACGCTAGTGGAGTTTCTCTACCCCCTCATGCAGGGGTACGATTCCGTCGCCTTGAATGCGGACGTGGAGTTGGGCGGGACGGACCAGAAGTTCAACCTGCTGGTGGGACGGACTCTGCAGGAGCGCTACGGGCAGGAGCCGCAGGTCTGTCTCACGCTGCCGTTGATGAGGGGAACCGATGGTGTGCGGAAGATGTCGAAATCGTACGACAACTACGTTGGCATCACCGAACCCCCCGAGGAGATGTACGGAAAGACGATGTCGATACCGGACGAGCTGCTGGACGAATGGTATCGGTTGGCGTCGTCGCTGCGTGGGGCTGAGCTCGAGCGTGCGTTGGCGACGATAGCCGACGACCCGATGGGAGCCAAGCGAGCGTTGGCCCGGAACATCGTGAGCAGCTATTACGGTGGGGATGCTCCGGATGCCGCCGAGGCGCATTTCGATCGCGTGGTTCGTCGGCGCGAGCAGCCAGAAGAGATCCCGGAGGTTACGATCGCAGCCGACGAAAGCGAGATGTGGCTGCCAAAGGTGATGGTACAGGCGGGCCTGACTGGCTCGAGCAGTGAGGCCGTGCGATTGATCCGACAGGGTGCCGTGCTCGTGGATGGGGCGCGGGTTGATGACAAGGATCATCGTGTGTCCACGGCTGAACCCGTGTTGATTCAGCGCGGCAAGCGCCGCTTCGCTCGGGTCAGCTTTGACAGGGATTAGCTGAAGTACGGAGGCCTTTTCTACATTGAAGTACAGAAGTTCCTCTAAAAAGGAGACAATCCTGTGCGGGCAGACGTAACGAGAGTGGAGAAGCCCTGGGGATACGAGTTGATCTGGGCCAACACCGATCTATATGTGGGGAAGGTTCTCCATATCAATGCCGGTGAGTCGTTGTCGCTGCAGTACCACGAGCGGAAGGACGAGACGATCCACGTTCTAAGCGGCATGATGAGGTTCCAGGTCGGCGCCAGTGAAGAAGCGTTGGAGGATGTCGATCTGAAGGAAGGGGAGAGCTTCCACGTTACGCCGGGCACACGGCATCGAATGATCGCGGTCACAGACTGCGACCTTCTGGAGGCATCGACGCCGGACCTAGACGACGTGGTCAGGTTAGAGGATAGATACGGGAGGGCCTGAGCGGTTGGACGATCGAGATCGACAGGACGAGCCGCAGGTCAGTACGGTCTTTCTGGGCCTGGGTTCCAATGAGGGCGACCGGGTCAGGCTGATCGAGCGCGCGTTGGAGGCCCTCAAACGAATGGTCGTGGTGGAGCGCATCTCGTCCATCTACGAGACGCAGCCGGTGGGCTACCGAGACCAGCCGTGGTTCCTCAACCTCGTCTGTATGGGTCATACGCGTCTGCAGCCGTACGATCTGCTGGAATTCCTGTTGGAGATCGAGACTTCGTTGGGGCGGGTGCGAAGCGAGAACCGGTTCGGGCCCCGGACCGTGGACATCGACATCCTCGCCTATGAGGACCGGGTCATCGACCGCGAAGACCTTATCGTCCCGCACCCTCACATGACCGACCGACGCTTCGTTCTGCAGCCGCTGGCCGAGATCGCTCCGGAGTGGCGGCATCCGGTCGAGAACAAGACCGCGAAAGAGCTACTGGACGCGTTGAACGGCGAAGTCGTGCGACCCTTCGCGGATCCGCCGCCGGCGTCGGGTCCGGCGCCGTTGCTCTAGCGCACCGTGACCTACCGTTGCTCGGTCCGAGCGTCCTACGACGCGGCTCTTTATATCCCCGGCGACAAAGGTCCGTCAGGGCGGACCCACGGGCACGGCTACACCGTAGAGGCGGTATTGGAATCGGATTCTCTGGATCCCGCGGGCTTCGTCGTCGACTTCGAAAGGATCCAACCCCATCTGGCTGGGCTCGCCGAGCAGCTCGACCACCGCCTGTTGAATGAATTGGAGATGTTTCAGGGAGCGACGCCTAGCGCGGAGCGGCAGGCGGAATTCTTCTACCAACGTCTCGGCGCCATCGTCGAGCGAGAATTCGGCTCGTCGGTGCGAGTAGCCAAGGTGAAAGTCATCCAGCTGCCCGATGCCTGGGCCGAATACGAGCCATGATGAAAGCTACAGGTTCTCCCGTGCTGCTGATCGCGGCGATCATCCCGCTTGCGAGCCTGGCGTGCAGCCGTACCTCAGAGGGGCAAGAAGCCGGCTGGCCGGACACCGAGTTGGACGAGAGGGTGGCTGAGATCATTCCGCAGCTCGAGCAGTTCTCGTACCTGTCGACTCGGCGTACTCCCGTGGTACGGCGCTCGAGCGCGGAGACGCTTGAAGCCTATCTGCTCGATCGGATGCAGCAGGAGTACCCGGGCGACACGCTCGAGAACCTGGCGTTGGCCTACAAGGCGTTCGGCTTGCTCCCGGAAGACACCGACCTGCGGCAGCTGCTCGTCGATCTTCTCCTGGAGCAAGCGATCGGGTTTTACGATCCGGCTCAGGATGTCCTGTTCATTCGCGAGAAGGCGCCCGAAGAGTTGCTCGACGCCGTTGTCGCCCACGAGATCGTCCATGCTATCCAGGACCAGCATGCGAACCTCGACTCACTGATCTTCAGCACTCGGGTGAACGATGCCCGGATGGCGATCCAGTCGGCCATGGAAGGGCACGCGATGGTGGCGATGATGTCCTACCAGGCTTTTGAGATGGTGGGCCAGAGCATATCGCCCGAGGACTTGCCGGAGCTGTCCCCCGATATGGGACCGTTGCTGGCACAATCGCCGGAGTTCCCTCAGCTAGCGTCGGCGCCGGCGATCGTTCGCGAGCCGCTGCTCTTCGCCTATCTGGGCGGCGGCCGTTACGTGCAGCGCCTCTGGAAGAGCCAGGACGGGCACCCGCCGCCTTTTGGGGACTGGATGCCGGAGTCGACGGAGCAGCTACTGCATACCGAGCGGTTGCTGGTGGAGCGCGATCGGCCGACACCAATCGAGCTTACCGAGCCCGGCGGTGGCTGGAATACCGCTTACGCCAACGACCTGGGCGAGTTGGAGATGCTCATCTATTTCCAGGAGCATCTCGGTGATCCCGCCACCGCCGAGACGGCTGCCGCCGGCTGGGACGGGGACGCGTATGCGCTGATCACCAACGGCAATGACTACGCGTTGGTCTGGTACACGGTGTGGGATTCGGAAGCCGACGCCGAAGAGTTCGTCGATGCCTACCTCAGAGCCTTCGAGTCACGCTTCGCCGGCGTCGAGATGGGCTCACCGGTAACGGCCGATGATCGTCAGGCGGAAATCGAACGGTTGTCGATCTCGGGGATGCCAGCCGTGCGCATTATCGAGTCGCCGCCCGGCGTTACGCTCGTCGACCCTCCAAGTGCGCGTCCTCGTGGGAGTTCCGAGTAGAAAAGGCGCATAATCTCCAGAAAACAGTTGCAGCAGGGCATAACGGGGCTAAAACGGCTCTGTAGCACCATCTACAGCGTCATGTGCCACTATGCCCCATTATCACGGAGAAAGGCGCTGAAAAGCCGATTTTCGGGGAAATCCGCGGAAACGTTGTCTGGGTTACCTACGGTACTTGGGAGGCTATTGCCTCCCGTTCCCGTATAACATAGAGGCCACGACCAGCTCCTTGGGGAGCGGATAGCGGTACTTCTTGCCGGCGTAGTTCCGCAGGACCACCTCGTCGTCGCTGATCTCCTCGACGTAGTTGGGGAGTAGCGGGATCTTGCCGCCTCCGCCCGGGGCGTCGATGCAGAAGTGAGGCACGGCGAGGCCGGAAGTCCAGCCGCGGAGGGCGCGGATGATCTCGTAGCCCTTCTCGACGGCGGTGCGGAAGTGCTCGCCGCCGGCGACCGGGTCGGCCATGTACAGGTAGTAAGGCCGGACGCGGTTCTTGACCAGCTTCTGCATGAGCTCCTTCATGACGTCGGGATCATCGTTGACGCCCTTGAGCAGCACGGTCTGCGCGCCGAGCGGGCAGCCGGCGTTAGCGAGACGGGCCAGCGCCTTCTCTGTAGGCGGCGTCATCTCGGCCGGGTGGTTGAAGTGGATGTTGACGAAGATCGGATGGTAACGCGAGACCATCTTGCAGAGGTCCGCGGTGACGCGCTCCGGCAAGTGCAGCGGGATCCGGGTATGAATGCGGATGATCTCGATGTGCGGGATCTCGCGCAGCCGCTTGAGGAAATACTCGAGCCGCCGATCCGACAACATGAAGGGGTCGCCGCCCGAGAGGATCACGTCCCGCACCTCGGTGTGTTTTTCCAGGTACTCGAACGCCGAGTCGAACTGATTGAGCGGGATCTTCTCCGGGTCGCCTACCTTGCGCCGGCGTGTGCAGAAGCGGCAGTAGGAGGCGCAGACCGGGCTGATCAGGAAGAGGACACGATCGGGATAGCGATGCGTGATGTTTGGTACGGGAGAGTCATCGTCTTCGCTGAGCGAGTCGACGATACCATCCAGCACCTCGTTCTCTTCCGCTGACGGTACGTACTGCTGCCAGAACGCATCGCCCATCTCCTCGATCTGCTTGAGGACGGCCGGCGTAATACGGAGATTGAATTGATCCATCGCCATCTGGACCTGCTGGCGATCGATGTTTTCTTCCCCGAACATTTCGATGAGCTGGTCAACGGACGTCACACTCTTTTTGAGTATCTGTTGCCAGTTCGCCATAGTCGTGTACCTCGGTCGAATAATGAGTTGAAGATGTGGAGGATTGTCCCCCGCCCCTCACCAAGTCCCTTCTACTGCACCTCTCCTACTCATTCCTCTTGCGAAGGAACGGCTACTCGAACCGTTTCGCATACGTGACGCGGTCGTCGCCGTCGTCGTAGAAGCCGACCACGCGGGCGGCTTCATCGTAGCCACAAGCAAGATAGAAATGCCGCGTCGACGAGTAGTCGTCGCGCGACGATGTCTCGATCACACACATCCGGGCACCGGATTCCTGCATGTGCCGCTCCGCCCGCTCCAGCAGGCCGCGACCGATTCCGGCTCCGTGATGGTTGGGTCGGACGACGATCCAGTACAGGTCCCAAGTATCGACCGTGCACGGGGTCGGTCCGTAGAACGCGAAGCCGGCGAGCTCGTCATTTGCGTACGCGCCGACGGCCCAATAGTCCACGCCAGGCGCTTCGCAGTAGGCGTCAAAGACCTCGAGAGCGACATCCACCTCGTCGGGTCGAAAGACGCCGGTCGCTGCCACGATGTCAGCCACCTGGCTCCGGTGACGGATGTCTGGCGGATGCCAGCCGATGTTCGAGTCGGTGGCCGTCTTCATACGGGTTCTCCAGTCGGGGCCGCTACGGGAGCGAAGACCCAGGGACGCTCGATGCGACCTGTTTGGTCTCCGGCCTTTGCGGCCTCGACGATTCGCTCAACCAACTCCACGTACGACCAGCCGGCGACGGAGGCCTGGCGCACCAGACCGGCGTCGATCGACAGGTCGGGATTGGGGTTGATATCGATTACATAGGGCGATCCGTCATCGGATAGTCTGATGTCGACACGGGCGTAGCCGCATCCGTCCAACAACGCCCAGGCGCGTGCCGCGAGCAGCTGAAGCTCGCGTGCCATGTTCGGGTCGAGCGAGGCCGGACAAACGGGTCGCGTGCCTGCGTCTTCTAGGCTTCCGGAGATCCACTTCGCCTCGAACGACACGATCGGCGGCGAGTCGTCGGGCAGAGTGCTGAAATCGATCTCGGCGGGTGGCAGCAGACTGTCACCGACGATCGCCAGGTTGATCTCGCGACCGTCGATGAACTCCTGGATGATCGCCGCGTTCCAGTGCTTGAGGACCCGGGCCACGGCATCGGAGAGCTCGCCGCTGGAGCGGACGACGGAGTTCGGGTGTACGCCGTTGGAAGCGTCATCCGACGCCGGCTTTACGATTGCGGGGAAGCGATCCCAGCGGGGCTCCGGTCCGCCGGCGCGGGCAACAGCCCACTGCGGAACGGGGATGCCATTCGCAGCCAGAATGGCCGAGCAGCGATCCTTGTTCAGGCAGTAGAGAAGTGTCTTGGCGCTGGCGCCGGTCTTCGGCAGCTCGAGTAGCTCGACTGCCGCGGCCGCCAGGTGCTCGCCCTCGGCGTGGCCGGCAACGGTCTCACAGAGGTTAACGGCGAAATCGAAGTCTTCGGTTGCGAGCTGGCGCACCCAACTGTGGATGTGGTTCTCACGGAGCACCAATTCGACGGTCTCATATCCCAGTTCTTGCAGCGCGGTGATGATCCTTTCCGTCGACTGAGCTGGCGCCGCCATGTTGAACTGCTCGGCGTACATCTCGGCGATTTCGTCGACGAGCACAGCAACGCGCCCTCCGGTTTGCGAACGGATCGCTCCGGTGGAACTGCTGCTGGCGGTCGGGTTCTCGTCAGTCGGGAACTCTAAGGTCATAGCGCGCGGCGGCCGCGTGCAGAACCTGCAGGATCACCTCATCGAACGAGAGGCCCGCGGCTCTGGCAGCCTTTGGGTAGCACGAGTTCGCGGCCGGGTCCGGAATCACGCCGGGCAGCGGATTCACCTCTATGATATGAGGCGAACCGTCGGCATCGCAGCGTACGTCGATTCGGGCCCAGTCGCGGCAGCGAAGACTCTTGTACGCTGCCATGGCGATCTCTTCGATCCGGCGCTCCAGCTCGGGAGTGCACCGGGCCGGACACCGAAAGATGTCCAGCGGCTTTTCCGGCCGGTCCCACACCCACTTGGCCTCGAAGCCGTAAAGCGGGAGGGATCCGCCGGGGAGCGTGGAGTAGTCCAGCTCCACGATCGGTAGCGCTCGCCCGTCACCGTCATTCCCGAGGACGGCGACGGTAAACTCACGGCCGTCCAGGAACCTCTCGATGATGGCGGGTTCACGGTACCGCTCGACTACCCGGGCGACTTCAGTCTCCGTCTCTTCCCAGGTAGTGCAGAAGGATCGCTGGGTGATGCCCTTGCTGGACCCCTCGTGGAGGGGCTTGACGATGACGGGCAGCTCGAGCGTGCGCTGCACGTCGTCAGGGCATTCAACGACCTGGAACTCGGGCGTGGGTATCCCGTGGTGGGAGAGGTTCTCCTTCGTCCGCGCCTTGTCGAGGCAGATCCCCAGGGTCAGGGGATCGCTGCCAGTATAAGGGATACCCCAAAACTCGCAGAAGGCGGGCACGTACGACTCCCGGCTGGATCCGCCTAGGCTTTCCGCGAAGTTGAAGACGATATCGGGTCTAGCGTCACGCAGTCGCACCGGGAAATCGAGGTCGGCCTCGAGGCGAACCACATCGCCGGCATGGGACAGAGCGGCCTCGATAGCGGAGATCGTCTCTTCGTCATCCCATTCGGCGAAGGTATCCTCGAAAGCGCCGGATCCGTTGTTCTCCGAAGGACTGCGTTCTGTATTCGGAAGTAGTTCGGCTGGTACCGCTGAAGGAGCTGGGACGGCATCAGACACGACTGCGTCGTCCGCCGGCTTCAAATTAAACGCGAAACCGATGCGAAGTCTTCGACCGCGACGGTCTTCGACTGAGCTGGGAGCTGATGTCGCTCCTAAGCTTTCTATTGGAACCCCTCCTGTAGGAGTTCATAGAGCGAAGCCGCGCGTGTTATCCAAAAAAAATAGAACCCCACTCCCGCACATGCCCCACCCTTCGAAACTCGGTCAAAAATAGAAAGAAAAACTGAAAAAGGAAAGACTTAGTGCAACACGTTTTCGAATTTCGGATCAAAATTTCTCGTACGAGACGTCTCCGAACTGCTTCGGAGACGATTTCGACGACGATTTGATCGCTTCAAGACTCCCTCGTAGCTTAATCATCCTCAACTAAACGACGTGGGTCGCACCTTGATAGCAACAGGGGTCGATGAGCGAGCGAGAAACAGAAGTTTGTCGGGTCAATGTTACCATTCCGGACGCGAAATCGGTGACTTCGTACGATGTCATCGTCCGCCCGGGGCTTCTCGATGACGCCGGAGAGTCCATTGCGTCCGTCTGCGACGCGCATCGCTACGCCATCATCGCCGACAGTCAAGTCGCCGACCTCTACGGCGAGCGTCTGCTCGCTGCTCTCGCCACCGCAAACCTCGACGCGACACTCTTCAAGTTCCCGGCCGGCGAGTGGAACAAGACGCGGGACGTGTGGGGCGACCTCATCGATGGCATGCTGCGCTCCGGTTTCGGTCGCGATTCGGCGGTCGTTGCGCTTGGCGGTGGCGTAACAGGAGATCTGGTAGGCTTCGTCGCCGCTTCGTACATGCGCGGTGTGCCGATCATTCAGGTGCCCACGTCGCTGCTCGCCATGATCGACAGCGCCGTGGGTGGAAAGACCGGACTCGATACTCAGATTGGCAAGAACCTGGTCGGCGCTTTCCACCAGCCGGCCGTGGTGCTTATCGACCCGGCGGTTCTCAAGACACTGCCGATACCGCAACTTGCGGCCGGTCTCGCCGAGGCGATCAAACACGGCCTGATCCTCGACCGGGGCTACTTCGATCGGGTGACGCAGGATCTCGAGGCGGTGTTCGCCCGTGAACCGGAGTCGCTGGGGCGCCTGATCGCGCGCTCGGTGGAGATCAAGGCGGAGGTGGTGAGCCGGGACGAGCGTGAGGCAGGGTACAGAAAGATCCTGAACTTCGGGCACACCGTGGCGCACGCTCAGGAGGCGCTCTCGGGCTACGGATGGCTGCACGGGGAGGCTGTGGCCGTCGGGCTGGTGGCGGAGGCGCGGATTGGGGAAGTTGTGGGCGTCACCGCGGCAGGCGTGGCGGAGCGGGTACGGGAGGTCGTGGAGGCGGCCCGGCTGCCTACGGAGCTGGATGAAGACGTGACGTTAGAGCGGTTCTTCAAGGCTCTGGAGCTAGACAAGAAGCGGCGTGGTGGTAGGGCGCAGTACACTTTGCTGGCGGAGATCGGCCAAGCGGCGGGTACGCCGGAGGGGGGCTGGACCCACGAAGTGGCTGACGAGGTCGTGGGCGAGGTGCTTTTCGGCTGACGCGGCATTGGGTTTGACGGCCGCTCTACGCAATAGCAAATTAACGGGTTCGGAGACTTCCGCGAATGGAGGGAGTGATCGGCGAATCAACCCGTTTCTCAGGCCTGTCTGTTCTGGACATCTTCGAGCGCTGTGTCGCTGAGGGCCCGGATCGCCCATTCATCACGGCCGGGGGCGTGACGCTGTCGTACGAGCGGGTGCAGTTTCAGGCCCAGGCGTTGGCGGCGGCGTTGCACAATCTGGGCGTGGGACCGGGCGACAGAGTGGCTATCGATCTGCCGAACGGGCCGGAGTTTGTGGTCTCGGCGCTGGCCGCGGCCAGCCTTGGCGCGATGATCGTCCCGCTGAATCCGGCCTACTCGCCGCACGAGCTGCAGTTCATGCTCAGGAACTCCGAGGCCTCTGTGGTTATCGTGGTCGAGGAGTACGAGGGACTGGACAACCTGGAGTTGTTCGAGCGTATGCAGTTCAACCTTCCCGATCTGCAATATCTGGTGACGGTGGGGGAGGAAGACCTGTGGTATGACGATCGCATCTTCCAGTTCGAAGATCTGGTGCTGAGCGGCTCGGGGAAGACGATACCGTCGGTGAGCGTTGATCCTCAGGAGGATGTGTTCGCGATTCTATACACCGCCGGTACGACGGGTAAGCCGAAGGGCGTCATGCTGACCCACTCGAACCTGGTGGAGACAAACGCGGCGGCGGCCACATCGCTCGGCATGACCGGGAGTGACGTGGTGCTGTTGACTGTGCCGATGTTCGCGATCTTCGGATTGGGCGCGTTGATGTCGACGATGGCGGCAGGAGCGTCCGTCCTATTGATTGAGAAGTTCGAGGCGAACGCGGCGTTGATGTTGGCGGCGGACAAATGCGCGACGGCGATCCATGGCGCGCCCGCCATGTTCGCGGGAATGTTGCGGAGCGAGTTGGTCGCCGAGCTCGACCTGGGGGCCTTGCGTACGGGTGTGGTAGCAGGCGCCCCAGTGCTGGATCGTCTGGCGCGGGAGATTCGGGAGCGCCTGGTCCCGGATATCGAAATCGCCTACGGCATGACCGAGACTTCACCCATGGTCTCGATCACGCGCCGCGATGATCCGGCTGAGGTGCGCAATTTCACGGCCGGGCGCTTGATCAACGGCGTCGATGCCGTCGTGCTGGCCGAGGACGGTTCACCGCTGCCGGTTGAGTCAGTTGGCGAACTGGCCATTCGCGGCTTCAACGTGATGAAGGGTTACAACCGGCAGCCCGATGAGACGAGCCGTTCGTTCACCGAGGATGGATACTTCAGGACGGGTGACCTCGGGATGGTGGACGAGGACGGATTTCTGCATATCATTGGCCGGCAGAAGGACACCATTACGCGCGGCGCGAACGTCATATATCCGCGCGAATTGGAGGACCTGCTTCGCCTGCACCCGGCGGTTCAGGAAGCGGTGGTCGTGGGCGTCGAGGACGATGTGCTCGGCGAGCTCATTTGTGCCTGCGTTCTACCGACGGAGGGCGCCATCGTGACGGGCGACGAGATCAAGGACTTCTGTCGCGGACAGGTGGCCCTCTACAAAGTCCCGGACCTCGTGAGGTTCGTGGACGCGCTCCCGATGACTGGGAGCGGAAAGGTCCGGCGCGTCGAGTTGGCCCGCATGATTCGGGCGGAACGCGCGGCGCGCCCGAGCTAGCTGTTTACTTCGTTCGTCGAGAGTTACGGACCCGCACGGCTTCGCCCGAGCGGCGGCTCCGGAGGATGCGAAAAGCACGGCTGCTGGGACCCTGAGCAGTTCGGTCGTCGGCGCTGTTGCCTGCCAATCGGATCCATCCTTCCGGCGGGGATTATTCCCCGAAGCCCCTCGCGCCAGGGTAGCGGGCCTGTCTCTCCGTGTTCGTAATATGTTGTCGTACAAGGAGTTATGAGAGGCATGGAAATTCTGAAGGAGCTCACCGAACGTCGAGGCGAAGCTCGCATCGACGCCGAGGATGCGCATCAAGCAGCGTTGCTCATCGATTTCGATAACGTGACGATGGGCATCCGGTCCAACCTGGGTGCGGAGCTGCGCAGTCTCCTTAACAGTGATGTGATCCGTGGCAAGGTGGCGGTGCAGAGGGCGTACGCGGATTGGCGCCGTTACCCCCAGTATATCGTACCGCTCTCTGAAGCGTCGATCGACCTGATCTTCGCGCCGGCGTACGGATCATCCAAGAAGAATGCGACGGACATCCGTCTGGCGATCGATGCGCTGGAGTTGGTCTTCGTGCGCCCGGAAATCCGGACATACATCCTGATGTCGGGGGACAGCGACTTCTCGAGCCTGGTACTGAAGCTGAAGGAGTACGGAAAGTACATTATCGGTGTCGGGATCCAGGAGTCGAGCTCGGACCTGCTGGTTCAGAACTGCGACGAGTACTACAGCTACTCGGCGCTATCGGGTCTCAGCAAGACGAGCGACCAGGTGATCGAGAGCCACGACCCGTGGCTGCTGACGGCAAAGGCCGTCAACAAGATGGTCGAGCGCGGCGACACGATGAGATCGGATCGCCTGAAGCAGGTGATGCTGGAAATCGATCCGTCGTTCAACGAGAAAGAGCACGGTTACAACAAGTTCAACCGGTTCGTGGTGCAGGCGGCATCGAAGGGTCTGGTCTCGATCCAGAAGATGGAAAACGGCCAGTATGGAGTCGCGCCAGGCGACAAAGGTCGGAAGGAACGCAAAGCGGAAGAGCCGGAAAAGAAGAAAGAGAAAAAGGAGGGAAGGGCGCCGCGGTCCGAGGCGCGTGCCGGAAGGGACAAGGAGCGCTCGCAAAAAGAGACGGCGCCGACGGACAAAGACACCCGTCGCGCGCGACCGAAGCTGACGATGGAGAGCGCGCTGGAGCTGCTTGACCGAGCTCTGGGCATCTTGCTGGAGAGCGGTGCGGAATCGGTGCGAGACAGCGATGTGAAGCGCCGGTTGTTGGAGCTTGACCCTGATTTCGACGAAGGTGAGCTGGGATATAGCAAGTTCAGCAAGTTCCTTCAGGCCGCCGAAGAGCAGGGCGCGGTCAAGTTGGAGCGGGGTCCGAATGGGAACTACCAGGTGGCGCGGGCGAAGAAGGGTCGGCGGAAGGCGACCGACGGCAGCGCTGCGGATCGCGTCGAATCTGGTGAGTCCACGATGCGTCGTCTCGCCCGATTCTTCTTCGGCACGGAGAAGGCGGAAGACGAGAGCCCAGCTCCTGAAGCGGCAAAGGAGGCGGCGCCTGCCGAACCGCCAGCCGAGCGCCGGCCGCAAACGAGTCGCGACCCCAGGGAGCGACGTGAGGCCCGAGGACCTCGGGGCGGAGACGAGCGGCCCAGAAGAGGGAAGCGAGGACCGCGCGCCCAGGATGCGGACGGCGAGGCCTCCGCACGGTCGCGCAAAGGGCCGCGGACCGGTCGGGGCCGTGGCGAATCGAGAGCTCCGGCGGAACGACGCGGCGGTGAGCGCCGCCAGCGCGAGCGGCCGCCACGTCGATCCGGGCGGGAAGAACCGCGACCGCGCAAGTCGGACGAACCCACGGCTCCCAGCGTCGCCGAGGCCGAACCGGTGACGGCACCTGAGGCCCCTCCCATCGAGGCGCCCATTGTCGAGAGCCGGGTTGCCGAGCCTTCGACATCGGTCGCACCAGCGCCGAAGCCCGAGCCCAAAGTGTCGGAAGCTGCGTCCACCGAGCGGGAGGTGTCGGAGGCTCCATCCGCCGAGCCAGCGGTGTCAGAGGCGCCGTCCGGCGAGCCGGTGGTAACGAATGCGCCGTTGCCGGGGTCGCCGAGGGGAACGATCCGCGGGCGCTGGGGCAAGCGAGGTCGCTATCGTCCGGCCGGCGCTCCGCCACCGATCTTCGAAGGTCAGAGAGGGGATCGGGGCGAAGCAACTCGAGCGGCTGGGAAGACCCCTGACGCAGGAGCAGCGGCGGAGACCGGGCGTACTGAGAGGGCAACCGCTGGGTCGGACACGGGATCAATTGTTGCGCATCTGACGGCCTACTCGGGGGTGGGCGGAAAGACCGCAGAGGCTCTCGTGGAAGCGTTCGGATCCGATACGTTCCGTGTCCTGGACGAAGAGCCGGACCGGGTCCGGGCAGTTCTCCCCGGCAATCGAGCCGAGCGAGTCATCGAAGCACGCCGGGAGGAGCGGGACGCCGGCGCGTGAGCGAGGATCGCCGGCCGCTGCAGGCCGGCTTCTTCGAGCGAGAAGCTGAAATAGTCGCTCGCGAGCTGCTTGGCGCGCATCTGGTCTCCGAGTGCGACGGCGAACGTTGCGTGGGGCGTATCGTAGAGACGGAAGCCTACCCCGGCCCGCACGACCCTGCCTCACACGCGGCCGAGAGAATAGGTCGAACGGCACGCAACGATCCGATGTTCGGACCGCCGGGCTCCGCCTACGTTCATCTGAATTTCGGAGTGCACTGGTGTTTGAACGCAGTGGTCGGTGCAGAGGGTTATCCGGCCGCTGTCTTGTTGCGTGCCGTGGAGCCGCTCGAGGGCATCTCGGCGATGCGTCGTCGGCGCCGGGGGCGAAGTGATCCTGGCTGAGCCGCCACTGTTCATCGCCACTGGCGTGGCGGTGCCTGCCGCTCAGGTCGTACAGACCACGCGCGTTGGAATAACCCGTGGCGTGGGGTTTCCCTGGCGTTACTACGACCGGGAAAGTCGTTGGGTGAGCCGGCGGGATGTGAAGGCGGAGGCGAACGCTTGACTAGCCGCGCTCGGACACTGCGGTCGGCTTGTTCATGAAACGCCGCAGCACGAAAGCTAGGATCAGCACGGCGGCGAACGCGCACACTACTGTAGGACCGGTAGGCCAATCCGAAGCATAGGACCCGTACAGCCCTAATACTGTCGCCAGGGTGCCAGACGACCAGGCGATCGCCAGCAGTTTGCCGGGCGTGTCGGTGAAGAGAAAAGCGATAACGGCCGGGATGACCAGGAAGCTAAAAACGAGCAGCACGCCGGCGATGGCGACGGACGACGTGACAACGACACCAAAGAGGGCGTAGAACAGGAAGTCCCAGTTCCTCACCGACCACCCTTCTTGCTTGGCTTTGTCAGGGTTCAGTGAGATGGTGATGAAGCGATCGCGAAGCTTCCAGTGAATCACCCCTATGATCGCGTAGACAACGGCGGTCTTGATGATGTCCGCCCAACCGACCCACAACAGACTTCCCGACAACAGTTCTTCCACATGTTCTGACCCCCGGGGCGCCTGCGCGGCGAGCAGTATCGTCGTCGCGGATGCGACGACGTAGACGATCCCGATGATCGCTTCCTGCGGTACGTAGTTGTGCTCCATGCGGGAAATGCTGAACAGGGCGGCGGCGATCAGCGTCGCCGCCAGCCCGATAGCGTAGCCGGCTACCGACTCCGGTATGCCCAGTGCTTCGCCGAGCGCGTGCGAGAGACCCAGACCGGCGGCGGCCCAGCCGAGAGCCGCCACCTGTGCGAGCGCCAGGTCCACGAAGATGACGCCTCTCGCTATGATGTGGCCGTCGCCGGTCTAGGGCCAGAAACGCCTCTGCCAACTCGGTCACCCACAGGTCGATCAGGTCGAAATAGTCATCTACGCCCTCGGCCCCGGCGACGTGCTCGGGCACGATCACGGCTCGGGCGTCAGTCCGCTCGGCGACTCGCTCGACCTGGCTATGACTGAAGTAGTTCGCCGCGAGGAGAATCGGAATGCTCTCGTCGTCCATCGTCGTGATGACGTTGTTCAGATGGCCCGGCGACGGGGGGATTCCCGGCTTCGGCTCGATGTAGAGGGCGCATGGGACCCTGAACCGCGCACTGAAATAGGCCCAGTTACGGTGATAGCAGGCCATCCTTCGATCGCGGAACGGAATCGCCGCAGCCATCCAGCCGCCCATGTAGTCGGTTAGCGGCTTGCCCTGGTACTGCTGGCTCGTCGCGAAGTCCCATAATTCGTACGCCGCCGCCAGCTGGTAGATCACGTCGGCACCCAGCATGTCGACGAACTCGGCGCCGAACGTCATCCGCAGGATGCGATCTTGGAAGACACGAAAGTTCGATTCATA
Organism: Gemmatimonadota bacterium; assembly: GCA_039586795.1. Taxonomy (GTDB): domain Bacteria; phylum Gemmatimonadota; class Gemmatimonadetes; order Palauibacterales; family KS3-K002; genus Kutchimonas. Next base: position 18,062 of record JBDHJS010000004.1, read on the forward strand.
GGTGGCGGCGTTGTCCGGGTCGACGCGGTTCAGCCCGTTGAGGATGTTCCTGGCAATGAGGATGCCGTTGACCGGGTCGGTGTGGATGTGGGGGTTACCGAATACGTGCACGTCGCCACCCGCCCTCGATACGTCGTGCGGAATCTGTAGCAGCGTGACCCCGGAATAGGCAGCCACGTGGCCCTTGGCGCCTTCCACGACATCGGGATTCCGAGCGCGATCAATGATCGCGGGCACCCAGAGTTCCAGGTCAAGGCCGGTCACGACGAAGAGATCGGCGTCGCCGACGGCCGCAGCGAAACTGGGTCGCGGGTTGACGAAATGCGGGTCTTCATCGCCACGGGCGATCGCCATCACTTCCGCCAGGTCGCCGGTCAGTTCACGCGCGATGGCGGCGTAGGTTGGTAGCGTCGTCACGACATTCAGCTTTTCTTGCGCTTGCAGGGCGGTGGGGCCGAGGAAAGCGATCGCTGCCAACGTTACCTTGGTGGCTCTTATGGCCGTCGTCATCTTAGTAGGTCTCATGTTTGTGTGGTCCGATCGCCCACACGACCTGAGCGGTGACCGTGTGGCTGGAGTTCAAACCATCGGGCTTCACATAGTTGTACTGCAGTCGCAAGAATACCCATTCGCTTTGCCACCAGGTCACGGTCGGCACAAGCATGTAGATCTTAGGGTCGTTTCCGTAGTCATCCAGATAATCGAACCGTAGCCCGGCGATCCACTGTCGGGCGAATTTATAATTCGCCTGCAAGTACCCTCCGTTACCTCTGAGATCGGGATCGCCATAGTTCTTGCGTGCCCAGTAATACTCGCCGCTGAGTCGGAGGTCGCGGTAGAGGGCTCGGCTCGGTGGTCGCCAACGGAGTAGGAAGAAGACGTTGTAGAGCGTCGACTCCAGGCTCGCGCCGCGATTCCGCCCGAACACACCGGCGCCGCCCAGTTCAAGATAGGTCGACGGGCTCAGGTCCCAGAAGCTCGAGAGGCTACCGAGGAACGCGATGTTCGTATTGCTGTCGTCGAATAAGGCATCGTTTGCCGTATTGGTCGCTTCCAGTCTGAGCGTCCACAGACTTGGACCGGCCGAGACAGGGGGTGCCACCAGAGACAGCCCCGTTTGGATCAGGCCGTCGTCACCGAGGAATGCGACCGTCGGCAGCGGTCGACCGACCTCGAGAAGCGCGTGCGTGTGCCAGCGATTGTAGAGGCCGAGCTGCTGGCGGAAGTGACCAACCTTAAGTCCAAGTTTGGCAGGCAGGCCGACCCAGTAGAGGTACCCCTCTTCGAGGTTGAACCCCCCGGCGTGACCTTCCTCGGCTTCGCCCTCTTCCTCCTCGAGACCGGCGATCACGAACTCCTCCTCGTAGGAAAAGAAGATTCGCGTACGTGTATAGGGATCGAGCGCTGCCACGAATGCGAGTTCGAATTCTCGAGGAACGGCTGTCAGGTATGGGTCTTCACCGGATGGGGCCAGGTACTGCCCAAGTACATCGCCGGTGATGCTGATCTCGGGATTCTGAATACTGAGATTACGAGTGCGGCTCTGCCCGGTCGTATCTTGCGGTTCCTGCTCGCCTGCGGCGGCGCGGGCGGCGGCACGAAGCGCAGCGAGCTCATCACTCGCTTGCTTCGCCGCGGAGTCCGCGCCTTCGCCGCGGGCGAGGGCGGCGAGCAGGCTGTCGAGTCGGGCTTCGAGCTCGCGAATGCGAGCTTCGAGACTGTCCACGCGTGCTCGTGCTGCGCTATCGGGCTTCGCCTCTTGAGCCGCGAGGCGACTCGGCGTGGCGACCAAAGCCAGCGCGGTAAACGCCATGCAGGTAATGAGATATCTACGTTGCACGGGACTCCCTAAGCCTATGAACTGCAATAATTTCGACGCACGGCACATGCGGCCGCGGCGTTCGTCGAGTAACTCGGTACAGAGGTCGTCGGCGTCCGCCGACTTCAGAGTCTAGGAGAAACGGGGCGGGCCGCGCGCGAGCTCAAGGCGAACCGCAATGTTGTTGCGCCTGATGGGCTCGCGAACAAGCATCTTCAGCAATGGTGGCTGCGCCCTATCGATGAGTGGCCTGGTTGAAGTGACTGACCAGGGAGTCTGAAGTGTGAGAACGCAAAGGGCGTGATCGTGACTCCACGTGCAGCATTGGGCGTGCTCGGTGTCGACGTGGTGGCCGAGCTCTAAAGTCATGCGCGCGTCGAGGCTCAGCCGGGCGCCAGTTACTGCCGGCAGGCCTAGAGCGAGGACAAGTGCAACTGTAGACGGGGGTTTTCCCAAAGTTAGCATGACGAATTAGAATACGCGTCGAGCCTGATGAGTGTCAAGAAATCCGGTTGCTGAGCGGTTCATCGCGCGTATCTTTGGCGCCATACGCATACACCCGTTGGCCCGACATGTTTCGGAAACCAAGATGATCTTGCTCACAGCTCATATCGCGATCAACGCAATATCGCAGGGCGCTGTCGATAACCCGGCGTCGTTTGTCACAGCCCTATTCTTCGCAGCGCTCACGGCAGCCGGGATGTTGACCGGGGTTTGGATCGTCCGGCGGTTCGAAAGTTGGGCGATACAGCATACGGGTGAGCTCATCGCTTTCGCTGCGGGCTTACTGGTGTCTGGTGCTCTGCTGCATCTGATTAGTCGTTCGGTGGAATTGGTCGGCGCGGGAAACGGACTGGGATGGGCGGTTGGCGGCTTTCTGGGATTCTACCTTCTCGAAGCCCACTTCATTCCTCACGTGCACGCGCGTGGAGATTCACCGATCGATGATCATGCGCACGATCACGACCATCACACTCTCGGACCGATGGTCGTCATCGGCCTTGGAGTTCATTCCATCGTTGACGGCGTCTCTGTGGGCGCCGGACTGTCCGCAGGTACTATCATCGGCTCGGTAGCGTTGATCCTCGTCGTCGTTCACAAGCTCCCCGTTGGCATAGCGGCCATGTCGGCTCTCTACCATAGTGGGGTACCGGGGCATCGGGCGGCCTGGATCACGGCAACGCTGGCGAGCGTTACACCGATCGCTGTACTGATCAGTTACTTCGCCTTCCGAGACGTGACGGAAAGCACGCTTGGCATCCTTCTCGGCCTTGCCGGAGGTTCCTTCCTATACGTTGGAGCTGCAGATCTTCTGCCGGAGGGGCAAGCGCGCGGACGCGTTACCAATACATCGATGTTCCTCTTCGGAGCGATCCTTATGGCGCTCATTAAGTTAGCCGCCCACTGATTCCGCTTCGGTATTTGTTCAATTGACGCTTCGCTCTTCACGCATTAGAATACTTCCAAGCGAAAGAAGGCCGCAGCGACCCATTCTTGAGCCAACACGAGAATGTGCGGGCTTTTCTTCTTCGCTCGACGCCATGCCCCTTGGGGAAGGCGGAAAGTTGGAGAGAAAGTACCACAAGGTTGCAGTAGGGCTTCATTGAATGCCCTGCGGTCTGGTCCCTTCGCTGTCGGCCCCCGATTCCCTCGGGGGCCGGCTTTTTTTGTGTGTTCACACGCCAAAAACAAGTGCCAACTGGCATCAAGCCCCCCGATCTTCTAAGTTAGGGCGATTCCGGCGCAATCATGGAACTTCGGGGCGTTGTGCCTCGTTTTTATGTAGGATTTGCTACTATATGCCGATCGTACGGGTCACCCGCCGGCTCCACTTCAGCGCTGGCCATCGCCTGCACAACCCGGAGCTCTCAGAAGTCGAGAATCGGGAAACGTATGGGCTATGTAACAACCCGAGTGGACACGGGCACAACTACGGGCTCGAGGTGACGCTACGTGGAGAAGTGAATCCGCGGACGGGGTATGTGTTTGATCTGAAGCGACTGAAGAAACTGGTCGAGGAGTCCGTGCTCGGTGACCTCGATCATGCAAACCTGAACGTGGATGTCCCGTGGCTGAAGGATGTAGTACCGACGGCGGAGAACGTAGTGGTTTGTATTTGGCGTCGGTTGGAGAGCGTTCTGCCAGCAGGGTCGTTGGAGAGCGTTGTGTTGAAGGAGTCGGAGCGCAACCTGGTCGAGTACCGGGGAGAGTGACAGTAAGAAGATGGGTGACGGTTCATCTAGCGAGCTAAGGGGCCTGGTCACTCAGCTGTTGAAGCAGTTGGGTGAGAACCCGACCCGCGATGGGCTGCAGAAGACGCCGGAGCGGGTTGAGCAGTCGCTGCGCTGGCTGACGCGTGGCTATGATATGACGGTCGAGCAAGTCGTCGGCGACGGCGTATTCGAGGCGGATCACGACGAGATGGTGATCGTAAAGGACATCGAGCTGTACTCGATGTGCGAGCATCATCTTCTTCCGTTCTTCGGGAAAGCGCATATCGCGTATATCCCAGACGGAAAGATCGTTGGCTTCAGCAAGCTTCCACGTGTGGTCGAGGTATACGCGCGGCGCTTGCAGGTACAGGAGCGGCTGACGGACCAGATTGCCTCCGCCATCCATGACGTGCTGCAACCGATGGGCGTCGGTGTTGTAATCGAGGCGGCGCATCTGTGCATGATGATGCGTGGCGTTGAGAAGCAGCACTCAAAGACGATCACGAGCGCTGTGCGCGGGCTATTCCGAAGTGACCCGCGGACACGTGAGGAGTTTCTGCGGCTCGTTGCCTCGCAGACGCTGATTTAGTTGTCAGGGCACGGGCGAATTGTCTGAAAAACGCATCGCGCTGACTGGCGCTACGGGTGGAGTTGGGGTAGCCGTCGCCAGGCGGTTGGCGGCGGATGGTTCTAGGCTGGCGCTCATCGGCCGACGGACCGAGCCGCTGGCGGAACTGGCGAAGGAGCTCAGTGCGGGCTTCATCGCCGGCGATCTGACTGACGGGCAGTTTGTCGAGGGAGTATCGGGTGCACTGGAGCGTCTTTGGGGGAGCCCGCCTGACGTCCTGGTCAACAACGCTGGCGAGTTCAGTATTGCCCTCATCACGGAGACCGATCCGGAGGTTTTCGAGCGAACATTGGCGGTCAATCTGAAGGCGCCGTTCGCGCTCACGCGAGCGGTGCTGCCTGACATGCTGAAGCGCGGCTCGGGCCACGTGATCAACATCGGATCGATTGCGGGCCGCGTAGGTTTTGGCGGAAACGCGGCATACTCGGCATCGAAGTTCGGCCTTCTCGGCCTTCACAAAGTGCTGGTCGAGGAGTTGCGGGGAACAGGTGTGAAGACGACATGGATCGAGCCGTCGGCGATCGACACGCCGCTGTGGGATGCACTCGATCCTGACAACCGGCCGGACCTGCCATCGCGATCGGAAATGCTGAGACCGGAGTCGGTTGCGGAAGCGGTGAGTTTTGTGGTCGGTCAGTCCAATGACGTAAACATCGAGGAGTTGGTTATCCGGGCGAATCCGCGAACTGGATGATATTCCCCGGGATGCCCAGGAGTGAAAATGATCCTTCAACATCTCAAGAAGTTTCAGAAGATTACCGCCAGCAAAGAAGGCGTGACGCGACTCGGCTTCTCCGAGTGGGAAGACAAGGCGCACGCGGCGGCGGCGCAGCTGTTCAGCCGTAGCCGAAAGATCAAGCATATCCGCGACAAGGCTGGCAACTCGTTCATCGTGAACGGTGAACCCAAAGGCAAGTACGTGGTAATGGGATCTCACCTGGATACGGTGCCCAATGGTGGTTGGCTGGACGGCGCGTTGGGTGTGGCGGGCGCTCTGTCGGCGATGCAGAGGATACTCAAGAAGCACCGAAACGCGCCGGTGGCTGTGGTTATTTGGGCCGATGAAGAGGGTTACCGGTTTGGCAATGGGCTGTGGGGTTCGCGGGCGTTCGCCGGCCTGGTGAAGCCCGAAGAGTTGCTGCAGCTACACGATGTGGATGGGATGAGCCTTGCGGACTTGCTGGCCGAGTTGGGTTTGCAGAAGAAGCCAAGGCGCAGCAGAGAGACGGGAGAGCTTGTGGTGAAGTTCGACTACAAGCCACCGATCGAGTTCGCATCGTATCTCGAGGCCCACATCGAGCAGGGTCGGAAGTTGATAGATGCGGGAAAGCGGGTCGGCCTCGTGACACAGATCGCGGGTATCCGACGCTGGCGCCTCGAGAGTATGGGCGAAATGAACCACGCAGGCACGACGCCGATGCGAGAGCGACGCGATGCTCTGGTTCCCATCTCGGGTATGGTCGGCCGACTGCCGCAGCTGGTGCGAGGCGTCGAGGACGGCGTGATCACGTGTGGAGCAATGGGCGTCACGCCGGGTGTTGCGAGCGTGATACCGGATCGCGCGTGGGCCATCGTCGAGCACCGGGCGGGCACCGAGCGGGATCAGGATGAGATCGCTCGGCGTCTGAAGGAGCTGGTCGCCACCACCGGGCCGCGCGCGCCCGGCGTAGGGCTGGAGATGATACCGATCTCGGCCGTGCGACCGACTCAGATGTCCGAAGAGGTGACGACCGCTGTCGAGGCGATCTGCAAGAAATCGACCGTCGAGCATATGCGCATGGTGTCGATGGCCGGACACGACGCGATGAACGTCGCGCGGGTCGCGCCTGCCGGACTCTTCTTCATCCCAAGCCTGCGAGGCATTAGTCATCGCCCAGACGAGGATTCGCGCAAGGAGGACATCAAGCTTGCCGCTGACATTCTATACAAGTGGGCGCAGGCTGAATTAGCGCGTGTTCTTTGAGCTGACCGACGTTCTCGTTTGCCCGCGCTGCGGGCCTGAACACGGTCTGGTGCTGCTGGTCGAGGAGGTTCGCGACCGCCGAGTCCGACGAGGCTGGTTGGGTTGCTCGAACTGCCGCACCGACTTCCCGGTAGATGAAGGCGTGGCCTTCCTTTCGCTGAATTCGGATGCCGAAAGGACGGTCCGGAACGCGTTTGAAGAAGATGAGCTGGCGCTGAAGTTGCTGGCCCTTTCCGGACTGTCCGACAGACGTGGCGTGTTCGTCCTGGGCGAGCGTCTGGCGCACGTTGCTCCGCGGCTTGGGCAGCTCGCTCCGGAACTGGAAGTCGTGTCGATCGGGACCAGCGATGAGTGTGACGCGTTCGAAAACGTCAGTCAGATCGTCTGCGACGCGAGCTGGCCTCTTGTCGGCGGGCGAATCGAGTGCGTGGCCATAGCAGCGGGCGGCGACTCCGAGCGGGTGGCGATGGCAAGTCAACGCGTCGGAAGCGGCGGACGATTGTTGCTCTTCGATGCCCGGGAAGAAGACGTCGATGAGGCGCGGCGCAGCGGCCTGGATATACTCGCGGCCGAGGCAGGCACGGCGGTCGCCGAGAGGCGGCGGAGCTCTCTGCCCATCGTGGGTTGAGCGCCACCGTCGGGAGAAGCGCGAGTAATTGCGCGCTTCCATGGGCAGCACTACCATGACTTCTCAAGTGCCCACTCCTCAAGGAGGGTCCCAATGAAGCTGAATGCGACCGCTTTTGGCCTCGCGTGTGGATCGGTGCTCGGACTCGCGGGCTTCGCGGCAACGTTGTTGTCACTGTGGCGTGGTGGCGGGTACACGATCAGCACGCTCGCCGGAGCCTATTTCGGCTACAGCTGGAGCTTCGTAGGTGCTTTGCTCGCACTGGTTTGGGGCCTGATCTACGGTTTCATCTTCGGCTGGCTACTAGCCACGATCTACAACCGCGTTTCCGGCTAGCTGCGTGGGTCGGAAGAGGCGCATGGCTGCGGCACACTATCGAACGAAATCGATATGAGTTGGTGGCCGTTTTCGAGACGCACAAAGGGGTTGGGTGAGCCGCCCGACTATTATCGGGAGGGGCTCAAGCTGGCCGACCAGGAGAAGTATCACGAGGCGTTAACGTCTTTTCGCCTGGCCCTTCGAAAGCGCCCGAACGACACTGAGATCATGGAGCAGATGGCGGTCGTCTACACTCATATCGGGATGCCGGACGAGGCGATACGGTATTACGAGCAAGCAGCAAAGACTGGCAGCTACTCACCGGCCGCTCACTACGGCCTGGCATTTCTCTTTCTGCGCCGCGGCGACCCTGCAAACGCGACCCTACATCTGAAAGCTTTCTTGCGTAACCCTCCGGACGGTGAGGAGGCGGCCGCGCATGTGGAGCATGCGCGACAGACCATGGAACGTCTGGAGAGCGAAGCGGAGTAGGAGGAAGGCCTTGGCCACAGAAACGAATCCAGACGATCGGCGCATCGTCAGCACACCCGGCGACGTCCAGGGCGGCAACATAGCGGAGCTGTTCCTCGACGCCATCGCGCAGTTCAAGAAACCCGATGCTCTGAAGTACAAGTCAGCCGGTGCCTGGCACGACATCTCTCACGCCGACCTGTGGGAGACCGTCAGGAACCTGGCGCTCGGTTTGGAGGAGTTGGGTGCGCAGCCGGGCGACCGCGTGGCGATCTTGTCGGAGAATCGTCCGGAATGGCTGATGTCCGATTTTGCCTGCGTGCTTCGCGGCGCAATCAGCGTCCCACTCTATCCTGTTCTGCCCGCCGACCAAATCGAGTACATGCTCCAGGACTGTGAGGCGGCGGTGATCTTCGTCTCGACGGCGGAGCAGTTGGACAAGATGCGCGAGCTGAAGCCGGGTGCGCCAACGTTGGAGCACGTTGTCACCTTCGACGACCTACCCTCTGACGAAGCCTGGATACACACCTTCCGTGAGGTCGTCGAGATCGGGAAGAAGAGGGCGCCGGGTCAGGACGATGAGGAGCTTCGCCAACGGGCGATCGACACGGACCCGCACGAGGTGCTGACGATTCTCTATACGTCGGGGACAACGGGTCGGCCGAAGGGCGTGATGCTGACGCACAACAATCTGGTGACGAACGTCCGTGCCGCTTTGCAGAGCATAGATCTGGGGCCAGACGATGTGTCGCTATCCGTGCTGCCGCTCTCGCACATCTTCGAGCGAATGGTCGGCCAGTACACGATGTACGCTGCCGGTGTCAGCATCGCCTACGCAGAGTCATTCGAGTCGGTGGGCGAGAACTACCTTGAAGTACGGCCGACGATCATGAGCATGGTGCCCCGAGGCTACGAGAAGTTCTTCTCCCGGGTCGACCAGGCGGCACGCGAGGGAGGTCCCACAAAGCAGAGGATTCTCCGCTGGGCGATTGGCGTGGGAGGACGATGGATCGACAGAAAGTTGGCCGGCAGGAAGGTCGGGGCAGCTCTCGCTCTACAGCATGCGATCGCCGATCGGCTTGTGTTCTCGAAGCTCAGGGCGCGAACCGGCGGGCGAATGAGGCTCTTCATATCCGGCAGCGCTCCTCTCAATCCGGAGATAGCGCGCTTCTTCCTGTCCGCGGGACTCGTGATACTGGAAGCGTACGGCCTGACGGAGACTTCACCGGGGATCACGCTCAACAGGCCGGGTGAGATCAAGATCGGATCAGTAGGCCGTCCGCTTCCGGGCGTCGAAGTGAAGATCGCCGAGGACGGGGAAATCCTGACCCGCGGGCCGCACGTCATGAAGGGTTACTATAAGGACCCGGAAGCTACGGCGGCGGCCATCGACCGGGAAGGTTGGTTCCATACGGGCGACATCGGCAAACTGGACGAGGATGGCCACTTGTCGATCACGGACCGTAAGAAGGATCTGATCGTAACGGCGGGTGGTAAGAACATCGCGCCGCAACCCATAGAGAACCGTGTTGCGTATAGCCCGTACGTCAGTCAGGTCGTGATGCTGGGAGATCGCCGGCGGTTTCCCATACTGGTTGTCGCCCCGGATTTCGATGCTCTGGAGAGTTGGGCCAGCGCCGAGGGCATCGAGTTTGCCGATCACCAGCAGTTGGTCGGCGACCCGCGGGTTCTCGAGTTCATGGAAAGGGAAGTGCTGGTTGGACTCGCCGATCTAGCGCAGTTCGAACGGCCCAAGCGAATCGCCTTGCTGCCTCGCGAGCTTTCCATCGATATGGGCGAGATCACTCCCAGCCTCAAGATCAAGAGGCGAGTGATCGAGCAGAAGTACGCGGAGATCATCGAGCCGTTGTACGAGGAGTAGGATCGCCCCGTAGACAGTATTTGGCAGTATTGGTAGATTCTCTACAGAAGGTGACCGGTAGAGTAACCCCCCTCCGTAACGCCACCGCGGCCAGCCAGGCCGCAGGATATCAAACATTTTCTCAAGAAACATGTCGGATAGGAACAATGCCGTCGTCATCTTGGTAACAGCACCGAACGCTGAAGTCGCGGGAAAGATCGGCTGGACGCTAGTCGAAGAGCGACTGGCCGCCTGCGTCAACATCGCGCCGAACTTGCGCTCAATCTACCGATGGCAGGGAGAAGTGCAGGATGATCCTGAGGTGCTGATGTTCATCAAGGCGCGCCGGGACGATATCGATTCGCTAATTGCCAGGGTCGAGCGGCTTCATCCGTATAAGGTGCCCGAGATCATAGCGCTGGAGATAACGGCGGGTCTCGGAAACTACCTCGACTGGATTATGACGGAAACCGAACGCGACGGATGACGGGGCCGGGTAGAGAGCCATCAGTTGTCGATGGAGGCACGCCTGCGGGCGGAGACCTGTACAGTCGGGCTAAGAAGCTAGCGAGTGACGGGTCGATCGAAGAGGCGGCTGCACTGTATAGAAAGTTGCTCTCGGTCGAACCCAACCACCTCCGGGCTCGTAACAACCTCGGTGTGCTGTACGATCAGCTGGGGAACTACGAGGAGGCGTTGACGGAGTATCGGGCGGCGGAAGAACTCGATCCCGATGATACACGGCTGCAATGTAATACGGCCGCCGTCCTGGCTTCGCTGGGCCGATACCGTGAGGCGGAGGTGAAGCTGGCCGCGGCGCTACATGCCGACCCGAAGAACGCCGACGCTCGTGAGAATCTCGGCCTCGTGTACTTCAAGAAGGGACTGAACCTGGAGGCGGCGGAAGAGCTGAGGCGAGCGGTCGAGATCGACCCCGAGCGAGCCAGCGCCTATTTGTATTTGGGAGAAGCTCTGAATCGCCTCGAGGATCTCAAGGGAGCGATGAGCGCGCTCAAGCAGTCCATCGAACTGCAACCGAGCCCTAGGGCTTGCTACGCGTTGGGGATCGTTTACGACCGTCTGCACGAAAGAGAGATGGCGGACGAGATGTATCGAAAGGCCGAGGATTTGGGCGGATGGTGAACGTGAGACGCCGTCGACGTGTTATCGGCGTGGGCATACTGGTTGTCTGGATCGCGGTGCTGGCCTGGCACGCGAGACGTGAATACTTCCGGCCGATGGCCGTGCGTCTCGCGGAGGCTTCGGCGAATCTCGTGCCGGCGGCATCGTACTACAGCGTAAAGCTCGGTGACGCCACTATTGGCTACGCGGCTTCGCAGATCGATACGGTCGACCACGGTTTCGTGCTGCTGGACGATCTGCGTTTGCGGCTGGCGGCATTCGGAAGCAATGCTCCGGCCAGCGCTCGAACGCGGATAAGTCTGGGCGAGCGCCTGGAGCTCATCGACTTCGAGTTCAGCCTGCGCTCCGACTTCGGCGACTTCGAGGTAGGCGGCGTGATGTTGGGAGATAGCACGCTGGACCTCGCGATCAATGCGGGTGGCGATGAGCAGGTGATGAGCATGCCGACGGGCGGTCCGGTACTGCTGCCGCAGGTCATGCCGATGTACTTCGCGCTGGGGGAGGAGCCGCGGCCCGGACAGACGTATTCGTTCGAGATCTTCGACCCGAGCATCCTCGAACGCCAGGCCGTCACCGTCGAGCTGATTGGCAAAGAGACGATGGTCTATCCGGATAGCGCAGCCTACGACTCCATCTTAGGCGGTTGGGTGCCCGCGCTCTGGGATACGGTAGAGACGTGGCACGTGAGACAGGGCTTCAGCGGTCTCGAGCTGGAGGCGTGGCTCGACCCGGATGGCCGGGTCGTGCGGGCGACGAGCCCGCTTGGCTACACGATCGAGCGCACGGCGTTCGAGATCGCCTGGAACGAATACCGGGCGCTGGACGCAGCGCCTGCCGCGACGACCGGGTCGGACATTCCGGACATCATCGAGAACACAGCGATATCCGTCGGTGTCGACTTGCCGGATGGCGATCATCTGGTCGGTCTGACCGTCCGTTTGCTCAACGTGGATCTAGAAGGCTTCGATCTTCAGGGTGAACGCCAGCTTCTGAGGGGCGACACACTAGTCGTGGCCGGGGAACGGGAGCTTCCAGAAACCGATTACGTTCTACCGGCCAGCCCAGACGAGTTCGCAGAGACGCTGCAATCGACGCCCCTTATTCAGGTCGAGGATCCTGAGATCAGGCGAACGTCGGAGCAGGTGCTCGGGGGTATCGAAGACCCGGCGGCCGCCGCGACGAGGCTGGCGGACTGGGTCTACCAGACCCTGGACAAAGAGATCACGCTGAGCGTGCCGAGCGCCAGGCAGGTTCTGGAGGCCGGTAGCGGCGACTGCAACGAACATACGGTGTTGTACGTGGCGTTGGCGCGGGCGGCCGGGCTGCCGGCGCGAACGGCGGCCGGGTTGGTGTATGTTCGCGATCGTTTCTACTACCACGCGTGGCCCGAGGTGTGGCTCGGCCGCTGGGTTCCAGTGGATCCGACTCTGGGCCAGGTGCCAGCGGATGCGTCTCATCTTCGTTTTGTGGTAGGTGGCTTGGCCAGGCAGGTGGAACTGGTCCGTCTGATCGGCCTACTACAGCTAGACGTGGTATCAGTGGAGGAAAGGTGATACAGCTAAAAGGCCTGACAAAGAACTATGGCGAATTCGAGGCGCTGAAAGGCATCGACCTCTCCGTCCCGAGGGGGACGTTGTACGGGCTACTGGGCCCGAACGGAGCGGGGAAGACAACAGCGCTGCGAATCATCGCCGGCATATTGCAGCCGACCGGCGGTACAGCTGTGGTAGGAGGATTTGACGTCGTGACGGCTCCAGAGCGGGCGAAGAGCAAGCTCGGGTTCATCCCGGACCGGCCGTTCATATACGAGAAGCTCACTGGCGCGGAATTCTTGAGGTTCGTCGCCGGGCTCTATGGTCAGAACGGCGCCGATCTAGAACACCGCATCGACGAGTTGATGAATGTCTGGGAGCTGACCGCCTGGCGCGATGAGCTCCTGGAGGCCTACAGCCATGGCATGAAGCAAAAGCTCATCATTTCTTCCGCGCTCATTCACAAACCCGAAGTGATCGTCGTGGACGAGCCGCTGGTGGGTCTGGACCCTAAGGCGGCCCGGCTGTTGAAGGATATCTTCCGCGGGTTTGTCGACCGCGGCGGTACGATACTGATGTCGACCCATACGCTGGAAGTTGCGGAAGCACTGTGCGACCGAATCGCGATCATTCAGGCAGGTGCGATTCGGGCGGAAGGTACGATGGATGATCTGCGAGAGGAGGCGGAAAGCGGCGACGCCAGGTTGGAGGAGATCTTCCTCAAGCTGACCGGCGGACACGAGGTACAGGAGCTGCTGGAGGTTCTCGGCGGATGACCGTCCCGTCCGTAAGCGTGTGGCATGTCCTCGGGCCGAAGCGCATCACAGCGCGCAGACGTCTGGGTCGACAGAGTGCTGGCGGCGGCAAGATGGCGTCGATCCTCCTGGTTGGCGCACTTTTCTGGATGGCCGCGTACGGCATCCTGTACCGGATTCTCAGCTACTTTCAGGGTGTCGAGGACATCGGCGATCTGCTGGCCGCAAAGTTGCTCGGCCTCATTCTTCTAACGTTCCTCAGCGTGCTGTTGCTGTCCAATGTGATCACCGCCCTGTCGACATTCTTCCTTTCGCGCGATCTCGAGTTGTTGATGGCGGTGCCCACAGATACCACGCAGATCTACCTGACGAAGCTAACGGAGACCGTTCTGCACTCGAGCTGGATGGTCGCGCTCATCTGCGTGCCGATACTCGTCGCATACGGGACGGTGTACGATGGCGGGTTGCTGTTCGTGCTGGTGGCGGTCGCCGCTCTGGCGCCGTTCTTCTTGATCGTGTCTGCGGTCGGGTCGGCGATCACGCTGCTGCTGGTCTCGATCTTCCCGGCACGTAGAGCCAAAGACATCTTCGGCGTGATCACGGTGGCCGCGGCCGGTGGGGTCGTGCTGTTGATTCGGCTTCTGCGGCCGGAGAGTCTGGCGAAGCCCGAGGGTTTCCGGAACCTGGGTGAGTTCATGGCGGTGTTGCGGGGGCCGACCTCGCCGTGGCTACCCAGCGAGTGGGCGAACGACGCCATAGTGGGAAGCCTGCAGTCAAGCTTCGATCCCTTCCCGCTGTTCCTTTTATGGAGTAGCGCCCTTGCGATGATCGTGCTTGGAGCGATTGTGCACGATCGCTATTACCCTTCGGCGTTCACTCGTTCGCAGGAGGGAGCTCAGAAGCATACAGCCGGGCACAGGTTTGGGCTGTCGATGCGCTTTCTGTTCCAGCGATTGGGTGTGATTCGATCGGAGTTGATGCTGAAGGACATCCGCGTGTTCTTCCGCGACACGACGCAGTGGTCGCAGCTGATTCTGCTGTCGGTGCTGGTCGTCGTTTACATCTACAACATCCGGGCGCTCCCGCTTCGCACCGACGGAGTGTCGAACCTGTTTGCGAACGTCGTGTCGTTCGTGAACATAGGGTTGGCCGGGTTCGTCCTTTCGGCGATCGCCGCGCGCTTCGTTCTTCCAGGTGTCAGTTTGGAAGGTCCAACGCTGTGGTTGTTGCGTTCGAGCCCGCTACGCGCACGCGATCTATTGTGGAGCAAGTACTGGGTGGGCACGGCGCCGTTGCTCGTCATGGCGTTCGTGCTGACGCTGGGCACCAACCTGTTGCTCAAGGTGGGGCCAGCGATGATGGCGCTGTCGCTGGTAACGACAGCAGCGATCACGTTCGCGCTGTCCGCGTTGGCCCTGGCGTTCGGAACGATGTTTCCGCAGTTCGAGACTGAGAACATGGCTCAGATTCCTACCAGCGTCGGTGGGCTGCTGTTCATGATGTCGGCTATCGCATTGGTCGGCGTGGTGCTGGTGCTGGAGTCCTGGCCGGTGCTGACGATCGTCCGTCACCGTTTTACCGGCGCACCCTTGGCGAACGAGGCTCTGGTCATGCTGGTTGGCGGTGGGCTGGCCGCGTTGCTGATCTGCGTGCTGGCAACGGTCATCCCGCTGCGGATCGCGCTCAGGCGTATCGAGGCCTTCGAAGTCTGACCTCGCTCAGGTTTCCCCGCGTTCGAGCAGTCCCTCGACGTTGAGACGTTCCCCAGAAAACTCGATCCAGCCACGCACGCGGTAGAGTGCGTTGTACGGCTTCGGTCCCTCTTCCGTCGTGAACTCGTTGAACAGGCGCTCAGCAGCGGTCAACTCGCAGCGGATTTCGGGCTCCGGGATTCGGAACCAGATACGGATCGGCACGTTGCGTCTCAGCTGCGCCGAGTTCGCGACCTCCACAGTTCGCGTTTCTAGTACGGTCCAGCGGCGCGTAAGACCCTCGGCGTACATCCAGGCGAACGGATCGCCGTAGACACCGGGGTCGCTCGTGTGGAACAGGACGATGAGCGCGCCATCCTCAGAACGCAGGATCACCCGTGTGTAGTCGCCGTACACAGCGGGTAGCTCGGGATCGGGCAGGGCGAAGCGGTGCCCCACGGCAATCCCGGCCAGCCGCGTGCCGCGCTCCTCGAACGTTGCCTCCCTGATCTCGTGCCAGGTTCCCATACGGTCTTCCCAGGCGTCGAGGTGCCGGCCCAGATCCAACCTGTACTCGGATGAGCCCGACTGGAGGATCAGATCGTCGGGGTCCCCATCCGCGTTCACCGTAAGTCTCATGGAGTCGGTGGGGAACAGGCGCCACGGAGCACGGATCGGCCCGTCATCCGTCTCGACGTCGAGGATTCGACGCCAGGTGGAACGATCCAAGCGCCAGGCCTGGTAACGACGCCCGAGCGAGTTCGCCGTGGCCCGGTTGGCGAACTGCATGATCACCGCGCGGGTACGTGTCGGCTCGAAGACGAGTAATTGCAGGCTCGTCGTGTACTCCGTTGCAGAGACGTTCGGTGATACGGAGAGATCGTCGAGGACGTTTTCTCTATCGCTGGCGGGTGCTTCACCGCTTCTGTCGGAGCCGCAGGAAGTCAGGCAGATCACCGCGGCGGTAAGCAGATACGTCGGTCTTTTCATGCGGGGAAAGCTAGCTGGGATGACGGTCAGGCGGTAGACGGTCGGCGGTGGACGGTAGACGGTGAGCGCTGGCGGGTCTATTTTGGGCGACGTTTGGTCCTGACCTCCAACGTCAATCACGGGCAGGAGTGATGAGTTGAGCGCTGACCGCGTACCACTCTACAAGTTGATCTTCGCCAAGATCCGGGCCATCAAGCTCCACACGCAGATACTGATCGGTCTTGTTCTCGGTGCCATCCTCGGCCCGCTGATGGGCGATTTTGCCGTCCAGATCAAGCCGATCGGCGATGCGTTCATCAACCTGCTGGTCATGATCGTCGTGCCGCTGGTCATGGCGTCGTTGATCGTGGGGACCGCGAGCCTGGGCGACCTGCGCAAGCTCGGGCGCATTGGGGTGAAGACGGTCGGCTTCTATCTGGTCGCTACGGCGCTGGCCGTGGCGCTGGGTTTGGTGGCGGCGCAGACGTTACATCCAGGTGCGGGGCTCGATGAGGACGTCAAGGCTCGAATGCTGAGCGACTACGCCGGCGTGACGGCAGAGCAACTGGAGAGCCTCTCGGAGAAACCGTCGATCGGCGACCTGCTGGTCAGGATCATCCCGAGGAACCCTTTCCGGGCGATGGTCGAGACCAATTTTCTGCAGATCATTTTCTTCTCTATCCTCTTCGGGATATCACTAACGGTGTTGCCTGAAGGGAGGCGAAAACCGGTCCTCGATGTGCTGAACGGAATCAACGACGCGATGATCGTGCTCGTGAAGCTCGTGATGAAGGTCGCGCCGCTGGGGGTATTCGCGTTGATCGCTGCCGTCGCCGCGCAGTTCGGTTATGGCGTGCTGCTCACTTTGCTGAGATATGTGCTGATTACCATCGGGGCGATGGCTGTGTTCACGGTGACGTTTTACCCCGTGGCGCTTCGGATCTCCGGGATGCCGCCGACGTATTTCCTCAAGAGGTTCTATGAGGTGTTCGTCTTCGCATTCTCCACATCCTCGAGCAACGCGACGCTGCCGTTGAACCTCCAGGTCTCGGAGGAGGATCTCGGCGTTTCGAACCAGGTTGCATCGTTCGTTCTGCCTCTCGGTGCCACTATCAATATGAACGGGACGGCGATCTACCAGGGCGTGAGCACCGTGTTCATCGCCGAGGTATTTGGTATTTCGCTCGGTCCGGTGGATCTCTTGACGATCGTGCTTACGGCCACGCTGGCCTCCATCGGTGCCGCTGGTGTTCCCGGCATCGGCATGGTCACGTTGACGATCGTTCTCAATCAACTGGGAATCCCACTCGAGGGCATCGCGTTGGTGGTCGGGGTCGAGCGCATACTCGACATGACACGCACCGCGGTGAACGTCACCGGCGACACGGTCTGTGCCATTTGGGTCGCGCGAAGCGAGGGAGAGTTGGAGATTCCGGCGGAAGCTGTGGCGGAGGTGGCGACTTAGGTCGTTGGCGTGCTAAGTGACGCCAAGCCGCCGGTCGAGATCGCGGAAGAACCGCGATATGCGTCTGGTGTTGGCCCCCAGATCCCCTTTCCCGACCCGGGAGTGTGACCACATATCGACCCGCGTGAGCGCATTCTGATCCAACTTCACCTTTATCCGCACATCGTCGATTAGGTGGAAGACCGGGACGGTGGCCTCGAAGCCGATCATCCCCTTGTCCTCGTTGGCGCGTACCAGGTTCCACCGACTGTTCTCCTTGATCATGAGGATGATCTCGTCCCAAACCGTAGCGAAGGGCACCATGTAAGTGCGCCCTAGTAAACGAGGGTCCTCGGCGTTCTCGCTGGTCTGTGCGGAGTTCTCGCTGAGTGCCTGAACGATGCGTCTCTTCATCCCGTAGCCTGGTTTGAAGCTTCTGGTGGCGCCGACTGATCATGCGTGTGGCGCGGCGCTTCTGCAAGACCGTGCCCCGATCTTCCGGTCGGCTGAATATGGCTTAGTTTCTTGCACGGTTCGAAGCACAGGTCGGTTAAACGAAAGGGGACAGGGTGAAAGTCATTATCCCGCTTGCGGGAAAGGGCACGCGGTTGAGGCCTCAAACGCACACGGTACCGAAGCCGCTGCTTGAGGTCGCTGGCAAGGCTGTTCTGGACTACGTGGTGGAGGATCTGATAGACCGGCTAGATGTTGAGCAGTTGATCTTCATTACCGGCCACCTGAAGGAACAGGTCGAAGCCCACGTAAAGGCGAACTACACTGTCCCCTCGGTCTTCATTGAGCAGGTCGTGCAGGATGGGACGGCAGGCGCTGTGAAACTCGCGCAACCGCACGTCGACGGGCCCGTGCTGATCGTCTTCGTTGACACGCTGTTCGATGCCGACCTGTCGGTGATCAAGGCCGATCCGACGGCCGACGGATTCATCTGGGCAAAGGAAGTGGAGGACTACCAGCGGTTCGGCGTCATTGTGGCGGACGAAAACGGCGTTATGCAGAGGATCGTGGAGAAGCCGAAGGAGCCGATCTCGCGTCTCGCAAACATCGGGCTTTACTACGTACGGAACCACGCTCTGCTTTTCGAGGGAATAGACGATACGCTCGCCGCCGACCCCCAACAAGGCGAGTACTTTCTCACCGATGCTCTCCAGTACATGATCGACCAGGGTTCGCGCATCCAGGTTCTCGAGGTCGAAGGGTGGTATGACTGCGGGAAGCCGGAGACGCTGCTGGCAACGAGTCAGCATGTGCTGGAAAGCGGACGTGCGAGACAACCAGATGACTCGAGCGGCTCGCGCATCGTCGACCCGGTCCGAATCGAGAGCGGCGTCGAGGTGACGGACTCGGAAATCGGGCCGAACGTCTCAGTGGGCAAAGGTAGCCGCATCATACGAAGCACACTGCGCGACTGCATCGTAGGGGAGGACGTGGTGATCGAGGACTGTGTTCTCAGCGACTCACTGGTGGGCCGGAGCGTCGAGCTTCATGGAGTTCACGGTGCCGTCATGCTGGGCGATCACTCCGTGGTGCAGGGTACCGAAGAATAGAGCTACGCTCTAAACTCTGCCACCGCGGCGAGCGTGTCGAAGAGTCTTAGGGCGCCGGCGGCGCCGTCCGAATCCACGAACCACTCCCGTTCTGTGTGCGTGTCACCAGACGCGCCGCCGCCACCGATGGCAATCGAGGGTACGCCAAGCGCCATGGGGACATTAGCGTCGGTGGAAGCAGCAGAGAATTTGGGCGTCGAGCCGGCCTTTTTCGAAGCTTCGGTTGCGGCCTGTACAAGTGGATGGGAGGTCGCCAGAATGCCTGCGGGGCGCTCCCCTATGATTTCGACGGTGACCGCCAGTTGGCCATCGCCGCGTGCCTCCTCGGCGGCGATCGCGGCGCGCAAGAGCTCTCTAAGGCGGGACTCGATTTGATCGATGACGTCAGCCGTTTCGGAGCGCAGGTCGAGTTCGACCCAGCTTTCGCCCGGGATGGCGTTGATGCTCAAGCCGCCGCCCAGGCGAGCCACGGTGAGCGTGGTTCGAGGCTCTTTCGGCAGCTCCAGTCGGGTCAACCGATAGATGAACTCGCCGAGCGCGTTCGCGGGATTCGACCGGCCCCAGTCGGTCCACGAGTGGCCGCCGGCGCCGATCAGGGAGATGTGGAAACGGCGGCTGCCAAGCCCGCGGTGAATGATGCGGTTCAGCCCGCTACCGTCGACCGCGATGAAGGCGGTCGCATCGAGCAACGGACTACCATCGCGGAAGAGATGTTTCACACCGCGCAGATCCCCGCGTCCTTCTTCGCCGACGGTGAAGGCGAAGAGGATGGGGTGGCGTGGGTTTATGCCACCATGCGCGAGCGCGCGAAGGACCGAGAGCGCCACGGCGATCCCGCGCGCGTTGTCTGTGATGCCGGGGCCGACCCAGCGATCACCCTCGCGGCGGATATCGATCTTGGTGTCGGGACCGAACACGGTATCCATGTGGGTCGCGATGACGATAGGCGATTCATGGAGCGTCGTACCTGATGGGAACACGGCTAGAAGATTACCGACGTCGTCCCACTGGGAAGTCACGTCTATGGAAGCCAGCCGGGACGCGATCGCTTCACCGCGAGTGCGTTCCTTGAACGGAGGCGATGGAACGGTTGCTAGCTCGACCTGTTCTTGCAGGATGGCGGTACCCTGGTCATCAAGCCAGGCGCGAGCGAGCTCGATTCCTGACGCAAAGCTACCGGGAGGTACATCCCGTTTTGAAGGCATGGACCGTAACATTGAAAGGGCCACCGGTGCTGTCAACGCAAGGCAGAGGTCGTAGTGGCTGAGTTCGCGAACGAGCTTCTCAAGATCGATCACCTGTCGTTCGTGGTCATCGGCATCTTTGCCGGTCTGATCACCAACGCTGTGGCGATCTGGATGCTGTTTCATCCACACAAACCGCTACGCGTAAGCCGACTGCGGTTGTTTCCCCAGGGCGCGATCCCCAAAGAGATCAATCGAATCGCCAAGCGCATCGGTTTGACGGTCGGCACCCATCTGCTGCGAACCGAGGATATCGTCCAGACTCTGGGCCAGGCGGAGTTTCGCGAGCGATTCGACGCCACGTTGCGCGGGGCCCTGGAACGCTTGCTCGACAAGGAACTCGGAAACCTCAAGTCGGAGATCCCCGAACATAGACTCGGCGAGGTGACCGGAACGGTGACCGAGTTCGGCGAGCGGTTGTTGGATGGACTTTCGGAGTACCTGCGAGGCGAAAGCTTCGAGCGGCGGGTGCGGGAGCTGGTGGACCGATTGCGAAGCGAGTTCGGGGACGAACCGCTCGAGCAGGTGCTGACGCCCGCAGCTCGGGATCAGGTCGTGGCGACGCTGCACGATGTGGGTGAAGGCGTCGTGATGGGCGATGGATTCCGCAACGCGATAGGCGAGTTCTTCCAGCGCAACCTCCACGAGTTCGTCACATCGGACGAGCCGCTGGGTCGCTTCGTGCCTACCGGCGCCATCAATTTTGGTGAGGCGATAGTGCGCAATTACTTGCCGCTAGTCCTCGATCGCTTTGGCCAGGTGCTCGAGTCGCCGGCGGCGCAGGAACGTGTTCGCCGGGCGCTCCGCAACTTCATCGACGGTTATCTCAGCCAGCAGGGGATGTTTCAACAGATTGTCGGGCGTCTGATCATCACTGAGAGGACCCTCAGCCAGACGGTACAGGCGCTGGAACGGGGCGGCGCTGAGGAAGTGGCTGCTTTGCTGCGTGAGCCGCTGATTCAGGATCGGGCGGCCGGAGCGGTGAACGACGCGGTTGACGACATGCTGCAGCGTCCGGTGCGCGACATCTTCGGGGATATGAGCGAAGAGGAACTTGTACGCCTCGGAAACGTGCTGGCCGAGCGCATAGTTGACTTCGCGCGACACGAAACGACGGAGCGGTTCATCGTCAACCGCGCGGACCGACTGTTACAGGCAGCCGAAGGGAAGCGGGTGGTCGACGTGCTGGAGTACCTGGGGCCCGAGGCGGCCGGTCGAGTCAGCGAGCGGCTCGCCGATTGGATCGTCGAGATCGCTCGCGGCGACCGGGTGCGTGGCTTGTTGGAGGCGGCTCTCGTCCGTCAGACGGAGTGGCTGCTAACGGTCCCAATTGGACGGCTCCGGGACTACATGCCTCCGGACGCTCTCGACAGAGCGGAACAACTGGTGTTTGATCCGCTGTGGGAGTTCTTGCAGAAGCGCGTTCCGGTGTTGGTCGCGGAGCTGCCGATCGCTGAGATGGTAGAACAGCGGATCGTCGCCTACCCAATAGCGGACTTCGAGCGGCTCATCTGGACGGTCACACGACGGGAGCTGCGCCTCATCATCTACCTCGGTGCGTTCTTGGGCGCAGTCGTGGGCTCGATCATGGTTGTCGTACAGGCGCCGACGATTGGCCTGTCCTATTTTGGCGCCATCGTCCTCGCGTCCTACCTGTTCATCAATTTCCGCTAGCCGAAGGCCAAGAAACCAGGTGATTCTCCGCCGGCGTTCGCTCCTTCTACCGTTTGGGGTGGCTGCTGTCATCGCGCTGGCGCCCCGGCCGCTGAACGCTCAGTTCATAACCTTCAGATTCGTCGCGATCGACATGCTCGGCGGGGCGGCGTGGGTGTCGGATGCGGATCTCGGTGTCGCTTTCGGGGCACGATTCGGATTCGCCGACATCTTCGGACGTGCCGCGCGTTTGGGCCTCGAGATGGATTGGTGGTCGGCGGGTCACGTTGTACCGGCGTTTGAGATGCGCGACATAATGGGCGGCATCTCCGTATGGCGGGAGCTGGGGCGCGGAGGGTTGCGACCCTACATCGGAGGGGGGGCGGGGATCCACTCGATCAGCACATCACCCACCGACAGTATCGGTGGGACTCTGCCGCCGCAGGCGCTGAGACTGCAGGGGACTCGCGTCGGGGCGAGCATCTTTGCTGGTATCACGGCCAGGCTGTCCAGCACCGGTGCGATTTGGCTGCTGCTCGAGTACCGCTACACCGCCGTCACCGACGTTCCGTTTCACGAGTTACGCGGCGGACTTCGGCTGGCCGGAGCAGATCCCTCGCGTTGACGCGCACGAGTTGCTCGCGTCCCATGTCTCTCGCTATCATGAACTTGCGATGCTGGTGCGGTCGCTTTCAGGTTCGGGGGGTGCAGGGCGCGAGGGCGAGCTGTCCCATCGACAGGCGGGCGATTTGCTAGTTCCGGAGAATCGCGGGGACGATCACGAATACGGCAAGGCGCCGGGTCCTTCTGACGCCGGCGAAGCTGTCGAGGCGCTGCTCGAGGAAGTCGGCGAGGAGACGCAACCGCAGCCGGCCGGATACTTTGGAGGGATTCGGGGCCGCACCGCCGTGATCAGCGGCGGGGCCAGCGGGATCGGTCGCCGTACGGCGCTCGAGTTTGCCCGCTGCGGTGCCAACGTGGCGTTCAACTGGGTGGATATGCCGGGCCGCGACATCGCGGAAGAGGCGTCGCGGGCGGAGCTCGAGCTTCAGCAGCTGGAAGTTAAAGTGTTGGCGGCGCGGGTGGACGTTCGGGACCCTGAGGCCGTGCGGCGATTCGTCGATCGCGTACGTGACCGCCTGGGTGGAATTCACTTTCTGGTGAACGCGGCCGGAGTGCATCGTTCGGCCCCATTGTGGAGAATGACGGACGAGCAGTGGCGCGAGGTGCTAGACGTCAATCTCACGGGCGCGTTCAACATGATTCGGGCAGTGGCGCCAACCTTCAAGTCCCAAAGGTACGGCAAGATCGTCAACATCTCTTCGGTTCACGCGTTCATCGGTAGCTTTGGTGTTGCCAACTACTCGGTGTCGAAGTCCGGACTGATCGGCCTTACAAGGTCTGCCGCAGCCGAGCTTGGTTCTGCCAACGTCAATGTCAATGGAGTTGCACCCGGGTACGTGCGCACCGATATGCTCTCCGACATTCCGAGTGAAGTGGTCGCCACTTCGGAGGAGAGCGCTGCGATCAAGCGACCCACTGAACCCATCGACGTGGCCAACGTAGTACTGTTTCTCTGTTCCGAGATGGCGCGACAGATCACCGGTCAGGTCATCCGAATCGACGCCGGACTGCTCGCCTGATCCCAGGGCTTGAAGCGTGAGGGGAGGTTGGAGGTGAAGAGGAAAGCGACGCGAGTCAACTGGCTTGCTGTGCCCCTGGCTGCCGTGGTCGCAGCGTGTGGCGGCAGCAGCGACATAGATGAGGGACCTGTCCCGGTCACCGGTTTCGGCGTACTCAGCGGAAAGACAGTCCTCGTGCTGCCGGTTCAGTACGTCCGTCGGGTACCGGGCGGCTGGCCGGGGCGCCAGTCCGGTGCCAAAGAGGCGGCGCGTGCGGCCGACGCCGAGATCGCGTTTGCGCTAGACGAATACGGCGGTCGTGCGATCTGGGTGAAGCCAGAACAGCAGGTAAGAGCGCTGCAACAACAACCTTCAATTCAGGGAGTGGATCCGTACCTGCTTTCCGCGGACAGGCTGAGGGCCGAAGGGAAGGACGCGAAGACGTTCCGCGATGATCTGTACGGCGAGCTGCGGATGGTCTCGGCCCTGTTTGACGCGCGCTATGCGATCTGGCCTCTCGAACTGATCAGCGTTGCTGGTGAAGATGATTCGGGGGAGCACCTAGCGGTGCGATCGTTTCTGTTGGATCTGCGGACGGGAACCGTCCTGTGGTACGGGGTCGTGATAGGGGATGACCAGCCGCCTGCGTCACCGGGGGCGCTTGCGGGTCTGGCGCAGGCCTTCGCGGAACTGGTCAGTCCCTAGCCGGGCCTGGGCGCGAGGCGATTGGGACTATGAAGCACACGATCACACTGATACCCGGCGATGGCATCGGGCCGGAGATCGTCGATTCTGCGCTCAGGGTTTTCGATGCCGCCGGCACCGACGTCGAATGGGATCGCCAGATCGCCGGGATGGCGTCGGTAGAGAAGGGGCTTGGACCACTACCCGACGAGACCGTCGACTCGATTCTCGCTAACAAGATCGCGCTCAAGGGGCCGCTGACGACACCGGTGGGCGAAGGCTTCAGGTCGATCAACGTCGCCCTGAGGAGACACTTCGACCTCTACGCCAACGTGCGCCCGGCGAAGACGCTGGTGCCTGGCGGCCGCTACGAAGATGTCGACCTGGTGGTCATTCGCGAGAACACCGAGGGGCTCTACGTCGGAGTAGAGCACTACATTGGGGTCGAGGAAGACCCCCACGCAGCAGCCGAGTCCGTGATGATCGTCACTCGCTACGGCGCTGAACGCATCGCGCGATTCGCCTTCGACTATGCGGTCTCGCAGGGGCGGAAGAAGGTCACGTTGGTTCACAAGGCGAACATACTGAAGTGCACTCAGGGGCTGTTCCTCGAGGTCGGCCGTACTATTGCCGAGGAGTATGCTGGCCGCGTCGAGTTCGAAGACCGAATTGTGGACAATACGGCCATGCAGCTGGTGGTGAATCCCTACCAGTTCGATGTGCTGGTGATGGAGAACATGTTCGGGGATATCCTGTCGGATCAGGCATCCGGGCTGATAGGTGGTCTGGGGATGGCTCCGGGCGCCAACATCGGAAACCACGCGGCCATCTTCGAGGCGGTTCACGGGTCGGCCCCGGACATTGCGGGTCAGGGAAGAGCCAATCCGTCGGCGATCTTGTTGGCTGGCTGCATGATGTTCGACTACATCGGTCTGACCGAGGAAGCGTCGCGCACGAGGGCCGCGTTGGCGTCGGCTCTGAAGAACGATATTCGAACCAGCGATCTGGGCGGTAAGGCTACGACAGAGCAATTTGCGGATCAGATCATAAAGGAGCTGGCGCCGTGAGATTCGGGTCGACGGAGGCAGCGTGCACTAGCTGCCGCGAGATCTATCCCGCCGGCGATCTCGATCGCTACCTGTGGTGCCCGGACTGCCGGGACAAGCTGCGGCAGAGTGGGATCGGGTGGGGGAGACTGGTTGGGCTTGTGGCGGCGACAGGCCTCGCGTTGTATCTGTATGTCAGGGTCAGTCCATCGCCGCGCTTCATCCTCGTGTATCTGCTTCTCTTGGCCATGACCTACTCGTTGACGAGCCGCATTGCCATGGCGGTAGTGCAGGGATTTTACCGTTCCCGCGGATCCTACGCGGGCGGATCCGACACACAGGAAGGGGAGTGATGGTGTGAGCTTCGAGGGAATCGACTTCTTCAAGACCGACCTATTGCTATCCGAGGAAGAGCGGGCTGTCCGCGATACCGTGCGCGAGTGGGTGGAAGACAACCTCATGCCTGTTATTGGGGACTGCTACATCGAACACCGTTTTCCGAAAGAGCTGATTCCGCAGATGGCCGACCTGGGTTTGTTCGGTTGTAACATGCCGGAGAAGTATGGGTGTGCCGGGCTGAACAACGTTGGCTACGGATTGATCCAGCAGGAACTGGAGCGTGGCGACTCAGGCATCCGATCCTTCAATAGCGTGCAGAGCTCGCTGGTCATGTATCCGATCCTCGAATTTGGCAACGAGGACCAGCGGATGCACTGGCTGCCCAAACTCGCTGGTGGCGAAGCGATCGGCTGTTTCGGGCTGACGGAGCCGGATTTCGGATCGAACCCGGGCGGTCTGATCACGCGCGCGGTCAAGGACGGAAACGAGTGGGTGATCACTGGGACTAAGATGTGGATCACAAACGCCTCCGTGGCAGACGTGGCGATCATCTGGGCAAAGACCGGCGAAATCGACGATCCGAAGTCAATTCGTGGGTTCATTGTAGAGACGGATCGAGACGGCTACGTCCCGGCCGACCAAAAGGGCAAGCTGTCGCTTCTCGCTTCGGACACGAGTGAGATCTCGTTGCAGGAAGTGCGCGTGCCGGATGAGAACCTGCTACCGGGTTCCGGGGGCCTGAAGAGCCCGCTGATGTGCCTGAACCAGGCGCGGTACGGAATCGCGTGGGGTGCGATTGGCGCTGCCCAAGCGTGCTACGACGAAGCGTTGAGCTATGGCATCAACCGCGTCCAGTTCGAGCGTCCGATCGCCGGCTACCAGATTCAGCAGGTCCGGCTGGTCGAGATGATGACCGAGATCACGAAAGCGCAGCTGCTGGCCATCCAACTAGGAAGGCTGAAGGACAGGGGCGAGCTGCATCATGCCCAGGTGTCGTTGGCGAAGCGTAACAACGTCAGCATGGCGTGCGATGTAGCGCGCGAGGCTCGCCGACTATTGGGCGCCAATGGGATACTTGTCGAGTACCAGTCGATGCGGCATATGGCGAACCTGGAGTCGGTGTATACGTACGAAGGGACGCACGATATCCATAGTCTGATCATCGGGGAGGAGATCACTGGAATCAGCGCGATCCAGTGACGGGAATCTCGAAGTCGGATATCGGGATTCTGAGTTCGGGAACACAGAACTGCTTTGAATCATCGAAGCGGATTCGAGATTCTGGATTCGGGTATTTTGGAAGCGGGAGGTTGCCGGGTCGGACTTGTTCGGAGAGATTAGGCGTCACCTAAACATCAGCGCGCCCGTAGCTCAACTGGACAGAGCACTGGACTTCGGATCCAGGGGTTGGGGGTTCGAATCCTCCCGGGCGCGCCTTGTATTGTAGTGCCCGGTTCGCCTGATCGCGGTTTCCGGTTCCCGACTCGTTGAATCAGCTTCCTGCTCTGAATGTCGACTGTTGTGAACTCAGAATCCCGACATCCGAGTTCTTGAATTCGGGATTCCCATCAATCGTCCCGGCCGATTAAGAGCATTCTCTCCAGCGCTTGCCTCGCCTTCTCGCGCATCTCGACCGGAACATCGACTTCGTACTGCCCGAGGCGGAGTGAGTCGAGGGTGTTCTCCAGCGTGATCTTCTTCATGTGTGGACAGAGGGTGCAGGGCCGGACCATCTCCTTCTCCGGATGAGCCTCCTGGACGTTGTCGGACATTGAGCATTCCGTAACGAGAAGCAGGCGCGGCGAATCGGTCTCATCGACGTATTTGACCATCGCGGTGGTCGAGCCGACGAAGTCTGCTTCGGCGCACACTTCCGGCGAGCATTCAGGATGGGCGAGGATGACGAGGCCCGGGAACTGCTCGCGATAGGATTGAAGTTCCTCGACGGTGAATTGCTCGTGTACTATGCAGCGGCCCTTCCAGGCGATGACCTCAACGTCGGTCTCTTTCTGTACGTTGAGGGCTAGGTATTCATCGGGGAGGAAGATCACCCGGTCGACGCCCAATGATTCGACAACGGCGCGCGCGTTTGCCGAGGTGCAGCAAATATCGGATTCGGCCTTGATCGAGGCCGGCGTATTGACGTAAGTGACCACCGGCACCCCGGGGTACTTCTCCTTCATCAGGCGGACGTCCTGGGCGGTGATGCTCTCGCTGAGCGAGCAGCCCGCGTCGAGATCGGGTATGAGGACGCGTTTCTTCGGATTGAGGATCTTGGCGGTCTCTGCCATAAAGTGAACGCCGCAGAAGACGATCGTATCCTCCTCGACCTCCATAGCGGCCTGGGCCAGGCCGAGAGAGTCGCCCTGGAAGTCGGCGATTCCGTAAAAGATCTGGGGTACCTGGTAATTGTGTGCCAGGATGACGGCCCCAACCTCCTGCTTGAGGCGCAAGATCTCGTGGATCAGCGGCGCCTGCATCCTCCACTCGACCTCGGGGACGAGGTCGCCGATCTTCTCGTATATGTGGGCCGTGGCCCTCTCCACTTCGGGCGTGAAATCCAGCTGTTGGGTCTTGACCTTCGTTGTCATTTCCAGTCCTGCCTTGGGTCCTGCGGCCTTCGGCCGTGGTTGGGGACACCTGCCGCTTCAGGCTATAGACGGAATCTTCGGCAGGGAGGTCTGGAAATGTCAACCCACTTGAGGATCGAGGCTTGACCTGGCGCGCGCCGGGCCGTGATATTCCGGGTGCCGTGAGGGGAGTGAAGGGCCGCGGGCCGGCGCCTCCGGGCGCGCGGTTCGAGGAAAGTCCGAGCTCCACAGGGCAGGGTGCCGGGTAACACCCGGGCGGCGCAAGCCGACGGAAAGTGCCACAGAGAATAGACCGCCGATTGCCGCTCGCGGCTGTCGGTAAGGGTGAAACGGTGGGGTAAGAGCCCACCGCCCGCGCGGGTAACCGCCGGGGCACGGCAAACCCCACCCGGAGCAAGGCCAAGTAAGGAGAGAGTGGTGGCCCGCCGCGTTACGATCTCCGGGTAGGCCGCACGAGGCGTCGGGCGACCGGCGTCCCAGATGAATGGCCCCACAGAACAGAACTCGGCTTATGGCTCCCCTCACGGCGTTTTGCCCTCCGAGTTGGAGGGCGTGTTTTATGTCCGGTCGATAGCAGAGGACGTCCCACTATTCGGAAGGGTAGCCGTACGTGGCTGGCAACGGCGTGATTCATTTTGAGCTCAAGGAGCGTACCCTGGACAACGGGCTGCGCGTGATCGTGCAGGAAGATCACACGTCTCCGGTCGTCTCGGTGCATATCATGTATCACGTCGGATCGAAGCACGAACGGCCGGGAAGGACAGGATTCGCTCACCTGTTCGAGCACCTGATGTTCCAGGGCTCCGAGCACGTGGCGGACGATGGGCATTTCAAGCTCATCCAGGACGCCGGCGGAACGCTGAACGGAAGCACCTGGTTCGACCGTACGAACTACTACGAGACGCTACCTGCCAACGAGATCGAGCTGGGTCTGTGGCTCGAGTCTGACCGCCTGGGGTTCTTCGAATCATCTATCACGCAAGAAAAGCTGGACAACCAGCGTGACGTAGTGAAGAACGAACGGCGTCAGTCCTACGAGAACCGGCCGTACGGATTAGCGGCGGAAACGATTCTGAGGATGGCGTTCCCCAAGGGGCACCCGTACCACCACCCGACGATCGGGTTTATGGAGGACCTGGACGCGGCCAGCCTCGAGGACGTGCGCGAGTTCTTCAGAACGTTCTACACGCCGGACAACGCCGTGCTGGTTCTGGTGGGCGACCTGGAGGCGGAACGGGGTTACGAACTGGCGGAGAAGTACTTCGGGGAGATCCCTCGCGGGTCCGGCGCCCCCCAGGTGACGGCGCCGCAAGTACCGCCGGGGGAACAGCTCCGGGACACGATCTACGACAACATCCAGTTCCCGCGTGTTTACATCTTTCATCACGCCCCGCCATTCGGTCACGACGGGTTCGAGTCGGCAGATGTGCTGTCGTACCTGCTGGCCGACGGCAAGAGCTCCCGGCTGTACCGCAAGTTGGTTTACGAGAAGCGTATCGCGCTGGACGTGAACGCGAACGTGTGGCCGACTCAGGACTGTGGTCTCGGGTTCATCGTCGCCACGGCGCGGCCGGGAGTCGAGGCGGAGACGCTGGAGTCGGCGATCATCGAGACGCTCGAAGAGCTGCGGGAGGGCGGTCCAGATGCCGACGAGGTCGAGGGCGGCGTAAATCGTGGACTGCGCGAATTGGTCACGGCGCTCGAGGGCGTGGGCGATCGATCCGACGCGATAGCTACTTCGGCAACGTTTCTGGGGCGGCCCGAGTACGTCAACGACCTGTTCGAGCGGGTTGCGGCTGTCGACGCCGACGCTGTGCGCCAGACTTTGGGCGAGTGGTACGTGCCGGAACGCCGGGGGACGCTCTATGTGCTACCGAACGAGAAACCGGGAGGTGGCAAATCGTGACCAGAAAGAGCGGACTTGACCGGAGCGTTCGTCCGGTGCCAGGCTCGGCGCCGCAGATCCGCCTTCCGCGTTTAAACCGATTCGTGCTTGGGAACGGGCTGCGGGTGGTGGCGGTGAAACACGATGACATGCCCGAAGTGTCGGCCCGGTTGCTGTTGACGTTTGGTTCCCTGGAGGACGATCGCGAGCGGGCGGGTACGGCGCTGCTGACGGCCCGGGCGCTGACCGAGGGTACGACCCGCAAGTCCGCTGGGGAAGTCGCCCGAGCCCTGGACTACCTGGGCGCTCGGTTCAGGATAGACGTCAATCACGACAGCACGATGCTGAGCCTGCGCTTCCTCAGTCGAGTATTCGACGCCGCGCTCGAGATGATGGCCGAGGTCGTTACCGGCCCCGCGTTCGATGCTTCCGAAGTGGATCGGCTTCGTGAAGAGCGCCTGGACGAGATCGCGGCGGGCATGGATGAGCCTCGCACGGTAGCGGGCCTGCGTGCGAACGAAGCGATATTCGGCACTCATCCGTACGGCCTGCGGGCTGGCGGTGTGGACGAGACCGTGCGGCGCATAGATGAGGAGGCGCTGCGAGCGTTTCACTCATGCCGCTACACACCCAGTGAAGCTACGCTCATAATGGTCGGCGATCTGCCGGAACAGGCAGAGCTCGAACGCAGTCTCGAGTCGACGTTGGGCTGCTGGCAAGGTGAGGCAGGCGAGCGAAAGGTCATCGAAGCCGCCGAGTCGACACCGGGTCGCCGCATTTGGGCCATCAACTGGCCCGGCCCGCAATCCGAGATCCGAGTCGGAGATGTGGCGATATCGCGTAGCGATCCCGATTACGCCCCCGCCCTGATCATGAACGCCATCCTGGGTGGTCTATTCAGCTCCCGCATCAACATGAACCTGCGGGAGGACAAAGGTTGGACCTACGGTGCCGGCTCGCGCGTCGAAGCTCGCAAACTTCGCGGCCCGTTTCTCGTTGCCACAGCGGTTGACTCACGTGCGAGCGTCGGCGCGGTACAGGAGATTCTCGGCGAGATGGAGCGGATGAAGAGCGACCCGGCTAGCGAAGAGGAGATGGAGTTGGCCATCAACTCGCTGACTCTGTCGCTGCCGCGGTTGTTCGAGACGGTGGGGCAGGTGTCCGGCCGCGTAGCGCACCAAGTGTTGCATGACCTTCCTGACGAGTATTGGGAATCCTACGCCGATCTGATTCGCGCTGTGACTCGAGAAGACGTGCAGCGCATTTCTAAACGGCTTCTGGACACGGATCGATCGGCGATCGTCATCGTGGGCCCGATCGACGAGTTCCGTTCCGAGCTCGAAGAGTTGGGACGGGTCGAAAGTCGCGACGTGTTCGGCAACCTCTCCGACAGCTGACGTCTTCAGGACGTCGTCCAGAACGATGAGCGAACCCATCACGGTCCGCCTGCTCGACATCTTCCGCATCGGGATCGGACCTAGCTCCAGCCATACAGTTGGGCCAATGCGCGCCGCGCTGGGATTCCGCGACGCTTGCATCGATTCGAGCATTTACCCGGACCGTATCGAGGTCGATCTCAAGGGGTCACTCAGTGCCACGGGCCGTGGCCACGCCACCGATCTGGCGGTGTTGGCGGGGCTCTGTGGTTGGTACCCGGAGACATGCGATATCGATGCCTTCCACGCTCTCCGAGACAGGCTGGCCGAGGACCCGACCGTCGACTGGGGCGACGGCACAGTACCGATTGACCCCACCCGTATCCGATTTCTGAAGTACAGCGAGTATCGCGATGAGGTGCTTCCTCACCCCAATACGATGGTCTGCCGAGCCGTGGCGTCGAGCGAAGTCGTGTTCGAGCAGACCTGGTGCTCCGTCGGCGGGGGCTTTGTGCGGAGCGCCGATGAGCCGGACGGCGAGATCTGGACGCCGCCCCCGTCACCACCTCGCTACCCATTCCATGATTGCTCATCGCTGGTCGAGGCTGCCTCAGAGCTCGGCGGTTCCATAGGTGATCTCGTGCTCGCCAACGAGGAGGCGTGGGAGGAAAGCCCCCGTGCGACGGTTGAGGGTCTGGACCGCGTCTGGGAGACCTTCAAAGCCTGCATCTCCCGGGGCCTCGAGCAGCACGGAGTCTTGCCGGGCGGACTGGGCGTCGTGCGCCGAGCGTCGGAAATGATCAGACGATTGGAGTCAGGTGAGATCGACAACACCTATGCGCCAGTCGCTCGGGCACAGGCGTACGCATTTGCCGTCAACGAGGAGAACGCCGCC
The DNA here is from genome assembly GCA_039586795.1 of Gemmatimonadota bacterium. GTDB lineage: Bacteria > Gemmatimonadota > Gemmatimonadetes > Palauibacterales > KS3-K002 > Kutchimonas. The sequence goes on from JBDHJS010000004.1 coordinate 50,394, forward strand.
GGGGGACGCGTTGTCACGGCGCCGACTAACGGCGCTGCCGGGATCGTGCCCGCGGTGCTAGTCGAAGCTGCGGAGCGACTCGATCTGACTCGTGATGCTATTCATAGAGCGCTCGCGACGGCGGGTGCCGTCGCCATGCTGGTCAAGACGCACGCCAGCCTATCGGGCGCCGAGATTGGCTGTCAGGGCGAGGTGGGAACTGCCACGGCGATGGCGGCGGCCGCGTTGTGCCAGATCCACGGGGGAGACAACAGACAGATCGAAAACGCCGCCGAGATCGCTATCGAGCACAATCTCGGTCTTACCTGTGATCCCATCAAAGGCCTCGTCCAGGCGCCCTGCATCGAACGCAATGCGATGGGCGTGGCAAAGGCTTGGAGCGCCGCGCAGCTTTCGCTTCACTCCGTCGTCGACCCCGTCGTCAGTCTCGACCGCGTGATACGCGTGATGAAGCGCACCGGTGACGACATGCGGCGTGAATACAAGGAGACGAGCGAAGGCGGATTGGCGGTATCCCTGCCCGAGTGCTAGTCGAAATTCCGTTCCACTGGTCAGGCATAAGTCCACGTTCCTTGCACAACGCACGACCGCCCAACTCACGCGAGCGGCGGGACTCGATAAAGTCTTCCGTGCTCGAAAACGCCCGAACACAGCGCTTCTCGACGTTCGGTTTATTTTCGGCTATCTTATATGCAGCAGCGGCCGAGCGGCGATTCGATCGAAGCGGGGCAGTGACGAGGGGCAAGGCCGGAACTGCTTGTTTTTAATGCAGTTAGACCTCTTCTCAGCTTTCGTTTCGCTGTCGTACGCCTCCCGTGTGGAAACCCTCGCGGCCAGCCAGGCATCTATAAGTAATGGAGAGCATCGCCGTCCACATTGGGCCCTTAGCGCCGTGTTAGGGCGGCTCAACAGCGTTTCAGCGGGCACATGTACGGGAGGGTGCGGGCAGAACTACTGAAAACATTTCAGGTGGAGCGGCCAGGCGGATCCGAAGTCCGGAAGTGTGTGGTGGTCCTAAGTTTTTGCAGATAGGCCACTTAGGGCGCCTGCGAGGATTGCGGGGCGGCCAAGGGAAGTGCGGGAATGGAATCTGCACTTTGCCGGGCTGGAGAAAAGGGAGGACCTGGCCATGATCGAAGACAGAAGACAGCACGGCGTCGCCCTGTTGGACAGGGAAGGGAGCCCGGCGGAGGAGGCGTCGTCGGAATACGGGCAGGGGGACATGACACAGGTCACAGCAAAGAGAACACGACAGGCCAAAGTCGAAGAGTCGCTGTCCAGCTTGGCAGACAACGAGCTGGTGGCGAGTTTTCTCGACGGGAATGCCCTGGCGTTTCCGGAGCTGGTGTCGCGCTACCAGTCTCGGTTGCTGAACTTCATCTACCGAACCATCGGTGATCGCGACCGAGCTGAGGACCTGGTACAGGAGACCTTTATACGCGTCTACCGGCACCTGCACCGGTTCGACCAGTCTAAGAAGTTTTCAACGTGGATTTACACGATAGCGAGCAACCTGGCCAAGAACGAGCTGCGGAATCGCTCGCGCAACCCGCTGGTGTTGTTCCAGACGATCAAGAAGAACTGGGAAGCGGATCACCGCCCGCTGCAATGGGAGGATCCGCATTACCGGCCGGACGACCTGTTCCGCAAGCGTCATCTGCGAGACATGGTGGAGAAGGCCGTTCAGCAACTTCCGGAGCATCATCGAGCCGTGTTCGTGCTCAGGGAGATGGAAGGAAAGACGTACGAAGAGATCTCTGAGATCACCGGCGTCAATTTGGGCACGGTGAAATCGAGATTGAACCGAGCGCGAAACAATTTCGCGCAGATCATAGCCCCGATGTTGAGGTGAATCAGGCACGTATCAATTTTGTTAGCGATCTTACTAGGGGCGGCCGGGTGGCCGCCCCGACTTTTTTCCTCTAGATTTCCGGCAACATCAGAACACGCCCAACCTCAGAAACTCACAGGCCGGTGGAAGTGGCTTCGGCCAGCCGATTTCCGTGCCCCCAGGGCGCGGAGCGGGGCCGGTTTTTTGGGTGGAACTCCAGGCCCGCAGATGAGTAGATAGAGGGCGACAACGGTTCAGTGCGCGGGGACCAAACGGAAGAGCGTTCCGAGCGACAGAATGGACTGCGAAGAGTTTCTTGAAGATTACTCGGACTACTTTGACTGGCGTCTCGAGGAGCGTCCAGTCCAAGAGTACCGAGAGCACTTATCGAGTTGTGACGCTTGCACGGAATACGACCGGGTGATGCGTAACGGCCTTCATCTTGTCAAGGATCTGGGGGCGCCGGAGCCGGTCGACGACTGCCTGTCACGCGTGCAACAGCGTGTTCATGCGTTGGATAGGCAGCTGGTTCACGGCATGGGTCGCCTTCGGTTTGCGGTTGCCGTCGCCGGCGTCACAGCCGTGACGGTGATGTTCATTACGTCGCTTCCGTTCTTCCGACCTGGAGAATCAGTCGAGCTGCCGCCGGTGGTTGTGGAGATCCACCCCTCGACGGACGAGGTCCCGTCGGTGTTCGGTCCGGCGCCGAAGCTCGCACCGCCGGCGAGCCTGCTGCGCGTTCCGAGCCTCGCCACCGAAGGCCTGCTGGCTACTCCACCTGAGCAGATCCCACTCTTCCGCACGCCGCTAAGAACGACGGCCGTCCAGGCCAGAGTCAGCGATGAGGCGGTAGCCCGCTAGCCACCCGGAAAGCTATGTTGACAGTCTTCGAGCCCGTGTCCATTACTTGGATATGGGTGAGCTGACGTTTGACAAGCTTGGCGACCGTCTGGCTGGAGGGCAGCTGGGCGGGAGCTACTTCCTTAAGACGGACGACCCCTTCCTTCGCGACGAAGCGATTGTGCTCCTGACGCAGGCGCACCTTGGCGGCGGCTCTTCTGATTTCGATCTCGATCAGCTCAGCGGGTCGGAGATAGATGCAGCGACGCTGGCCGCAGTGCTGGAAACGCCACCGATGCTGTCGGAGTATCGTATGGTGATCGTAAGGGACGCGCAGGGGCTGACTCCGACGGCCCGCTCGGTGGTGGAAGGGGCGATATCGACGGACGTGCGCAGTCGGGTGCTGGTGATCACGGCGGATATTCCTCGGGGATCGAAGGCGAAGTTCTACGACACGCTCCGCAAGAAGTGCGTCACGGTGTCGCTGAAGGCGCCTCAGCCATCGGAGCTGCCGGGCTGGCTGGCGAAACGGGCCCGGGCGGTTCACGACGTGGAGCTGGATATCCAAGCGGCCCAACTCCTGGCGGCAGGGATTGGGCCGCGTCTGGGCGTTCTGGCCCAGGAGTTGGAGAAGTTGGCCAACTACGTCGATCCGGCGAAGCGAATCAGAACGGAGGATGCGCGAGCGGGGATGGGCGCACTGCCGCAGGTGGATCGCTGGCAGTGGATCGACAAGGTGGCCGATCGACAACTCGGGGCGGCACTGTCCGAGTTGGGAGATCTGCTGGACTCCGGAGAAAGCCCCGTGGCGCTCATCGGTGCGATCACGGAGGCGCTGGTGCGGGTCGGTCTGGCTTTGGAGGGCGAGAACGCGCTGGTGCGCGTTCTGAAACGTGACGGTACATACCGCAATCTGGGTTGGAAGGTGAAGAGCATCGTGAGGCAGGCGCGGCGATGGTCCCGGGAAGAGATTGACGTCGCCTTGGAGGAGCTGTTCCAGGCGGATCGTTTGATCAAGTCCGGAGGACTAGCGCCGCCTGAGGCACTCGAAGAAGCGCTCCTACGGATAGGTGCGATGGATACCGGTGGAAGGCGCGTGACGACGACGGGTGCGGGAGGACGACGTGGCTAAGGGTCTTGGCGGTAGCGTGAGGTTTTGGTGTGGGCTGGTCGCAGTGTGCCTATCGGTCAGTTCGATCGGTGTGAGCCAAGCGATGACGCAAGAAGAATCCGCACTGGACAGGGCCGAGCGACTGGCCAACGAGGGTGAAATTCGCGAAGCGCGACAGGCGTTGGCCAGTTGGGAGAGCGAGCACGGCGAGCTGGCGCCGCTGAATGAGCGGGTGCGTGCGTGGTACATCAGCGCGCGCTTGACGGAGGACGCGTCCGAGGCGGAGCTACTCTATTTGAGAGTGATCATAGAGGGATCGAGCACCCGCTATGCGGATGACGCCTTGTTGCGGCTCGGACAGTACATGTATACGACGCAGGCCCATGATCGGGCGATTGACTACATGGTGCGCTTGAGGCGTGATTACCCGACCAGCGAACATGCTCCCGAAGCACTGCTGTGGATCGCGCGCTCCGCCCGGGCATTGGGGGACAACGAGCGGTCCTGTGCGGCGGCGGAGCAGGGGCTTAGCGAGCTGGCGCCGGCGGCGAATCCCGATCTCGAGATCGCGTTGCTGGAGCAGAGTCGCGGCTGCCGGGACACCGAGGGTAGCTATACCGTGCAAGTCGCGGCGTTCAGAGACGAGGTGGCGGCGCAGAACCTGGCGCGCGAGCTTCTGTCCATGGGATTCGATGCGTGGGTGCTGGGCGCCACGAGTGAAGACCCAGTACATCGCGTGCGGGTGGGGCGCCGACTGATAAGGGGCGAAGCGGAGGCGTTGCACGAGCGCCTGACCCGAATGGGCTATTCGCCGTTCATCGTGCAGCAGCAGCAGCCTGCGGGTGGTAGCTGACTGAAGGATCACCTCGACCGAGTTGGAGATACAGCGCAGTTGTCCAAGGCAGCAAACACGCCGTTGATGCGACAGTACCTCGAGATGAAGGGGCGCCATCCCGACGCGATCCTCTTCTTCCAGGTCGGGGATTTCTACGAGATGTTCTTCGATGACGCTGAAGAAGCTTCCCGCCTTCTCAACCTCACACTCACCTCCCGAAACAACGGCGAAGCGGCTGACGTCCCACTTGCTGGAGTGCCGATCAAGGCGGCGCAAGAGTACCTGCAAAAGCTGGTGCAGATGGGGCGCCGGGTGGCGATATGCCAGCAGGTAGAAGATGCGGCCCAGGCTCAGGGACTGGTCCGGCGCGAGGTTGTCGAGATGGTGACGCCGGGAGTCGTTCTTTCCGACGCGTTGCTGTCCGCAGCTCAGAACAACTTCATGGCGGCGATCGCCGGGTCGGAAGACGGGGCGAATGTGGGACTGGCGTGGGCAGACATCTCAACCGGTGAGTTCTATTGCGCCGTCGTGCCGCATCCGGAATTGGGCTCCGAGTTGGACCGTGTCGATGCTCGCGAGATTCTATTCCCTCGGTCCTGGGATACGGGCGACGGTACCTTAGCGAACAGGTCGAATCGTCCCTGCGTATTCCGCGACGATTGGTGCTTCGACGTCGAAATCACCGGCGAAGCGATATGCCGCCACTTCAAGATCAAGAGCCTGACCAGCCTGGGTTTGACGGAAGAGGGCGATGAGCTCGCGGTGCGAGCCGCAGGCGCATTACTCGCTTATCTGCTCGATGTACAGCCGGGCGGAGGCAGCCAGCTCAAGCCACCGTACATCGAGAGGGAAAGCGCCGCGCTCCACATGGACGAGATGACGCGTCGCAACCTAGAGGTTGTGCGGCCGATGCGCGCGGATTCGGGGGGGACGGCGCTGCTCGATGTCGTGGATGGGACGCTCACACCGATGGGCGCTCGATTGCTGCGATCGTTCCTGCTCCGACCGCTCGCCAACGCGGCGGCGATTCGCCGACGCCTGGACGCCGTCGAGGAACTATACGAAGACGGCCAACGGCGGAAACAGGTCAGGTCGGCGCTGAAGGCGGTACGAGATCTGGAGCGCCTGGCGGGGAAAGCCGGCGCCGGCCGCTCGACGCCGCGCGACCTGCTGGCCTTGGCGGCATCGCTCGCCTCGGCGCCACCGCTGGTCGAGGCGTTGCAGGCGCCGACGGCGCAAGAACTAACCGAAGTACTGAAGGACTTTGACCCGGTCGAGGACGTCGCTGAGCTTCTGGAGCGGGCGATCGATCCCGAGGCCCCGGCCGCGTTGTCGGACGGCGGGGTGATACGAACCGGATACTCGTCGGAGCTGGATGAGTTGAGGTCGGTTCGCGATGGTGCGGTGGGCTGGATTGCGGAGCTTCAGGGTCGAGAGCGTGAGCGCACGGGTATCGCCTCGCTGAAGGTCGGGTACAACAAAGTATTCGGCTACTACATCGAGGTAAGCAAACCGAACCTGAGCAAAGTACCGGACGACTATCAGCGTCGTCAGACCCTCACCAACGCCGAGCGGTTCGTGACGCCGGAGCTCAAGGAGTGGGAATCCAAGGTCTTGAGTGCCGAGGAGCGGATCGGTGATCTGGAACAAATGTTGTTTCGGGACATTCGTGACCAGGTCGCCGCAGAGGTTGTCAGGTTGCAGGACCTGGCGCAGCGGGTTGCCAGGATCGACGTGTTCTCTTCGTTGGCGCAGGTGGCGGAGCGAAATGACTACATCCGCCCGAGCATCGATGAAGAGGATCGACTGGAGATCAGCGGCGGCCGACATCCCGTCGTAGAGCGCATGATGCCGCGTGAGCAATTCGTTCCCAACGACATTCGCCTCGATACCGAGGAGCGAGTCATCATACTGACTGGCCCCAACATGGCGGGCAAGTCAACGATCCTGCGCCAGGTCGGCCTGATCACGCTTCTCGCGCAGGCTGGGTCATTCATCCCGGCGGACGCGGGCGCGATCGGCGTGATCGATCGAATGTTCACGCGCGTCGGGGCTAGCGACAACATCGCTACGGGCCACAGTACGTTCATGGTCGAAATGATCGAGACCGCCGCGATACTCAATGGCGCAACCGATCGCAGCCTTGTCCTGCTGGACGAGATCGGCCGCGGAACATCGACTTATGACGGTGTGTCCATCGCGTGGGCGGTGACAGAGCACATTCACGAGCGCGTCCAGGCGAAGACCATATTTGCCACTCACTACCACGAGTTGACGCAGATTTGCGATATCTTGCCTTCCGCTGCTGCTTGGAACGTGGCCGTCAAGGAGGTGGGCGACGACATTGTATTCTTGCGGAGGCTCGAACCGGGTGGCGCCGATCGATCGTATGGGGTCCAGGTGGCGCGGCTCGCCGGTTTGCCCCGAGATGTCATCGAACGGGCGCGTCAGATCCTCAAGGACCTGGAAGGTGTAGAAGTGGACGGAGGGTCCGGCGTCGGGCGCCGAGGCCGATTGCCAAGCTCGGCCGATCAGACGCAGCTTTCACTCTTCCAGGTTACGGAAAGTCCGGTGTTGGAGCGGCTGCGCGGCCTTGAACTGAACGAAATGACTCCGCTGGAAGCGCTCAACATCCTCACGGAGTTGAGACGGCAACTGGAGGACGCGTGAGACGGATTCTGATGGTGGGGCTGATCGTGGCGACCGTAGCGGTTGCCTACGCTGCCGCTGCCGAGCGGCTCAGCTTTGATGGGCTGTTCCGCAAGCGAGTACAGAGACTGCCAGCACTGCGCACCCAGGAGATGCCGTTTCGCTACCCGGTCAGACTCTGGAGGAACGGCATCGAGGGCGAAGTCTTGCTCAGGGTCCACATCAGCGAAGCGGGTACGGTGGACTCGGTCGAGATTTCACGCTCGAGCGGTCACGCCGAGCTCGATTCAATAGCGCTGGTGGGGGCCTGGGAGCTCGAGTACCACCCGGCGACTATCGGTAGCAAGACGGTAGCGGTATGGGCGGCCCTACCCGTCCGCTTTCAGCGATATTCTACGAACGTCAGGCAGGAAGAGAGGGAGTGATGCCGGACGACAGCGGGCGCAAAGCCCATACGCGACCGTACGACAGTGTACTCGATGTGATTGGCTGGACGCCCCTAATCCGGCTGAAGTCGGTGGTCAATGGAGCGGTCACACCCGTCTACGGAAAGATGGAGGCGATGAACCCGGGCGGGTCGGTGAAGGACCGGATAGGCATCGCGATGATCGAGGCTGCCGAACAGGCGGGTATTCTGAAGCCCGGTGGCGTCATCGTGGAGGGCACGGCGGGGAATACTGGCGTTGGGCTGGCGATCGCCGCATGCGTGAAGGGCTATCGATGCATCTTCACCATGCCGGACAAATTCAGCCAGGAGAAGATCAGGCTGATGCGAGCCTTCGGCGCACAGGTGATCATCACGCCGACGGCGGTGCCGCCGGACCATCAAGACAATTACCTGAACGTGGCCCGACGCATCGTAGAAGAGACACCGGGCGCCATCATGGCGGACCAGTTCTACAACCAGGCGAACCCGGAAGCCCACTATCAGACCACTGGACCGGAGATCTGGGAGCAGACGGAAGGTCGCGTCACTCATTTCGTCGGTGCCGCCGGCACGGGCGGAACGCTGACCGGGATCGCCCGTTACTTGAAGGAACGTAACCCGGCCGTGAAAGTGATTGCCGGTGACCCGGCCGGCTCGATATACGTGCACTATCACGAGCACGGTGAAATAGGGCCGCACGCGCCGTACATGGTGGAGGGCGTTGGCAACGACCGCATACCCACGACGCTCGATTTCGAGCTCGTGGATGAGTTTCGCTCGGTCGAGGACAGGCACTCCCTCAACATGGCGCGGCGTATTACGCGAGAGGAAGGCCTGTTCGTCGGCGGCTCATCGGGCCTGAACACCTTCGTGGCGGTTCAGCTAGCTCGCGAGCTGAACGACCCTGAAGCGCTGATCGTTGCCCTGCTGCCCGATACGGGCGAGCGCTACCTGTCCAAGCTGTATAATGACGAGTGGATGCAGGAGAATCGTCTACTTGGCCGGGAGACGGCCACGATCGATGTCGTCCTGCAGCAGAAGCGACGCGAGATTCCTCAGCTGATCGCCGTGGCGCCCGATACATCTGTGAGGCAGGCGCTTGGACTGATCGAGGACAACAACGTGTCGCAGCTACCTGTACTGCAGGAGCGTGAGTGTGTCGGCTCTGTATCCGAGTCTGGACTGATGTCGCGTCTGGTTCAAGATCCGGAACTTATCGACATGCCGGTCGAGGGCGTAATGGAAACCCCGTTCCCGATTGTCGAGGTTGATGATGATTTCGATCTCGTTACCCGGGAGTTGAGCGGCGGCCGATCAGCGGTTCTGATCCGCGCGCAAGGCGAACCAGCCGGGATCATTACGCGATTCGATCTCGTGCATTACCTGATCGGCTTTGGTCATTAAAGACCTCCAAAGTAGGGACGCTCTGTGAAGATTGCGGTGTTGATGGGGGGGACGAGCGCTGAGCGGGACGTGTCGATGTCGACGGGCCGTGGGATCGCCCAGGCGCTTCAGGGGAACGGACACGAGGTCATCGCGATCGACGCCGCCGGCGGTGTGCTCGTCAGTCTGGGCGAGCCGGCCGACGGGATCGGGCGCGCGCCACCGGAGCGGGACGAACTGATCCGCCTGGCCGAGGGTTCGCTGGCGGCCCGCCTCCGGGATCTTCCCGAGATGCGCGACATCGATGTTGTATTCGTCGCGCTACACGGTGGCGCCGGCGAAGACGGGCGAGTGCAGGCGATGCTCGACCTTGTCGGAACGCCCTACACGGGAAGCGGTCCCTTGGGTAGCGCGCTGGCGATGGATAAGCTGGTCAGCAAGGATCTGTTCGTGAGCGGCGGCGTCCCAACACCGCCCTGGCTGGTGGGTAGAGTCGGCGTGGAGCAGATCGAAGCTGGCTTGGGTGGCTTTCCGGTTGTGGTGAAGCCTTCGCACGAGGGTTCGACGGTTGGCGTGAGTGTGGTGAAGAGTGCCAGGGACCTGGAGGATGCGTTCGATCGCGCGGAGGCGTTTGACGGTCCGGCCCTCGTCGAGCGGTTCATACCAGGTCGAGAGCTGGCGGTAGGTGTACTTGGAGGCGAGGTGCTTCCGATCGTCGAGATCTGCCCGAAGCACGAGATCTACGACTACGAGTGCAAGTATACCAAAGGGATGTCCGAGTACCTGGTCCCGGCGCCGCTTTCTGATGAGCTAACAGCGGAGGTGCAGGATCTCGCGTTGAAGGCGCACGGCGTTCTGCGGCTGTCGGTGTACAGCCGTGTTGACTTTCGGCTCGATGAGAATGGGCAGGCCTGGTGCCTGGAAGCGAACTCGTTGCCCGGCATGACCGCGACCAGCCTTCTGCCTAAAGCTGCAGCGGCTCGGGGCATAGAGTTCCCGGCCCTATGTGACCGCATAGCACGGTTGGCCTTGCGTGAGGAGCATGAAGGAACTGACGCCGCGGGCATGGGTTAGGGTAGAGAAGGATACGCAGCTAACGATGAGTGGTGTGGATGTACGGACAGGAACAGCGAGTAACGTTCGGCTTCGGCTTTAGACTGACGCCATGGGTGAAACGACTGATCATCGCCAATGCGGTGATCTACGTCGTCATGTGGATTGGCGGTGACACAGGCTGGCTGTCAGCGGATCTCATAATCCGGTATTTCGCTTTCACGCCAGCAGAGGCATATCTGAAGCCGTGGACACTGGTGACCTACATGTTCCTGCACGGCGGCTTTCTGCACGTCCTTATCAATATGTTGATGCTCTTTTTCTTCGGCCCGCCGCTGGAGTCACGCTGGGGCGGGCGGGAGTTCATCAAGTATTACTTGATCTGCGGGGTTGCCGGCGCCGTTCTTAGCCTGATAACACTGATCACACCTCTTGGGCTCGGGGGCGCCACCTCACCGATTGTCGGTGCCTCCGGTGCGATATTCGGCGTCATGTTGGCGTACGCGCTCAACTGGCCGGACGCCTTGATCTGGATCTATGCGATCTTCCCGGTGAAAGCGAAGTACGTCGTGATGTTCCTCGGTATCATGACCTTCATATTTGCGTTTCGGTCGCAGTCGGACGGCATAGCTCACTTCGCACACCTGGGTGGGCTGGTTGCCGGTCTTCTCTACCTGAAGCGGGGTTGGCGTTTACAGCTTCAGTGGGAGAGCCTCAAGAAGAGATTGAGGCGGCGGAAACTCTCGGTGGTTCCCGGTGGTGCCGACGCCCAGGAGAATCGCCGATCCGCCAAGGCCGATGAAGAGAAGCGGATACTGGAGGTCGTCGACAAACTCCTGGACAAGATCGCCGCTCAGGGGATCGAGTCGCTGACGCCGGAAGAACGTCGCTTCCTAGATGATGTCTCCAAGCGCCGTCAGGCCCAACACCAGGTCCGCCACTAGCCCTCACCTCCCGGCATCACCGCACCTGTCGTTCCATGTGGGGGACGACGATACGTCGTCAGTCGGAAGTCGTTCGCCGAATTGGATTTGAGCGTCGAGCGGCGGCTGTCGGCTGTCCGCTGTCGAAAATGTGCCCGGACCTACGGTCCGGGCTCCACCAAGTCGAACGTGCCTTGACTCGGTTCCTCACGGGAAATACGATTCCGCTCCCAACTACAACCCAGCAGAGCCACGGAGGCGGCACTTGGCAGCCAAGACTTATTCCACCGATGCGATCCGCAACGTCGTGTTCCTTGGTCACGGCGGGACCGGCAAGACCACGCTGGTAGACGGTATTTGCTTCTCCGCCGGGGCGAGCAGCCGTAAGGGCGTGGTCACGGAGGGCACGGCGATCACCGATTTCACGGCCGAGGAGAAGGACCACGGAATCTCGATCAGCATGTCGGTCGCGCACGTCGACTGGAAGGGCACCAAGCTCAATCTGATCGATACGCCTGGGTTCCTCGACTTTTCGGGCGACGCCGTCGCCGGGGTCCGAGTGGCCGATGGTGCGGCGATTCTGGTGGACGCCACCGCCGGAGTGCTGGTCGGTACGGAAAACGTCTGGGGATACTGCGAAGACCGGGGGATTCCCAGGGTGTTCGTCGTCTCAATGATGGACAAAGAGAACGCGAATTTCGATTCGGTCCTTAACCAGATCCGTGAGGAATTCTCCAAGGACGCTGCGCCGCTCGAGATCCCCATCGGTTTGGGCGACGGATTCAAAGGGGTCGTTGACTTGCTGTCCGGCAAGGCGCGAATCTTCAACCCCAAGTCCCAAAAGGGTGAGTACAAGGAAGAAGACATACCCGCCGACATGCAGGATGCCTACGCCAGCGCCTACCAGGAGCTCGTCGAGGCGATCGCAGCGACGGATGATGCCCTGATGGAGGAGTACTTCGAGAAAGAGACGATCGAGCCGAGTCGTGCGGCAGAGGCCTTGAAGGCAGCGATGAAGCAGGGGCTTATCTTCCCCGTCGTTTGCGCGTCACCGGAGAAGGGGTTTGGCACGCGCGGTCTCATGGAGCGGTTGGTCGAAATCATGCCGAGCCCGGCCGAAGCAGTCCATGAAGTTGCCGACGAGGGCGGCAAAGAGGTCGAGCTCAAGACAACCGACGATGCACCACTCGCCGCACTCGTGTTCAAGACCACATCAGAGCCGCACGTCGGCGAGCTCTCGTATTTCAGGATCTTTTCCGGGATGGTGAAGGGTGGCGACATAGCCAATAACCCGGCCCGAGGTGGAAGCGAGAAGCTGGGGCATCCGGGCATACCGCAGGGCAAAGACCGGGAAGAGGTCGAACATCTGCACGCCGGCGACATCGGTGTGGTCGCCAAGTTGCACGATACACATACGGGTGACACGCTTTCGGGAAACGGCCGTGAGCTCGTACTCAATGGTATCAACTTCCCCGAAGCAGATTTCGCGATCGCGGTAAGATCAGCGAAGCGCGGCGAGGAGGACAAAGTCTCAACGGGATTGCACAAGATCCACGAGGAGGACCCGACCTTCGTGGCGGCGTATGACGCGGAACTGGGGCAGACCATAGCTCACGGCATGGGCGAGCAGCATCTGCAATTGGCTATCGAACGTCTCAAGCGCCGTTGGGGCGTCGAGGTGGAGACCGAGCCACCGCGGATCCCGTACAGAGAGACTTTCACGAGGACCGCCGAGGGGCAGGGTCGCTACAAGAAGCAGACGGGCGGTCGCGGTCAGTTCGGTGATTGCTGGGTCCGCCTCAGCCCGCTGCCCGCGGGGAGCGGCTACGAGTTCGTCAACAAGATCGTCGGCGGTGTGATCCCGGGTAAGTTCATTCCGTCGGTTGACAAGGGCGTGCAGGAGGCGGCGCAGCGAGGCGTGGTGGCAGGATATCCGATGGTCGACTTCCAGGCGGAAGTCTACGACGGCTCTCACCACTCCGTGGACTCGTCCGATATCGCGTTCAAGGTGGCCGGCACGCTGGCGTTCAAGAACGTGGCGGCTGACGCGGGGCCGATCTTGCTGGAGCCGATATACGAGGTAGAGATCACGGTGCCCGAGGAATACATGGGCGACGTGATGGGTGATATGAATCAGCGGCGTGGCAAGATTATGGGCATGGAACCGCAAGGCAGGAAGCAGGTCGTCAAAGCTCAGGTGCCGCTGGCCGAGATGTACAAATACTCGTCTACTCTGCGCTCGATATCACAGGGCCGGGGAAGCCACAAGATGACGTTTGTCGCCTACGAGCAGGTTCCGCCCAACGTTGCGGAGAAGATCGTCGAAGAGGCCAAGGCGCGCGAGGAGGAAGAGGCGAAGAAGTAGTGCGGTAAACGGTAAGCCGTAGGCGGTAAGCGGTGGACTCGAACTACTGCTTACCGCTTACTGTTTACTGTCTCACCTAGCAGAGGTATTTTTCGGGTGTCGAAATCTTAACCAGAACCATCACACAGGGATCGCCCATGGCCGGCCACAACAAGTGGTCGCAAATCAAGCGCAAGAAAGCTGCCGAAGACAACAAGCGGGGCAAGTTGTTCGGCAAGTTGATTCGTGAGATCACGGTCGCCGCTCGTGAGGGCGGCGGTGATCCAGACGGCAACCCTTGGCTGCGGACGGCGATAGAGAACGCCAGGGCGGCCAACATGCCGAAGGACAATATTGAGAAGGCCATTCTGCGGGGCACTGGAGAACTGCCTGGTGCGTCGTATGAGGATGTGACCTACGAAGGCTACGGGCCGGGCGGTGTGGCTATCCTGATCCAGGCTGTCACGGACAACACGAATCGTACCGTCGCGGCATTGAGGCATATTCTGGAGAAGCAGGGTGGCAACCTAGGTGCCGCTGGGTCTGTGGCGTGGAACTTCGAGCGCGTCGGCCAGTTGCTTGTCGATTCGACGCGCTATGAAGAGGATGCGACGCTGGAGGCGGCGCTCGAGGCTGGGGCGGAAGATTTGCAGGCTGAGGGCGACGCCTACCTTGTGACTACGGATCCCTCTACGTTCCACGATGTCCAGGAGGCCATGCGGGCGAGCGGCATCGAGATCATGGAGGCCAGCATCGCCATGGTCCCGAAGACAACGGTTAGAGTCGAGGGTAGGGAGGCGGAGAAGCTCGTTGGTCTACTGGAAGCGCTGGAGGATCACGAAGACGTTCAAAACGTCTACTCCAACCTCGACATCGATGAGGCGCTGTTGGCCGAACTGGCCGGAGCACCGTAGCGGCTGACGATGATCGTTCTCGGCGTCGACCCTGGGACTCAGACGACGGGATACGGCGTCGTCGCGGCGGATGATCTGAAGCCGACGCTGGTCGAGTGCGGCGCTATTTGGCCAAAAGGAGACAGGACGCTCGCCGAACGGCTGCTGGAGATCTTCGAAGGGCTGACAGGAGTGATCGATCGGACTCGCCCTGACGTTGTCTGCGTTGAGGGCGTTTTCTATGGCAGGAACGTGCGGACGACGGTCGTTCTCGGGCACGCTCGGGGCGCGGTGCTGCTGGCTGCTGCCGCCCGCGGTATAAGCGTGGCCGAGTATTCTCCGGCAGAAGTGAAGAACACGGTTGTCGGGACCGGCGCCGCGGACAAAGAGCAGGTCGCGTTCATGGTTCAGAGGCACCTGTCGCTGGCCGAGCCGCCGGCCCCCCAGGACGCGGCGGATGGAGTCGCGCTCGCTCTCTGTCATATTTTCCTGGCCGCGCCCAAGCAGAGTGCGGGCGGTGTGGGAAGGAAACGGTCTTGATCAGCAGAGTACGTGGCGTTCTTGTTCGCAAAGAGATCGATCGGGCGGAGATCGCGACGTCTGGCGGCGTAACGTACGAGCTGATGGTTCCGGCGACCGTCTTCGAGGGACTGCCGCGAGTCGGCCGCGAGGTTGAGCTTCACGCGGCGCTGATCGGCCGCGAGGATGGGCTCGAGCTGTACGGATTCGCCGACGAGATGGAGCGTCAGCTGTTTCTGCGGCTGCAGTCAGCGTCCGGGGTGGGGCCCCGGCTGGCGCTAACGATGCTCGGGACGTTGAGCGCGATCCATCTGGTGGACGCGATCCGCGGCCGCGATCTGGCGCGGCTGTGCACGGTGAGCGGGGTTGGCAAGAAGAAGGCCGAGCGAATCGCTCTGGAATTGAGCGACAAGCTCGAGGATATGGTCTCGATCGTTGCCGAGGTCGAGCCGGAGAGCGCGGTGGTCGAATCGTCAGTGAGTGCATTGGTGGCGCTCGGCTATTCTCGTTCCGATGCGGAGGGCGCGATACGTAGCGCGTTGAAGCGTGGCGATGGGGCTGAGCGAAGTGTGGAAAGCCTGGTGAGGGAGGCGCTGGTCGAGCTGTCATGACTACCGAGATTACGACGCCGAAGCGGCTGGAAGGTGAGGGGATGAGTGAGGCTGCCCTGCGGCCGCAGCGCATGTCGGAATTCATCGGCCAGGAGAAGGTCAAGGAGAGCCTCGGCATCTACATAGCTGCGGCCCTCAAGCGCCGGGAGCCGCTGGACCACACTCTGTTCTATGGACCCCCGGGTCTTGGTAAGACGACCCTCGCGCTACTCATAGCAAATGAGCTCGGAGTCGACATCCAGACGACCTCGGGCCCCGCTCTGGAAAAGCCCGGCGACCTGGTGGCTTCGCTGACCAACCTCAAGGAGGGCGACGTCCTCTTCATCGATGAGATTCATCGATTGCGCCCGGTAACGGAGGAGTTCCTCTATCCGGGCATGGAGGACTTCCGCATCGAAATCCGTCTCGGCGAGGGACCCAAGGCACAAACGATCCAGATGAACCTGGAGCGGTTCACGTTGATCGGCGCAACGACGAGATTCGGATTGCTCACTCCGCCCATGCGAGCGCGGTTCGGTGTGGTCGAGCGTCTCGGCTACTACCCGACTGACGAGCTGAAGCGGATCGTTCTGCGGTCGGCGGAGATTCTGGGTGTGCCCATCGAGGACGACGGAGCAGAAGAGCTCGCTCGGCGATCTCGCGGCACGCCGCGAATCGCGAACCGGTTGCTGCGCCGCGTCCGCGACTATGCGGAGGTCAAGGCGGATGGCCGCATCACGCGTCCGGTCGCCGGTGCGGCGCTCGAGATGCTCAACGTGGACGAGTACGGTCTCGAGCAAATGGACGCGCGGATGCTGAGGCTGATCATCGAGGACTTCAGCGGCGGCCCGGTCGGCCTCCAGAGCCTCGCCGTTGCGCTGGGAGAGGAAGCGGACACGCTAGAAGAGGTCTACGAACCCTACCTCATCCAGAACGGCCTCTTGCAACGCACGCCGCGTGGCCGGGTGGCCACGGCCAAGGCCTATCATCGCTTCGGGTACGATCCACCGGCAGGCGGCCCCCTGGAGCAGGGCCATCTGTTCACCGATGGATGAGTCGCGCCGGGATGAAGGCGGCTCTCCGTCGGTTGAAGACTCCACGCGGCTGAGCACTAGCCACTTCGACTATTCAATTGACGAAACGCTGATCGCGCAGCGGCCGCTCGCAGATAGGGACGCGAGCCGAATGCTGGTCGTTGGGCGTGAGACGGCCAGCCTGGACGATCGCACGTTCAGTGACCTGCCCACGCTGATCGCTTCCGGGGATGTGTTGGTGCTCAACGATACACGCGTTTTCCCGGCGCGATTGTTGGGAAGCAAGCCTACCGGGGCCAAGGCGGAAATCCTGCTCTTGGAGCCGCTGGAAGGCGATGGTTTGCTCTGGCGGGCGCTCGTTCGACCGGGCGGGAAGCTCAAGCCGGGTCGACGTGTCGAGATCGGCGAGGGGTTGGAGATCGCCATCGAAGATTCGTTGGAGGGTGGGGCACGCATCGTTCGGCTGCTCACGGACCTTGAACCGCGAGAAGCTCTCGATCTTCATGGACACGTTCCCTTGCCCCCGTACATTCGTCGTGGTGATGACAGGGCGGACCGATCTCGGTACCAGACCGTGTATGCGGAGGAAACGGGTAGCGTGGCTGCCCCCACGGCCGGCCTCCATTTTACGGAAAACGTTCTCGAGGGCGTGCGAGCTCGCGGCGCTGACGTCGCCAAAGTCACTCTGCACGTTGGTCCCGGGACGTTTCGGCCGGTCGATGCGGAAGACCCGGAGGATCATCGTCTAGATTCCGAGCGCTATCGGGTAACGCAAGAGACCGCGGACACGATCAACCGGTGCCGCGAGCATGGCGGCGCGATTTGGGCCGTGGGCACGACGACGGTGCGCACCCTCGAGTCAGTGGCCGATACATCGGGCTCGATCAGACCGGGTGAAGGATCAACCGATCTCTTCATCCGTCCCGGATATCGCTTCAAGGCGGTGGACCGGTTGATCACCAACTTCCACCTGCCGCGCTCGACTCTGCTGATGCTGGTGACGGCGTTTGCCGGCTATGACCTGACCATCGATGCCTATCGGCACGCGATGGAAAACGAGTACAGGTTCTACTCCTACGGTGACGCAATGGTGGTGACATGACGGCCGCGGCGGATGTTTTTCGGCTCGAGTCGAAAGACGGCGCGGCACGGGCCGGAGTGCTGCAATTGCCACATGGCAAGGTTCGCACGCCGGCCTTCATGCCTGTCGGCACGCAGGGCACGGTCAAGGCAGTAGCGCCTGAGGAGCTGAAGCGACTTGGTGCGGAGATGATCCTCGCCAACGCCTATCATCTGTATCTCAGACCGGGGCACGAGATCGTCCGCGCTATGGGTGGGCTGCACAAGTTCAGCGGGTGGGATCGTCCGATCCTGACCGATTCCGGAGGCTACCAGGTCTTCTCCCTGGCACGTATCAACAAGGTCAGCGACGAAGGCGTCTCGTTCCAAAGCCACATCGACGGTTCGCGTCATCTCATCACTCCTGAAATCGTGATGGAGATCGAGCACGCTTTGGGCGCCGATGTGATCATGGCCTTCGATGAGTGTCCGCCCGGGCGCGCCGACCGCCAGACTGCCGCAACCGCGGTTACACGCACACAAGGCTGGCTGGAGCGTTGCGTCGCCCGAATCGAACAACTCGTGACGAACGGGTCGGCCCAACTGCTGCTTCCGGTCGTTCAGGGTGGCACATTCATCGACCTTCGCGTCGAGTCGCTGGAGCGCGCGAGAGAGTTACGCCCGTGGCCGGGTTTCGGAGTCGGCGGCCTCTCCGTGGGAGAGCCGAAGGAGTTGATGTTCGAGGTGCTGGAGGGGCTGGAGCCGGAGTTGCCGGCAGAAGGCGTTCGCTATCTGATGGGTGTTGGGTACCCCACCGATCTCCTGGACGCCGTCCGCCTCGGATATGATATCTTCGACTGCGTCGCCCCCACACGGAACGGCCGCAACGGGACCGCCTTCACATCCGAAGGAGCGGTCAACGTGAAGATCGCCTCCTGGCGGGATGACGGTTCTCCTATTGAACCGGGCTGCGGGTGCTGGGCCTGTGGCACATACTCCCGGGCCTACGTTCGCCACCTGTTCGTCGCCGGCGAGATCTTGGGGCTACGGATTCTGTCGATACACAACCTGCACTTCTTGACGGATCTGATGCGGCGGGCCCGGGACGCGATTGGGGCCGGGATATTTGAAAGTTGGGTTACAGAGTGGTTGCGTAGATATCGGAGGGGCGGGGGAGTAGATTGGTAGCGAACATTGGACATTGAACATCCTGCAGGGAACGTCTAAGGGCTGGGGTTTCTTGTATTCGTAGTGGAATCTGCTGTTGGGTGTTCGGGGTTCGATGGTTTTTTGATGTTCAATGTTCAATGTCGAATGTTCAATGTTCAATAGGGAGGTCATAAAGTGCTGGCATTTTTAGCAGTATTCGCGCCTTCCCAGCAGGGCTCGGGCGGAAGCGCGATGGGTACGCTCATCATGCTCGGAGCGTTTGTCGGGATCTTCTACTTCTTGCTGATTCGCCCGCAGCGGCAGCAGCAGAAGCGCCACACGGAGATGGTTCAAGGGTTGAGGCGCGGCGACGAGGTAGCGACGGTTGGGGGAATCATCGGCAAGATCATCCACATCAAAGAGAACGAGATCACGATAAAGACGGCGGAGGACACGCGGTTGGTCGTCGAGCGGGACAAGGTCGCACGTAAGGTCGCGGTGGGTGCGGAGGAGGAATCATAGGCGTTCTGGAAATCCGGCTCTTGGGCGATCCTGTTCTTCGTCAGGAAGCCGAGAGAGTTGAGGAGTTTGACGACGAACTGCGGCGGCTCGCAGAGGACATGATGCAGACGATGTACGAGGGGGAGGGGGTCGGACTTGCGGCGCCGCAAGTTGGGATTCTAAAACGCATGTTCGTTATGGACGTTCGCGATGAAGAATCGGAACCGCGCGCGATCGTCAACCCTGTCGTGGTCGAGGAAGAAGGCCGAGAGCGTGATGAGGAAGGTTGCCTCAGCCTGCCCGGGCTCACGGGAATGGTCGAGAGACCGGAGCGGATCACGATGGAGGGCCAGGACCTGGATGGTGGTCATATCCGGATCGAAGCTTCCGGTCTAGAGGCCCGCTGCATCCAGCATGAGATAGACCACCTGAATGGTGTGCTGATCATTGACCGTGTCTCTCCAATCAAGCGCAGAATGCTGCTCAGCAGGTGGAAGAAGCTGCAAAAGGAGGCCGCGACCAGGTGAGAATCGCCTTCTGGGGCACGCCCCAGTTTGCGCGTACGGTACTTGGCGCACTCTTCGACGCGGGCCGTGATGTCGTCTGCGTGATAACTCAACCCGACCGACCCAAGGGTCGGGGCCGCAAGCTGCAGCCGCCGCCCGTCAAGTTGCTAGCCGAAGAACACGGTGTCCCTGTACTTCAGCCGGAGAAGCCGCGCGGCGATGAGTTCGTAGACGCGCTGACCGTGCTTGCTCCGGATATAACCGTCGTTGCGGCATACGGTCACATCTTGAAGACCGAGGTGCTGGAGTTGCCGAGGCTCGGCTCCATCAATGTGCACGCATCGTTGCTGCCGGAGCTTCGCGGGGCGGCGCCCATCAACTGGGCGATCATTCGGGGCTACGAAGAGACTGGCGTCACGATCATGAGGATGGTCGAGGCGATGGATGCCGGTCCGATGCTGCTCAAGGCTGCAATTAAGATCGCGCCCGACGCGTCCGCGGGAACGCTGACGGAGCGTTTGGCCGAGCTCGGCGGGACCACGCTGCTTGAAGCGCTGTCGTTCATAGAGTCGGGTCGGGTGCAAGAACAGCCACAGGACGATACGAAGGCGACATTTGCGCCGAAGCTCGGACCCGACGAAGCGCGAATCGACTGGACGCTGCCAGCGGTAGAGATCGAGCGCTGGATTCGAGGCTGCGACCCGGCGCCTGCGGCCTGGTCGCAGCTAGGCGATCTCCGCGTGCGGCTCTTCAGACCGCAGATCGCCGACGGTGATCGCGTGGGCGAGCCCGGCAGCGTAGTACGAGCCGACGCAAAATCAGGTCTGCACGTTGCTACAGGATCCGGTCTACTCCACATCGGAGAGGTACAACCGTCGGGCAAACGCCGAATGGACTCGGCGGATTGGATACGCGGAAGGGGAATAGCCGAAGGGCAAAGGTTCAGTTGAGACGCGCGCTGCCAAGGTTGTACCTGGTGACGACAAGAGACATCGTTGGCGATCCCGAATTCGCTGCGAGAGCGGAGGCGGTGCTGGCTGCCGGTGACAGCCGTTGCGCGCTGCAGGTCAGGGGTCACGGACTGGATGGCGGCCGTTTGTGGGAGACGGCGAGTCGGCTGGCGGTCGCGGCGCGGCGAGTCGGCGCCGAGATCTGGATCAACGACCGGATCGATGTAGCGTTAGGGATTCGGGCCGACGGCGTGCAGTTGGGTAAGGCCAGTCTCCCCACCCGCGAAGCTCGTCGGCTACTGGGCGGTAGCGTGTGGATTGGTCGTTCTGTCCACGCGGCTGAGGAGGCTACAGCGGCGCGGAGCGAGGGAGCGGATATGGCGCTTCTCGGTCATGTCTACGAGACGGCGACCCACCCGCAGGCCAAGCCCCTTGGCCCGGGTATCCTGCGGCAGGCCGCGGCGGCCCGACCAATCGTCGCCATCGGGGGTATAACACCTGATCGTGTAGAAGAAGTGATGGAAGCCGGCGCCTGGGGTGTAGCCGTGGTGAGCGGCGTTTGGGATGCAACGGATCCCGCCGCTGCGGCGCGAAGCTATCTCGAGGCGCTCGAGCGATTCTCGAATTTTGGAGCGGCAGAAGCGGTTCGATGAGCGGAGACGACGCTAAGATCACTGTTACGATAAACGGAGACGAGCGCGAAGTGCCGGCCGGTCTGACGGTGCGGGGCTTGCTCGCTCACCTGGAGTTGCAGGAGGGGACGGTCGTCGTGGAATGGAATCGGGAAATCGTGAGGCGGGATCGCTACGACGACGTGGACGTCACTGCCGGCGATACGATCGAGCTGGTGCACTTCGTCGGTGGAGGATGACAATGACGATCGTGATCGTCATCTAGGGAGCGATAATCAATAAGGCGGTAACGTGATGGCTGCAGAGAGCAAAGACATCGATACCTTTGACGAACCTCTCCGGATTGGTGGGCACGAGATCCGTTCGCGCCTCATCCTGGGCACGGGGAAATACATCGACAACGAGACGATGGTTGAGGCAATAACCGCGTCCGGGACGGATGTCGTCACCGTCGCCGTGCGTCGCGTGGATCTGGATCGCACAAAAGAGGAAGGAGTCCTCTATCACCTGGACCCTAAAAAGTGGTTCTTACTTCCGAATACCGCGGGCTGCTACACGGCCGAGGAAGCTGTGCGTTATGCGAGGTTGGCGCGCGAAGCGGGATTCAGCGAATGGGTCAAGCTCGAGGTGATCGGTGACCAGGAGACGCTGCTCCCGGACGTAGAAGGGTTGCTGGAGGCGACCCGAACCCTTGTCAGCGAGGGCTTCAAAGTACTGACCTATACCAACGAAGACTTGATAACAGCGCTCAAGCTGGAGGACGCGGGCGCGGCAGCCGTGATGCCGCTGGCGTCGCCCATCGGCAGCGGGCTCGGTTTGCTCAACCCGTACCATATTCGACTGATCAAGAGCCGACTCACGGTCCCCATCATCGTCGACGCTGGCGTAGGGACGGCGTCGGATGCATGCGAGACGATGGAACAGGGCGTTGACGGAATCTTGATGAACACGGCGATCGCGGCGGCGAAGGATCCGGTTCGGATGGCGCTGGCGATGAAGGATGCGACACGCGCCGGCCGACTGGCGTATCTCGCTGGCCGGATGCCGAAGCGAGAGCAAGCGGCTCCGTCCAGCCCGACAACGGGGATGCTCGACTGAAGGACGGAAGCTGACGAGCCAGTCCGGGATTTCTCCCGCGCGGTCGGCGGCTCTCGAGGTGCTTCGCGCGGTGCGCCTCGGAGCTCTTGTCGATCACGCCTTTGAACGACCTGCTAACTCACTCAGTGAGGCGGATCGTCGGTTGGCGCATGAGCTGGCGTACGGCGTTCTGCGCTTGCGGGGTAGACTCGACCACGTGATCGGGCAGCTCGTGACGGGCAGGCCGTCGAGGCTCGAGCCCGATGTAGTCGATGCATTGCGGCTCGGCGCCTATCAGCTACTCGAATTGGATCGAGTCCCTGCTTACGCCGCCGTCTCCGATGCGGTGGAGGCGGTGAAGCAACGTTCCGGACGCGGCGCCTCGTCGCTTGTGAACGCGGTACTGCGCAAGCTGTCGGGCACGTCCTACGCGAGATACGACTTCCCGGCTCGGGAGGAAGATCCGCCTGGCTATCTGTCGACGTGGGGGTCGCACCCGCGCTGGCTTGTCGAGCGCTGGCTTTCCCAGTGGCCGGTCGAAGAGGTGGAGCGGTTGACCGCCTACAACAATGCGCGGCCTTCGGTGTATCTTTCCGTGGTCGGCAGCAGCGAGGAAGCTCTGAAACGCTTGAATGAAGCGGGCGTCGACGTCGAGCCGATGGACCGATACCCGTATTCGCTGCGCCTCGATGCGAGCGATGTTGGCCGGGCCCTGGACTGGACACCTGCCGTTGTGCAGGACCCGGGTGCCGCAAGCGTTGTCGACTACATGGCACTGGACCCGGGGCTTCCGGTGGTTGATCTTTGTGCGGCGCCTGGCGGGAAAGCGGCGCTTCTCGCGGCCCGGGGGCACGAAGTGCAGGCGTTCGACGTTTCTCTAAAGCGGCTGGCCAGGTTGCTCGATACTCGGGCCCGGCTTGGGCTTCGGGGGTTGCACGTGGTCGTTGCGGATTCGACGCGTCCGCCGATGGCGACGGCACCGGCCGTGTTGTTGGACGCGCCGTGTTCGGGCAGCGGGACGCTGGGCCGACATCCCGACGGGCGATGGCGGTTGAAGCCAACCGACCTCGAATCGTTCGTCGACCTCCAGCGCCGACTGCTGGAGGCCGCGGCCCGCATCGTTGTTCCAGGGGGAGTGCTGGTCTATGCCACTTGCTCTCTGGAGCCTGAAGAAAACGAGGAACAAATCGCGACGTTTTTGTCGCAGAGAGATGATTTCCAACTCGAACCTCCGCTTGATACGGCGATCCCGCCGGAGCTGCTGGGGGACGATGGCGATCTGAGAGTGCTACCTCAGCGCCACGAGATGGACGGAGCATATGCCGCAAGACTTCGGCGAAATGCCGAATGAGCTAGGGAAGAAGAAGATGCCAAGGGACTGGCGTGCTTGGGTAACCTCGCCCGGCCGGCTCGCCGGCACCGCAGCGGGAATCGGAGTGCTGGGTTTCTTGCTCGGATACCTGATCACCACGCTCGCCGTCTATCCCTCTCAGAACGTTGCCAGCGGGCTCGTGCGCGTGCCCAACGTCGTGGGAATGACGGCGGAAGACGCACAAACGGCTGTAGGTGAATCGGACCTCGAGTACGAGGAAGCGGCCGGGCTAAACCACAGTGAACCGCCGGGTACCGTTGTGGCTCAGGAGCCGCTCCCGGAGCAGATGGCGCCGCCCAATTCTACCGTGCGGGTGACGCTCAGTATGGGGGCGAGGGAACGGCCCGTACCCGACGTCGTCGGCTTGAACCGGGACCAGGCGGAGATCGTTCTGACCCGAGCGGGCTACGTCACCGACATCGTTTGGGTCGACGCAGAGAACGATGTGGAACAAGTGGTAGGAATGCGGCCGGCAGCCGGGACCGCGATCAAGGTTTCGGGAAGTGTCCAGCTGCTGGTAAGCGCCGGGCCCCGCACTCCAGATGTGCCGGACCTTTCTACGAGCTCTCTTGACGAGGCGCGTGAGGCTCTGGACCGCCTGGGTTTGCGACTCGGCGAAGTGACGGAGCGGCCGGACTCGCTGGCGGCGCCCGGGACAGTGCTGTCTCAGTCGCCGCAGCCCGGAAGCGTCCTGGATCGCGGGGCGGCGGTATCGGTCGTTGTGGCGGTCGTGCCGCCGCCAGACACGGTCGGTGTTGTCGAGGACACCGTAGGTATGAGATAACGTTGGAGTTCAGATGAAGATTTGGAAATTGGCAGTCGGAGTGATATTGGTCGCGGGCATTGTCGGCGCGTTGCTCGTCAGCGGATCGTATGAGGCGGGCTCGTCGGGAATTGAGGTGGCGGAGCGAGTGCCCGAGTATAGCGCGATGGATATGGAGGGTAACGAAGTCGCGCTCGCCGACTATGAAGGGCAGGTGGTGTTGCTCAATATCTGGGCGACTTGGTGCGGGCCGTGTCGTATCGAGATGCCTTCGATCAATGCGTTGCACGAGCGTTACAAGGACAGGGGCTTCACCGTTGTGGCGGTATCGATTGATGCCGGCCGTGGTTATCGTGAGAAGGTCGATGAGTTCGTGAGCGAACACGAGCTTGATTTTCCGATTCTGCTCGATCCTGATGGCCGGATCATGCGGACGATCAGGGCGGTCGGTGTGCCGGAGACGCTGGTGCTTGATCGTGAAGGAAAGATCGTGAAGCGTGTGGTCGGCGCGACCAACTGGGACTCGCGAGGGAACCGGGCGATGATCGAGCAGCTGTTCAGGATGTAACGATGAGCGGATGGCGTGCCAAACTGAAGCGGAACTGGGCCTACATGATCACGGCGACGCTAATCTCCGTGTTCTTGTGGGTTGCGGTCAGCGCTGACACTGTCGAGCAACGCTCGGTCGATACGGACGTCATATTCATCCTCGGCGACCCTGCCTACGTGATGACGGAACAGGAACCGTCCGTGGATCTTGTTTCTGTCGTATTCACCGGCGGGGCCGGTGATCTGGCAGCTCTCGCGGCATCGCGACCTCAGATCGTAGTCTCCATCGATAGCGTCGAGTCGGATGTTCTCGAGGTCGAACTGAGTCCTGAGATGGTCAGAGGGCGTGGTGGCCGGAACCTCGTCGACGTTCGAGCTGTCAGCGTCCGACCGAATCAGTTCCGCCTCGCCTTCCAGCCCCGCATGCGGAGGATCGTGCGGGTCGTGCCTCGAATCGACGACGTGACCGTGGCTAGCGGCTACATGGTCTCGGATTCGGTGCGCGCCGAACCCGGGGCGGTTGCTGTCGAAGGCCCCGCAGGTTCAGTGGAGGGCATCGACTCGGTCATCACGGTGCCCGTCATTGAGGAGCAGCTACGGGAAACCATCAGCGTCGAGGTACCGTTGGCGCCTCCTGCAGGTGATGGGCTCATCGAACTCTCATCGATCAGCGTCCGCGTGACGATTCCGGTAGAACAGCGAATCGAGCGCGCGTTTGCAGGAATCCCTCTTGGTATTCGCGGCGCGACGACGACCGGATTGAGAGTCGAGCCGTCCCTTGTCGACGTCAGGATATCTGGACCGAGGAGCGTCGTTGAAGCGGTCAGATCAGAAGGGTTGACACCGCGCGTCGAGCTGTCCGGGCCGGAAGATTACGGTGCCACTTTACCAATCACGTTGCCGCTGCCAGGACCATTCCTAACCGTCACCGTCGTTCCCGACTCGGCACGCGTTGTCCAGGAGGGTAGCGAGCCCTGATCCGCGGTTCTGCGGCTATCGCGAAGTACAACATGAGCGAACCCACCATACTCGCCATCGAGACCTCTTGCGACGATACATCTGCCGCGCTCTTGCGTGGTGAAGACGAGCTTCTGGGTCACGTGATCGCCACTCAGGACATGCACGGTGAGTTTGGCGGTGTGGTACCGGAGGTGGCATCTCGTGCTCAGCTTCAGGTGATCGATCGAGTTGTGGCCAGGACATTTGAAACGGCCGGCCTCGGCCCGGGTGATGTGGATGCGTTCGCGGTAACGGTGGGACCGGGTCTCATCGGGTCTCTGCTCGTCGGGCTCAACTGGACGAAGGCCGCTGCGTACGCGCTCGGCCGACCCGTGATCGGCGTTCACCACATGGAGGCGCACCTCTTTGCTTCCGCCCTGGAGGACGAACGAGCGCGGCCGCCGTTTGTCGCGCTACTCGTCTCTGGCGGCCACACCCTGCTTCTGCACGTCGAGGATTGGGGGCGCTACCGATTGCTGGGACAGACGAGAGACGATGCTGTGGGCGAAGCGTTCGACAAGGTCGCCAGGCTGCTCGGACTCGGCTATCCGGGTGGGCCGGCCATAGAGATCCAGGCCCGGGAGGGCGAGCCCGGGCGACACACTTTTCCGGTGTCGATGGTTCGCTCGAATCAGAAGACCGGCGACTCGGACTACTATGATATGTCGTTCTCGGGGCTCAAGACGGCGGTCCTGATGCGGGTGCGGGAGCTGGAGAAGAACGGAAGTCTGGAGGATGAAGTACCGCACCTCAGCCTGGGGTTTCAGCGGGCCGCGGTCGAGCAGCTTGTTGTTAAGACGATGCGGGCCGTGCGGGCCACGGACTGCCAGCGTATTGTGGTTGGTGGAGGAGTAGCGCGAAACCGGGCGCTGGCGGAAAGTCTGCGGACCCAGGTGGAGCCCGAGGGTCTCGTCTTCGTCCCCTCGCCGCGCTTGGCGACGGACAACGCGGCGATGGTGGCGCGTGCGGCTCGATTCCGGTTCGATCGCGGGGAGCGATCGGGGCTCGATCTGAACGCGCGGGCGGACCTTCCCATGCCAGGGGTTGTGACCGGTAGCGCGGTCCCGTAAAAAAGGGAAACCATGTACCCGATACTGTTCGAATTCAACGGCATAGAGATAACGAGCTTTGGGCTGATGTTGGGCCTTGCGTTTCTGGCCGCCGGGTTGGTTGCCAGTGTGGAGTTCAAGCGCAAGGGCTACGACAAAGACGTGGCCTGGACGCTCCTGATGGGAGCCCTGATCGGCGGTATCGTCGGAGCAAAACTCTATTACGCCTTCCTCAACTGGCCGTTTCTAGTACGGGATCCGTTGGGAACGATATTCTCGAGGGCTGGACTTGTGTGGTATGGTGGATTGATCGGTGGAAGTTTGGGCGTCACGTATCTGCTGCGCCGCGAGAAGCTCCCGTTCTTCGTTGTCGCCGATGTTGCTGCCCTTAGCATTCCTGCTGCCTATGCTGTAGGACGATTCGGTTGCTTTCTGGTGGGTGATGACTATGGGCGTCCGACGGACAGCTGGCTTGGTGTAGCGTTCCCGAACGGGTCTCCGCCGTCGACGGCGGGGAATCTGCGAGAAGGGTTCGGGGTCTCGATACCCGAAGGCGTAGCGGATTGGGAAGTTCTCACGGTCCATCCGACGCAGCTGTACGAGGTGGCGTTAACGGCGATCATCTTCTTCGTGCTGTGGCGGTTACGACGCCATTCCTATCGCGCCGGATGGCTGTTCTTGGTGTGGGTGGCTTTGGCGGGGCTCGAACGATTCGCGGTCGAGTTTCTAAGGGCGAAAGACGATCGGTTCTTTGGTGTTCTTACGCTGGCTCAGATGATCAGTTTGGCGATGATAGTGGGTGGGATATACGGGGCCTGGGTACTTAGCCGTCCGCAGCGAGCTGCGGAAGGCACGTCCTGAGAACCAGGACAGGATTAGCCGTGCCAACCATCCTGCATCTCTCCGATCTGCACTTCGGCACGCCGTTTCTTCCCGACGTGGCGGAGGCGGTGTTGGAACAGGCGGGCGAACTGGTTCCCGACGTGGTGGCGGTGAGTGGCGACCTCACACAGCGTGCTCGGGCGGAGCAGTTTCAAGAGGCTGCTGAATACCTCGGGAGATTCGGCGCGCCAGTGGTCGTCACGCCAGGGAACCACGATGTACCGTTCTATCGAATTTGGGAGCGGTTTCTCTTCCCCTACAGACACTATCGCCGTCACATATCTGACGAACTCAACAGCGTGTCCGAGTTCGAAGGTCTCGTGATCGTCACGCTGAATTCGAGTCGCCGGTTCACTCTAACCAACGGTCGCATCCGCCGTTCGCAGCTAGACTTTGCGGAGCGAGCGTTCGAAAACGCAGATCCATCAGCTGCACGTGTCGTGGTCACCCATCACCATTTGGCGCCGGCGCCCGACTTCATCGGCGGCACCGTAATGCCTTATGCGCGCCGGGCGATGGAACGTTTCACGCGTCTCAAGGTCGATCTGATTCTTGCTGGCCACATGCACCGCTCATACATCGGTAGCTCCCTGGACTTCTTTCCGGGCGAACTTCGCCGCCGCGGCATTGTGATCGCTCAGTGCGGGACCACCACTTCACGACGAGGCCGTGGTAGGGAGCGGTTCAAGAACACCTTCAACGTGATACGGATCGAAGAGAGGACGATCCGGGTAGCACATCATGCATGGTTTGGAGATCTCTCTCGGTTCATGCCGATCAGCGAGCACGTTTTCCCGCTTGGCTCGAGAGAGTACTTCGACAAAATGGCGGAGCACGACAGTGCGTTTGCCGGATAGATGGTGACAGCTGAGTTCACCGTTTGTAAGCCTGTGGGTCGACGCTTGGCAGTATGGATGGTACCCGCAAATTGACCGAGATTCGTACCTCGCTACGCAATTTCGCTGGCTGGCGACTGGGTCGCCTGGTTCTGCTGGCGAGTTGCATCTCGGCGCTCCTGCCAGCCAATGTCACGGCCCAGGCCAGTGCACGCGATACTCTACCGGTCGTACGCAAGATCCACATCGAAGGTAACGAGGCCTTCAGCGACCAGGAGATCCGGCGCGCGATTGCCACCACGTCCAGTGGCTGCAAATCGGTGTTCCTCAGTCCGCTCTGTTGGATCGGCCTCGATGTTTTCAAGAACACCGCCCGATTGGTCCCGCGTGAGCTCACGACAGATGTGGCACGACTCAGGGTGTTCTACTTCCGGCGCGGCTACCGGTTGGCACAAGTCGACACCGCCGTCACCCGCGACGACGGAACCGTCGAGGTGACGTTCATCGTTGACGAGGGTGAACCGGTCATCGTGCGCAGCCTTGAGGTGCAGGGACTCGAGGAAGTCGACGGCGCGAGTGATATCGTCGCTGGCATCTCACTCAGACCGGGGCAACCATTCAGCGAGCTCGCGCTCACGGTATCCCGGGGTCAGATCGAACGAGATCTTGGCAACAGCGGCTACGCAGATGCGGTTGTACTGGTCGATGCGATGCGGCCGGCAGAAGATTCGATGGGCGCGCAGGTTGTTCTCAAGGCGATCCCGGGCCCGCGCTATACGATCGGTAATATCGAGGTAGATGGGGCGGTGGAGATCGCCCCCGATGATGTGCTTCGGCTGCTCAGCTTCCACTCCGGCGATGTCTACAGCCTGGAGGAGATCGTACGGAGCCAGCGCAATCTGTACTCGATGGCGCTGTTCGACTACGTGGATGTGCAGTCCGAGCCGGTTAGCGGTGACACCGTCGTCGATGTCCGGGTCCAGGTGAATGAGGCGAAGCTGAGGGGCGTTCAGTTCGGTGCCGGCATCTCGACCACCGAGTGCATAACCCTCCAGGCGGGGTGGGCGAACCGTAATTTCTTCGGTGGCACGCGGAAGCTCGAGATCAACGGCGTGCTTTCCAACATCGCCACGAGCCGGCGAGCTCGACAGTTTCCGTGTACACAGGCCGGCGTAGCCCGCGATGGTAGCGTTCCGGGTGACTCGGTCTACAACCAGGTAAACTGGCTTCTACGAGTCGACTTCCGACAACCCTGGTTCCTTGGCACCGAGAACTGGCTGCACCTGGGCTTATTCGCCGACCGCATCAGCCTGCCTGCCGTCTACGTCTCCACGTCGATCGGTGGTGATGTTCGCTTCAGCCGGGAGATCTCCGTCGGTACGGCGGTCAGCGCGAGCTACCGTCCGTCGCTCAACGAGCTGCAGGAGGGGAGCGCTGATTTCCTATTCTGCGCCAACTTCCTGATCTGTGACCCGGCAGACATCGCGATTCTGGAGGAGCGGCGCTGGCTATCTCCCGTAACGCTCACGTTTGCGCAGGGCCGAACAGATGCGGTGCTCGACCCGAGCCGCGGGTATCGGCTTACCGTAGAGGGGGAGTATGCCTCGCGTTTCACGGGGTCGGGGTGGACCTATGTAAGAGCTCAAGGTGAGGTCGCCTGGTACCGGCGTATGGGTTTGCAGGCCGTTCTGGCTCTCAGAATGCGAGGTGGCGTCTTGAGGCCCGTCGGGTCGGGGATCGAGGGGGTGGATCTTACTCCGGGAAGCGAGGCCCTGACTCATCCGCTCAAGCGGATGTATGCCGGCGGCGCCTACACCGTTCGCGGCTTTCAGGAGAACTTATTGGGTCCGAAAGTCCTGCTGACCAGCAGGGAGAACATTCCGCTCTGTGAAGGGAATCGGGTGACGGACGAGAACACCCTGGTGTGCGACCCGAATCAATCCGGGCTAAGATCGGAGGATGCCGTACCGCGCCCGGTCGGTGGACAGAACTCTCTGGTGGCGAACGCCGAAGTCCGCATGCCACTCGGATCGGAGAACTGGCGCGCCGTGGTATTTGTTGACATGGGTCGGGTATGGAGTTCGGGTGGTGAGGTTCCGGAAGCTGAGCGTTTTGCCTGGTCTCCTGGATTCGGTATTCGCTACTTGAGCCCGGTGGGCCCACTGCGACTGGATATCGGTTTCAATACGATCTCAGGTGGCGAACCTTTGCCCGTGGTAACCGAGCTCGAAGACGAGTTCGGTCAGTCGCAAATCGTTCAGCTGGGTACCGCAAACAACCAGGCCATTCCGTTCTTATACAAACCTTTTGAGGGCAAGAGCGTATTTAGTCGCATGACACTCCACTTCTCGATCGGGCACGCGTTCTGATGAACTGGAAGGAACGAATCATCGGACTGCCCTTGGCACTGGTCGGCGCGGTACTGCTGCTGGCGACGGTCGCCGGCATGCTGCTCACGCGTACGGATTGGGGCCGCGAGAAAGTGCGCGTCTACGCAGTCGAGAAGTTGAACGGAGCGATCCGAGGCAGCGTTGAGATCGACGAGGTCCTTGCCGGCGATTTGCTCCGAATGGTCACGATGGCCGGCGTGCGGATCTACGAAGAGGACGGCCGAGAGTTCGCGAGTATCGATACTCTGACGGTTCAATACCGGTGGTCTGACTTCTTGTTCGGCAATCTGAAGTTCGCCAGGGCGACGATCGTCAACCCGATCGTCAAGCTCCGAACCGAGCCGGAAATCGGCTGGAATTTCGAGGAGGCATTCCGCGGGCCGCGCCGGGCCGGTCCGGTTACTGAGGAGAGCGACGAAGGAGGACTTCGCCTCGAACTGGAGGACGTAGCGATACGCTCCGGCGAAGTGACGATGCTGATCCCGTGGGACCCGGAGAGAGGAACCGACCCGGACTCGGTGCGCTGGCATCTTATCGAAGCCTACGGCGAGTGGTGGCGCGAGCTGCGCTTCCAGCGACTCAATTCTCAGCTATCGAAGGCACAGATCGTGGTGCCGCGGGACGAAAGTCGGCAGTTCCAGATCGTCCAGTTCACCAGCCAGGTGACGATAGTCGATGACCCGTTCGAGGTTCAGCAGCTGAGAGGCTACATAGAGGTCGTCGGCAACAGGCTGTCTTTCGATGTTTCTGAGGGGGCTCTCCCGGGCTCCAACCTGTTCGGCGAAGGATGGGTTACGCTCGTATCGAACCCACAGTACGACTTCAGAATGCGCGGCAGTCCGATGTCGACGGAAGACATCCAGTGGCTTCTTCCATGGATGCCGTCCGGGACGGCAGATCTCGACTATCATATGCGAACGCTCCCCGATGGCATCGCCCTGGAGGCGCAGGATGCCAGATGGGAATCGCGCGACGCGGTCGCGACCGGCCGCTTTGCCTTGTCGCTGCGAGACCGACCGGACGGCCTGTCGTTCAACGCGCTTGATGTGAACGTGGAGCGGCTGAATTCATCGCTCATCGAAGAGCTGACGGGCTGGGATTCTCCGGTAGCGGCAGAGTTGAACGGTGAAGTCGCGCTTGACGGACCACTTTCTCAGCTGGCTGTAGAAGCCGACCTGAACATTCTCCCAGAAGCGGAGGATCTGACGACACACATCGCCGCGCGGGGCACGGTACACGCCCGGCATTTGTGGCGGGGAGAATTGGGTGCGCAAGATCTTCAACTAGAGTTCGACACAGTCCGGCTGAATTTGGTGCGAGCGTTTGCGCCGGAGATGGCTTTGCGGGGCGACATCACCGGCTCGGCTCACCTCGACGGCCGACTCGCCGACGGCGCTTCCTTGAGCTTTTCGCTCGAGCAGCGCGACGGGAATCTGACGCCCACGACCGTTGAAGGGGCGGGTATCGTGTCTGCGGACACGAGCGGGCTGCTGCTTGATTTCGAGCTTCACAGCGAATCGTTCTCGTTCAATACGCTATCGCGATACTACCCGTGGATCTTCTTCCGTGGCGATTTCGCTGGGGATTTCAGCGCGCGCGGCCCGCTGACAGCACTCGCCGTGGAGGCCAGCCTCGGCGGCGCAGGCGACTCGATCCGGTTCGATGGCGAAGTACGGCTTACCGAGGATGAGGTTGGCTACTTGGGAGAAATGGAGGGCCGACGGATTCGGGTCGTGCCGTTCAGACAAGGCCTCCCCGAATCGGACATTGATTTCCGTGCTGAACTCGCAGGGAGTGGTACCGTCCTGGAGGACCTGGAAGCGCGTGGTCATCTCGAGATCTTCTCTTCCTTCGTTGGCGGTGTTCGACTCGATACGGCGTACAGCGACCTTCGTCTAACCGGCGGCCGTTTGGTCGTTGATAGTGGTGCGGCCATAGTCGAGTTCGGCGAGATAGGCCTGAGTGGCGCGCTCGGCCTGATTCCCGACTCGACTGGCAGGCTCGCGTTCGACATCGCGGCCGACAGTCTGGGCGGCCTCACGCCCTGGGTGTTCCCGGGATACAGAGGCGGTCCTGGGCTGACGGCCGGTGGACCCGCAGGCCAGGTCGATGACTCGGAGGCGGCACGGGTCGACGGCTCGGCGCGGATTAGGGGGGAGCTCGAGGGGGTCATCGGCGATGTCGCGGTACGAGCGGAGATGGCTGGAAGCGATCTCCGCTACGGAATCTGGGCCGCCGACAGTCTCGTCATAGAGGACTTCGAGGTCTACGGCTCCGCAGACTCGCTGAACCTCGCGGGCGCCGCGCTCGTGGTTGGCGGCAGCGCCGGCGATGTTCGATTGCAACGCTTGGGTGTGCAGGGGGGCATCGTCGGTGACACATCAACGCTTAATTTTGACCTCGCTGTCGATTCGGCTGCCGACGCTGCGGGTCGGATGCAGGTAGTGTTGGGTGGCGAATCAACCACTCTCGCGTTCGAACAGCTCAGCATACGTCTTGCCGGGACAGATTGGTCGATGAGCCAACCCACCGAGGTACGGGTCGCACGGTCGGGAGGGATCGCGGCCAGTGATATTCGCGTCGCGAGTGAGGCGGGATACCTGACGGCGGGTGGAGTCATCCCGGATAGCGGCCGAGCCGCATTTTCCGCCGAAGTGGAAGGAATAGATCTCGGCGCCATAGCCAGGCTCTTTCCCGACAGCCTGGATCTCGGCGGATTCTTGACGGCGAGCGCCGAACTTTCCGGCACTACGGCTCGCCCGGAGATACGTGGCAGTTTTGAGGTCAGCGACGGTCGCCTGGTTGGCGTACCCTTCACGAGCCTTCGCGGTGAACTCGAGTTCCAAGACGATGATGCGTCGCTCGATGTATCAATGTGGGATGACGACCTGCGACTGCTCCGAATACACGGGACGTATCCAGTAGACCTCGCGCTTCCGAGCTTCGCGCTGAGCATACCGGAACGCGAAATCCGTTTGACTGCTGAGGGCGATAGCATTCCCCTCAATCTGGCGACGCTCTTCTTCGGCAATCAGATCGCCGAGCCGCACGGCCATGCTTACGGAACGGTCTCCATTGGAGGCACTCCCGGCAGTCTGAGCTTGGAAGGACCGGTAGCATTTGTAGATGGAGGCTTCCGTGTCATCTACAGTGGGATCACCTACCTATCGTTCACAGGTGATGCCTTCTTCGAAGGACAGGATCTGCACCTGATTAATGTCGGCTTCGAGGGGGTTCCACTTAGGGCCAACGATTCGGGCGGCCGTGGTGTGTTGGGCGGGAGACTCAACCTCAGCGATCTGAGAGACCCCGGTTTCGATCTAACGATCGTCGGAGATGCGCTTCCGCTCTACGATCAACTCGACGCCCGATTCATCGTGTCCGGCTCGGTTTGGCTGCGTGGTCGGTATCGAGAGCCGATCGTCGGCGGAGATATATCCGTTGTAAGCGGCGTGCTCTTCATGGACGAGATCGGCCGTCAGGCCGAGATAGCAGATCCTTACCTCGAAGACAGTTCGTTCCTGCTGCTCGACTTGTCCGCCTTCGAAACGGCCAGGCGGCCAGCCAACCCGTTCCTGGACAACCTGACGCTCGACATGGGCGTCGACGTCGCACAGGACACCTGGCTGCGTTCAGCGGAGGCCAACGTCGCCATCTCGGGTAATCTCTTGATAAGCAGGCGACCGGGTCAGGATGTGTGGCGGATGGACGGTACGCTGTTGGCGGAGCGCGGTGACTATCGATTGTTCAACCGGCGATTCGAGGTGTCGGAGGGAACGATCGAGTTCGTGGGATCGCAGGAGATGAATCCTAACCTGCGGATCGTCGCACTGTACAATCTCCGCACGCAGAAGCGGCCTATCGAAATTCGTCTGATTATCGGTGGTACGCTGGAGGACATGACGCTGTCGCTCGAGAGCGATGCACAACCGCCTATCCCCGAGTCCGACCTCTTGTCTTACTTGATACTCGGGCGGCCGTCGTACGAGATCACGCGCCCAAGTGAAGAACGCAGTCTGCTATCGGATGTGGCGGCCGACGTACCTAGCGCCTTCCTCGGGTATGCGCTCGGATCGTTGCTCGTCGGTGAGACCGGCGTGGCGTATATCGATGTGAGCCGGGTGAACTACTGGGGAGGCACCGAGGGCGGTGAATTCCAGGAAGGCGTTGGCCCATCGTTCAGCGCGACGCAGGTAGAAGTTGGCTGGTACCTGGCGCCCACAGTGTTTGTGAGCGTGGCGCAGCACCTGGCGGGTGCCGTGCGTCCGACGGTTCGACTGGAATGGAAACTCGACGACAACCTGACGCTTAGGGGGATAACTCAGCCTCGCTGGGGCCAGGCTAACCCGCTCGTGCTGGAGGTCCCCGGAGCCAATATTCAGCAGTCGATCGGCTTGTACCTGTTCTACGGGTGGAGCTACTAGCAGGGTCCTGCAAATCCTGTCTTCTCCTACCTTCATCGCCCCCAAATCCTCGAGCGACCCTATGGCGCTCAATGTCGCCCTGATCGCGGCGGCAGGTCAGGGGTGGATCGGAACGCCATTCTGTGTTTAGGTTCATAGGTCAAATGGGACAGCGAGGTAACAATGGCGCGGCTGAAGCCGGGAGCGCGGCTGCGCGTGGAGCACAAGATGGGTAACTACGCGAAAATCTTTGGTCTCATGGCGGGGCTCACGGCGCTGGTCGTCAGCATCGCCTACGTGGCTGGCGGCCCGAACGCCATGCTTCCAGCCTTCATTATCGTCGGTCTATTCAACTTCGGCATGTACTGGTTCAGTGATCGTGCGGTGCTGCGCATGTACAAAGCCCAGATCATCAAGCCGGAGGACAATCCACATCTTTACGAGATGGTAGACCGCCTGCGCCAGCGCGCCGCGCTACCGATGCCGACTGTGGCTGTCGCGCCCAGCCAGCAACCCAATGCGTTTGCCACCGGTCGGAGCCCGGAACGGGCCGTCGTTTGTTTTACGCAGGGAATCCTGAGCGCGCTCAAAGAAGCCGAGCTGGAAGGTGTAACCGCGCACGAGCTAGCGCACATCAAGAACCGCGACATGTTGACGGGCACCATGGCGGCGACCATGGCTGGAGCGGTGACTTTGCTCGCTCGACTGGCGTTCTTCTTCGGTGACCGAGATCGAAACGTCTTCGCTTCTCTCGCCATGCTAATACTGGCGCCGCTGGCGGCAGTACTGGTTCAGATGGCGGTCAGCCGGCAGATGGAATATCGAGCGGACCGGCTGGGAGCTGAAATCGCTGGCTCGCCACGTGGGCTTGCACGGGCGCTGGATCGTATGGAAGACCTGGCACGACGAATTCCGATGAATGTCAGCCCGTCGGCCGCGCATCTTGCCATCGTTAACCCCCTTCGCCGGGGCGGGTTCTCGGGACTGTTTCGAACTCACCCGCCGACGCAAGAACGAATCGCGCGTTTGATGGAGCTCGAGCGTGGTAGCTGATCGGAACGGCGTGTTCGTCATTCATAACCCCACGGCGGGGGCGAGACATCCTGAACGGTTGCGTCGTCAGGTCGAAGCCAGACTGGACGCGATGAAGGTCCCGTACGAATACGCGTTTACCGAGGACCGTGGCCACGGCGAGCAGCTCGCGAGGACCGCACGCGAGAGAGGCTTCGGGCGCGTTTTGGTTGCGGGAGGTGACGGATCGGTGCTGGAAGCTGTGACTGCGCTGGCCGGCACAGAGACCAGCCTGGCGCTCCTACCCGTCGGCACCGGAAATCAGCTGGCCGCCAACCTCGGGTTGCCAAAGAGCGTGAAGAAGATGCTGGACGTTGCCGTGAACGGTGTGCCGCGGAGAATCGACGTTGGGATGTTGAACGGCTCCCCGTTCACGATCATAGCAGGGGCAGGCTTCGACGCAGAGGTCGTCAGGCCGCCGTCCGCAATCAAGCGCCGGATCGGCTATCTCGCTTATGTCCATGCGGCGACCGGCGCCGCCTTTTCCCCAAGGGTTTCTGATTTGAGGATACACGTCGACGGCGATGAACATGAGGCCAAGGGCATCGGAGTGGAGATCGCTAACATGCCCGGCCTTGCGGCCCCGCTATTCGCTCGGCCGGTCGACCTGGTTCCCGATGGCAAACCCGATGACGGCCTCCTGGATATCTGCGTTCTTGCGGTAGAGTCGATAATCGACTTCTTCTCCGCTCTATCAGCGATCATGGCTCGCCGACATCACCAGAGCTCGGGATTGCTGTACCTGCGCGGACGCGAGATCACTGTGGAAGCCGACCCGCCAATGCCAGTACAGATCGACGGGGAACGGCTCGAGATGACGACGCCAATCACGGCAACTGTCCGCCCCATGGCGCTGAGCGTAATCGTTCCCGGCAGCAACAACGTGACGGCTAGTAAGAACGATGCGTGACGAGCACCTAGTCATCCACGGGGCCCGGGAGCACAATCTCAAGAACATAGACGTCAGGATTCCCCGTAACCGGCTGACGGTGGTGACAGGGTTGTCAGGATCTGGCAAGTCGAGCCTGGCGTTCGATACGATTTACGCCGAAGGACAGCGGCGCTATGTAGAATCGCTCTCCGCGTATGCCCGACAGTTTCTTGGGTTGATGGAGAAACCCGACGTCGACTCGATCGAAGGGTTGTCGCCGGCCATTTCCATCGAGCAGAAGACGGCCGGCCGCAATCCGCGCTCGACGGTCGGGACGATCACCGAGATCTACGACTACCTTCGACTGTTGTTGGCACGCTGTGGAACGCCCCACTGCCCGTCGTGCTCCAAACCGGTCCAGAGACAAACACCCGATCAGGTCTCGGATATCGTTCTGGGGTGGCCCGAGAAGACTCGCATCGAAGTGTTAGCCCCGCTGGTCCGCGGACGAAAGGGCGAGTTCAAGGACACGTTCGAACGGGCGCGCAAGGACGGGTTCGTTCGGATACGCGTAGACGGTGAGACATACGACCTGAACGATCCGCCCAAGCTGAACCGCAGGGTCAACCACGACATAGCGGTCGTTGTGGA
Organism: Gemmatimonadota bacterium; assembly: GCA_039586795.1. Lineage (GTDB taxonomy): Bacteria > Gemmatimonadota > Gemmatimonadetes > Palauibacterales > KS3-K002 > Kutchimonas. The sequence continues at coordinate 88,536 of JBDHJS010000004.1, forward strand.
CCGTCTCGCGGTGAAGCCCGATGACAGACCGCGCCTTACCGATTCCATCGAGCTAGCTTTGCGCACGGCGGACGGTGTTGTCCAGATTGCCCGCTACGAGAAGAGGGACGCGGACCCCGAATTCAGACTCTTCAGCGAGCGGTACGCATGCCCCGACTGCGGGATCAACCTTCCCGAACTCGAGCCGCGACAGTTTTCGTTCAACTCACCGTACGGCGCTTGCACAGGTTGCGGTGGGTTGGGTACGAGGAAGGTTGCCAACCCGAGCCTGATGCTCGCCGATGGCCGGCTATCGCTGCTGGAAGGGGTAATCGTTCCCTGGGGCTCGCCAATCGGGTATCTACGCAAACGGGTCATCGATCCGCTATCGCGCAAGCACGGCGTGCACCCGAACACGCCATGGAACGATCTACCCAAATCGATGCAGGACGAGATACTCAACGGGTCGGACGAGATCGACTGGGAGGGCGCAAAGGCACGGTTGGAGCGACGCTACCACGAAACACCCAGCGATCGCCTGCGAGCGCGGCTTGGCGAGTTCATGTCGGTAGACATATGTGGCGAGTGCGAAGGAAACCGACTGCGGCCGGAAGCACTGGCCGTAACGTTCGAGGACAAATCGATAGGCGACATCTCCGGGATGACGGCCGATTCGGCGCGGGAGTTCTTCGAGACACTGGGCGGCCGAGACCGTAGCGGTTCTTACTTAGACAGCGTCATCGCGGGACCCATCTTGAAGCAGATCATCGAACGTCTCCGCTTTCTAGCTGATGTCGGCGTCGGCTACCTGACGCTGGGTCGTAGCGCCGAGAGCTTGTCTGGCGGCGAGGCGCAGCGTATCCGGCTGGCCACGCAGATCGGGTCCAAGCTGGTTGGAGTGTTGTACATACTGGACGAACCGTCGATAGGATTGCATCAGAGAGATAACGAGCGGCTGCTGCAAACGCTGGAGTCGCTTCGCGACCTGGGAAACACGCTCATCATCGTCGAGCACGACGAGGCGACGATCCGTCGGGCCGACCACATAGTCGACCTTGGCCCGGGCGCTGGCACGACGGGCGGTGAGGTCGTTGTCGATGGAGAACTGTCGGATGTTCTTGCGTCACGCGAGTCGCTGACCGGTGCCTACCTGCGCGGCGACCGGATGATCGATGTTCCGAAATCGAGACGATCGGGTAACGGAGAGCAGCTGCGCGTCACCGGAGCTCGGCAATTCAACCTGAAGGAAATCGATGTTGAGTTCCCGCTTGGCTGCTTCATCTGTGTCACCGGTGTGTCCGGTTCCGGAAAATCTACGCTGGTAGAGGAGATTCTCTATCGGGAGCTTGCACGAAGGTTGTATCGGTCGCGATTGATCCCGGGGGGCCATGGAGCCATTGAGGGTCTGGAACACATCGACAAGGTTATCGATGTCGATCAGTCACCGATCGGTCGGACTCCGCGCTCAAACCCCGCAACCTACGCAGGCGTGTTCACACCGATTCGTGAGCTGTTCGCACAGCTTCCCGAGTCCCGAATTCGCGGCTACTCGCCGGGTCGATTCAGCTTCAACGTGAAGGGCGGAAGATGCGAGGCCTGCAAAGGCGATGGCCTGGTCAAGATCGAAATGCACTTCTTGCCTGATGTGTATGTCGCCTGCGACGTGTGTCGAGGGAAACGATACAATCGGGAGACGCTCGAGGTCTTCTTCAAAGGGAAGAACATTGCCGACGTGCTGGGGATGACCGTGGATGAGGCTCTCGAGTTCTTCGACGCGATTCCGACAGTCCGGCGCAAATTACAGACGCTTCAGGACGTCGGTCTGGGATACATCACTTTGGGGCAGAGTTCGACAACGCTGTCCGGTGGAGAGGCACAAAGGGTCAAGCTTGCCACCGAGCTTTCGAAGGTCCAGACTGGTAGGACGCTCTACATCTTGGATGAGCCGACAACCGGGCTCCATTTTGAGGACATACGATTGCTACTCGAAGTGCTGCACCGGCTGGTCGAACGTGGAAACACGGTAGTTGTGATCGAACATCAACTTGATGTGATCAAAACCGCCGACTGGGTCATCGACCTCGGACCGGAGGGCGGTGACCGCGGAGGTGAGTTGGTGGCGGTAGGTACGCCGGAGGACGTAGTGAAAGTGAAGGGGAGCCTTACCGGGAGCTTCATGAAGCCGCTCCTCAACAAACGGAAGTCGCGGAAACGGGAGGGTCAGCATGTCAGAGGCTGAACATCGCCGTGAACCGAAATACCTGCTTCGAAGTTTCGAGCAATGGGCACTTCCTCGCATGGCTGCAGCTTTGCCAGGATGGGTGATGCCGGACCATATGACGGCGCTCGGGTTCCTGGCGGCTGCCGGCATAGGCGTTTGTTACGCGTCGTCTGGCTACAGCACGAACTACCTGTGGGCGGCGAACGTGCTCTGGGTGATCAACTGGATCGGTGATAGCCTTGACGGAACGTTGGCTCGCGTCCGACGAACCGAACGTCCGCGATACGGTTATTACCTGGACCACATCATCGACATGTTCTCGGTCGCCTTCGTGTGCATCGGGCTCGGCTTCTCGCCGTATCTGTTGCTCTCGATGGGGCTAGCTGCGCTGATCATGTACTACTTGATGTCGATCAACGTGTATCTCGAGACGTTCGTGATGAAGTCCTTTCAGTTTGGATACGAGTACATTGGGCCCAGCGAGGTGCGGGTCATCCTGATACTCGGTGGCAGTGCGCTGGCCCTCGGTTTCGAACCGATACTCGAGCTGAAAGACGTTCCGCTCGGCGCGCTCGATCTCATCTTTCTTGCCGGGCTGGCCATAATGCTGATCATGCTGTTGCGTCGAATCCTCAGCAATCTGCGTGAGCTCGGCCATTTGGAGCCGCCCAACGTGGTTAGGGCGGCGGCGAATCAGGCCGGCGATCAGGGGTGAGCGGTGAAGAGTCGCTCTGAGCCCCTGGGGCCGGAGCGCGACCTAAACCTGCACGGTAAGGCGTGGCTGGCGCTGGGCATCGGACCCCAGCGAGCAGTGCCGGCGCTCGCTCCACTGAAGGTGCCGCTGTCGGAAGCGCGGCTGGCGCTCGTGACCACGGGTGGGTTCGTACCGCCCGGTGGAGAACCGTTCGAGACCGGCAAGTTAGGCGACGCGAGCTACCGGGAGATTCCATCCGACATCGATGTAGATACGCTTCAGATTCACCACCCCCACTACGACATCGAAATCGCGAAAGCGGACGTCAACACGATTTTCCCACTTCCGCTTGCTAGGGAGCTCGTGAGAGAAGGTCATATTGGGGATCTGGCTTCGACGCACTTCTCGTTCATGGGCTACATTCCGCTGACCCGGAATCTTGAAAAGAACGCCGCTCCTCGTGTTGCCGGGCGGCTCAAACAAGAGGAAGTGGATGCGGTTCTCCTGACCCCGGCTTGACCGACATGCAACCGGACCGTTGGTCTGGTGGCCCGCGAAATAGAAAGACACGGTATTTCCACGATTTGCGTTCTAAACCTTCAGAAGGTCGCGGACCGAATCCTTCCGCCGCGTACGCTGCTGGTGAACCGCCCCATGGGGGCGTTGCTGGGCGATCCTAATGACAGCATCGGACAGCGGGCACTTGTACAGTCAGCACTATCTATGCTGGGCGACGCCACGGTGCTGCCCGGCGAGATCAGGATCTACCAACCCTCGGGAAATCCCTGACCGCATAGTCGCTTGTTTTAGGGTCGGACTACCAGGAAGGAAGTGTCTATGAGGGAACTGCGAACGATGCTTCCCGGCTTGTTCGATGGCGAGCATATCTTCACAATGGACCCGCTGGACGCGGGCAGGCGAACTCGATTGGTGCATCGTGAGGAGTTCAGAGGTGTTCTGGTGCCGCTCTTTTGGGGGAGCCTGGATACTGCCACGCGTCAGGGATTCGAGGAGATGAACTTGGCTTTGAAGAAACGGGTGGAAGAGGCGTGAGCAGTACGTCTGTATCACATAGCTCAACGGAGGCGACGATGGCCCGGTTCACATCGCTCTTAGAAGAGACTCTGGAGGCGTGGGCGGACGTCCGTGAGGGACTCATCGAGGAAGTGGAGAATATCCCGGGTGAGCATTTCGATTTCCGACCGACGGACGAGGTCAAGAACGTCGCAGAGCTAGTGCAACATATTCTCGAAGTCGCGCTCATGATGACCGGCGAGCTTACGCGGCCCGATACCGATTTCCTGCGTCTGCCTTGGCCAGAACTGCTCGATCACTACGCGGCGCACGTGAGCGAGGTGACTGCGAAAGCCGACCTGCTTGATCTCCTGCGTTCCTCGTTCAGCGAAGCGGAGAGGGCATTCCTCGATGTTGGTGAACTGCATATGCTGCAATTCATCATCCGATTTGACGGTCAGGCCGGCACTCGACTCGCCTGGCTGCAGCACGGGATTGCTCACGAAATGTACCATCGCGGCCAACTCGGTCTTTACCAGCGACTGATGGGCTTTGAACCTGCGCTCACGAAACGAATTCGCTCGCTAGGGTAGGCTCGCGATTGCCTTGCACTGGGTCAAAGGGCATCTTGGTCCGCAGCCCTGACCCAATTCGGCTAGGGAGAAGCAGGCGCTGATGGTGGATCGGGACAGCGGAGAGTGGATGTGATACCCGAAAACCTGTCCTCCGCGGTCGCCGAGCACTACAGGCTCGAGCGCGTCTTGGGCCGCGGTGGTATGGCGACCGTATACGAGGCGTGGGACGAGCGTCACGGTCGCCGGGTCGCCGTCAAAGTCGTGAATCCGGAACTCGCCGTATCGCTTGCCGGTGAACGATTCCTGCAGGAGATCCGGATCGTCGCTCGCCTCACACATCCCAACATCCTGACCCTACACGATTCCGGCGCGGCCGACGGCTTCCTGTACTATGTGATGCCGTATGTTGATGACACGTTGAGGGCGCGTCTCGGGCGCGAGTGTATTCTTCCGCCTGATGTCGCCCTGGAGATCGTGAGCGAAGTCGCGGAGGCGCTGGACTACGCGCACCGCAACGGCGTTGTCCACCGCGACATAAAACCAGAGAACATCCTCATATCCGCGGGCCACGCGGTCGTCGCTGATTTCGGTGTCGCGCGGGCGGTGAGCACGGCAGGCGGCGACCGGCTTACCCGCACCGGCCACCCGGTAGGAACGCTCGGCTACATGAGCCCGGAGCAGGCGGCCGGCCGTAGTGACCTTGACGAGCGGACCGACGTCTACAGCCTGGCCTGCGTTTTCTACGAGATGCTGGTTGGCGAGCCGCCAGGTGCTTGGATAAGGGATGAGGCCGGTGAGCTGGGGCGGTTCATCGACGCGCCACCCGATCACCGTGACAGACTCGACAATCTGCCGGGCTTTGTGGAGGCGAATCTGGTGAAGGCGATGCGGCTTCTTCCGCAGGACCGATACCGAAGTGCCGGCGAGTTGAGCGCAGCGCTGACGAGCGCGTTCGCTGGCGGCCCAAGGTACAGCGAGGAAGAGGCGCATCAGATAGTCCGGCGAGCAGCTGAGCTTGACGCCCGGCCGACCCGTGACAGTGCCCTGTCGCTGGGGGGTATCCAACAAATCGCCGCTGAGGCCGGCATACCTTCCCAGCACGTGCGAGAAGCTGCTTCGGAACTGGCACGGTCTGAGCCGAAGATCAGTACGGGCGGATATCTCGGCCGCACAGGCAAGATCGAGCTCGAAGGGCTGGTCGAGGGCGAGGTATCAGAAAGCCAGTACGGCGCCGTCCTGGAGGAGATACGGAGGTCCATCGGTCAGGCAGGTCACGTCCACGAGACTTTCGATGACTCGTTCTCATGGGAGTTCAAGCCCGGCTTTGGCGAGTGGACTCGGCGGGTACAGGTCACTCTGCGGCCGCGAGACGGCCAAACCAGAATATGGATCGTCGAGCACCCCGGCGCTGAGGATGAGCTGAAGATCGCCTCGGTAGCAGGTGGCGCCGTGCTCGCCGGGGCTGCGTTTGCCGCTGTCTTCAACATAGGAGGCGACCTCGCCATCGGTGCGGGAGTTCTTCTGGGCGGCGCCGCGTTTACTGCACAGTACACCGCTTTCCGCCTCTGGTACCGCAGGTTTCTCGGGAAGCGTTCGCGTGTGCTCAGCGAGCTTGGCGAACGCATCGCAAACCTGGTCACCGGTTCCGGGAAGGCAGTCCTGCCGGCGCCGAAAGACGAACGGTAGTCCGAACGCGGGCCGCCGCCATTCAAGACTATACTTTACGGCTTGTTAGGGGTACTTTGGCTGCTTGATAATTGCCTATGACAGAGATACCTGAGGCCCTCAGAGCGGCCCTACCCAGGAGATACCAGCTGCAACGCGTCGTGGGGCGCGGCGGAATGGCCACGGTCTATATGGCGGACGACGTGCGCCACGACCGCCCCGTGGCGGTTAAGGTATTGCACCCTGAGCTCACGGCTTCGATCGCCGGTGGCCGGTTCCTGAAGGAGATCGGCTTCTCCGCCCAGCTCACCCATCCCCACGTGCTGACGCTCATCGACTCGGGAGACGCGGACGGTTTCCTCTACTACGTTATGCCATACGTGGACGACTCGCTGCGCGCGCTGTTGGAGCGAAAGGGGAACCTGGATCCGCGGAAGGTGCTGGAACTGTCCTGCGAGGTGGCGGATGCTCTCGGCTACGCGCACCGCAGCGGTATCGTGCACCGCGACATCAAGCCGGAGAACATCTTGCTGGCGGAGGGGCACGCGGTCGTTGCCGATTTCGGTGTCGCTAAGGCGATCAGCACGGCGGGCGGGGACCGTATGACACGCACGGGCTATCCCGTGGGGACGCTCGGCTACATGAGCCCGGAGCAGGCGGCGGGCCGATCCGACCTGAACGAACGGACGGACATTTACAGCCTGGCCTGCGTGGCATACGAGATGCTGATTGGTGAGCCGCCGGGTATGTGGGTCACGGAAGAGGCTGGGCGGTTGCAGCGCTTCATCGACGCGCCGCCACGGCAACGGCTAAAGCTGGATGCGCTGCCGGGCTTGCTGGAGAACGCTCTGGTGACCGCGATGCGGCTGCGACCGGAAGAGCGCTACATGACGGCCGGCGAGTTTGCGGAGGCGCTGGAGGCGGCGTTCAGCGCCAAGAAGAAGATCTACAACGAGCTGGAGGCACAACAGATCGTGCGGCGCGCCGCCGAACTGGAGGCGACGCAGGACCGCCACGCGGAGGCGGCGATGACGCTCGGCGGAGTCGAGCAGCTGGCTGCCGAGGTGGGGATCGCGCCGGAGTTGGTTCGCGATGCCGTGCGCCGAGAGGCTCCAGTCCCGCTGGTCGAGTTGCAGCCTACCGATCCGAAAGAAGGAATAGAGAAGGGCGGCTTCTTCGGGTTCACCGGCAAAGTGGAGATGGAACGCACCGTCGAGGGCGACCCGTCCAGCGAAGTCTACGCGCTCCTCCTCGAGGAGATCCGCGATACCGTAGGCGAATCCGGGCATCTCAACGAGACGATGAGCCGGTCTCTGTCTTGGGAGTACAAGCGCTGGCTGACCAAGGCGTCTCCCCAGACGAGGATCCACGTCAGCCCACGACGGGAGAAGACTCGGATCAAGATCACCGAGTTCCCCAGCCTCGACCGCAGGTTGCTGGGCACGACAGCGATCGTCGGCGGTAGTTTTATTGCACTGATGTTCATGGCTGGGTTCGAAGGGGAAGGTGCCGGCGTCTTCTTGGGTTTCACTTCCTTGGGCGCGACCTACTGGGGGTGCCGAGCCTGGTTTCGATCCCGGGTCAAGCGCCGGTCCAGGGCGGTCGCCAATCTCCTCGATCGGCTCGCCGACATCGTTCGTGACTTCGGACCCCCGGCTTTGCCCAGATCCAGCACGACAACCGATCCGAACCAAGAGAGGAGAAGATGAAGCAGGAGTCGCTGCAGCTCAGCGAGACAGAGCTATTCCTCGTTCAGCGCAGCTCCGATCTGGATATCTCCAGGCGCAGGCTGCGTGTCGTGATCATCAGTGGCGTGCTGCTCATCGCCGCGCTCATCGTTGTTGCCCCCCTCGTTCAATCGTGGCAGTTCCTGCTCTTCTTCGCGGTCGCTTACATCGCGATGTCGGTTTGGGAGCGCGTGGGCTACGCGCGTACTATTCTGGCCTACAAGGGTCTCATTCAGAAACTCTCCAAACGCATTGACGACCTGGAGGGCGGTGACGAAATCCTCAACACCTAATCCTCAACGCCCAATGGTCATGTGTGAGGGCATTGAGGATTGGGTGTTAGGTGTTGAGGATTCGTCAGCGACGTCTTGACACGATACCGGGACCCCTCATACAATTAGGGCCCTTTTAGCGAAAGATCTTTCGGGCTCTGTCGCTGGGCCAGCTTGGGGGAGACTGCCGGCGTGGGGCCGTCGTGTGATGAAGCCGGGCGCGTAGTGTGACCGGCAAAGCCGTAGCTTAGAGATGAAAAAAAGTAACCTACCTAACGAACAATCAATTGTCCAGGCAAAGCGGAGAGGCCATCGCGGCTGGCTGCTGGGTGCATACACTTTCCTCTTTCTCTGGGGTATGGCCTTCTTGGTCCTGTATTTCACGGACCGACTTCCAATCTAGATAGGGCGCCGTGTCAGGCGTGATCTCTCGGGAGGAATTGTGGACACTACGTTGATCATCGTGGCTGTCGTCGCGGTGGCAATCGTCGCGGTGGCAGTCATACTGCGGCTGCGTGGGTCGTCAGGAGGGGCGGAGGAGCCGGCGGCGATAGCAGAGGCGCCAGCCGAGCCAGAGGTCGTGCCGGCCGAGAAGGAGCCCGAGCCGGCCATGGCACCTAAGGCGGCCGAAGAGCCCGCGCCCGTTGCTGAGGCGGTAGCGCCGGCGCCCGCGGAGCCGAAGAAGCCCAAGCCGACAGACGACGAGCTCAAGTCGCGGGTACAGGCGAGCCTCAGCGAATCGAAGGCCCTGCTGGACGAGCTTCAGGGTCGAGTCTCGGAAGCGGAGGGCGTGGCCCAGCAGGTAGGTCCCGGGACGCTGGAGATCATGGCGGAGGGTCTGGCGGAGGTGCAGGGGCTGGCGGACAAGAAGCAATGGGGGCAGGCAAAGGACAAGGCGGACGCCCTCAGCGCGCAGCTGAAGCTGCTATTGCAGATGTCTCGAAGCGATTAGCCTCCTCGATCTAGCCAATCAGCGGTTGCCCGCCGATATTTCGGGTGTTCTGCGGGTCGCAGCGCGCTTGCGCGACCCTGTCGCCAGGCCGAGAAACCCACAACCACTCCGACTCGTAGTTGATACGTGATGGCGGTACTTTACCTGCTGGTCCTCGTGTTTCTGGTCAAGATCGTGATGATCGACTCGCCGGTGGGTAAGGCGTTGGGCGATGCGATTCGGAACCTGACGCCGCAAAAGGCGCCCCAGGGTGCGGTCTCACAGGCCGAGGTGGAGCTTCTGCGACGGGATGTGGAGGATTTGAAGGATCGCGTGGATCGGGTGGTGGAGGAGCAGGCGTTTCTGACCCAGCTTCTGTCGCAACCCGAGCGCCGCAGTCTCGGGCCGGGCAACATGAACGACCAGGATATTCCAACTTAGGCGGAGGCCGGGATGGTCACGCGCGAAGACGTTGAAGGTTACCTGCTCCGGATGGAGCTACCGTATCAGGAGTTGGAGGAGGGGCTCTGGGTTATCGGCGATAGCCAGGATGCAGCTCCTGTGTTTGTCAACTACGCTCCGCCCTTGCTGCTGGTTCGGGTGGAGGTGATGAACGTGCCGGGCGATGAAGATCTCCGGAAGGGGCTGTTCCGTGAGCTTTTGGAACTCAACGCGACGGAGCTGGTTCATGGAGCCTACGGTCTGGATGGTGAAGAAATAGTGCTGATCGACACGCTGCAGCTCGGAGATCTTGATTTCAGCGAGTTGCAGGCGTCGCTGGAGAGCATATTGTTAGCCTTGCGGTCGCACTACGAGACGTTGGCACACTACAGGACTCCATAGGGAGAGTAAGGCCGACATGAGTATATTTAGCAGGTTGTCGACGATGGTTCGGTCGAACCTGAACGACCTCATCGCTCGGGCGGAAAATCCCGAAAAGATGCTGAACCAGATCATCGATGATATGCGATCGCAGCTGGCCCAGGCGAAGCAGGAGGTCGCGGTCGCCATCGCGGACGAGCGAAAGCTGCGTCGGCAGGTTCAGGACGAGCGCGATCAGACTGCCGATTGGGAGCGGCGTGCCAAGCTGGCACTGCGCGAGGGCCGTGATGACCTGGCCCGCCAGGCGCTTCTCAGAAGCCAGGAGCACGGTGAGCACTCGGGCGGGCTGGAGGATCAGTGGCGGGCTCATGCCTCGGAGACCGAGAAGCTGAAGGACACGCTACGTCAGCTCAGTAGCAAGATCGAAGAGGCGAAGCGGAAACGAAACCTGCTGATTGCCCGGCAGAAGAGGGCTCACGCCCAGCGCAGAATCCACGAGACGATGAGCGGTCTTGCCGATCGCAGCGCCTTCGAGGCGTTCGACCGCATGGCGGAACGCATCGAGGAGACGGAGATGCGTGCTCTGGCAGCGGCGGAGGTGGACGAAGAACTGGGCGGCGACGACTTGGATCGTGAGTTCAAGCGACTTGAGGGCGGCGACGTCGATGTGGAACGCAAGCTCGAGGCGCTGAAAGAAGAGATGGGTCTGCTGCCTGCTGCGGCTGGCGAAGAGGATCACGGTCCGGACATCGTTCGCGAGGCAGAGATCATAGAGGAAGAGGAAGTAGAAGAGGAAGCCGGCACCGAGGAGAACAAAGCTGGCTGATTCGAATACTGGAGTAACGGCCCGTCAGCTCTACGGGATTCTAGCGGCAGCCGTATTTGTCTGGCTGCTGTTGGCCTTCGTCTACAGCGTCGCCGAGATCCTGCTGTTGGTCTTCGTCGCGGCGCTGTTTGGCGTTTACCTGGCCAGCTTCACGGAGTTCTTCTCACGCCGTCTGGGCGTCGGGCGCGGCATCGGCCTGATCATGGCCCTTGTGGGCACCCTAGTAATAATTGGCGTGGTCGGTGGCCTGATCGTGCCACCGGTAGTGACCCAGTTCCAGCAGTTGGTTGTCGATCTTCCGGAACAGGTAGCGGCGGCGGAGACCGAGATCACGAGGCTCGCCCAGGAGAACCATCTGGTCGGCCGACTGATTGGCGGAACAGGTGAGGGGAGCGCCGCGTTCTTCGACCGATTGTTCCAACAGGCGAGCGATTTCTTCGGCGATGTCGTGCCGTACGTGTTCTCAGGGATCGGCGTCCTGATCCATGTCGTGTCCGTCTTGATCATGGGCATCTACATGGCACTCAAGCCATCGATCTACAAAGAAGGCATGATCGCGCTGACGCCGCCGGCCTATCGGGAACTCGCCCGTGACATCCTGGCGGACCTGGGGCACACGATCCGTTCGTGGCTCGTCGGCCTCGGCATATCGATGGTGGTGCTCGGGTTCTTCACCTGGGTCGGACTCGTCCTCCTCGACGTCCCGTATTCTCTAGCGTTCGGCGTCTTCACCGGGCTGGCCGTAATCGTCCCCTTCTTCGGTACGATCGTGTCGACGTTGCTGCCGGCGCTCTTTGTGATCGGTACCGGCGGTATCACCAAGGCGTTGCTCGTCATCCTCTTGGGTGTGGTGGTTCACATATTCGAGGCCAATGTCGTCGCCCCGATGGTGTTCGAAAAGCAGATCGAGCTGCCGCCCGTTCTTACGATTCTCTCGGTGCTGATCATGGCGAAGCTGCTGGGCGTGGTGGGACTGCTGGTGGCGGTTCCGGTGCTGGCAAGCGCCATGGTGCTTATTCGCCGCATCTTCGTGCACCGCGTACTGGAAGGGAAGGGTTTCCACCGCATCGAAAGAGACGCTCCTGCGATCATCAGCCTGCCAACGGGCGACGGGGTGCTGGTGCACCCATCTGCCTCGGAATCGAGCATTCCGGCGTTGCTGGAAGGGTGACTTGCGGTAGACGATAGACGGTCAACGTGGACGGTAGTACACCTGGCCCGCGGCGCTTACGTGCGCAAGCGGGCCGATTGCTTATCTTCACTCACTATGTCCAGGCGTTTCTTGGTCTTCACCGATGGGTTGCTCCCCGACGAGGATGCGAAGACGGGCGTAGCAGCAATTCGGTACTTGCCGAAACAAGTCGTCGCGGTGATCGACCCGCCGACGGCCGACGCCACGGTGGAGCAGGTGCTGGGTTTCGGTGGTTCGATCCCGATCGTCGCGGATCTTGCACAGGGATTGCGATACGAACCCGATGCTCTGCTCATCGGCGTTGCACCTGCGGGTGGCCGGTTGTCGGGTAGGTGGCGACAAACATTCATCCAGGCGTTGGGCGCCGGCCTCGAGCTCTGGAGCGGACTGCACGATCCACTTACCGCGGACCCGGAGATCGCGGCTGCGGTTGGTTCCAAGAAATTGGTTCACGAGCTTCGTCGCGTTCCGGACGATCTTCCGGTCGCAACGGGAGCGGCTGCCGGCGTAGAGGCTAAAATCGTTCTCACCGTGGGGACCGACTGCGCGGTGGGCAAGCTAACCACCGCTGTGGAGCTCGTCAGTGAACTTGAACGGCAGGGCGTTTCCGCGACTCTGGTGCCGACGGGGCAAACCGGGATTCTATTGGCCGGTTGGGGTATCGCCGTCGATGCGGTGAAGAGTGATTTTGTGGCGGGCGCGGCGGAGTCTCTGGTGCTGCAGGGTGATCAGAGGTCATCCGAAGTCCTCGTTGTGGAAGGCCAGGGCGCGCTCACGCATCCGGGATATTCGGGCGTCACGTTGGGTCTGTTGCATGGGGCGATGCCCAACGGCATGATCCTCTGTCACGAAGCCGGGCGCCGGCGACATAGCGGAGATGAATACGGCTGGACGGAGTTGCCCGACCTAGATCGGGTCGTCCAGATATACGAGGAGGCCGCGGCCTGGTTGCGGCCCGCGAGAGTGCTGGCGGTGGCGCTTGATACTCACCGCCTGAACGAGCAAGAGGCGAGCGGTGCTATAGAGGGTGCGGCGGCTGCGACTGGACTTCCCACGACGGATCCGGTGCGCTACGGAGCGGCACCGCTTGTCGCGGCGGTTAGGGAGGCGCTGATCGGATGATTGTCGGAATCGGAGTTGACCTTGTAGCCATAGAGCGCATGCGGGCGCTGGTTCGGCGCCACGGCGACCGTGTGCGGCACAAGCTGTTCACGGTTCGGGAGTTGGAGGAGTGTGATCAGAGAGCCGACCCGGGAGAATGTCTGGCAGCGCGTTTCGCGGCCAAAGAGGCGACGCTGAAAGCGATCGGAACCGGAAAGATGCCGGACACCCGCTGGACCGACATCGAGGTTGTGCGTAATGATGACGGGAGGCCGGAACTCGTTCTATCGGGGCGTGTCAGAGCGCTGGCCGATCAGTTGGGGGTTGGGCGAGCGCTGGTGAGCCTTTCGCACGAGAGGGAGATGGCGGCGGCGTTCGTGGTGTTGGAGACGGGGTAGTGTTCAATCATAGAAGATTACCACCTGATATTACCCCCGCAGCACCTTTCCGCCATCAACCGTGATCGTCTCACCCGTGATGTAATCCGATTCAATCAAGAACCGAACAGCTCGCACAACGTCCTCCGGCGCGCCAAGCCGACCTAGCGCCGTCATGTCAGCCAGCCTGTCGCGCTCTCCAGAATCGGTGCCGTCGGGTGGCAACACCGGCCCGGGCGCCACGGCGTTGACCCGGATCTCTGGTGCCAGGGCGCGGGCCAGAACCCGAGTCAGCATGACCAAACCCGCCTTCGAGACGGAGTGGGTCGCGTAGGCCGGCCACGGCTGAAAAGCTGCGACATCGGCCAGGTTCACGATGCAGCCACCTCCGGCGCGAGCCATCGCCTTCGCCGCCTGCTGACCGCAGAAGAAAGCGGCCCGCAAGTTCAGATTGAGGACCTGGTCCCAATCCTCGGGTGTGATCTCCAGTATCGGCTTGCGTTCAAACGTGGCAGCGCTGTTCACGAGCACGTCCAGCCGGCCGAAGGCCGCCTCGATGTCCGAGAATAGATGCGGGATGCTCTCCGTATCACGAAGGTCGGCGGCGAAGACCTCCGCTCGCGCGCCCAGTTCACGCAATTCGTCCGCAGTGCCCTGCGCGGCTTCCGCCGACTCGAAGTGGTGAACGGCGACGTGCGCGCCCGATCTGGCCAGGCCGATCGCTATCTCGCGCCCCAGGCGGCGTGCGGAGCCTGTGACGAGGGCTACCCGTTCGTGAAGGTCCATTCGGTCCCCATGCGTGTATCGTGTGGCGGTGGCGGTCAAATTAGCCGGCTGAACCACGGCTTGCCAGCACCAGACCCGGGCATAGATCCAGGTGCGGCGGAGTTCGCTCTCCGGCGCGGCCTCGTGGAACGCAACGGAGATGACATCGACTCTGAACTAACCGGGGCGGACGTGACCGTCGTGGCTACTCCGGTGCAAGAGATCACCAGCCTACTGGCGCGGGTCGGCAACCGCCTCAAACCGGGGTGTGTCATCACCGATGTGGGAAGCACGAAACGGACGATCGTGGACGCGAGGAGTGGTCTTCCGAAGTCCGTTCGTGGGGTCGGTGACCGTGGCATCTCGACGTCGGCTGTTCGACAATCGTCGCTTGCCGAGATAGAATACGCGGTGATGACCGTATCCCGCCCCCAGCAGCCTACTGGCTGGCAGGTGAAACCGGGCCGTTTCAAGCTGCGTCTTGGAGTTATCGGCGCGCTGCTAGCATCCGTGGCGCCGCTGGCCACGTGGGCGTGCCGGTCCGAAGGACCGCAGACGCAGGCCACCGGGGAAGAGCAGGCGGCGGAAGCACTGGTGAGGGCGGGAGCGTTCGCGTATGCCGGCGCCAGGCTGTACACGATCCGCGATGGTGTGACGAAGGTGCTGGCCGCCCTTCCGGGTGGCGGGCAGGCGCCGGATACGTTGGATGAGTGCGCGCCATCGATCCCAAACCTCGGGGCGGCCCGGTTTCGGGAGCTCGTCCCATCGCCCGATCCGAATTGGACGGCGTGGGAGACGGCGGGCGCAGGAGCCTGCGTCGGGGTCGCGGCTCGAGCCGCGGGTTCGGTCCAAATGCTCGGCCATTGGGCGGGCGCGGTTCCTGACAAGGTCATGTGGGCGCCGGCCGGACGCTTCCTGGCCGTGTGGCTGACGCACCCGGGGCAGCGGCGCAGCTTGGAGTTGTTCGACGCGGAGACGGCCGAGCGGCTCGAGATGCCATGGGAGGCGGAGTGCGGCCTCTCCGGCGGCTGCGATGTTTCGCGAGCATCTTGGGTTGGAGGGACGCTGCTGAACGTGGACATACGATTGGGGCCGGCGGAGCAACCGGTACCCTTCGAAGTGAACGTCGCCGCTGCTACGCCGACCGGACAGGTCGAGGAGATCTGAGATGACCGACACGTTTCTTCGGCGCCGAGTACAGCGCAAACTCGATGCGCTGCCCGACGAAAAGCTATACCAGGTTCTGGACTACATCGAGTTCCTCGAGGAGAGGTATGGCGAAGAACCTGATACGCCGGACACGATGCAGCGTTTTGCCGAGGGTATACAGGACAAGCTGCGAGCGCGCCGCATGGCCCCCTGGGCGTTCAAAGGAGTGATGGGCGCGTTGAGTGTCGTGGACCGTGCCGTGGGGACAGCGGCCAAGACGGCCAGAGGTCTTGCGGATGAAATCGAGAAGGTAGGTCGTAAGGAGCCGGAGAAGTCGGATGACGAATCCGATGAGAACCCCACCAAGATCGTGATTGACTAGCGCATGTCGGTTTCGAGACGTATACGCGACCTGGTAAAGGGGATCCCGCACTTCCTTCTACTCCTTGTTCGGCTGATCGCAGACGGTCGTGTGTCGGCCGCCGACAAAGCGATTTTGGCGGCCGCTTTTGCGTATACGCTGACTCCCATAGATCTGATTCCTGATTTCATACCCTTGTTTGGCCAGGTCGATGACCTGTTCTTTCTTGCTCTAGCGATCGATCGATTGGTGACAAACGCGGGACCGGAGTTGGTGCGCGACCATTGGGATGGCCCGGAAGAGATGCTCGTCTTGTTGTGTGGAAGCCTGGACGACCTGGCTGATCGGCTACCGGAACCCGTCAGGGCGCGCCTGAAGAGGGCGGCCGATTGAGGGTTTCGGACTGGGGAAAGCCGGCTTTGCAGCATTGACAGGCCAGCGGGGGCAAGCCAAATTCCCCCATGGAAACTGGAAGATGATGTCTGTTGGCCCGGGTGGCGCTCTGTGGGCGGAACTCGGGCGTTTCTTATAGGTACCGGTCGCAGGTCGAGATGAAGAAAGAGAAGGAACATACGTGGGGGCTGACGTTCGACGACGTACTGCTCGTCCCGCAGCATTCCGTCGTCCATCCTCGTGACGTCGACGTCAGGACACAGCTAACCCGTAACATCCCGCTGAACATCCCCCTCGTGGCCGCTGCCATGGACACGGTCACGGAGGCCGAGATGGCGATTGCCATTGCCCGGCAGGGAGGCATTGGCATCGTTCACAAGAACATGCCCATCGAGTTGCAGGCGACACAGGTGGATCGGGTAAAGCGCTCGGAAAGCGGCATGATACTCAACCCGATAACCCTCACCCCAGATGCCGCCTTGCGGGATGCCCATCGGCTGATGCGCCAGTTTTCGATCAGCGGCGTGCCCATCGTCGAGAATGGCGGAAAGCTGGTGGGGATCGTCACGAATAGAGACCTGCAGTTCGAGACCGATCTCGATCGGCCGATCCGTGATGTGATGACCCGAGAGAAGCTGATCACGGCCCCGGAAGGGACTTCGCTCGATGAGGCGGAGCGAGTCCTTCACGAGCACAAGATCGAGAAGCTGCCCGTCGTGGACGACCAGGGCTTCCTAAAGGGTCTCATCACCGTGAAGGACATCTTCAAGCGCCGCCTGTTCCCGGGCGCCGCCAAGGATGAGCATGGCCGCCTGATGGTGGGGGCCGCGGTGGGGACGAGCGCCCGAGACCTGGAGCGGGCGGCGGAACTGGTCAGCTCCGGTGTCGACGTGCTGGTTATCGACAGCGCTCATGGCCACTCGGAAGGTGTCCTCGAGGCGGTGGCGCGGCTGAAGAACGCTCACCCGGACGTCGACCTCATCGCCGGGAACATTGCGACTCGCGAAGGCGCCAGCGCTTTGACCGAACGCGGCGTCGACGCTGTCAAGGTCGGGGTTGGCCCAGGATCGATCTGTACGACTCGAGTGGTGACGGGAGTCGGCGTGCCGCAGCTCACGGCGATTATCGATGCGGTTGAGGGAACGGGAGGCGACGTTCCTATCATAGCCGATGGCGGCATCAAGTACTCTGGAGATCTTGTCAAGGCGATTGGCGCCGGGGCCTCCGCTGTGATGATGGGATCTATGCTCGCCGGCACCGAGGAGAGCCCCGGCGAGTCGTTCTTGCTCGAAGGTCGCCGCTTCAAGGTCATTCGCGGCATGGGCTCCCTGTCGGCGATGGAGGATGGTTCCGCCGATCGGTATTTCCAGGACGACGAACTCGACGGGCAGAAGCTGGTTCCGGAGGGGATCGAAGGGCGCGTACCCTATAAAGGACCGGTCGCTGATGTCCTGTTCCAGCTGGTCGGCGGCCTGCGGAGCGGGATGGGCTACAGCGGGGCAGCGACGATAGAAGACCTGCGCCAAAATGCCCGATTCGTTCGAATCACACCCGGCGGTCTGCGCGAGTCGCATCCCCACGACGTGACGATCACGCGGGAGGCGCCGAATTACCGCGTGTAACAGGCGATATCAGCGTTGACACGAGGTAGGAGCTGCTCTAATTTGCTTGTGTGGTTGAGCTTACGGGCCTGCCGCTTCCCCCCGGCACCTTGTGGAAGCCTCACACGATTCCCACCGGAGTGGCGATGAAGACTCCCTGGCAAGAAGGATCGAACCGCGAGCGCGTCAAGCTGGTCGATGCGAGGTTAGAGCATAGCGCCGATAATCGGGCTTACGCCGAAATCGCGCTGGAATGGAAAGCCGTTGAGTATCGCGGCAGTGCCACCGAGCATGGACATGGTGCGATCGACCTGCGGGTTTGCGTGCAGGCCACGTTGGAGGCGCTACACAAGCTTCTGGGCGGTCGAGACGTCTTTCGCTTGGTCGGCGTGAAGTCAGTGAAGGCCTTTGATGACTCGGTGGCGATCGTGGCACTCGGAGTAGCGGATCCGGAAACTGGGAGCGCCCGGCGATTGATCGGAACGGCGCCAGCCAGCGAGGACAACACTCCGATGGGTGTGGCGCGGGCGGTCCTCAACGCCACCAACCGCGTGCTGGGGAACTTCCTGGCGACTAGCGAATAGGAGGATGCTGGCGTCGGGCTCCGGACTCTAAAACGTTTTCCCTAAACCAATGCTACGTAATGGGCGTGACACCACCGCCGTTTGAACCACCACGTCGAATTCTGATGGGTCCCGGGCCCTCGAACGTGAGCACGCGAGTACTTGACGCGATGGCTCGACCAACGGTGGGTCATCTCGATCCCGAGTTCCTGGAGATGATGAACCAGGTCTCCGATATGCTGCGTCAGCTGTTTGGGACAAAGAATGACCTAACGTTCGCCGTCTCGGCGACAGGCTCCGCCGGAATGGAGATGGCGTTCGTCAACGTGCTCGAGCCGGGCGACACGGCGATCGTCGGTGTGAACGGCGTATTCGGGCATCGCATGTGCTCGGTGGCCCAGCGAGCCGGCGCCAACGTCATCGTGGTGGAAGCGCCGTGGGGCGAGCCGTCAGATGTTGGTGCGCTGATCGATGCTCAGAAGGCGCACCCGGATGCCAGGCTACTGGCGGTTGTGCATGCGGAGACGTCGACCGGGGCGCGGCAACCGCTGGAGGAGATTGGCGCTCATCTCCGCGGCAGCGATACGCTCTTCCTGGTAGATGCAGTAACAAGCCTGGGTGGCATTCCCGTGCAGGTGGACGACTGGGGCATTGATATCTGCTACTCGGGCACACAGAAATGCTTGAGCGTACCGCCCGGCCTCTCACCGATCACGTTCTCCGACCGTGCCGTGGCCCGAGCGAAGTCGCGCGAACCAGCCGTGCAGAGCTGGTACCTGGACATCAACCTCATCGCTTCCTATTGGGGCGGCGAGCGTGCGTATCACCACACGGCACCGATCAACGCCCTCTACGGTTTACATGAGGGTCTGAGGATCGTGTTGGAGGAAGGGCTCGAGGCACGATACCTGCGGCATTCCACTTTGGGTGCGGCTTTGCAGCAGGGTCTCACAGAGCGTGGGCTGGATCTGCTGGTGTCCGAGCGCTACAGGTTGCCGCAACTGACATCGGTCCGGCTGGGTGGCGGCATAGATGATCAATCGCTCCGCCGGGCCCTGCTCGAGCGGTACGATATCGAGATTGGAGGCGGTCTGGGGCCGCTGGCTGGTGGTGTCTGGCGAATCGGTCTTATGGGCGAGACCTGCCGCGCGGACAACGTGACGGCGTTCCTTGGCGCGTTGGATGAACTGATGGAGGTCGGGTGATCAAGGTGACTGGCTGGCAGCGAGCATGCACCGTTGCCGTCGCGACAGTTGCGGCGGCGTGTGCTACTAGGGGTGCCGATCCGGCGCCCGAGCCGTCAGCGCCTGCCCAGGAGGCAACCACAGAAGTCACCTTCGAGGGCTTTCCGGACACGCTCGAGGTGGCCCTGGCTGAGATCGTAGATAGCGCTACCGCGGCCAGCAATGCGGAGGTCGAGGCGGAAGTCCGGGAGATGTTCGGCGACAGCGAGCTTGTCGAACTCGAGGAGTTGGAGCAGCCCGAGGCTGATATTCCGAGCTGGGATATCCCGATCACGATCAACGATGCGGTCGAGCGCTGGTTGGAATACTTCCAAACGCGTGGGCGGGAGAACTTCGCCATCTACCTGAGCCGTGCCGGCCGGTACGAGCCGATGATGAGGTCTATGTTCCGGGATGCTGGTCTGCCCGAGGACCTGGTCTACATCTCTTTGATCGAGAGTGGATTCAGCCCCCGCGCCTATAGTCGTGCCCGTGCTGTTGGCCTCTGGCAGTTCATATCGAGCACCGGTCGCCTCTACGACCTACAGATCTCGTATTGGATAGATCAGCGTCGTGACCCGATCCTGGCCACCAAAGCCGCTGCGGCTCACCTCAAAGACCTGTATGAGGAGTTCGGCTCCTGGTATCTGGCGGCAGCGGCCTACAACGGTGGACCGACGCGGGTCAGAAGAGGGATCCGCCGCACCGGTTCGGACGACTTTTGGACGCTCTCCGCGAGACGCTACCTGCGCCGCGAAACGCGCAATTACGTACCCAAATTGATCGCCGCTGCACTGATCGCGAAACAACCGGAGCATTTCGGTTTCCACGATATCGAGCAGGCCGAGCCGATGGCCTACGAGATCGTTCAGGTTCCCGATGCGACCAGCCTGGACGTCATCGCCGACGCCGCCGGAGTTTCGGTGCAGGAGATCATGGAGCTCAATCCTCAGATCCTCAGGGGCGTGACTCCTCCCGGACAGGCCTATTCACTGAGGGTGCCTCCGGCGACGAGTCACCGGTTCGCGTTGGCCTACGCGGCGGTGCCGCCTGATGAGCGGGTCACGTGGGTTCAGCACGTGGTTCGCCGTGGCGACACGCTGGGTAAGCTCGCGCGTGACTACGGGGTCAGCGTATCGTCGATCCGTGCCGCCAACAACAACGTGGATCCGCGGCGTCTGCGGGTCGGCCAGCGACTCGTGATTCCTCGCGCTGGCCGCATCCCCCAATACGCGTCGGCAACGCCAACCGTCCGCAGAAGCACCAGCAATACACAGCCAACTCGAGTTGAGCCCCAGACCCCCGATGGCCCCTTCATCACCTATACAGTGCAGGGCGGTGACAGCCTGTGGATCATCGCCAAGCGCTACGACGTTACGGCCCGGGACCTGATGCGCTGGAACGGTCTGACCAGTAGTCGCATCTATCCCGGCGACGAGGTCAAGATCTACGTCGGCAGTAACCGTTGAGATTCGGGGATTCGGAGCTTACGAGATTCGGTGTTGGTTGTTTGGCGACCATTGAACTTGCAGACGCTACGAGTACCCTCACGGTCGATGTACGACCAACATCGAGAGTCGAGCGTCGATCGCCGAACAGGAAGTGAACGTCGAGCGCCGGCTGTCTGCTGTCGGCTGTCGAGATAAGAAAAGGCCGGCTCAAAGAGCCGGCCTTTATCCTCTATCGTCTATACCTCCGCCGCCTATTCTCCCAAGACCGCCTTCGCATATCCGTTGGCCGGATCAATCCCAAGCGCCATGAGATCGCCTACGCGACCGGGTCCCCGGTTATAGGCGAGCAGCGCAAGCCGCGTATCCTGGTTGTACTCGTCCAGCAGATACTTCAGATAACGGAACCCGAGGTGCAGGTTGATCTCGGCGTTGAACAGGTCCTTTGCCTCTACCGTCGGGTCCAGCCATTTGGCCGTGCTGGGACGGACCTGAGTATAGCCGATCGCCCCTGCCGAGCTGACAGCTCTTCGCTTGAACCCGCTCTCTACCCGAACCAGGTTGAACGCCAGTTCCGGATTCAGCCGCTCGGCCAGAGCGATGTCGTAGATCAGCATCGCCCGATCCGCGGGTATCCGGTACTCGCTGGAATAGGCCTGGACGACGCTCAGACGCTCCGCCTCCAACGACTTGAGCTCCAACTCACTCCGCAGGTCGTGGTTCTCCGCCGCCATCAGCGTGAGCTCGTTTCCTAGCTGCTCCGCTGCCGGGTTCGACGCCGTCGGCAGACCCGTCGCGAGCACTGCCACGCCAAGTGCCCCGGCCACCAACAACAAGGCCCAGACCGGTAGCGGCACTTCCGACAATCGCAGGCTCAGCGGCCACCTTATCGAGACCGCTGGATCCTTCCACGTCGATGTATTCGAATAGTATCTCATTCCACTTCTATTATGTTGACCTGTCACGATCCTCCCACCTTCCTGGCACAGCCCTGGCATCGGTGCTCACAGGCCCGCTGCACCCTACGGCTGCGCCGGTGGCCGAGTTTCCGCTCGCTGACCCCGTTCTGCTGTGGTGAACTACCGTCCAATACGTAGACGGACTCCAGCCTGTCTCCTTGCTGGGGATTTCGCCCACAACCGGGCCAAAGGCGGGTACTGGAAGGATCGTACAGAATCCTACAGCTTTGGCCACACCACTTTCCCCATCACCACACTCCGCTCGCGTCCCCTGGCTTCGGCCATTCTTCGGCTTTTACGCCTCAGTCCGTCTCCAGGTTCCACTGCGGCCGCCACTCTTCTCGACCAGTCGGATGGAGCCGATCTCCATCCCGCGGTCGAGTGCCTTGCACATGTCGTAAACGGTGAGCAAGGCGGCGCTGGTTGCGACCAGCGCTTCCATCTCGGCTCCGGTCCGACCGGTCAGGTCGGCTCGCGCCGTGACTGTAACTCCGGGAAGGTCATCTACTAGCGTCAAAGATACATCAATTCTGTCGATTGCAAGAGAGTGGCACAAAGGTATCCACTCTGCCGTCCGCTTGGCTGCCGCGATGCCGGCGATCTTCGCGACGGTGAGGACGTCCCCCTTCTCCACCTCGTTTTGGCGGATGGCGGCCAGCGTATCCGGTTCCATCCGGATCCAGCCTTCGGCGGTGGCCGAGCGACGAGTCGGATCTTTGTCTCCGATGTCCACCATGCGGGCCGCACCGTGCTCGTCGAGATGTGTGAGTCTTCGTTTTTCGTCCGCCATCTTACGGCCTGCCCCCGCTGCCGGCGTGGTGCACGGTGGGTGCGCCTCGTCTAACGCTGGCGCGGCGCAAAAGGTTCACGACGACCAACTGGGGATTGACGTTCCGATCTGCGAGCGACCGAGCGTCCTCGAGAACCTCGAGGGCGTGCACCAGCCGGCTCGCATCCAGGTCGGTCTCGATCTTCAGGCGCGCGATGGCTTCCGGATCGGAGGCCTCGGAGCCGGCCGCCACCGCCAGCAAGTCGCGAAGCAGGTTGCGCGCCTCGCTGAGGACTCTGGAGAAGTTGCCTCGGGCGCCGAACGATTTGTAGCTGTGGGCCACCCCGAGGCGGGCGACGAACCGGCCGTCCAGAAGGGCGCGTACCAATTCGAGAGCGCCCTCCCTCCCGCCGTCGGTCTCCTCGCTCTGGATATCGATGGCGACACCGATAGAGCCACCGCTGAGACGGGCCGTCTTCTGCGCCTGCGCCGGCGGAACGTCCAGCCTGTCGCTGATAAACTCCGCAATGTTACCTGAGCTGAGCGGTGGTACGCGAATCGACTGAACCCGTGACCGAATGGTCGGCAGCAGGGCCCCGGGCACATCGCTTGTCAGGATCAGCGTCGTATCAGCGGGAGGTTCCTCGAGAAGCTTCAACAAGGCGTTTGCGGCTTCCGGGTTGGCGGCCTGGGGAACCAGCGATTCGGCACGTCCGATGATGAGGATCTTTGAGGGCCCCATGGCCGGCGCCTTGTAAGCGTGTTGTCGCATGGTCTGCACCGCGGCGACGTAGATACCGGTCGCGCCTTCGTCCTCTTCGCCCAGGTAGAGAAGGTTTTCGCGTCGCTCCGCCAGCACGTCGGCCCGGGACTCCTCCAGCTTCTGCCGGAGCTTGTCCGGTCCGGAAGCACGTTTTGGTCTGGGAAGCGGAAAGAACCAGTGTATATCGGGATGCTGGAGCCCGGCAGCGAGTCGACAGGAGCGGCATTCGCCACAGGGTCTAGCTGATTCGTGTTCGCAATTGATCGCGGCGGCCGTCCAGACCGCCAGGCGTTGCTTGCCTACGCCACGGGGACCGTACAGGAGCAGCGACTGACCCAGACGACCCGACAGGATCGCGCTGACAAGTCGGTCCTTGGTGTCCTCGTGCCCAAAGACGCTCAAGTAGCCGGGCTCAGCCACTTGGCCTCTGCTTGAGCCAGATCAGCGGATCGAAGGTCTCCCGATTGAAGCGAATCTGGAATTCCAGGTGCGAGCCCTCAGGTGTTGCGGATCCACCTACTCGACCGACCATCTGGCCGAGAATCACTGCCTCCCCCTGCACGACTACGATTTCCGAAAGGTAGAGATACAGCGAGTAGTAGCCGCCGCCGTGGTGGATGATGACGGACGGTCCGAAACCCATGAACGACTGAGCGAGCACAACCGTTCCGCCGGCGACGGCCTGAACCGGGGTTCCCTCTTCAGCGGCGATCCCTACACCGTTTCGCAGGATGACCGTACCGTCTGGATATCGCTGCTGTCCGTAGCGGTAGATGAGGCGGCCCGCCACTGGCCAGTCCAGGTTTCCCCGTTCAGCATCCGTCACGGTCCCCCGGGTCGGCGCGGACATCGCAAGGGCCTCCGCCGCTTCGCGCTCGCGCTCCAGCCGGTCGATCAGGCCGCCGAGCTCTTGCTCGTCATCCTCCAGGGCCGCAATCTGTAGCTCGGTTGTGGCCTGTATGCCCTGGACCGAGCGGAGCCTGCGATTTCGCTCGTTCTCCAGGAAGTAGAGATCCTGGATCTCGCTGACCTTGTCGTTCCGAACCTCCCGCAGTCCGTCGGCTTCGCGACGCAGGTCGTCATACTTCTCGACCAGTACGTCCTTAAGCGCGGCGATTTGACGCACCAGAAGCCGATCGTGAAGCGCCACCAGATAGAGATACTGATAGCGGTTGATCAGATCGGAGAAGCTCTCTGCAGCCAGAAGAACCTGCACATTGATCAACGGCCCGCGCTTATACAGATCGCGCGCCCGTCGTGCGAAGAGTACGTTCTTTTCGGTCAGCTGATCCTGGGTACGTAGCAAGTCGGCGACCGACTCGGCTACCTGCTGATCGCGTATCGTCAGCTGGTGATCAAGTTCTCGCAGGAGCGCTTCCTGGTTCCGCGTCTGCGAGTTGAGGTTATCGATCTCCTCGCGAACGTCGTGGACCTGGGCCTCGAGGGCGTTCATCTCGGACCGCAGACGCTCTTTCTCAGCCAGTATCTGGTCCAGCCGCTCCCGACTGAGCTGGATTTGCTCCTCCAGCGGCTGAACCGGGTCCTCCTGTTGGGCGGCGGCGCCTGTAACCCCGAACAGCATGGCCACGGCGACCAGCGACAGAGCGCGCGGAGTGAAGGATATCCTAGACATAAGACGCCATCTGACGCCGGAGTGCCGCGGCGCTTGCACCCAGCCCCAGGAATGCCCCGGCCAGGACACCGAAAGCGCTCCAGGTCGTGGGCAGCCATTCCAGATCAATGAGCGAGCCGTCCACGATGAGGAACGAGCCATAGGTCAGGAGAATCGCCAGCACCCCACCGACGAGTCCGGTGACGAACCCTTCGAGCAGGAAGGGCCGGCGGATGAAGCCGTCGGTGGCGCCCACCAGTCGCATGATGATGATTTCCTCGCGGCGTGCCATGACGGCCATTCTCACCGTGGTGCCGATGATCATGATAGCTACGACAGCGAAGGCGATGCCGAGTATGGCGGCGACGGCGCCGCCGAGGCGGCGGAGCTGGAAGATCTTGTCGACCCACTCGCGCCCATATTGGACGTCCTCGACGAACGGATAGAGCCCGATCAGCTCTGCCACACGGCCCACCGATTCGGGGTCCCGGAAGTCGGGCTTCATTTGGACCTCGATCGATGCGGGCAGCGGGTTCATCTCCAGGTCGGTGAACACGTCGCGGAATTCCTGCAACTGCTGCATCGCGTCTCGCATCGCCTCGAACTTCGAAACGTGCGTAACATTCTCTACCTCGGCAAACGAGCGGACATCGTTCTGCAGCAACTCGAGCTGGGCGGACGTGATGTCGTCGGCCAAGTAAGCCACGACTTCAACGCGGCGTTCGATGGCGCGAAGCGTAACGTCCACGTTGTACGTGACCAGCGCGAACGTGCCAAGCACAAAGAGGCTCAGGCCGATGCTGGTCGCCGAGAGCAGCACCAGAGCGGGCGCCCGGCGATACGCGGCTACCGCTTCGCGAATGCTATGCGTCGTCATCCGCGACTCCGGAATCGTAGACGATCGCACCCTCGGAGAGCTCGATGACGCGGTATTGAGAGTACCGACGAACCATATCCAGGTCGTGTGTCGCCATGAGAACCGCTGTTCCGGACGAGTTTATGTCGCGGATCAGCTCGAAGACACCACGCGAAGCGCGTTCGTCCAGGTTACCCATCGGCTCATCGGCCAGCAGCACCACCGGGTCGTGGATCAGCGCCCGAGCCATGGCAATCCGCTGCTGTTCTCCGCCCGATAACTCGTCCGGGTAGGCGCCCGCCCGGGCCGCGAGGCCGACTTGCGCCAGCAGCCGCTGGACCTTGCCCTTGATCTCGCTGCGGCGTGAACCGGAAACCTCTAGCGCGAAAGACAGGTTGGCGGCTGTCGTTCGGTCGCGAAGCAGGCGAAAGTCCTGAAACACGACACCGACGCGGCGGCGCAGTTTGGGAACTTCGCGACGCTTCATGCGGGATGACGAGAACCCGGAAACGCGCACTTCCCCGTCGCTCGGCCGCTCCGCCATGTGAACGAGGCGGAGAACCGTGCTCTTGCCGGCTCCCGATGGCCCGATGAGAAAAGCGAACTCCCCCTTCTTTAGATGGAAGGAGACGTTCTTTAAGGCGAGCCCCGAGCGCGGGTACTCCTTATAGACATTGATGAGTTTGATCACGGAACCCAGTCTTCGGGCGCGGAACGAAAGGCAGGGGTGGCAGCCTTCATTCGCCCGCCAATCTACTGGAGTTGGCGGCCATCGTCAAAGATCGACGAGCGAAGGCGACCGAAGCCTCCAGCGCCGCCCGCATCGAGGACGGGTCAGCCTGGCCCGACCCTGCAATATCGAATGCCGTGCCGTGATCGGGCGAAGTGCGGGGGAACGGAAGGCCCAACGTGACGTTCACGGCCCTCCCGAAGGCTGCCGTCTTGATGGCGACCATCCCAACGTCGTGGTACGGTGCGAGGACGGCATCAAATTCGCCCCGCATAGCTCTTACGAAGACGGTATCTGCGGGATACGGGCCCTCCACCGCTAGCCCTTCCGCCCGCAAACCGTCGATTGCGGGTGTGCAGACCCGCGCCTCCTCATCCCCAAACAGGCCGTCATCAGAGGCGTGCGGATTCAGGGCGCAGACCGCCAGTCGTGGCCGCTCGATACCCCACCAACGGCCCAGATCGGCAGCCACAAGGCGGGCGATGGCCTGTAGCCGATCCGCTGTGTAGGCCCGAGGAACTTGGGCGAGCGGCATATGCCCGGTGACGAGAATCACGCGCAGAGGCGCGCCGTGCGTTGTCTCATCGGCAGCGAGGCAAAGCGCCGTGAGATCCGCTCCGGTCAGGTCGCGGAGCATCTCCGTATGCCCGGGCCACTCATAACCCGCCGCCGTGAGCGCCGACTTGTTGATCGGCGCCGTCACGATCCCGTCGACATCACCGTCCAGCGCGAGCTTGACCGCGCGTCTGATCGCTGCGGTTGATAGTTCTCCCGCCGCTTGAGCCGTTCCACCCGCCCGCCACTGGCCGATCGACAGCAACTCCAGTCCTGAGAGGTCTGCGATGCCCTCGGGTCCGACGAGTAGCAGGTCAGCATCGATCGCGGGCGTCATTCTGATGGCCCGGGCGGCGACTTCCGGGCCAATTCCCCTTGGATCACCGACCGTGATGGCTATGCGCGGATGACTTCGTTTTACGCTCACAGATCGCTGCGATCGGCTGCAGGACTACCCTTCGAGGCGCAGTTCCACGTAGGTCTGTTCGCGCAGCCCGTCAACAACCTTCTGAATCATCGCTTGCTGTTGGAGCTGCTGCCGAATGACTTCGCGGTAGTCGTTGAGTTCCCACTCGCCCGCCGGGCTGAGATCGATCAGCACGACCACCGCCCACTTGGGCGGCATCCCGGGCTGTCTCAACTCGATGGGGCCGACCGCGTCCCCGGGTTGTGCGTTGGCTAGCGCCCTTCGGTAGAGCTCCGGGAGCTGCTCCTGAGGGAACTGCGTGAGGGTGGATCGTTCGTTTGGGTCACCATACGCCTGGATCATCGAATCGACGTCGGCACCGGCTCGCAGGCCGGCCGCCACGGAATCGGCTAGCTGCCGAGCCATCTCAATGTCAGCATCCAGGACCTCGGGCCGGATCAGGATATGGCGAGCCTGTCGGTCGTCTCCACGCACGCGTTCGAGCTTGATGATGTGGTACCCGAACCCGGTCTCGACGATATCACTGATCTCGCCGGGCCGCATCGCCCAGAGTGCCTCCTCGAACTCCGGGACCAGCAGGCCGCGCTGCACCCAGCCAAGGTCACCACCCGATTCGCGGCTGGCCGCGTCGTCGGAGTACTCACGCGCCAGGCGCGTGAAGTCTTCACCCGCGATGGCCCGGGAGAGCGCTTGTTCAGCCTCTTCTCGAGCCAGAAGCCCGGCATCGTCCGTCGGCTCGGTGCTGATGATCACCTGCTTTAGGGTCACGGAAGCCGGCTTGGGTCCGAGCGTCGACTTCTGCACCTCCCAAACCTCCTCGATCTCTTCCTCGCTTACCGGGATCGGGTTGATCATCGAGACTTCACGCTCCAGGTAGCGCTGCGCCATGATCTGGGCACGTCCGCGCTGGGTCAGTCGCAACCGGAACTCGACCAGCGTTAGTCCCCTACCTGCCAGAGCCTGTTCGAATTGTAGCTGGGATGCGAACTGGCGGCGGATCGCCGCGAGCTGTTGATCGACGAGCTGATCGACTTCGTCATCGCCGACGATGATATCCGCCTTCTGCGCGGCAACGATGATCAGCAAGTCGGCGACCATGCGGTCGAGGACCTGCTCAAGGAAAGCGGGGCGTTCGGGCGATTCCGGCGGCGGCACCGGGATCCGCTGGGCCTGCAGGTCGAGGATATACTCCTCGAGCTCGCTGCGCAGGATCATTGTGTCTCCGATGACCGCGACGATGTAGTCGACCAGCTGGCTCTGATCCTGCGCGCTCGACTTCGATGCCAGCGCGGGAGACAACAGGAGCATGCCTAGCCCGATTGTGACTATCAGGTTGCGGCGAATCCCACCGCTGAGACTCATGATTCGGTCTCTCACGTCCGTCTACTCCGTTTGCGGCGTAGCGGCCTCGATCCCGCCGCGCAGCTCGACCAGACGGCGGAGCACCTGCCTATAACGGTAGGGATGCACCAGGATGGACGGACCGTCGCGATGAAGCGCCGGCGATACGCGGTCCAAGGCCTTCGGGCTACGTCCCCGCACCAGCATATAGTCGAAGGCGTTGTCCACGGCGTCAGGGATCTCTCCCCCTTCCTGACGCAGGATGGTCTGTATGCCGGCCCCAAAGGCAGCGTTACGTAGATCGCGTTCGGCCGCCAGAACGAGACTGTCAACGACGACCTCGTCGAGCTCTTCGCCTGCGTCAATCGCCGCTTTTGCCAGGATCTCGTTAATCGCGAGACGGGCTAGCAACGCGGTTGCCCCGGCCGAATCCGTGCCCGCAAATCCCGATTGAGTGTTGGGGGCTCCGCGAATCACAAAATCCGCCCACTGGCCGAAGGTGAGCTTGCCGCCCCTGAAGCGCGCCAATGCAGCGTTACGCTCGGCGGAACCCATTCGCGACATTCTGGGGGAGAAAGCAGAGAGCCTGACCAGGTTCGCGGAGCCCGCTGTAACCGTGATATCGGCTGAAGCAGTGATGGAGTCGACGTATGCGCGCTCCATGAGCTGCGTTTCTTGCGTTGTCAGCTGTGTCTCGTAGTCCTCGCGGACGTCGTCGAACTCCGGGGTCCTGTGTCCGGTTACCTTGACGACGTGAAAGCCGAAGGTAGTCCGGATAACCTCGCTGATGACTCCAATCTCCATATCGAACAAGACGCCGTCGATTTCCGGGACCAATTGACCGCGCCGCACCCAACCGAGCGCGCCCCCGCGCGATGCGCTCGAGGGGTCTTCCGAGTAGCGCCTTGCCAGGTCGTCGAACGCCTCACCTCGAAGCAGGCGATCGCGAATGGTTTCCGCCATGGTCCGGAGACTATCTTCAAGAGCAGCGGTGGGTGACGCCGGGACTCTAATCAGGATATGGTGAGTCTCGGCCAGCGCGAACGGCTGATCACGATCGTACCACTGACGGAGCGTGGCTTCGTCTGGCACGGCTCGCTCGCGCATCACTTTATCGCGGAGCTTCCAAGCCAGCGCTTGCTGCGTACCGAATCGGGTGATCGGATCCAGGTTGAGTCCTGAGTACCGATCTTCCTTGGCGAATTCGCTGGCGAGAACCGCATAGCCGACCCAGAGTTCAATAGTCCGGTCTACGACGACCATGAGGGCTGGCGCCATCGAATCGGTGCCCAAAGCAATCAGCTGGGCAGCGTGATCGATGGTGAGTGGATAGCCTTCGGCGATGGCGACGTTGTCCTTGTGGCCCTCCATGCCTTCGCGCATGAACGAACAGGCGGCGAGTGTCGAGGTCAGTATGACCGTGAGCGTCAGGATAGTTGTTCGTCGGTACATTTCAGTGGTTTCCGGTTGCTACCAGTTCACGTTGTTCTTCCAGGATTCGTTCTAGAGCCCCGACTACTATCGGCGTGACGTCTTGCGCGCCCGGCTGGCGGAACACGAGCGAAAGCGGCTGCAGGCGCCGCACTTCGACCTCGACTTCCTGGCCGGCCATGGCGTCTCTCAGGGACGTCAGCTTGGGCATGGTGCCACGTCGGAAGTTAACACGAGCGGAGTCCGCTGTCGCCAGCACCCGCTCGACACCCAGCAAACCGCCCAGAATCCTTATACGGGAGGCGGCGATCAGGCGCCCTGCCTCGTCCGGGAGTGGCCCGAATCGGTCCCGCAGCTCCGCCGTCAGGCCTTCCAGGTCCTCCAGTTCGCTGGCGCGTGAGAGACGGCGATACAGTTCCAGCTTCTGGCCCTCGTCCGGGATGAAGCTGTCCGGGATATACGTGGCGCCGGTTACGGAGACCTCGGGGATCGGCTGTCTGGCGGCCGGCCCGTCTTCGCCGGCGCGCAGAGCGGTGACGGTGTCCTCTAGCAAGCGCAGATACGCATCGAACCCGACGGCCTGTGCGAACCCGGACTGCTCCGCGCCCAGCAAGTTGCCAGCGCCTCGAAGCTCGAGGTCTTTGAGGGCCAGACGGTAACCGGCGCCCAGCTCCGTGTGCTTCTCCAGTAGCTGGAGACGGCGTTCCGTTTCCGGCGGCAGATTCGGCGGTATGACCATGTAGCAGAAGGCACGCTGATGCGAGCGGCCGACCCGGCCGCGCAGCTGGTAGAGCTGAGCGAGACCGAAGTAGTCGGCGCGGTGAATGATCATCGTGTTGGCGTTGGGCAGGTCGAGACCGTTCTCGATGATCGCGGTGGCGACCAGCACGTGGATGTCACCGCGGACGAAGTCGGTCATAACCTTCTCGAGTTTGCGTTCAGACATCTGGCCGTGGGCGATCTCGACCCGCAGGTCCGGGGCGAGGCGGCGCACTTTGGCGGCGACTTCCGGTATCGACTCGACGCGGTTGTGCACGAAGAAGACCTGACCGCCGCGGTCCACCTCGAGCCGAATCGCATCCTCGATCGTCTGATCTTCCCACGTGATCATGTGCGTGATGATCGGCTGACGGTTACGCGGCGGAGTTCGAATCACGGCCAGGTCGCGCAATCCGCTGAGAGATAGGTGTAGCGTGCGGGGGATTGGTGTCGCTGTCATTGTCAAGACGTCGACGTTCTGACGTAACGCCTTAAGGTGTTCCTTCTGTCCAACTCCGAACTGCTGCTCTTCATCAATCACCAGTAGACCGAGGTTCTTGAACTTGACGTCGGGCGAGACCAGGCGATGCGTGCCGATCACGATATCAACTGACCCATCCGAAACGCGGCTTACTATCTCCTCTTGTTCCTTCTTCGTGCGAAAACGAGAAAGCGACTCGACGACCACGGGGTATTCAGCCAGCCTGGCGCGGAAGGTCTGCAGGTGTTGCTCCACGAGAACGGTGGTTGGTGCGAGTACCGCGACCTGCACACCGTCCTGCACCGCCTTGAATGCAGCGCGGATCGCGATCTCCGTTTTTCCGAAACCGACATCGCCGCAGATCAGCAGGTCCATCGGTCGATCGTTCTCCATCGACCGCTTGACCTGCTTAGAAACCTGTTCCTGGTCCGGCGTGTCTTCGTGAATGAAGGCGGACTCCATCTCACGCTGCCAGCGCGTGTCCGGGCTGAATGGGTGGGCCTCCGTCACTCGCCGCCGCGCGTACAATTCGAGCAGCTCGGCGGCCATGGTCTGAATCGCGTCCCGGGTTCGTTTTCTGAGCTTCTGCCAACTCTTGCTCCCCAGTCGATGCAACTTGGGGGCTGCACGCTCACCATCCTCGAAGTCCGATATCCAACGCTCTACAAGGTCGGCCCGGTAGTGGGGAACACGAAGCACGTCACCGCCGGCGTATTCGAGGACCAACGTCTCGAGCTCCTCGCCTCCGACCTTGACCCGCTCGAGTCCACGATATCGGCCGATACCATGATCGAGGTGCACCGCGTAGTCGCCTGGCGTCAGCGCCGACAGCGTGTCGAGTGCCGCCCGGCTGACGGCGCGTGGCCGTCGCCGCGGCCGTCGGGCGCGGCGGAAGATCTCGTGATCGGTGAACAACCAGAGCGGTGGTTCCGCGGAGGGTATCACGAACCCACCGGCCAACGGTCCGAGTCCAAGCGAGATTCTCTTCAGGCTATCGGCGCCTGCCGCATCCTCGAGGATCTCCTCCAGCCGTTCGAGCTGGCCTTCGTTGTCGCAGAGGATGACGACCCGGGAATTTCCATCGAGGGCTTCGCCGACAGAGGCAACAAGTCGGTCGATATGGCGGTCGATTTCAGGGGCCGGTCGAATGCTGAAGTCGATGTCAGCGCTCTCATCGGGGCCGGCTATGCGAAGTCGACGGAATCGTGCCAACCGTTCAATGACAACGGCAGGTGCGTGTTGGTAGCGTTCCGGCGTCTCAGAGCGGCGCGCTAACTCATCCCAACTGTTGTGACGTTCGCGTTCCTCGCTGGGCGCGTCGACTTGAAGCACGAGCGTAGACTCAGGTAGGACATCCAACAGGCTTCCGTATACGCTGGCGTCGTGAGACGCGGCAGCGCTCGCGTCCTCTAAGCGTGGGAAACGCACGGGGAGCAGTCGCGCAGTATCCAGTTCGGCGATGGAGCGCTGGTCGAGTACGTCGAACGATCGAATAGACTCGATCCGATCGCCCCAGAACTCGATACGAAGCGGATCCAGAGTCGTTATTGGATATACATCGACGATGCCGCCACGAATGGAGTACTCGCCAACCGCCTCGACCATGGAGGCCTTTCGATAGCCGGCCTTTTCGAGGGACGAGATGAGCTCGGCCCTATCCACCTCTTGCCCTGGTGCCAGCCGGATCTCGAGTTCCGTCCATCGCGACGGCAGAGCGAACAGCTCGCTCAGCGCACGACCCGTCGTCACGAGAATTCGCGAGCGGTTCGAGAGGTGTGCTTGAAGCGCGTCGACGCGCCGTGCCGAGATCTCGATGTGGGGATCGTCCAGCTCGGGGTGAACCGCCTCGCGCTGCGGGAAGACCCGTGATCGATCGGGGACGAGCGCTTCGAGATCGGCCTCGACCTCTTCGGCGGCAGGTGTGGACGGCGCAACGAAGAGCAGACTGCGAACGGCTCCGGATTCGACCAGCGCGGCCGCCAGCGCGACGGCTGAAGACCCGCCCAGCCCCGTGAGGACCTGCTCGTACCCCGGGCGCGGCAGGCGATCGGCCAGCCGGCCAAACTCCGGCATGCTGCGCAGACTATCTATGATCACCAGTACTTCTGCTGCTTTCTACGATCGTCAGTCACTGTCCGTTTTGGTTCGCGGTCTTTCCTCGCTTCGGCGCCCCGCCGCCGCGAGGCTGGCCTCGACAATAGAAAAGGCCAGGAGCAGCGCAACAAGAGGGGTCCAGGCCAGTCGCCCACGGCGAGCTCGGTAGATCACTCGTTCCCAGCCAGCCACGTCGGTGTTCGCTGACCAGACCCAGTCGGCTGCCGGGAAGGTCGCCTCCAGGGCCTCCGCCGAGCCCGCCTCGAGATCGGACTCGAGGAGCGGAGCGTTGACGGAAAAGGCCTGAATCACGTTGGCGTCATCGAGCACTGAATAGTTGCCAGGTTGCGCCGTGTCCAACCAGGCGCCGCCCTCTGCGGTCTGGGTACCCTCTCCGCTTCGAATCTCTCGCGCTCGACTGGAGAGCCGTACCGGGCCCGCTTCGTGGTACGTCGCTACGGTGGCGATGCCGCCCCGCGCCCAGTCGCCCAACAGGATATCGAGGAACGGCACCATCCCGGCGCTTGCTGGCAGGTCCGTCGCTTCCGCCGTCAGAGGAGAGGCAAGGAGAAGATATGCCGCACCCTGGGACGTGGTTCCGCGTACTAGCCAGGGCTCACCGCTGGCGAGGCCGACCAGCGTCGTGTCGGCGGCAGCGGTCCCGGACGGCATCAACCGATAGAAGGAACGTACCTCGAGGCCGGTCAACCCCGGCACGTCCGAACCGGCGATCCGCGATGCACCGGTTTCGCGATCGGTATCGTAGCGCCAGGGAATTCGTGCCCGCGCCAACCGAGCGTTGAGGCGCGGGAGATCGAGCGGGCTGGTCGGAGGGATGACGAGGACCGATCGGTCGCCGGCGAGCCCCTCGCTCACGCGTTCGCCGCCCGCCGACACCCAGACTTCAGCTGCATCCGGTTCGGTTTGTCGCAGGCGTCGGCCTGCTTCGAGCGCCTCCAGCGCGTTGATCAAGAAACCGCCGGCCGTGCCCACGGCGGCGACCTCCACCGTCGGCCTCACGAACCACGTGAAGTAGCGTCGATCATCGGCGGCGAGACCCTGGTTATCGATCTCGACGTACCCCTGCACCCACCCGCTTTCCTGGGGAGGCATACGAATTAGAGCTTGTCCACCGTAAATCGCTTCGCCAATCGCGATGACGTCTTCTTCACTCACCAACCTCACTACAACAGGGTCTGTCGGCTCGTCAGTACCAAACCAGTGAAGCGGCACCATGATCGTTGTGTGACGACCTGCACTGAGCGGGACGACTTCCGGGATAGGGCGGCCAGGCGTTCCGTTGGCCAGCACCGGCAACCGTGGTACGAAAACGACGACGCTCATCTCTGTTTGAACGGCGACTCGTCCTGGCTCGCCGGTCTCAACGGGTAGGGACACGGCTTGCAGGTCGGTGAGCAGCTGGATCTCGAGTTGTCTGCCTTCCGCAACCGACTGGAGCCACTCGGTGGCTGTTTGAGCGGCGCCGCCCAGGTCGGCCATTCCGGCTACGGGACGGAGTTCCGACAGGTGGGAGCGGATCGCCGTGACACCGGAGATCGCTACCTGGTCGGGTCGTACCGCCGAGAAGAACGCAACGCGATCGTCTCCAGTGGACAGATCGAGAGTCCGAGAAGCCCGCTCGGCGAACAGGTCCAGCAGCCGCTGGCCTTCAATGATCCGGCTCGAGCTCTGCGAGTCATCGATGATGATAGCCAGTGCGGTTGGATGGTGATCGGCCGCGCCGCCGCGACCGAGCAGTGGGCCCATCGCCGCGAAAGCCAGCAACGCGACCATCACCATCCGTATGGCAAGCAAGGCCAGGTGTCTGAGCCGCAGACGACGCGCGTGCCTTCGTTCTGCCCGACGCAGATACCGGATCGCCGGAAAGGCGAGACGTTTCACATCGCGACGTCGTATCAAGTGGAGAACCACCGGCACCGCTACGGCCAGCGCTGCGAGGCCGAGAATGGGATAGAGGAAGCCGATCATCCGAGACGCGCGCGTGTGTGCAGGTACTCGCCCAGACCAAGGGCTAGCGGTTGGTCGCTCGTTATCAGGTGATAGTCCATCCCTTGGGTACCGCAGCTTCGCCGCCACTTGTCGATTGCTGAAGCTACGGCCTCCCGATACTCAGAACGAAGATCAGCGGAGCTGGCCACGATCTCGTCGCCCGTCTCAGGGTCGACGAAAACGGCGTCGCCGATACCCGGTAGCTCCAGTTCGCCGGGATCGAGGATATGAAAGACGAGCACTTCGTGGCCGCGGTGTCGTATCTTTCGCAGAGCACGCCGCGTCGCCCGCTCCTCCACCAGCAAATCCGAGATCAGGATCACGAGACCCCGGCGTCTCACTCGCGATGACAAGTCCTCCAGCGCGGTTTCGGCCGCGCTCAGCTGCCCAACCGGCTGCTCGATCAGCCGGCTCACCAGTTCCATCCAATGCGCTACCGTCCCCCGTGGTGGAAGTGATCCCAGCACCTTTTCCGCAAAGCTGACGAGGCCGGCCAGGTCACCCTGCCGAATCAACAGTAGGCTTAGGCTGGCGGCTAACCGTTTCGCGTAGTCGAGCTTCGTGATGAGCCCATCATGGCTGCGCCAGTCCATCGAGGCGCTAACGTCTAGGCAGATATAGGATGCCAGGTTCGTCTCTTCTTCATATTGTTTCAGGTAGTAGCGGTCTGAGCGGCCGTACATCTTCCAATCGACGAACCTGAGATCGTCCCCGGGTCGGTAGGCTCTATGTTCGGCAAACTCGACGGAGAAGCCGCGGCTCGGACTGGCGTGAAGGCCGGAGATGAAGCCGCGAACAACAGACCGGGCAATGATCTCGAGGCCGCCCAGCGCGTCGAGCTCGGCGGGATCAAGGAGATCAGGTCTGTCCTGACTGTGGCCCGTACTTACAGGCATACTCGTGTTTGGCCTCGAGGTTTGGTGTTGCCCAGGCATATGCCGGGTTTGGAAGCAGAAAGATAACCGTCGGGACGGCTAACGGGCCATTCAGGCGTGGGTCCGTCTGGGGGTTGCTGTTCCGGCCACATCGGATAGGAATTCAGTACACGCTTGGGAACGAGTTGCTGGGGG
The DNA here is from genome assembly GCA_039586795.1 of Gemmatimonadota bacterium. Lineage (GTDB taxonomy): Bacteria > Gemmatimonadota > Gemmatimonadetes > Palauibacterales > KS3-K002 > Kutchimonas. Next base: position 125,292 of record JBDHJS010000004.1, read on the forward strand.
AAAGTCTTTGAGAGCCAAGAACGCTACAATCGTCTTCATCGGCCTGGCTGGCCTTTACTGGAGTTGCCGGGCGGCGCCAGGATCGCAGGAACGGACGGTCGACATCACCGAAGGGGACATGCAGGCCCGGGTGCACTTCCTTGCGGCCGATCGCCTCGAGGGCCGAGCGACGCCTTCCACCGGGCTGGATATCGCCGCGGCCTACGTGGTGTCGGAGTTCCAACGGTTCGGACTCGAAGCGCCGGCGGGTGGCCACGAACAGCGCTATCGGCTGGCGATGACCGAGATGGGAGATGGCTGGTCTCTGGTGCTTCGGCGCGGCAGCCGGCGTGCGACGCTTCGGCACTCTTCGGACTACTGGGGTCTGCCGTGGGCGGCCGGCAACGTGGCCGGCCGGTTGAGATTCGTGGGAAGCTCGCCACCTGCCGGATTGGTCGAGACCGACGGTCCCACGGTTTGGGTCGCCCGTCTCGCTCTCGGCGCTCAACCACGCTACTGGCTGCGCGCAGCGGCCGATGCTGGCGCGGCCGGCCTGATCTTCACGCTGCCATCGGATGTCGAGACGATCATGCGTGAGATGATCGGCTCTGGGGATATGATGTACGAACTGGGCGACGTTGAGGCGAGCCTGCCCGCGGTGTTGATCAGCGAGACGGCTTTTGCGGGAGCATTCGAGCAGTTAGGCCTCCAGACGCAGACCGCCAACGCGTCAGCCGACGGCAGCGTGATGAGCGCTCGTGTCGAGATCACAGCGGACCTTCAGGTCAGGACGTCCGCGGCTCCAAACGTCGTCGGCATCGTGCGCGGCAGAGATCAGAGCTTGCGGGATCAATACGTGTTGGTCAGCGCCCACATGGATGGGTTGGGTGTCGGTCGACCGGTAGACGGTGATTCGATCTATAACGGCGCCGATGACAACGCGTCCGGCACGGCAGCGGTGCTCGAGGTCGCGGAGGCGATCGCCGCGCTCGATGTCGCTCCTCGACGGTCGGTCATATTCTTGCTGGTCAGCGGTGAGGAGAGGGGCCTGCTCGGTTCTTCATGGTTTGTCGAGCACCCACCGATCCCGCTCAACAGGATCGTCGCCAACGTCAACGTGGACATGATCGGGCGTAATTGGGAGGATACGATCTCGATCATCGGCAAGCCTTACTCGACGTTGGGCACGACGATCGACAGCGTGGCAACCGCGCACCCGGAGCTCGGCATGGCGACCGTCGGAGATCGCTGGCCGTCGGAAGGCTTCTTCTTCCGATCCGATCATTTCAACTTCGCGCGGAAGGGCATACCGGCGGTCTTTCTGTTCAACGGCGTTCATGAAGACTACCACATGCCCTCCGATGAGGCGGACAAGATCAAGTTCGGCAAGGCGACTCGCATCGCGCGGCTGATCTATGAGGTCACGCTGGCGCTGGCGAACGCCGAGGAGCCGCCGCGTTGGGACAGAACAGCTCGAGAGAGGATCGTCGAGGAATCGCGGTGACGCGATTTGGTCCCGCCGGCTGGAGTTATGACGACTGGCAGGGCATCGTCTATCCTCGATCGCGACCGAAGTCGTTCGATCCACTGTCGTTCCTGGCCCGTTACTTCGATACGATAGAGATCAACTCCACGTTCTATCGGCCGCCCAGACCGGATGTGCCACCTCGTTGGGCTAAGCGCGTCGCCGACAACCGCAACTTCAAGTTCACGGTCAAGCTGTGGCAGCGATTCACGCATCAGCGTGACAGCGCCTGGACGGCTGACGAAGCGGGGGCAGTTCGTGCCGGCCTCGAACCCCTGGCCGAACGTGACCGGCTCGGCGCCGTTCTCGTCCAGTTCCCGTGGTCGTTCAAGTCCAGCGATGCGTCAGTGGAGTGGCTGGGGGACATCGTAGCTGAGTTCTCCGACTTCCCACTCGTCATCGAAGTCCGCCACGCGTCCTGGAATCAGTCCGACTTCCACCGGTGGCTGAACGATCGCAACGCCGGATTCGTAAACATCGACCAGCCGCTCTTCAGCCGCTCCATCGGCCCGAGCGCCGAGGCGAGCGGGCGCGTCGGCTATGTCAGACTGCACGGCCGCAACTACGAAGACTGGTTTCGGGAAGGTGCGGGCAGAGACGCACGCTACGACTATCTGTACTCGAGTCAGGAGCTTGAGCCGTGGGTCGAACGAATTAAGGAACTTGCCGAAGGCGGAGTCGTGGAGGATGTGTACGTCGTAACCAACAACCACTTCCGGGGCCAGGCCGTCGCCAACGCGGTCATGTTGAGCTCGATGATACGCGGCCAGAAAGTCCCGGCCCCTGAAGAGCTGTACAACGCATTCGCCGACCAACTGGCTCCTTTCGCCCACCCCGATACCGGCCCGCAATCAAGCCTACTGTAGACCTGATATCAGGCCAGACTCGTCGCCCGTCACGTACGACGACCGACGGACGTCGGGTGTCGAACGTCGATCGCCCAACAGGAATCGAACGTCGAGCGCCGGCTGTCCGCTGTCGGCTGTCGAGATGAGAAAAGGCCGGCTCGAAGAGCCGGCCTTTATCCTTTGTCTCCACACCCAGCCATACTCGATCTAGTAGCCCACCCCCGGCCAAACGCTAACCGAAAGCGATGCCGCCACCCCATCACCGGCGCCGATCCCCCATCTCCCGGCGGAGAAATCCACATGAACGGGGCCAGCATAGATCCCGATGCCGCCGGTGATCGCCAGATTGTTGAAGTCCGTAGCCAGGCCGAGCCGAAGCGGCAGAACTGAAATCGGCCGCAGCTCGGCGCCGAGCGAGAGCTGACGCTCCCAACGGGCGCGCAGCGAGCCGCCGAACAGTTCCTTGTAGTCAGCCGAAAACGTGAACAGCGGACTCATGTACCACGCCGCGGCGAAGCGCAGTTTCGTGGCAACATCCGCGTTCTCGAGGAACCCTCTGATCCGCTGTTGGTCCTCTGTGCTCAGCTCACTGAACGCCAGCGTCGTGTCGGACGCAAAGCTGCTGTCGAAGGCCTGGTAGGCGCTATACTGGGTGAGCTCAAAGGCGTCCTCGTTCCACTGGATGTCCGAGAAGAGGTTGGCTACCGACACACCGAACACCCAGCTACTCCACTCCATCGCGGCGCCGAGATCGGCCGCCCAGACGCGGCCTGCGTCGATCTCGGTACTCACCAGCGCCTCGGCCTCGACGTTGAGCGTCAACGGATTGGCGGTGAGTAGACTGCCTTCATCGGAGACGCGGAACAGGCCGTTCGCCATCCCGTACTTTACCGTGCCACCGACTGAGAACTTCATCCCCAGGTGATCGAGAGCCGGGATCGTGAACGGTTGGGCGTAGGAGACGTAGCCACCACTCAAACTCCAGCCATCGGCGTGCGACCCGTCGATGCTGAAATCTCTGCCGGCGCCATCCTCACCCACGTTACCGAACAGGACGAGCTCCGCCACGTCAGCAGAAATCTCTACGTTTGTAGCCCCGGTGCCGCCGAAGCCGAACGCGAAACGCCAGATACTGAAGCCCAGCACATTGGCGCCGAGATCGGCGTTGAGCTCGAGCATTCCGTCGCCGCTCGACCCGCGTATCTCGTCGAGCAGTTCCGTCTTCCTCGCGTCGTCGAGATACTCACCGTAGAGATCCTCGATCTGGCCGTAGCTCAGCGAGTTGTTGTCGATGTAGCCGTTGACGCCGGCAATTCCGACTGACCAATCGGGTGCGTCGGAGAGCCCCAGGTTCGCCGGGTTCCAAAACGGAGACTCGAATCCGCGGGCCCGAGCGCCGAACGCGTCGGCCACGCCAAAGCTCCTGGCGCTAGGTGTCGCCATCTGGGCGCTCGCAGCAGCGGCGGAGCAGGCGAGCAATGCCAAAACGATCGTCGTCGTATGATGCCTTCTCATTGCCGCGCCCCCCTAGAAGTTGACCTTGACGAACGTCGTAAACGTCAGCTCGGTCTGGAAGAACTGGTCAGGCGTGAAGCGGCTCGTGCTCCCAGCGCCTGAGCCGGATACCGAACCGCGATACCCGATGTAGACCTCTGGGTAGACGGCGATCTGGTTCATGTCTTCAACCGTCAGCACGCCAGTCTGTCGCTCGCCGGAATCGAATGTGAGACCGACCAGCCGGATTTCACGCGATGGGTCGCCCGAAAAGAGATCCGCTGAAGAGCCGGCGATCGAAGACTCCAGCGCTCCAGCGATCTCGAGGTTGTGATTCATCCGGAAGACGTACTGGGCTGACACCAGGTTCTCGGCGATGTCGCTGCGGGCGTCCTGATCGAAGTCGATGACGAATTCTTCGTCCAAGGTTTCAGTGGCGACCACAGCAGTCAGTGCCGCTATTTGAATCTGGTTAAGCACCGCGCCAAACCGGGCACCCAAGTTGTTGTTGATCGTGACCGTCTGGCCGTCGGCGGGCGAATGGACGTTGATTACAACCCGGAATCCCTGGGTGATCGTGGTGTTCGAGAGGTTCAGGTCGATCTGACTCCGCTGTCCCGCTGGCATGGATTGCGTGGCGCCATCCACGAGCACGCTGTCGAGAAGGGCACCCGTCCCCAGGTCTCGCGCTGCGAGCGCGATGTAGCCGCCAGCGCCAGGCCGCAGCGGATCGAAGTTGAGCTGATTCAATACGAACAGCTGGAGAATCGCTGAAGTGATCTCTACCGAGACCAGATCCAGGTCGAACGCTACGTCGATCGAGTCGCGATAGTCGAATGTCGGAACCGTCGTCGTCAGACCCTGGAGCGCGAGGCAGGCCGGGCACATCGTGCCCAGCGTGTAGTCGACGCTGTCCGCCTGATCCTGGAGAACGAATACCGGCACGCCCCCCACGCTCGACGTATCAACTTCGCTGGGGAGGAGATCGACGACTGTAATTGGATCCGAGCTCAGCGGTACGCTAAGCCCCACCTCCCACTCCGGCGCCTCGGGCAGCTTGCACGCGGCAAGCAGCACGACGCAGACGCCTACACCAAGGGGCAACGCTCTCCGTAGATATGCCCCGACCGATCCCATGATGGAAAGCACCGGAAGACCTCACTTTTTCCGTTGGGGACAGGGTCATACGAGCCGATAGCTCGTTACGCCGGGTTGATGAGGAGCGTCCGCTCAGAAACCACGTACCACACAAACAGACGTTCCCGCGCAGGGGATGGGCACAAGACCCGGCTTCAGTCCTACACCACGTAGTCCAGGATGTTTCCCACCAACCGTCTGCCACAGGCCCCCCGACATGGGTATATTCACCGATTGAGCGAAATAACTCGAGCGGGAGGTTACCCGGTTGGAGACGGCGCGGATCCGCAATTTTTGCATCATAGCACACATAGATCACGGGAAATCGACGCTGGCCGATCGGTTGTTGGAGATCACCGGTGCGGTGGATCCTCGCCGTATGAAGGAACAGGTCCTCGATTCGATGGACCTGGAGCGCGAGCGCGGGATCACTATCAAGGCCCACGCAATCCGGCTGAGCTTCGACCGGGCGGCGGGTGAAAGCTACGAGCTGAACTTGATCGACACCCCGGGGCACGTCGATTTCACCTACGAAGTGAGCCGGAGTCTGGCGGCATGCGAGGGCGCGATTCTCGTGGTCGATGCCAGCCAGGGGATCGAAGCGCAGACGCTATCGAACCTCTTCCTGGCGCTGGAGGCCGGACTGGTGATCGTACCGGTGATCAACAAGATCGACCTGCCGGCGGCGGAACCCGAGCGTCGCCGCGAGGAGCTCGCCGACCTGTTGGGCTGTGAGGAAGACGAGGTGCTGTTGGTTAGCGCCAAAGAGGGGACGAACGTCGAGTCTGTGCTGGAGGCTGTGGTCGAGCACGTGCCACCACCGGCGGGAGATCCCGATGCCCCGTTTCGAGCTCTGATCTTTGATTCGCAGCACGACAATTACCTGGGCGCGGTTCCGCTGGTGCGCGTAGTTGACGGTAGGGTGGCTTCCGGGATGCGAATCGGCTTCGGTTCCAACGATTCGGAATACGAAGTGCGAGAAGTTGGATACCTGTGTTTGGGCGCGGTTCCGACATCGATGCTGACGGCCGGCGAGGTAGGATACGTGACGGCGCAGATCAAGTCGATTGCGGATACGAAGGTCGGAGACACGGTCGTCGACGCTTCTCGGCGTGCGACCGAGTTGTTGCCAGGTTACCGGGAGGTGAAACCGATGGTATTCGCCGGTTTGTATCCCGGCGATTCTGCGGAGTACGAACGGCTGCGCGGTGCGCTCGAGAAATTGAAGTTGAATGACGCGTCGATCCAATACGAGTTCGAGAGTAGCGAAGCCCTCGGCTTCGGTTTTCGATGTGGGTTCCTGGGTTTGCTGCACATGGAGATCGTGCGGGAGCGACTCGAGCGGGAGTTCGATCTCGACCTGGTGAGTACGGTTCCGAATGTGGAGTACCAGGTGCACCTGAAGGACGGATCGACGATCACGGTGGAGAACCCCGCGAAGCTCCCCGACGCGGCCAAAGTGACAAGAGTGGAAGAGCCGTACGTTCACCTGCGGATCTTGTGTCCATCGGAATACATCGGTGGAGTGCAGAAGCTTTGTCACGAGCGGCGTGGCGAATTTGATCACATGCACTACGTCGACGCCAAGCGAGTGGAGGTTACTTACGACCTTCCCCTGGCGGAAATGGTGTTGGACTTCTATGAGAAACTGAAATCGTTGTCGCGCGGTACCGGGGGGCTCGACTATGATCTCGCGGGCTTCCGCGAGGGCAACCTGGTGCGCCTGGACGTTCTGCTGAACGGAGATCCGGTCGATGCACTGAGCATGATCGTCCACCGTGACAAGGCCTACTACTATGGGAAGACCCTGGTCGAGAAGCTCAAGCAGCTGATCCCGAGACAGCTCTACCAGGTGGCGATCCAGGCAGCGGTCGGTAACCGGGTGATTGCCCGCGAGACGATCAAACCGCTGCGCAAGAACGTCACGGCGAAGTGCTATGGCGGAGACGTGACGAGAAAGCGCAAGCTGCTGGAGAAGCAGAGAGACGGAAAGCGCAGGATGAAGCGCGTTGGTCGGGTGGAGGTTCCTCGAGAGGCGTTCCTGGCAATTCTCGAAGTAGAAGGCGAGTGAACACGTCCACTGCACAGCGCATCTATGCGCGGGCGCCGGACGATCTGGACGAGCTGATCCTGGCGATCCCCGCGCTACGCAGGTTGGTGGAGCGGCACGCCGAAGACGGTGTTGACGTGTGGTGCGGGTTCCGTTGGGCGCCAATTCTGGAGATGGCGGGCCTGACGGCATCCGTTATCCCGTTCCGAAAGCGCCGTGCGGTCTGGAAGACGGCGGAGTGGCTTCGTGGTCCCGGCTATTCGGAAGCGTATCTGTTCACCGACTCGGTGTCCGCAGCGGCAGCCGCCTGGCTGGCGGCGATTCCGATTCGTTGTCGGGCTCCATCGTCGCGAGAGGTTCCCGGAGAGCATCGCTCGGCGATTTACATGAAGCTGGCCGACCCGGAATGGCCAGGCGATTCGTTGGACGCGGGCCGCGTGACTATCCCGGAGAGAGCGTTCGAACAGTTTTATCAGCTGGTCGACGATCGCTTCGTACGGCCGGTGGTCGGCATGGTCCCCGGCTCGCGAGCGCCGGCGCGTCGTTGGCCGGAGGGGCGATTCACGGCGCTGGCCGGGATCCTGGCCAGTGAGGTCGGTACTGTGTTGGCCTTCGGGGCGAAGGGAGATGAGGTACTGGCAGCCCGGGTAGCCGCGGGCGCGGGACCCAGGGGAGTCGATCTCGGAGCTCGCACCAGCTTGGCGGTATTCGCCGCGGGCCTGGCCGCTTGCGATGTCGTCGTCGTCAATGATAATGGCGCTCTGCAGTTGGCCGGAGCCGTGGACGCGCGAGTTGTCGGCGTGTTCGGTTCGCGCAGCCCGGAAGATGTGGGGCCGTTGGAGGCGCGAACGCGGGCGCTCTGGCATTCGTCACTGCCGTGCGCCGCATGCGGGCGAAGCCGCTGTCGGCGTGTGGGCGCCGGGACGATCTTGCCCGAGGCACGCAACGAGTGCCTGCACTTGGTGTCGGTTGAAGCAGTAGCAAGATCGGTTCGAGAACATCTCACGCAAGAGAGAAGCGATGTCCAGTAAATCGAGTGCGCAGTGGATCATAGGCGTAGACATCGGTGGCACTAACTTGAAGGTCGGGGTGGTTCCGATGGAGGGCGGTGAACCGCTCGCGCTGCGAGTTCAGCCAACGGAGGCCAACAGAGGAGCGAAGTTCGTGGTCGACCGTGTGGTTCAGATGATCAAGGAGTCGATGGAAGAGTCGATGGCGGAGCTCGGCGTGGGTCGAGAGGCATTTGCCGGGGTTGGTATCGGCTCCCCGGGACCGCTGGATCGACGAAGTGGCACTGTGATCAATACACCGAACCTCGGCTGGCGGAATTTCCCTCTGCGCGACCTGATTCAGAACGGTGTAGGCTTGCCGGCCACCCTCGATAATGACGCGAACGCGGCAACCTACGGCGAGTGGTGGATGGGAACTGGGGGCGAGGCCAGCACGGTCGTTGGCGTCACGTTGGGTACCGGCATCGGTGGCGGCATTGTGCTCAACGGCGAGCTACATCATGGCGCGTCGGATGCAGCTGCGGAACTTGGTCACATGACCATCGATTCCACGGGTCGGAAATGCAACTGCGGTAACTACGGATGCCTCGAGGCCTATGCGTCAGGCCCCGCCATCGCGGCACGCGCCATCGAGGGCCTGGAGGCCGACGTGCCGTCCATGCTTCCTGATCTAGCAGGCGACCTACAGTCTATTACGGCGGAGACCGTGTACGAAGGTGTGGTTCAGGGCGATCCCTATGCCACAGAGGTCATGCACGATACAGCAAAATTCCTCGGCGTTGGACTGGCCAACATCATCAACATCCTGAACCCCGACCTGCTCGTCATATCCGGTGGCGTGACCAGGGCTGGCGATCACCTGTTCGAACCACTTCGCAAGGAAGTCCGTCGCCGTGCGTTTCGCGTAGCAGAGCAGGCTTGCAGTATCGTTCCGTCGAAGCTCAATGGTACCGCAGGGGTGATCGGTGCGGTGGCCTGCTTCAAGAAAGAGAACTACGGCAGTGTCTGATCGTGGACTCGCGCGAGGCAGCGAGAGGGATTAGCTTGAACGCCGGTACCCTCCTGTTTCCGCTCGTTGCATCTGATCCGAATGCAGCTGGGTCGGACGCGTATCCGCGAGGCGGCCCGGCGCTAGATCTCAGGCCGGACCGGCACGGCTGCAGGCTCGCACGATGCGCGTCATTGGCGTCGTAGGTACGATGGTGTGGGATACGATCCGGCGCGATACGGACGCCGGATCGCCGATGGAGGAGTGGGGAGGGATCACGTACGCGCTGGCCGCGGCGGACGCTGTCGTCCCGCCGGATCACGAGATTCTGCCGATCATCAGGCTAGGTAGTGACCTGGCAGAACCGGGTATGCGGTTCCTGAACGACCTATCGGTCATCAAGAACAGCGATGCGGTTTCGATCGTCGATGAGCCCAATCCCAGAGTCGAGCTACACTACGTAGGCGATGAGCGTCGCGGCGAGCGTCTGCATGGCGGTGTATCGCCCTGGAGGTGGGCCGAGTTGGAAGCTCGAATCCAGACGTGCGATGCCTTGTATGTGAACTTCATCACGGGGAGCGAGTTCGACCTTGGCGTCGCCCAACAGCTGCGCCGGAGCTTCGAGGGTCCGATCTACGCCGACATTCACTCGCTGATGCTGGCGACGGGGCCGCAGGGGGATCGAAGCCGACGTCAGCTCGAGCGGTGGGCCGAGTGGCTGGCCTGCTTCGATGCCGTGCAACTCAACGAAGACGAGCTGGCGGTCATGAGTTCACATTGGGGCGACCCATGGAGCTTCGCAGCTGATGCGGTCGGCCCCGACACGCGATTGCTACTCGTGACATTAGGTGCCGGTGGCGCGGTGTTCTTCATGACGCCGGACGCGCTCCCGCTCGGTGCTTTCAGAGGTCGACGGCTGGCGCCCGGCCTGCAGGTGAGGACGGGCAAGGTGACCAGCGAGCCGGTGACCGGTGGCGACCCGACAGGCTGCGGCGACGTCTGGGGGATCACGATGTTCGCCTCGCTGTTGGGCGGAAGCGGTACCGAGAGCGCGATGCAGAATGCCAATCGGATGTCGAGACGAAACGTCACTCATCGGGGAGCGTCGGGATTGAATCGTTACCTGAAAGGTGAGATCGAACGTGCAACCTGAGCGTTTGGGAGGCGCTGAGCGTTGACCTTCGTGCTCCCGGTCCCAGAGACCCTCGACGAACGAGGGTTCGAAACGATGATGGGCAGTTGGTCCGGTGCCGAGAGCGGTCGCATGCTTCTCGACGCACGGCACGTACGCTGGGTCAGTCCTTACGGTATCTTGGGTTTGCTCGCGGTGGGTCGGGCCTGGCATAACCGTTTCGGAGAACGGCCGTTACTCCAGGCACCGGAAAGCCGCGAGGTCTCCAGCTATCTCCAACGAATTCAGTTCTTCGATGCGGCGCACGACGTCTTCGAGCTTCCAGATAGGACGCGACGCCGCGGAACGGGAGAATCGGACGCTCTGCTGGAGATCACAGCGATTCGCTCTCATCAGGATGTCCACGACGTGGTTGACCGGGTTCGCGATCGGGCGGCGGCGATCCTCGGTAATCGGCTCGGCTACCCGCCGCCGGCAGTGCTTCACTTTAGCGTGATCTTGTCGGAGGTATGTCAGAACATAGTAGAGCACGCTGAGTCGGACGGTTGGGTCTCGGCGCAGACCTACAATTGGAAGCAGCGTCTTGGGCGACAGGTGGTCGTGATCGCCGTGATGGATGTCGGAACTGGCTTTCGTGGATCGCTGGCCAGAGAACACGCACAGCGCTACGGCGATCGCTGGTCAGACGAGACAGCCCTCGAGGCGGCGTTCCTTCACGGCGTATCACGCTACCGCGACCCCGGGCGTGGCCAGGGACTGCAGGGGATTCGCAAGCAAGTCTCACGGTGGAACGGTCTGTTCACCGTGAGAAGCGGTACGGCGCAGATTGCAGAAGTCCCGGACTGGATTGACAAGGAACCGATAAGCGGCGGACTGCACGACTTCCCGGGCGCGCAGATACAGATCGTGTTGCCGCAGATCGCTCCGGTGGACGAGGACAAGCGGGGAGGACGTGGGGATGACCAGCATGAGTGATGGCGGGTTCGAGAACGTGTTCCGTACAGCGGTTGCGAAGCTGTATAGCAATCTGGTCACACGTCCCACCGGGAAAGCGGTGCGATTCGCTGTGGAACAGCAGATCGAGGAGTCACGTGGACCGTGCCTCTCCGTTCTCGACTTCTCTCATGTCGGAGTCATCGACTTCAGCTGCGCTGATGAGGTAATCGCCAAGCTGCTGATGAAGTACCAGGCAGCCGACCGACCTCAGGATGCGTTCTTCGTCGTCCAGGGTGCTTCGGAACACCATCGCGATCTGATCGAGACTGTATTGGAGCGCCACAACCTGGCAATAGTCGCGGTGGATTCCGAGGGCTCGAAACTCTGGGGAGCGGCGCCGTCACGTCTTAGGGAGGTCTGGGAGCACCTGGATCGAAAAGGCAGGACGGAGGTCGAAGATCTGGCATCGGATAGAGGTGTCAGTCCACCGGTAGCCAGCTCCTGGCTGCGGCGGTTGGCCGCCTGGAGGCTAGCCGTGCCCGAAGGCCAGGAGAGCTATGCCAGCCTCGGGCATGCCCTCTTTGAACCGGGAGCTGAGCCGCCAACTCTGTCGTAGATCTAGGTGCGCTCGTAGTAGTAGTCGAGGTAGTACTTGTCCGACGTAGTTCCTGGCTTCACAACGTTAAGGACTGACCCGACAACCCGGGCGCCCACCCGCTTGAGTTGCTGAATTGCCCGCCAACCCGCGCGTCTATCAGTCTCGCCGGCCCTGAGGACCAGCACCGAGCCATCGCAAAGCGCAGCGAGTACAGTGGCGTCGGCGACCGCCAGGACGGGCGGCGCATCCAAAACGACCCAGCGATACTCGTCGCTCCACGTGCCGAGCAAGTCGGCCATCGCCTGTGATCCCAGCAACTCGGATGGGTTCGGCGGCCGTTGACCGGCCGGCAGGAAGTCGAGTCCGGTGCCCACCGACGGGCGGACCGCCTCACGCGCGTCCAACTCGCCGACCAGGAGATCGCTCAGTCCTGGCGAGCGCATGACATCGAACGCCTCGTGAAGTCCGCCGCGCCGCAGATCGGCATCGACCAACAGCGTCTTGTCGCCCCGGGCTGCGAGTACAGCGGCAAGATTTGCTGCCGTCGTCGATTTCCCCTCCGCCGGCCCCGGACTCGTGAACAGGATGCTATTGAGTTGTTCTTCGCGTGTGGTCGAGAACGCCAGGTTGGTGCGCAGGACTCGGTAAGCCTCAGACGCTGATCCATCGGGGTCGCTGATCGCGGCCAGCGGGATCGGTCCATCCTCGACGGGGAAGTCGATCAGCGGAATCCAGCCGAGGACTGCGGTTCCAAGACCCGTCTCAACCTGGCTGGTCGTCTGGACCGAACGATCGATGTACTCCAGGAAGAAGGCGGCGCCGACACCGAGGAACAGGCCGAGTAGCGCTCCGAGCATCACGCTGATCCGTTGACGACCGCTGACCGGCCAGGGACGTCGGGCGGGGTCGAGGACATCGACGTAAGGCGTGATCTCCGCTTCCGCGATCCGCGATTCCTGGAAGCGCGCCAACAGGTACTCGTACGTGTCGGTATAGATTTCGACCCGCCCCTGCAAGCGGGCCAGCTCGGTCTCCACCGAAGGAATCGTCCTCAATTCCGCCCGCATGTTCGAGAGCGACTGCTGTAGGCCATCGATCCTGGCGTCGATGCCGCTGACTGCGTTCTCCGTCGCTTCCAGCAGGTGCCCCTGTGTTCCCGCAATCGTTCGGTCGAGTCCCACGACATCCGGGTGCGATGGATCCTTGCCAAGTGGGCCAAGTTGACTCCCGCGCTCCTCAAGCAAGGTCAGCAGCTGATCGTAATAGAATTGCACCGTACGATTCAGCTCCTGCTCCGAGAGCAGCGCGAACTGCTGAATGTCGCCGGCCCGCATCCCCTCCTCGGATACCTGAGCGACGAGGCTCGTATAGATCCCGCGTTCGACGATCAGCGTCTCCAGTTGCGTCTGGATCGTGGAGATCCGCTCCAGGACGCGGACCTCCTCGGCGCTGAGGCTCGTTAGCCCCTGGCTCTGCTTGTAGCGCTCCACATCTTCTAGCGCAGCGCTGAGCGAATTGCCCGCGTCGCTCAGCCGGTCCTCGATGAACTGCGAGCGCCGCTGCGCCCAATCTCTCGATTTGCCAACGCCCAAATCGCTGAGCGCGGCGGCCGCAGTATTGAGGATGGTTTCCGTCAGGTCGGGATCGGTGCCCGTGTATGTGACGTCGATCAAGTTCGTCTCTGGACGAATCGATGCGGCGAGGCCGCCCGTCACCAGCGCCTCCGCTTGCTCCTGAGTGATGACCCTCAACCGGTAGGTGCCGGGCTGGACGCCCAGCTGTACCGTCAAGGTCCCCGCCGGGAAGCCGATTGGCCGTCCGGCTTGGCCCGTTATGGCGGACTCACCTGACTCCGATTCGATAAGGAACCTGCCGTCCTCTCCGACGTGGATACGATGATCCCCCGGCAGAACCAGGCCCGGATTGATGTAGATGTTCTCTAGCAGGAGGCGCCGCGGGATGTCCGGAGATTGGAGGCGGAGTTGCAGGCCATCGACGACCCATCGGGCGACTGCAGTGGTCGACAACTGCTGTAGCTCCGACTCCACCGGGTCGGTCCACAGCATGTTCGAGCTGACGTCCTGGTCTCCCAGGTGTCCCATGCGGCCGCGGGGGTCGCTCACCTCGAGAGTAAGTGAGGATCTCCAGAGCTGGGGGCGCCGGGACGCCGACCAATAGCCTGCCACAAGGGCGAGAACCGTCGTGAGAACCACGAGCCACGCCCGCTGGCGAATCACGCGCCAGTAGTCCTCCAGGTGGACGTGCTCGTACGTCGCCCTTGTATCGCTGCTGTCGTTAGGCATGGAAGGAATCACCGGACGATCCTGCACATTCCCCACCGCACCCCCCACCGGCTTTCGCCAAACTTGCTTCGGCGAGGGAAGGATCTTCGCCAGACTCGCAGATAATGTGTCCTAGTGGGAGTCCTAACGCAACACCTTGTGGTCTGCCAACTTGGCAAGCGATGTGACGTTGACGCTGTTCGGGCTCAGGGGTAGATTCTGAGAAGCAATCTCAAGTACGAAACCGGCACGCGACGGCCGGGAGGACGGAATGGCGGCCACAACGACTCAAGAGAGAATCGAGGAAGTGATCGAGGAAATCCGACCGGCGATCCGGGCGGATGGAGGCGATATCGAGTTGGTGAGCTTCGATGAAGAGGACGGTCGCGTCGAGTTGCGACTCATGGGCGCATGTCAGAACTGTCCTTACTCGCTGATGACGTTGAAGGGCGGGATCGAGCAGCGGTTGCGGAGCCGGCTACCCGAAGTCAAGACTGTCATCGCGCTCTGACGGGTGTCGAAAGTGGGGCTAGCACCGGCACGGGCTGCCCTGTGCCGGTTTTTTTTGTTGCCAGTTTCGATGAATTAGAAGAGTCGCGGTGAAGTGCCAAGCGATGAAAAGCGGAGGTAATGGTGGAGGGCAAATCTCAAGCGGGCGGACCTAAGGGTGCGCGCAAGCTCCCGGTGATGAACGCGGCTAAGGAAGGTGGTAGAGGCGCCGCCCAGGAGCCGCCGAAGCAGGCGCAGACGCCACAGGAGCCGCAGTCGATCCCGGGGATCAAGAGCGTGGTGGCGGTGAGCTCGGGGAAGGGCGGCGTCGGGAAGTCCACCGTGGCCGCCAATCTGGCGGCGGGGCTGGCGGCCGGTGGCGCGAGGGTCGGACTCATGGATGCCGACGTCTACGGGCCCAATATCCCGATCATGTTCGGCGTCTACAGTCGTCCGCAGGTGACCGCCGATGAGCGAGTCGTTCCTCTCGAGGCACATGGCGTAAAGCTCATGAGCATCGGCTTCCTTCTGGACGAAGACACCCCGGCTATCTGGCGCGGGCCGATCGTCCAGGGGATCATCCGGCAGTTCCTGCAGCAAGTGGACTGGGGCGAACTGGACTATCTGGTGGTCGACATGCCGCCGGGAACGGGCGACGCACAGCTTTCCTTGGTCCAGCTGGTGAAGGTGGATGGATCGATCATGGTGACGACGCCTCAAGGCGTTGCCACGGCGGATGTGCTCAAAGGGATCAAGATGTTCGAAAAGGTCGACGTGCCGGTGCTCGGTCTCGTCGAGAACATGGCCGGCTTTGCCTGCCCACACTGCGGCGAAGGTACGGACGTGTTCGGCAGCGGAGGCGGTGAAAAGCTTGCGGCTTCGGCTGGCGTTCGCTTCCTGGGTTCGATCCCGCTCGGCGCCACGGTCGTGAGCGCCGGCGACTCGGGTCGCCCAACGGTTGTCTTCGAGCCCGATACAGCGGAAGCAAAGAGCATGATAGAGTTGGCCGAGAAGGTAGCGGGGCTGTTCGAGGGTGCCGCGGCCCCTGTGGAGTGACAGAAGAAGATCACTAACACCTAATACTTAACCCTCAATGCCCAAGTACTTTTCACTTGAGCATTGAGGGTTAAGTGTTGGTGATTTCGTTTCTCCTCAACGACGAGCGATCTTAATCCCGCCCAACGCCCCACTAACCGTAATCGTCAAGTGATGACGCGCGTCGTCCCAGTTGCGGCTCAGCCACACGCCGTCGCCCTGCTCGACGAGCCCCGGCGCATCAAACGACATCAGGAACGTGCTCTTCTCAACACGAACGCCAAGATCGTCCGGTACCCTGATCTCGATGCCACCCAGGCCGACATTGATGTCTGCCGTCGCATCGTGCTTCCACTCGCCGGAGAAGTCGAGCTCGAGGTCTCCCACACCGCCGGAGAACGAGATCCGCTCACACCGCGAGTTCCCCAGATCATCGACTCGAAACGCGGCAGCGGCCGCCTTGAACGAACAATACTCGGCGGTCCCGCGGTTCGGCTCGCTGAATCGGATGTGTGTGTCGCTCGCCCCAGTCTCGTACACCAGCTTCTCGAGGTTCAGGCCGCCGAAGTCCAGATCCGCCTCCGCGGCACCCAGCTTGATGTTAACAGCCAGCGGCGTGTTGCTCGGAAGCCCGACGCTCAGGCTGCCGCCCTCGTACTCGTAGTCGTCGTCGAAGTCCCAGTCGTTGTCGAGACCTTCGATCTCGATACGGAGGCTTCCGTGTCCGTCGGATTCGAAGTAGTCACTGCGCAGGTCGAAGACGTCTTCGTCGTACCGCGTGTTCACCCGGTAGAGCAGCCGGTCGGAACCTCGCTCGAGGTTGAATCGGCCTACGGCGTACTTGATTCTGACATCCAGGAAATCCTGGCCGCGGTTCTGGCGGCTCTTCGACTCGGTGCGCCAGCTCTGAGCCGCCAGCGGGGCCGCCGTCACGAGCACCAGCAGGGCGGCGAGTATCGAAGCGGTCTTCTTGTTCATATCCATCAACTCCAGGGCCTCAACTGGCCTGCTCCATCGAATCGAAATTCTCGGCCAGCGGATCGGACGGCATCGGGACCTCGCGAGGTCGCGCGTAAGTCCGACGTGTTCCGGCACGAGACAACAGCGCAGCTCCGAACCCGGCTGTGGATGCCACCCAGGTCAGGATCCAGGCGGAAGCGATCAGAAGATTGTGCGCCCAACCCAGAATCGGCGACGCCATGTCGGTGAACGCTGCGCCCACAAACAGCGCCAGGAGCACGCCGAGTCCATTTAGCACGTAGTAGTACGAGTTGGACCGCCGCATACGGGACGCCCAGGCCGGGAACCGGAAACGCGTCAGATTCTCTCCCGCGGCATGCGCCACCGCGATGTAGCCAAACAGGCTCAACAGCATGGCGGCGATGATATAGAACGGAACCGCGATCGCCGTGATCACGAGGACGGCCATCACGACCGCTATCGGGAGGAAGAGGATCTGTCCGGCGATCCCCGCCAGGAACGATCGTCCGAAACTGTACGAGACTGTGTCGCTTACCGTTTCCAGATGTCCGCGGAAGAAGTAGACCGCGATTGCGCCCAGGAAGGCGAACAGGAAGTACATCGCGATGGTTTTCGCCAGACCGCCCAGTCCACGGCCAATGCTGCCGAAGAATGACGGCGGGCCGTGGCGTCTGCGGACGACAATATCAGAAACGGCGGGCACCCGGATGACCGACGTGATCTCTTCCAGCGATCGGATCGACCCGTTCACGACGCCCTGGTTGTGCACAGAGGCGTCAATCCCGATCACATCACCTTCAATCAGTCCCGTCGACGTGATGAGAAGCGCGCCATCCGCCACCAGTATATTGGCCCCCACCGTTCCGGCGATAACCGCGTCGGTCTCCACCAGAATCAGCATCTCGTCCAGTCGCGCGCCTTCCGGCAGGCGGTATTCATCTGCCTCGATCACCACGCGTACCGGTGTGTCCAGATCACCGTTCAGGGCCCGGGAAAGCTCGCCGGTCAGGCCAATTCTCTCGAAGGAGCTGGGCAGCCCCTCGAGCTCGGAGAGTTCGACCACCAGGCCGCCGATCACGACCGCTTCGATCGATTCGGCCAGGTCTTGAGCGAAGTCTTCCACGATCTCCGTCGTCACTGCCGCGTTCGCCGCCGCCTCCGCCGCGGATTCGCTCGCCACTTCCGCGGCGAGCTCCGCCGCTTCCGCTGAGACTTCGGCGTAGAGCGGTGCCAACGCTTCAGCGATACGACCGGCTGTCTCCTCTTCGCTACCGAACTCGGCACTCAAGAACCTGGACCACGCCGCGTCGAATTCTCCGCTGCCGATTCCCGCCAGCAGGCCACGCCAGGCGCTGTCAAGGAAGCCACCGTCGTCATAGGTGCCGACCTCGCTTCCGCCGATGTATACGGTCCCGTTCTCGAGTCCGATCTCTAGCACGCGTCCGTCGGCCAGCTCGAGTTCGAGCAACGCGGCGCCTGGACTCGTGGTCACGGAAGTCTGGAGGACCTCGCTCGTCGCCTCCTGACCGGCCAGCACGGCCGGTGCCGCCAACGCGGCCACAAACAGCCCGATGAAACTCACCCGCTTAAGCATTGACCTGATTCCTCGACGGTTGATAGCCGGTCACGCGATAGAGCATCCAAATCGCCAGCCCGGAGACCACGGTCATGAGGGCTAGCGCTCCCACTATGCCTAGCCCGGAAACTTCGCTCGTTCTGCTCCACAGATCGGTGATCCCGCTCAGGTGCAGGAACGCACCGATTCGGATCACCGCCTCGAGCATGAGCTGCCTGATATAGGCGAAGAAACCTGTGAAGAGCGTTCTGATCGGCACACCCAGCCGCGTCTGCAGCAGCGCTGTTCCGAACAGCAGCGTGACAGACCACGCCACTACCGCCCCGACTGCCACCGGCCGTAGACGACGGAGCAGCCCGGGTAGCCAGACGGCCGCCACGACCTCCTCTTCGGTCGGCTGTCGGAGCTGGGCCATCACCGCATCGTCAAACGAGCGGGACGGCTCCAGGGGCTCGAGCGTCGCCAGGGCATGAAATAGCCCTCGCCACTCGACTTCCTGGGCCCGACAGGCCTCGCAAGTCTCGAGGTGGCCTTGAATCGCCCCGGTGTCGTGGGCCTCGGTTTCACCCGCCGCCCACCTCTCCAGGGCCAGATCGGAGAGGTGTCCCTCAGTTGTCCAAGTTTTCATATCATACCTGCCCGCTGTGGTGCATTACGGGGTGAGGGGCCAAAAGGTTTCATGGGATTCTGGGACTCTGGGATT
>JBDHJS010000102.1:0-3685 GCA_039586795.1 Gemmatimonadota bacterium
AGGCGCTTCAGCAGGATGATCTTGAGCAGCTCTGCAGGACAGGCGTTCGGTTCGGTGCCTTCGGCCCGACCTTGATGGAGCTCGATGCTAGGGAAACGCAGGGCATCCATCCATTCCTCGAGGCCCTCGAACAGGCCACCGTAGGTCCCCTGAAGGTCGTAGCTGACGGCGATGGGCGATCGCCGTTTCGGAAAGCATAGCTCGCGGTCGTCGCCGGTTCTTGGGTCGCCAACATGCACAGGCCCATAGTGTTCGCGAAGGAATCGGCGCGTTCGTCGCAGGACACAGGCTGAAATAACTGTTTGAAGGGGCCCGCCATCTTCGGAAACGTGACGAAACGCGACCCGATAGTCAGTCACACCCAGATGACGAAACGCACCAGGTGCGGCGAACAGATCGATCAGGTGTTGTAGATCGAAGACCGTGTTGTTGATGGGTGTTGCGGTGAGCAGGACGACGTTCGAGTGCCGGACCATGTCGCTCAAGGCACGATATCGGCGGGTCGCCGGGTTCCGGAAATTGTGGGCTTCGTCGACCAGGACGAGGTCGGCGCCGCGGTTCGCCGCGGCGTTGAATCCGCTTTGGCCGAGGGATTCTTGGGAGAAGAGGGTGATTCTCTGGTCTTCGCGAACCCAAAGGTCGAGGTTGTCGCTGTCTTCAGGAGAATCTTGTGATGGCCGTTCGTTGTTGGGACACGGGCCGAGGTAGGCGAGCTCCCGGCTCCACTGGTCGCGGAGGGCCGCGGGCACGACGACGACTACACGACCTCCCTCGTGCAGAGTGCGTTGAACCAGTCGCAGTCCTATATAGGTCTTTCCCAGCCCCACCGCGTCCGCGATGATCACTCCGCCAAATCGATCAAGAATGTCGCAGGCTCGTTCGTAGGCGCGGGCTTGATGTACGGCCAGACTGGGACCCGCGTTACCTGCGCTGTCGTCCTGCTGCGTGTCGGAAAAGTGGACCGAGAGAATCCGCCGGTAGAGTTCGGTTGGTACGACCGACTCCAGGTTGGCGGCAGAACGCTCCTCCGAGCTGGACTTCAGTATTGAGGGCCGGGCGGGTTCTTCCCTAATCGATCCAGCCATCAGGCCGGCACCGGCTGGCATCTCAGCGGCAAGTCGGGTGAACCGTTGCCGCAGATGGTGGAGCACGATGGGGCGTCGGTAGTACGTCACCCAGCTGTGATTGCCGATTCCGCCGGTGAACAGAAGTCCGCTGTCGGGGAAGCTGCTGCCCGAGCGGTAGAAGAGGAGCAGGTCCGGTGCCGACAATTGTGCTACCACGGTGTAACGCCAGCTGGTGGGCAGCGTGGAATCGGCAGGTGCGGAGGATACGACGTGCACGAACCGTGGTCCTTTCCGCTGATCGTTGAAGCCCAGCAGGGCGCGGAGTTTGGCGGGATCGCTGATGGCGGCTTGCACTCGTTCCGCCTCTGACCACAACTGCAACAGGATTGCCGTGGCCGTTTCTCCGGAAGCCGTAGCGATGGGCTCGGTCCAGCTGGCGCGATTCACGTGACCAGATCCCCGTTGGTGAGTCGCGCATCGAACAACCGAAGCGCCTTCAAGTCGTTATCCGTTAGCCGGTACAGTTGGGCGACGAGCTTGTCGAGT
This sequence comes from Gemmatimonadota bacterium, assembly GCA_039586795.1. Lineage (GTDB taxonomy): Bacteria > Gemmatimonadota > Gemmatimonadetes > Palauibacterales > KS3-K002 > Kutchimonas. The sequence continues at coordinate 1,614 of JBDHJS010000102.1, forward strand.
CGGCTGCGGTCCTCGGATGTGATGGAACGCGCTGCATGCGCTCGCCGGCTGAGGGCTACGATTTCTGTACGAACAGCCGCGTCGGGCTTTTTGGGTAGAGGAAGGAGAGCGACCGTCCAGCCAAGGAAGCGGAAGTAGCCTCCTGATGCCCGTTCTGCGATTGCTTTGAGGTAGGCGCGGGCGACGGTCGAATTCAGGACACCGGCCAAGAGATGAGCGCCCTGGCCCGACGCGACTGGAATCTGGTAAACCGTGTTGAGACTTATGATGGGCGCGCGGCTGCCCAAGAACTTGACCCGGGCAGGCACTACGGTAGCACCGGGAGCGGGGGCAATATCGCGCCAGGCGACTCGAAGGGCGGACTTTGCCGGATCGACGCGGAAGAGCGTCCAGTAAGGCTGACCGGGCTTCAGGTCGACGCGTGATTCGAGAAATCGGCGGTGAGGCTCCAGGTGCCCATGTAGGGCACGTGGCAGGGACGGTAAGGGGTGACCGTCATCGTCATGCGTCCATATGAGTACACGTGGAAGATCGAACCGCCACGGGCCGAGATCTTCGCCGCGAAGTACGGGCCGTAGTCTCTCCGACTCGATATCGACGAGAGAGTTGCTGAGCCGGACAGCAGCACGACCATCGTGGTTTACCGCATCCGCGAGCTCACCGAGAAATAACGCGTTGTTGCCGGTGAAGACTCCTCTTCTCGGTCGGCGCCCGATGATCGCGCCGAGTGGCGATCCAGCGTTGCTCATACGGTCGAGTGCGGCGCGAACTGAAGCTGGTGCGAGCGCCCACGGTGACTCTGGGTCGCCCGCCAGCAAGGAGAGACGTTCTTGAGGCAAACGAAATTCAAACCGTTCGCCGCGCCGATCGTGAACGGCGATCGACACGCGGTGCCGGCTATTCGCCTTCCCAGGAGTCAACAGTAGGCTCATAGGGTAGGTGGTCGCATCGAAGAGACGGTTCGTGGCCAACGAGCAATCCTCGATCTGGGTCACTTGATATCCGGTCAAGAGACGACGGCGAAGCGCGCCGGCGGAAAGGGAGCGTGCGAGTTTGGCCGGCAGCAGGAATCCGAGGGCGCCATCATCGGCGAGGAGTTCGAGTGAGCGTTCGAGGAAGAGGGCGCTGAGATCTAGCTGAGCTCCGAAGCCTCTTCCCGCGCCTGCCATACGGCTGCCGCCGCGCCAGCCGGCCTCGCGCAGGAAGGAGAAGCGCTGCCGCAGGCGCCGGCGCGACAGACCCGACCAGTGGTGTGTGCGAACCCATGGCGGATTACCGACGATCACATCAAATCCGACGCGAGCGTTCTCGGAGTCGGCGAAGTGAACCGGGAATGAGAAGAAGGGGAGCTCCTCGTGCTCGCGCACGCGGTCGAGAAGTTGAGCGACCTGACGTTTCCGACGCTTGAGAGTAGTCGCGGTACTCTTCTGCTTGCGTGTGAGTCCGGATCGACGACCAAACAGATCGCGACCACGAGCGGCGCCGCGTAGATCGTCACGTCGCGAATCGATCTGTACGGTGAGCTCGCCCAAGAACTCGATCGCTAGCTCGCGCTCAGCGAGATGGAGGGATCGCTGCGTTCGTCGCTTGGATATCCCGTTCGCTTGGAAATAGCGGGTTCGTCGTTCTGAGAGTCGTTTGACAGCCTTCTTCCACCGACTGGCCAATGATCCGTGGTCCAGGTCGGCGAGTTGTAGGAGGAAATCGAGGGGGTCGACCAGTGCGTCGCCCTGTCGAATGTTGATGTCGAGGTTGGGGAGTGGCGGCACATCGTCGAGACGATCGACATCGAGGTCGACGACCAGCGCGAGCCAAAGGCGTAACTCACAGAGGCGGACGGCGGCCGCATTGACGTCGACACCATAGAGGTTGCGGCGGATGATCTCGCGCCGCCGCTGGAATCGTTCGAACGAATCAGACGGTCGACCCTCCAGGACGTCACGCAACGACTCGATACGGTGCAGCGCCGCGAGAAGAAACGCGCCAGAGCCTGCAGCCGGATCGAGCACTCGCAGTGAGCGGATGCTGGTGTCCAGACGCTTCCGCAATGCCGGGTCGAGGCCGGGATCATG
>JBDHJS010000005.1:0-131095 GCA_039586795.1 Gemmatimonadota bacterium
CCTGAAGCGTGTATCACAGAACCACCTGTCACACGCCGCCTAACGGTTCTTTGTTTCAGCGGCGCCGTGATCATCTCTCGGCATCGCCGGAACACCCACACAGAAGAGCCTATCCCGAGGCTCGAACGCTCCATGTTCAAGCAGCCAGTCCAGCTCCGCCTCCGGCGCTTCCGAGAGCGTGCGGTGCGCGCGTAGCCGCTCGCGCAGCGCGGCCCCGTCTGGTGACTTTGATGTATCGGACGATGTGTGCGTCATCGTTTCACACTAGTTTTTCTTGTACTGCCAGCGTGTTTGTACAACTGCTCTGACCACGTGCTGGCCGATTGCTATTGGAGTTTCCGGGCCCGCACGGATCTCTGATACAGCGTAGTCGCTTGTCGAAACCGGGAGGACCCTCTGAAACCTTATCTCGACAAGATCACCCAGCGAGCCTCCAGCTGACTCCGCGATCAGCTCGGCCAACGAGCGAGCATCGGCTACAGCCTCAGCGATAGCTCTGCGTTGAAGTTCCTCAAGCGTCGAGGACGTGAAGCTCACCCGAGTGATCCTGTTTGCCCCAGCCTCAATAACCGCATCGATAACGCGCCCCACATTGTCCGTATCTCTCACGACAACTTGGATCAGGTTTCGGACCAGGTAGCCAGTGACGACGCGGCGACCATCTCGCTCACGTCCATATTCCGGACTGACGTCGTAGCTGGCCGTCGATCTGTCCTCCTCAGAGACCGCAAAATCATCGAGAGCCCTCATCACAGACTCAATCTTCCGGGCGTTTTCGTCGGATGCATCCCCGACCTTGTCACTTAGTGTCTCCACCGCTACCTGCATGACGACAAGATCAGGCGTGAACGTAACGCTACCAGCGCCGGTAGTGTTGATCTGGGCATCGCTGTCTACAGACTGCGCTGTCAGCTGCGACACTGCGAAGATGGTGAGCACTAGTGGCAGATAGATTCTCACTTTAGGTCTCCAATTCAAGCCAGCGGTTGCTCCGGTCGGTATTCGGCGGCCTAACGGTTCATCGTCGTGTTCTCGGCATCGAGTCGAGCCCGCACATAATCGAGGATCTTCCAGCGCCGCGCGAGCAGAAGAACCCATTCAATCCCAAGATCTCGCCCAACGCTTGTCTAGACTGTCGGTTGAAGCTCAACGCCGGTCCGGCACCGCGGCGCCCCAGTAGTTGAAGCTAGCCGGACGCCAACCTGGTATGTACATACTCTCCATTCGATCAATCCTGAACCCACCCTTCTCGATAAGATCTGGGATTGGCCGGTTCAGGTGGCATCCTCCACCAAAACGCTTCCACATGGGGTTCATCAGATCCTGCCATCTGCGAACGCTCGCGTCAGGTGCAGCGCCGTGTTCGCAGAAGATCAGTTGGCCGCTTGGATCGAGAACTCGAGCCATCTCTCTCAGCGCGGGCTCCGTATCGGGGATCGTACACAGCGTGTAAGTCACGATAACCGTATCGATACTACAATCCTCAAGGGGAATGTTGTCTGCTGGGACCTCTAGAAACTCTACTTCAAATGCGACCGCGCCGGCGGCCCTCTCGGCAAGCCTCAACATCTCGGGCGCCGGATCGAGTCCCCAGCACTTCTTCACTCTATCGGCATCGTAGTAGCGGAAGTTCAAGCCTGACCCGATTCCGATTTCCAGAACTCGCCCTCGGGCCATCGGCACGACCTTCTCCCGTTGCCGCATGTTGGGTTTCGTGCTGCAGGTCAGATGCACAAGCTTCGGGAGAACGCACTTGCTGTACAAGCCCATCGTTTGTCTCCGCGCGAGTAACTCGCCGACGTCGGTGCGTAGGGCAGCTCGCTATCCATTGGAGCGATCCTGCTTAGTGTAGACGATCCGATGTCCCAGCTTCCACTCACCGTCACCTCTGTGATAGAAGTAGTCATGAAGTGTCCCGTCTGGTTGGATCTCAAATGTCTGTTTTAACTCGGATACACTGTCGGGTCGTATACTCTTCCCAGAGAGAGTCATCTTGCCCTAAGCAACCGTAACAGTGCCCCCACTGAAGATTCCTCTGCTAGTAAGCTGAAGAAATGAGATTTCCTCCTTCTCCCAATCCCAGAAATATAGGGTCTCCATTCTGAAGTTCAGAGTTCTCACTTCCTTGGTTGATCTGATGACGGCTCCGTTCAATACGGGCTCCCAGCGAACTGCGTGGATAAGTTCGGAATCGCGCTTGTTAGAGCGATCTTCATCACGGCGGGCTGTCTGCGCCTTCTTGCACCAAAGCTCTAAGCGAATCCAACACGGCAGATGCTTGGTTGAGCTCGCGAACGTAGACATTCTGATAGTGAGCCTTGTTCAGGGCGGCCGCGACGAATTCGTCGTCCAGTCGCAACTGCGCCAGGAGCCCCGGCCCAAGCCGTCCCGCCACCTGGTACAAGAGGCCCTGCCCATCATGCGCAACGGCCGTCGTATACAACGCGAGGCGACCGGCCAAATCGGTCCCCAGCTCCCAGACGGTCTCCTTCTCCTCCTCCATATCCTCCAAGACGCCTACCCAACGTGCCAGCACACTGCCAACTTCGCGGGCGTGTTGCGTAACCGGCGCCGACGAGCCAAGAAAGAGCCCCGCCGCCGAGTCGTCGGCGTCATAGGTCCAGGTGACTACACGATGGCCGAGATCCAGGGGGCTACGCTGTCCTGCGGGAGCGATCGCAGTTCATCCGGGGTCAAGCCGAGGAAGCCGTCAATGCGCTCGAGCTGGGTCCCGTTGAGGCCTAGCAAACGGTCGAGCTCAAGCCGGTTTTCTTCGACTTCCTCACGGATCGACTCAAGAACTGTCATCTCCGTCATTCGGGCTTGCCGGTTATCCCACCACGCGTCGATCCAGAACGCGAGAAGAATACTGACGACAATGACAGCGCCCTCCGAGACGAGGCGCGTCGTTCGGCGAGTATCTGACATTCAGCTCCCAGGGTCGCTCTAACGGTTTTTGGTTTTTGCGGCGGCGTAACATCGCGGCGTCGCTGGGACATCTACACAGAAGCGACCACTCGAATGCATAGCACGCCCGCTGCAGACGCTTGTTAGGCAGCCCATAGAATTGTCGGACTCAACGAGCTAAGTCCTCCTCCACTAGTCGTGTGATTCGGTCGATTGCGGCTTCAGCGGGGACGAGACCTTCGGCCACGTTCTTCTCAAGAGACCAAGCCATGAACACGATACTCTGAAACTCGACGCTTGAGAGTAGGCGGTTCGCGTCAGTCAGAGCCTTATCGCCGGGCCATTGCATATAACTGGTCTTGTCAAGATCCTTCAGGTTGAGCCGTTGGCTGAGGAACGGGAACAGGCTCTGATAGAGATGGCGCTTCGCATTCTCTTCATCCTCGCGAAGGTCTTCGAACAAGGCGGACCAGCGAGTAAGCTCGCGCACTAGCTCAGGATTGCCGAGAAGGTCAAGGCGTCCCGAACCAAGGATCGTACGGACAGTCCCCATGGGTGGATCGAACGTCGGGTGCGCGAACATCGTGGAGATGGCCCTCTCCACCTGCTCGGCCCGAATGTCGCCTGAACCTTCAGACTCAGCCCACGACAACAGCTGCGCCGCAGCGACTGACTTCGCTTCGTGCAATGTACGAGCCCGATTCAGATCCTCGCTGGCGGCGTGGAAATCCTCCACAAGCCCAGTCAGGAGCGCTCTTTCCTGGATGTCGTCGGCTCGTTCGTCCCACCATGCGTCGATGGCGAACGCGAGGAGAATGCTTGCTACGATCACAGCCCCCTCAGCGACGAGGCGATTCCAGGGGATACTCTGCTTCATTGCATCATGCCCTTTTGGAGATGCCAGCCGCGGACTGCCTAACGGCTGGAATTCAGCGGCCAAGCCGTGCGCGAAGCGCGCGGTTTGGTCCGCTGCAATGATCAGTTAGGCGGCATTGATGAATAGCTGGGAGTGCCCTGAGGTTCTTATCCCGGGGCCACGACATTCTTGGCGATCTCGTCTAGATGGCGGCTCCAGGTACCACAACAGCCACCCCAAATGTCCATGTGGGGATAACGTCTTGCAAGATCTCCGCATAGCTCCCCCAGTTCTACTGGGTCTCCATCTTCAAGGTGACCAATCTGGCAGAGTGCCATCTTGTCCATTTTTGAAGCGTTTGGCCTCACACCTCTAACACGATTGATCCAGCCACCCGGTTCAATCGCTGGTTCATACTCCACAGGATGAGAGCAGTTGACTAAATAGAACTCCGGCGATTGATCCGTCTCTCTGTCGATTGCTGTGATCGCTTCAACCAAGCTTGGGCCGGAGCTAAGCTTTGAAGTGCTATCCAGGGAGAGCGAAATTGCCAGCGGCACGCCGATCTTGGCTGCTGCTCGTGCTACACCGACTGACTCCGGAATGTTGTTAAAGGTTATGGCCAGTGCTAGATCAGCATTCGCCTTTTTCAGGGTCTCGAGCTGTACAGAATGGTAGTCCTCTGCCTCACTTTCGGTGATGGATGCGTTTCTCTCATAGGCATCACCTCGGGGGCCAATCAATCCCTGAATCAAGATGTCCGGAATGTCGGAAACATACTCGCTTGCGATTTCCCTCAGGAATTCGATGGATTGAAGATTTGCTTCGGCCAAACCTTGGGGTGAATAACCAAGCAGTTCACCCCAATCTGGGCTTGCGCGATAATCGAGACCTCCCATGAGCGCGCACATCTTGTGTCTCGCAGCGACCTCCAGATAGCTCCTGAACATCTCCCTCATCTTCGATACAGCTTGTGGATTATCGAGCAATGGGAACACTGCAAACTGCGGTAGCTCAAAGCCATATTTGTACAGTAATTCGGTTTCCGTCCCCCCCTCAGTCAAATAGAGGCGCCCTTTCTGTCAATTGCTATTGTGCTGAAGTCGATCAACAGGTTACGGAATTTCCAAGGTGTCGATAGCTACTATTGAGTAGATTCAATGAAGCTGGTTGTCATAAACTCGTTTAGCAATGATGGAGTGCCGCCTAACAGTTCTTCGTTTCAGCGGCGCCGTGACGTAGTCGCGGCGTCGCAGGAACACCCATACAGAACAGCCTACCCCAATGTATAGCGCGCCCACTGCAAACGATTGTTAGGCAGCGCCAGAGCGGCTTCATGCGTCACTCGGGTGGAGGTTCGTGACGAGCGCCGCGGTCCGACATCTCTAAGGGCGGCACTGCCATTGCGGATCCGGCCAAGCAGCCGAGCACGACCAGCGCTGCGATCAAAGAGACGAAGCCGGGTGTCACCACAGCCAACAGCACGAAGTAAAGAAGCCCCACAGTATTGGCACCAACCGTCAGCCTCATAGCTGCTCGCGTTGGGCTGGCCAGCGCGCTCAGATTCAGCAGCGCTAGGAATACCCACCCGAGCCCGGTGCCCGCGAAGCGTAGAGCGTCAAGGGATAGACGACCGTCGAACACGACTCCTGCGGCAACTGTGTAAGCAATGCCCTGCAGAATCAGAAGGTAAGCCGCGACTCTGTGGATCCGTAGTATCATGGCGACTTCTTTCCGCACTGCCTAACGGTTCTTCGTTTCAGCGGCTGCAAACGTTTGTTAGGCAGCAGATCCAGGTTAGTCGGTTCGTTCTAGATCGCTAAGCAATATTGATGTAGTGTCGTCGTATGAACCGTATGCACAGCGACGGCCAAAGCTAGAGAAGGAAAACATTGCAATCGTCATAGAGTCTGTCTCTAGGTCTGGCGGCAATGGATGCGGAACCTGCACCCCAAAGACATGGCTCTTTATCAGGAAATCGACAGAGCGTGACGCAAAGGAGGCGTCTTGACCTGCTGCGAACCGGACTCTCGAGACAACCATTTCACCCCCAACGAATGTCACCTCTGCACAATAGCCTAGGTCTCCGGTCCAGCTCCGCGCAAAGTACAGTGTCGAATCATAGAGGTATATGTCCCACTTGTCTTCCATTTCCAGCGATTTGAACAGCGGCCCATCGTCAAGAGGTTCTGAGCAAGGGTAGGCGAGCCGGCAGTCGACTGAGTTCTCCAACTCCTGGCCTCTATGGCGGTACTCCTCACCCAACGATGACCGTAGCCTCGTGTACGTCGCCGCGATATTCGGGTCAGCTGTGGTCGAAACCATCGTCTTCGTAACTGGTGAGCAATCGATAACGTCTATTCCGAACGGGTTTGCAGACGCCTCCAACCACTCCAGGTTCTCTTCTGTCGAAGGATCGCTCGCCAGGCGCGCTCTGATTCTGGATAGGAGTCCCATGGTCGTGCCTGCTGCCTAACGGTTCTTCGTTTCAGCGGCGCCGTGACGGAGTCGCGGCGTCGCAGGAACATCTATACAGAAGCGCCAACTCCAATGCATAGCGCGCCCGCTGCAAACGCTTGTTAGGCGGCAGCTTCGTGACCAGTTTGCCACGCCTATTTGGACGAATCATAGTCGTCGTCTTGACTAGCATCGTCGAGGACCGCCAGGGGCACAGAGGGATGAAGTGAGCGGCGAAGGCACGTCAAGTGACTCCTAAGCTCTTGGGCTCCGCCTTCGTGAAGAGGAATCACCAGCGTCACCACTTCGACCTCTCGCGCGATGAGTGCATTTCCGCAGAAGCAACATTGAAACTGGTAAGGATCAGCCACCTACATTTGCTCCTGATACTGCCGCCTAACAGGTCTTTTCCCGCTATCCTCTCGACTGGACATAGCGGGCCACTTGCGGCCTAAAATCTTCGATTGAGGATGACTACACGAGGAGTGTGTTGCCCAAGATACGGCGTTCAGGGACAGCGAGCCAGCTTTGGGTGGCTTTGAAACACTGCGAAACGCGCAGCCTAAATCGCTCGCAGCCTAATCCTGTCGGGCGGGCTACGCGCCAAACCTATAGTACGTCCGTCGGGCTCCGGACACCGAAGCCGCCCTTGTTCAACACGTGCGTGTAGACCATCGTCGTCGACAGGTTCTGATGACCCAGTAGCTCTTGGACCATCCGGATGTCATAGCCGTCCTCCAACAGGTGCGTCGCGAATGAGTGCCTGAACGCATGACAGCTCGCGTGCTTCGCGATGCCGGCTCGCTTGATCGCTCGCTTGACGGCGCGCTGCACGGCGCTCTCGTGCAGATGATGACGGTACGACTCCTCCGTGCGTCGACTGTATCGACGGACGCGCAGCTCGCGCCTCACCTGGTCCAGCAGTCTCACTTGACGACCGCCGGTCTCTCCCATGGTGACACCCATTCCCGGGGCCCGCATCCCGCCACACGATGCAGGCCCCGGGTTCTCTTCTACGGATGCGATATCAACGAATCGTCAAATGTCGGTGCGGATCGACACGGCGGCAGTCCAGATCTCGAACGCCCCGTCCCGTGCGTCCGGCCAGAGCACGTGGAAGCGACCATCCGCTCCGGCGGCGAGGCCGAAGTAATCACCGCCGGTCGGCCATCGTCGGACCGGGAACTCGCCCGACCGAGCGGCTTCTGGGCAGGAGAGCTCCGCCGCGACCCGGACCGCGGGACCAAACGTCTCCCCGCCGTCGAGCGATGCGGCGAAATAGGGGGTGTAACATCGCCCGGATGGATCGTCCCGCCGGTCCATCCAGGCGATGCCGACGACGCCCTGGCCGTTCACGGCGACCTGGGGCTCCGACCGCATGCCGGTCTCCGATGCGGGTGGCTCTATCGACGTCGCGGTGGACCACACATCACCCTGGTCCGTCGAGTACATGACGAGAACCGCCCGTTGCTCATCCCCCTCACACACTTTGTAGAGCCGGTCCTGGAAGAGGCCGCTGGACGTATCCGCCGCCAGGAAGGTCGGGCGGTACCAGCACTCCTCCGTGATGAGCAAGGGAATCGAGAAGGAAGCGCCACCGTCCGAAGAGGTCATCGCCCAGGTGCGGGTAACCCGGAGTGCGCCGGCACGGGATCGGAATCCTCCCTCGGGCACGGCGCGTTGGTAGTCGTTGTAAGCGATCACAAGAGTCCCATCGGAGAGTACAGCCAATCCGTCTGGTATCTGAGCCAGGTTGCTCGGAAGCACATGGTTCATCGTCTCGACATGCGCCCTTCCCGGCCGGACGCGTCCCACAAAGGCCAACCATCGCAGCTTCCCATCCGGATCGCGGCGCGGATGGCCCGAGAGCACGTAGATCGTGCCGTCGGGTGCGGCGAGCGATCGGGGACCGTCGTGCCCACCGCCCAGACCCTGCGGAACATCATGCCACGTCTCTCCGCCATCTGGAGAGAAGAAGGCCACCAGGTTGTTGGATGACTCCGGCAGGCTGCGGTGCGTCGCAAGCGCCGTCAACACTGCCGTTCCCTGGCTCGAGATGGAAACCCAGGGATCGCCGCACCCAACGCTCGCCACGTCCTGCCGCTCCCAGCGGCGTCCCCCATCAGACGAATAGAAAGTAGCGCAGTGTTCTTCGTCCGAGGCCGGATCCGCGGCGAGGTGGACCCAGCCGACGGCCAACAGGATGTTCGGATCGGATGGGTGTGTCGCGAGGTGCGGCTCGAGCAACACCTGTCCGTCCGGCTGTCGGGCAACCAGGATGTTCTCACTGACCTCGTACGACGGCTCTTGGGCCGAGGCACCGCACGGGGCGACCAGCATCATGACGACCGCTAACCGCAAGAGGGTTCCCGATGGTATCACGACGGCCTCCACGTGTTGTTTGTTCCGCGCTGACGGCAAACGGAATTGCTGCGCTTCCCCGCTTCAGGGAGGCAGCGCCTATGTCGGGTATGACACGCCTCAGCTCCAATCGGTTGCGTGCACCGAAAGCGAGATTGTCGAAAAGTCTGGATGCACCCCAAGAAGAGCTGAGGCCGACCCGAAGGTCGGCCTCGCACGTGCCTCGATGCTACATTGATCTAATCGCCGGCCATCGGCGCCGGCTCGGGTGCACGCGCCGGAGCGCGCACTTCCGAGCGCCGCTCGAACAGGTAGTACAGCACCGGGATGCTCGTCAGCACGAACACCGTACTGGCGATCAGCCCGCCGATCGTCGCCAGCGCCAACGCATTCCAGATCGTCGCGTCCATCGTCTCGCTGAACAGGATCAACGGCAGCAGGCCGAGCACGGTGGTCAACGTCGTCATCAGGATCGGGCGCACCCGTTCCAGCGTGCCCTGGATGACGGCCTCCTTCAGCTCGACCCCCATTCTTCGGATCTCGTTGATGTGATAGACCACGAGGATCGCGTTGTTCACCACGATGCCCGCCATCATGATCACGCCGATGTAGGCGGAGCGGGTGAACGAGGCGCCGGTGTAGAAGAAGACGAGGAACACCCCGATCAGGGCGAGCGGCACGGTGAGTAGCACGACGAAAGGAGCGCGCAGCGACTCGAACAGCGCCGCCGTGATCAAGTAGATGAGCACGATCGCGAAGATGAGCACGGTGTAGATTTGTCGCTGCTCTTCGTCCGTCCAGAAGTAGCCACGCTCCTTCTCGATCGTGTAGCCGGGCGGCAGCTCCGTCGCGTCGATCGCCGCGTCGCGTATGCGATCACCCAGCTTTCGAGGCCCGCGGAACTCCCAACCGACCAGCCGCTGGTACTGTTGGTCCTCGCGCACGATACGGTTAAGCACCTCGCGCTTGCCAACTTCCGCAACGTCGGCCAGCCGCACCTGCTCGCCGGTCACGGTGGGCACCAGCAACTCGCGGAGATCGGTGAAGTCGAAATCGCGGTACCCCTCGAGCTTCACCGAGTAGTTGACCTCCTCGCCGCCGACCTTCACGCGGCTCAGGCTGACCTGGCCCTGAACGTTGCTGGTAACAAATCGCAGCAGCTCCTCGACGGATAGCCCGTATCCGGCAAGCCTGGGTCGATCGATGTTGAGCACGTACTCCGACGCCTTGTCGGTCCACCACCAGTCGGAAACGTTGGTATCGACCTCCCGGACCCGATTGAACCGCTCGAGGCGTCCGGCAAGGTCCTCAGCGATCTCGCGGACCCGCTCGTAGTTGTACCCGAGCATCTTGATGGTATAAGTGGGCGGCGAGCTGCCTCCGCCGTAGAACGAAGGGCCGAACCCATAGACCCGCACTTCCGCGCCGGCGAACAGATACGAATACGCGACCATCTGCTCTTTGATGGCCACCGGGATGTAGGTGTTCTCCAGCGAGTCCGGGAACGTGACCCGCATGTAGCCGCGATCCGGGGAGACGTTCGCGGTGAAGCGCTCGATCTCGGGAATGGTGGTCAGCTTCGACTCGAAGCTGCGCACCAGTTCGTCGGTCCGGCTCAGCTCGGAGCCGCGCGGCATGTTGAAGATGATCTGGATATAGGTCTCCTGACCCCAACGACCCCAGATCGCGCCGCGCACCACGTGCTTGTCGAACAGTCGGTAGCTGCCGTAGAACGCCGCCGCGGTCACGATGATCATCAACAGCGTGTGGTCCAGCGAGAACGAAAGAACGCCCCGATAGAAACGAACGTAAAACGGCTGCTTTCCTCCGTTACCCGCGCCTAACGCCGCGCTACCCGCCTTGAGCGCTCGCGCCGCAAGGCCCGGCACGAACGTGAACGCTACAAACAGCGAAGCCAGCAAGCTGAATCCCACCGCGTAGGCGAACGGCAGGTAATAAAGCCGCAACTCACCTTGCAGATAGAGGAATGGGATGAAGACGATCACCGTGGTGAGCGTGCCGGCAACGATGGGCAGCGCGACTTGCCGCGTGCCCTTGTCCGCCGCCGCGCCGGCTTCCTCGCCCAGCGACCGGCGCCGTCGGTAGATGTTCTCCAGCACGACGATCGAGTTGTCCACCATCAACCCGAAGCCCATCGCCAGCCCCGCCATCGTCAAAACGTTGAGGCTGAATTTGCCGAAGTACAACATGTTGATCGCGATCAGCACTGAGAAGACGACGGTGGCGAAGACGATGCCCGCGGTGCGGAACGATCCGAGGAAGACCAACAGCACCAGGAAGATGACGATCGCCGCGGCGGCGGCGCGCAACCGCAGATCGGTCAGCTGGGTGCGGATCTCGCGGCTCTCATCCTGCTCCAACGTGAGACGCATGCCGGCCGGTAGGTCGGCGCGAAGGTCTTCCATCTTTTCGCGGATCGCATCCGCCACCCGCACGGCGTTGGTGCCGGCGCTGCGGACCATGGCGACACCGATTGCCGGTCGACCGTCAATACGGTAGTACTGCCGTGGCTCTTCCGTAGTATCGTGGACCCGGGCCACGTCGGCGATCCTGATCACATCACCGGTACCCAACGTATCGGGGACGACAATCAGCGACTCGATCTCGGTCGCCGATTCCAGGTCGTTGCGCACCGACACAATCCACTCCGTGTTGCCGCGCTCTAGCTTGCCGGCCGTGCGCACCAGCTCGGCCGAGGTGAGCGCTGTAACAACTTGGGCGGGCCTGACGCCGAACGCCTCCATGCGACCGCGATCCAGCTCGATCAGAATCTCCCGGTCCTCGCCGCCCCAGACCGCTACCTCTTCCACGCCATCCAACGCCAAGAGCTGTGGTCTGAGCTCGTCCTCGGCGTATTTGCGGAGATGCTCGAACGTGTAGCTGCCAGAGAGCGTGTACCGCATGTCGACCCGGGCGCCAGTTTGGAACTCACGCGGAACGTACAAACTGACTTGCGGGCGAACGTCCGGCGGCAGATCATCGCGAATCGACTGAATCCGCTCGCCTAGCTCGAGGCGAGCGAAGTCCATGTCGGTCTCGCGATCGAACTCGACGGTGATCTCAGATCTACCTTCACTCGACTCCGACTCGATCTTGTGTACGCCGCGCACCTGCTGGGCCGCACCCTCCAAAGGTGCGGTGAGGAACGACTCCACGACCTCCGAGGAGGCTCCAGGCCAGGACGTGTTGACCGTAAGCTGCGGGTAGTCGACATCGGGCAGCAGTTCCACCGGGATATCGATGAACGACGCCACGCCTATCGCCGCGATCGCGATGTAGATCATCGCGATCGTCGTCGGCCGGTTGATCGATGTGCGGATCATGTCGCCTCCTTCCCGGCCAACCCGCGCATTCCTTCCAGGGTCGCGTAGATCACCGGTACCACAATCAAGGTAAGCAGCGTCGCTGAGATGAGGCCGCCGATCACCGCCACAGCCAGCGGCGCCCGCAGATCGGCCCCGGCGCCAAGCCCGAGTGCCAACGGCGTCAGGCCGAGCACGGTCGTAACCGTCGTCATGATGATCGGTCTCAGGCGCACGCGGCCGGCCTCGAGGATCGCATCGCGCATCGACGCGCCTTCACGACGGTATTGGTTGATGAAGTCCACCTTCACGATCGCGTCGTTCACTACAATTCCCACCAGAATCACGAACCCGATCAGGCTCATCACGTTCACGCCGTCACGCGCCACCATCAGTCCCAGCACCGCGCCGATCGCCGCCAGCGGGACCGCCAGCATGATCGTGAACGGGTGAATGACCGACTCGAACTGCGCCGCCAGGATCATGAACACCAGCGCGATGGCCAGCGCGAACGCGAAGGCCAGCGATTGGAACGACTCGCGCATCTCCTCGTTCACGCCGCCCACCTCGTAGCGCATGCGCGGCGGCATCTGCAGATCGGCCAGCGCCTCGCTAATCTCGGCCACCGCCGCGTCCAGACCGCCGGACGCCACGTCGGCGTACACCGGCACCACGCGACCCTGTTCGTCACGCAACACCTCGACCGGCGCCAGGGTTTCGCGCCAGACGATCAGCTCGCGGACCGGGACGCCCTCGATCTGGAAATCGAGGAGGTTGTTGAACTCACGGCGAATATCTTCCGGCGGCCGGACCAGCACATCGATGCGGCGGTCGAAGTCGACGAATCGGGTGGCCACCAGCCCGCGCATGTAGGCCTCGATCGCCCCAGCGACTTGCTGCACCGTCAGGCCATGCCGCGCCACGCGCTCCCGAGCAATCTCGATCTCAATCTCCGGTTGCCCACGCAGCAAGCCCACATGCACGCCGGTCAGCATGGGCAGCGCCGTCAGTCGATTTTCGATCTCCTCAGCAACATCAAGAACGGCCTCCAAATCGTCCCCGCGCACCCGCACCGCAATGTCCGCCTCGCCCAGGCCAAGCACTCGACCCAACTCTGTGGCGCGCCCTGTTTCGACCGTCAGCATCTCGCTGCTCAGCAACCCACCGATACTCGCTCGCAACGCCTCAACAGCATCGGCCGTACGCGTACCTTCGGACAACCGCACGTCGACGGCCGCCGTGTTCACACCCGTCGCTTCACGCTCGGTGATCTCCTCCGCCTGCGCTCGACCGATTCGGGAGAACGCGGCCTCGGTGTCCGAATTGCTCTGCGCGGCAGCCTCCACCCGCTCCGTGATGCGGTCCGTCTCTTCCAGCGGCGTTCCCAAAGCCAGCTCGATGTTTGCCCGGTACGAACCTTCATCGACCTGGGGCAACAGGTCGCGCGGCAGTCCGTAGCCGAGGAGAACGGCGAACGCGAAGACCGCGCTGGCGATGGTTAGCGTGACGCCGCGATTGTCGAGCGACCATTCCAGCACACGATGGTAGCGCTCCGCGAATCGGTCAAAGGCGCGATCGAACCCGCGGAAAATGGGCCGAGAAAACGCGGCTAACGGCTTCAGCAACAGACCGCCCCAGAACTTCACCAGGTCGACGAGCAGCGCGACGAAAGCACGCAGTACGCCGCCGATGACGCCGCCAATCCACCGTGTGAGAACGAGCGGCCACTTCCACCAACGCATGTTCTCTTTGTACTCGCTGAACCGCGGGATGAAACGACGACGTTGGGCCGCGCTAGTCGATGCTTCGTCGATCGCGTCAGTCGATCGGATACGCGCCGCGATCGCCGGCAGCAACGTCAGGGCGACGAGCAACGACGCGAGCAACGAGACGGCAACCGCGATCGACAGGTCCTTGAACAGCTCGCCGGCCACACCTTTTACGTAGATGATCGGTCCGAACACGGCGATGGTCGTGAAGGTCGAAGCGGTGATGGCCGCCTGGACTTCCTTGGCGCCCAGCGCCGCCGCCGCCGCCGGCTCCATGCCTCGCTCCCGGTGCCTGAAGATGTTCTCCAACACCACGATCGAGTTGTCGACCAGCATGCCGACACCCAATGCCAGGCCGCCCAGACTCATGATGTTCAGGCTGACGTCGAACAAGTAGAGCAGACCGAAAGTCAGGATCACGCTGATCGGGATCGATAGCGAGATCGCCACCGGGTAACGTCCATCGTGCAGGAACAAGAAGAGAACCAGGAAGGCGAGTATGGCACCAAAGCCTAGCGCCTGGACGACGTTCGAGATGGCGTCGCGTATGAAGCCCGACTGTGACGACGCGATGGCGACCTCTACGTCGGGATGCTCCTCCCGTAACAGTTCGAGTACCTCGTCGACCCGCTCCGCCACCTGAACCGTGTTGGCTCCCGACTCCTTATATATGAGGAGTCCGACGGATTCCCTGCCGTTGTAGCGCGCGATCGTCTCCCTGTCGGCGAATCCATCCTCGACCCCAGCGATATCACGCAACAGCACGATGGATCCCGTCGCCCCGCGCCCCACCACAGTCTCGCTGATCTCCTCCACCGTCTGGAATTCGCCCAACGCGCGCAGCGCATAGCGATAGCGGCCGCGCCGGATCGTTCCGCCGGGCGCGCTGTAGTTCGCCGCGTCCAGCGCCTGCGACACCGCATCGATGGTGACGCCAAGCGCCTCCAACCGATCGGGATCGACCTTGACGTGGATCTCGCGCTCCAGGCCGCCGGCCACCGCCGCCTGCGCCACCCCATCGATCTGCTCCAAGCGTCGCTTGAAGACGTTTTCCGACAGCTCCTTCAACTCCCACAGAGACGTCGACTCTGACGTCGAAGCCAACGTCATCACCGGCTCGCTGGTCGGATCGGAACGCAGGATCGTCGGGCGCGTGGCATCATCGGGAAGCTCGTAGCGCACGTTGTCCAGCCGCTCCCGGATGTTGAGCGTCGCAAAGTCCATGTCGGTGCCCCAGAGAAACTGGAGCTGAACCTGGGAGGCACCCTCCCGGCTCACCGAGCTGACGGACTTTACGCCGGGCACGCGCGAGACCTGACGCTCAATCGGTTCGGTAACGAAGCGTTCGACTTCCGACGGTCCCGCTTCCGGGTACTGGGTCCAAACCGTCAGCGTGGGGAACGAGACGTCGGGCAGCAGGTCGACGGGCAGTCGCGTGAATGCGATGATCCCGAGCAACACGATGGCGAGGTACGCCATCGCGGTGGCGACGGGGCGACGAATAGAAAGGTCAGGTAGCGCCATTTTTCTTTATATCACTAGCGCGAGCACGCGCACTAGCGCGAGCACGAGCATGAAAGTCAGAGAGTGTGTGACCCGGCCGCATCGTTCGGTCAGCTTCCAGGACGCGGGATCGGGCGACCGAGCGCGCCTTCGAGCCGCGCCAGCGTCTGCATGAAGTTGTAGCGCGCTTCGATCAGGCCTCGTTCGGCGGTAGTCGCCTGGTTCGTGATCTGCTGCAGCTCGGTGTACGTCGCGCCGCCGATCCGGTACCGCTCGGTCGTCAATCGAACGTTCTCCCGAGCCAGATCGACAAGCCGGAGCCGGATCTGAACCGATTGGTAGGCCGTTTCCAACGCGTCGTATTCGTTCCGCACGTTCTTGTCCGTTTCCAGCAGCTGGGTCACCTTGTTGGATCGCGCTTCCTGAAGTTGCGCCGATGCCTGGCCCGTCCTCCACTTCTTCTCGAATCCGTTGAGCAGCGGCCAATTGAAACTGATACCGAAGTTGGTGCTCGAGTTCTCCGGCCCGAAATCGATAAGGTTGGCATCCTTCGGCAGCTGCTCCGAACGCCCCAGCGTCATCGACAAGTCGATCCGCGGCAACCAGCTTCCCCGGGCTGACCATAGGTTCTTGCTCGCAGCAGAGATCTCGGCCTCCAGCCGCTGCAGCTCCGGATTCGAGAGGCGGGCGATGGCGGCGAGCGAATCAACTTCCACGACCGATGGATCGACCACGACGGCCGTATCGCGTAGTTGATAACGGAGGTCTTCCGGCAGGCCGATCTTCGCCGAAAGGTCCCTCAACGCTCGCTCCGCCTGCTGCTCCGTCTGCATCAGAGCGACCTCGTTCTCGCCCACCTGTACCTGGGCCTGCAGAACGTCGGACTGGGAGACGGCGGCAATACGGAACCGCGCCTCGGCGATCTCGACATCCCGCTGACGTGCAGCCAACAGCTGTTCGGCCAGCCGCACCAGCTCTTGCTGCTTGAGGGCTTCCCAGTAGAAGACCGCTACCTCGGACTCCAAGCGGACCAACGTCGCCACCGTGGCCAAGTCGGCCGCCTTCGCCGACGCGTTGGCACCACTCACGTCGAAGAAGCGCGTGCCGTTCTGGAAGAGCGACCAGCTGAAGGTCAACGAGTTGACGGCCGACTTGGCAACGTCGGTGATCGGGTCATCCAGACGCTGTGCCACACCGGTCGGGTCCAGAAAGGTGCGGGTCGTGAACTGGTTGCGGTTAAAGTTCATGCGCCAGCTGGCGGTCGGGATCCAACTCCCCCACGCCTGCCAGACTCCTTCGCCGGCCACGTCCGCCCGAGCCAGCGCCGCCCGGTATTCGGGGCTGCTCTCGCCCAGTATCAACCACGCGTCGCTCAACGACAGCACCGTGTCCACCTGCTGAGCGGCGGCCGGAGAAACGATGAGCGCGATGGCTAGGGCGAGCGAGCAGCTTAGCGTGATGCGTCTCTTAGCCTTCGCCATCTTCTTCCTCCAGAATCCGAACGCGTGCATCGTGGATCAGCGTATAGTGGCCGTCGGTGAGCACGACCTGGCCGGGCTCCAACATCGTCGTCCCTTCGCCCGGGATGATCTCGGTGTACTCCTCGTTCTCGAGGCCGGGCGTCACGTAGGTCCACTTCGCCAGACCCTGCGATCCTTGTTCCGGCTCGAACACAAACACCAGCGTTCGGTTGTCGCGCTCCAGGATGGCGCTGCGCGGCACCATCGTTCGGTTGGCGAAGAGACGCGCCGCGATTCGCACGCGAGCGTACATCCCCGGCTTTACCGCGCCCTCCGGGTTGGGCAGCAATACCGTGACCCGAGCCGATCGTGTACGCGGGTCGACGACCGGATTGATCGACTCGACGATCCCGGTCAGCACCGTGTCGGGGAAGGCGGAGAGCGTGACCCGGGCGTTTCGTCCTTCCTCCAGGTAAGGCAACTCCGTCTCCAGTACCTGCACCTCGATCCGCATACGCGAGATGTCGACGACTTCCGCGATCGAGTCTCGCTGCGCGACCACACGTTCACCCGGCACGATGGCCATGTTCGCCACATTACCCGAGAACGGCGCGCGAATCGTGGCCCGCTGCACGTTGATCTCCGCCTCGCGCACCGCGACCTCCGCCTCGGCCAACCCGCTACGCGCACGAGCCATGCGGCGTCGCTCCGTGCGCAGAACCTCGTCTTCTATCTCGTCATCAAACAGCGTGAGCTCGGCGAAATTCGCCTGTGCCTGTTCGAGGCGCGCCTGAGCCTTCTCGAGCTCGAACTCGAAGCGCTCCGGATCGATGAGAGCCAACACCTCGCCTCTCCGGACGTACTCTCCCTCCCGGACCAGGACATCAGTGACCGGCCCCTCAACCTCCGCGATGAGCAGCGCCCGCGCGTAGGCCTGCGCTTGACCCGTGGCCGACACGCTCACCACCAGCGTGTCGCGGAGGACGGGCGCGGCTGAAACGGGGATTGCGATCTCGGTTCCGAAGGTCTGGGCCGACTGGACCTCCGGCTGATCTTCACTGGTCTCGGCGATCTCACCGTTCTCCTCATCGGCCTGCAAGGCCTGGAGACGGATATAGATCCCCCCCAGCGCGCCCAGCAGAACGATGACGACCGTGGCGATCGCGAGCGTTCGGCGGCTGAATATCATAGTAATCCGCTTATCTGTAAGGGTTCTGCGGTCGGGGCTGTGCCGTAGGATACCATCAAGCCCTCCGGCCGTCTACACCTCTTTACACCTGTGCCGGCGGCCTATTCGCAAAGCTTCCCAAGCCACTACGTCTATCACGCCTAAGATGCTTCAGGGCCGCGGCGGGTCGCACGAGGACGCTCCCTTTTCTTAGACGCAACGAATCAAAAAAACGTCACCACCGGCGGAGGGCCCGAGCATCCACCACCCTCTCGTCTTCGCCCCGTCGACGCTGTCGGGCTCCATAGGACCGCCGGGACCGGAAGAGGTAGCCAGGAAATCGTTGGAGGCGCTGAATTTGGCCAAGTTTGACACCGAATCCCGAGATGATGTATATTTTAAGCCGACTCCCAACAATTCAGACGCATTACCTCGTCCGGCTTAAGCCGGCCCGACCCTTTTGTGCATATGTACGACGAGGCAGTAGGAGTCGCGAGCTTCCGCAAGATGGACGTGGCCCATCGGGTGGGCAGAGTGCTGGAGGGAGAAGGAATACCCTACCTGGTGAGGGCCAACGATTTCGCGGCCGATCCTCAGACGGTCGGCGCGACGATCTTTGTAGCCTCAGACGTCGCGGAGAGGGCTAGAGAGGTTCTCATCGCCATCAAGAACGGCGAGCCCCTTCACTAGTCGCCGCTGTACCCTGCCGGTCCCTCTCTCCCGGGACCGGCAGGCTACAACTCCCGTCCCCAAAACCCGTTTCCAGTGTCCGTTCGTTCGCCAATCAGCAACGAACAAGGCCGGGTCACGGACCGCCATAGTCGTCTACGTCTACGACAACGTCGTTAGTAGCCTCTTGCAGATTGCCACTCGGCCACGAAGAGCGCCGGATCACGGGGTTCGCCCTCCACCCAGACCTCGAAGTGGACGTGAGGGCCCGTGGTCTTTCCGGTCACGCCCTGGATGCCAATCACACCACCTCGTCTGACGCGCTGTCCGCGCTCAACCACCAGGCGTCCCAGGTGCGAGTACATCGTTTTCACGCCGTTACCGTGATTCAGGATGATCACAGTACCGAACGCCTCACCCCGGTGGTAGTCTGTCGTCGCCTCTTCGACGATCCCATCCGCCGGAGCCAGAACCTCCGCATCCGGCGCGCCCACGAGGTCGATCCCGTTGTGATGCCTCTGCTCATCGGTGAATGGATCCGACGTCCGACCGAACGGTGAAGAGACGCGCGAACCGGGCAGCGGGTTCGACATCACGACTGCATCTTGCCGCTCGACTGCCGTACGCTGCTCCTGCTCTTCGATCTCTTGCGGTCCGTTCTCCCGCTGCGCACCATTCGCCATCGGCAACAGGAACAGCCCGCACGCCAACGCCACCGGCAGCGGGTAAAGCCTTCTGAGTTTGTTTGTCGTGCCCAGCTTCGTCTTCATGATCGTCTCCAATCGAGCGCGCTGTTTCTTCAGCGGGTTACCGAGAGCCGGTGTGACGACCGGCTCACAAGAAAGGCCCAGCCTCAGCACTGTCACGATGCTGCGGCCGTAGATGCGCGGTGAGATACCGCCTCGACTGATGACGAGCTCGTCGCAGGCCCGCTCGCTCTCTTCCCGCATCCGACCGGCGCTCAGCCAGGCGATGGGGTTGAAGAAATAGAGGGCCGTAATGCACAGCTGGAGGTTGAGGAGCAGGTCGTCCCAACGCTTCACATGGGCCAACTCGTGAGCGATCACCGACTCCAGCACACGGCGATCGTCATGCTCCAACACTAACCGGGGGAGAAACACCACCGGGCGAAAGGCGCCCAGGGTAAAAGGTGAGTGAAGCGCTTCCGACGTCACGACGGTGACGTGGCGGCGGATCCGGAATTCGCGCCGCCACTGAGATAGTGCAGAAGTGACCCGGTCATCGCGGATCGGCGTCGCCCGCTCAACGACACGGCGGTAGCGACGGCGTCGCCGAACGGCCACCGCACCAACGCCCACGACTCCGACCGCCCATACGCCCACCAGAAGCGCCGACCAGGAGAACCGATTCGCAGCCTCAGAAGCGACTCCGCCCAACTCCGCGCCCGGCCCGATGGCAGCCAGTGGCTGCGAACGGTGCGATATCACCGGACTCTCGCTGACGCTAACCGCCAGCCCGTCGGGAGCCAGGCTACCAAGGCTGTAGGGTGTGGCCAGGTCGATGGGCAAAACGAGACGGAGCAGAACCAGCCCCCAAAGCGCGTGACGCAGGGCCGGCGCTGCGTTGCGTAGCAGCCGCGTGAGGCCGAGGACGAGGGCGAACAGCACCGCGGCGAACATTACCTCCACCGCAAAGATGCGCAGCAACGTTGTTGCGATGCCGGAGGAGGAAGCGAGCACGCCGATCACGACTGCCCCTCCTCGAGCAAGCGCTCCAGCTCCTCGACCTCCTCCGGCGTCAACGCGTTCGCCTCGACGAAGAGCGAGACCACCGGCGCGTAGTCCGTCTCCAGCACCTTCTCCGCCAACTCACGAACCACCCCGGCCAGCCCGGCCGCTTTCGTGATCGCCGCGGAGTACAGATACATCCCGTGAGAGCTCCGCCGGTCTAACAGCCCCTTCCCCGCCATCCGGTCCAACGTCGTACGCGTCGTCGAGTACGCCCATCCGGTGGCGCCCTCGATCCGCTGATGAACCTCCCGGGCGCTCAACTCCCCCTCTTTCCACAACACCTTGAGGACCGGCAGCTCCGAGCGGGTCAACTCCGCAATCTCTTCTCTTCCAGGACTCAAATCGCCTCCCAACCAGCCTCTGATAGCAAATACGCTACACTGTAGCGCACCCATTATATTGACACACCGGCGCCCTGTCAATCACCACCCGTCTTCGTCAACGTCGACGTTACGTCGTCGCCCGCGTCTTACGCCCCGCGCCCGCGACTTCAACATCCACTTCCCGTGCGCGTGGGTTTGATGTATCTCGCGGGCGTGAGGCGCGGGCGCTTACGGGGCGTTGACGTTGTCGTCTACGACCTCTGTTACTCGCCGAGGACTTGGAGGATTAAGCGGCGGGAGCGGGGGCGGTTATCGAAATCGATGTACGTGATCTGCTGCCAGGTTCCGAGCATCAGCTCGCCGTCGACGAACGGCACGGTCAGCGACGGTCCGAGCATCGCGGCTCGCACGTGCGAGTGGCCGTTGCCATCGCCCCAGCGAAGGTTGTGGGCGTACTCGTGATCGGTCGGCGCGATGTCCTCGAACGCGCGCTCCAGATCGGCGAGCGCCCCCGATTCGTACTCGATGGTGGTGACGGCGCTGGTGGAGCCGGGACAGAAGACGGTGACCGTTCCCGCGGCGAGCTGGCTCTCCCGCACCTTCTCGGCAACGGCGCCGGTGATATCGATCATGTCGGCGTTGCCGCGGGTCTTGAACTCGATGGTCTCGGTGATGACCATCGCGACTCACTCCTCGTCTTTCTTCCCCAGCAGCTGATCGAGGGGGACAGTGAGCCCCATGATATTCCAACCGGCATCCACGTACACGACTTCGCCGGTCACTCCGCGACCCCAGTCGCTGAGCAGCCAGAGCGCCGTGTTGCCCACGTCTTCCGTGTTGACCAGGGTGCGTAGCGGTGATGCCTGCTCTGAGTAGGAGAGGATCTTCTTGAAGCCGCCGACGCCAGCCGCCGCCAGCGTTTTGATCGGTCCCGCCGAGATCGCGTTGACCCGTATTCCCTGTGGCCCAAGGTCCGACGCCAGGTACCTGACCGATGCCTCGAGCGCCGCCTTCGCAACCCCCATCACGTTGTACTGGGGAGCGACCTTCACCGAACCGTAGTAGGTCATCGTGAGGACCGACCCGCCGTTCGTCATCAGCGGCTCGGCGGCCCGGGTGAGCGCCACGAGCGAAAAGGCGCTGATATCCAGGGCCATCTTGAAGCCGTCGCGACTCGTATCGACGAAGCGGCCCTGCAAATCGCGGCGGTCGGCGAAGGCGATGGAGTGGACCAGCGAATCAATGGTCCCGTAGCGCTCCTTCACTTTGCCGAAGACGTTCTGGATCGCGGTGTCGTCGGTGACGTCGCACATCTCGACGAAGTCGGAGCCAACGCTCTCCGCCAACGGGCGCACCCGCTTCTCGAGGGCGGGCGCCCCATAGCTAAAGGCGAGCTGACACCCCTCGGCGTGCAGGGCACGGGCGATGCCCCACGCGATCGAGCGATCGTTCGCCACACCGAATATCAAGGCCGTTTTGCCGTCAAACAGCCCCATCGTGGTCCCTCCTGGTCGGGCCGCGGCCGAAGCCGTGGGTTCTCTGAGCCGCGTAAGATAATAGGCGAGGGTGGTTTGGTCGACGGCCGGCTGGCAGTAGACGGTAGACGGTAGACAGTGGACGGTAGACGGTGGTCGATGACTAGTGCCGGGCCCTGGCGGCCCCCTCCTAACGGCGCTGGACGACCCTATCGACTTCACCGTACTTTTCTACCGTCGACTGTCTACCGTCCACCGTCTACCGACTACCGACCATGAAGCGCTGCGAATGGGCCGTCACCGATCTCGCCATCGTCTACCACGATGACGAATGGGGCGTGCCCGTCCACGATGACCGGAAGCTGTTCGAGATGCTCATCCTGGAGGGCGCCCAGGCGGGGCTCAGCTGGGAGACGATCCTCAAGAAGCGGGAGAACTACCGGAAGGCGTTCGACGGTTTCGATGCGGAGAAGATCGCCCGCTACGGCAAACGCAAGGTCAACTCGTTGCTGGCCGACCCGGGGATCGTGCGCAATAAACTGAAGGTGGCGTCCGCGATCCAGAACGCCAAGTCGCTCATCAAGACGCAAGAAGAGTTCGGCGACTTCGATTCCTATATCTGGCGGTTCGTGGACGGCGCGCCCAAGAAGAACGCCTTCAAGTCGCTCAAGCAGCTACCCGCCGAGACGCCCGAGTCGAAAGCGATGAGCAAAGACCTGTTGAAGCGCGGCTTCAAATTCGTCGGCCCTACAATTTGTTACGCCTATATGCAGGCCGTCGGCATGGTCAATGATCATGTCGTGGGGTGTTTTCGCTACGATGAGGTGTAGGGATTCACTGAATCGCGTACAGATCTACCCCAGAGAACCCTTCCACGTCCTCCGCCACACGATCGACCAACGCTACGGCACGATCCCCATGAAACGCCAGGCTTCGCACGCGGTCGCGGAGCATCAGCGTTCCGAGGAACGAACCGTCCGAATCGAAGACGTCGATCTCGGTTGAGTCATCCGTCATGCGGTCGGTGATCACGTAGAGGCGGCCCGCGTCATCGAGGGCGAAAGTGCCGGGACCGAAGAACGGGCGCGGCTCGTCCAGCGCGTCTTCCATCGCCCGGCGCATCCCCGGAGGCGGCACATCGCCGCGTGCGTTCGACGCCTGTTGCTGGCGCGCGGCCGCCAGCTCTTCGTCGGAGAGGTAACGGGGATCCAGGTCGCCGCGGCCGAACGTTGAAATCACGGTTCCGGAGAGGTCGAAGGCGACGATCCGGTATTCCGTCGATTGCCCGGCGATCAGTCGACCGGCGTCGTCCATCACCACCGAGATGAAAGGCGGCGCGAACGGATTCTCCGATTCCGGCCGCGCCAGTCCTGTCTCGGGCTCGTAGAGCGAGAACAGCGCCGAGCCATCGCCCGTCGCAAGATCGATGACGCCGGCCGTGGGAACGAAGGAGGGCGGATCGCCCATCTCGAACTGCATCCAGATGGCGGTGACCCGATCGCCATCACGACTCGCCAGACCGATCGGCATGCCCGGCACCGGTGCCGAGCGCATGAAGGCGCCGCTGGGACCGAACTGGCTCACTCGTTTCTGCTTCATGTCGCCGACGAAAACACCGCCAGAGCCATCACCCAGCAACACGAGAGCGTTCTCCAGCTCGCCCGGGCCGCCGCCCTCGCTGCCCATGCGACGCTCCGTACCGTCGGTCAGGTTCAGGAAGACGACCTGCTGATCGTCCCGATCGATCACGGCGATGTTGGATTCGTCGATCCAGGCGAGCGCCAGCGCGCGGAACTCGAGCGCATCGAGCCCCGCATGGCGTGAGATGAGTGAAAGCGACGGCGTGGCAGTGCGAGCAGTCGAGCCCTGATCTTCCCCACAGCTAAGCCACGCCGCCACTATCAACAATCCAAGAGTGGCCCTGACGTCTATCTTTGCCGGCAACCTCAACAAAATGCCGTCCCTTACGTTCGGGCGCCCAAGCCCTTCCATACTGATTAGATCCTCACCGGGGCGGATAGGGTTGGAACGGTTTTGATTCACCCTGAAACGAAAAAGGGCGCCGGTCTTCGCGGGCGCCCTCTTCAAAGCAAAGCCGATGTGTACTAGCGACGATATCTCTCCAGCCACTGAAGATCATCCTGGTCCGCGTACACGGCGTACAACGTTCCGCGACCGAAGCCAACGAACTCTCGTCCTTCCGGCAACACGACCTGCCGGACTCGGCGACCCTGCGCGTCGAACACGTCATACGTCTCCGGCTCCCCAAGCTCGACGTAACGCTGAACCCACACTTCGCCTTCGGGGGTCACGTTCACTCCCCGCCGGTAGAACGGCGGTTTGTGCTCCGGGAAGTCTATCTGATCCAGATCCGGGCGCGGCAGGTTCATCGATCGTCCGGCGCTGCCATCGTTTCGCGAAATCGAAACTCTAGCTGACGCCATCCGGTCAGCCCAGGCCTCTTTGTCTTCGTCCGACACCTCCACCGGTCGATATGTCACCTCGGGTCCGACCACCTTCTGGCGTCCAGCCTGCGACCACTCAATGTGGTAGCCTTCGTGGCGCACCACAGCCACGCGACCGTCGCGCGCCACGCCCCAGCCATCGACAGCCTGGAACGGCCCGGCGCCAGCAGCGGCGAATGAAAAACCGCCTGACGTGCTTACGCGACCAATAGGCGGCAGCGATATGGTAGCTACTGTATCGAGAGCACCGCTTCCTCGATCGTAACGCACGATCACGGACGAGTCCGGGAGCTCTTCACCTGTTGTGGCCATGCGTCGGACCCCGGATATCTCGAAGTAGATCCGACCGAGTTCATCGATCCCCTGGGGATTCACGAACACGCCATCCGGCCGCATTAGCGATTCGGAGTCCGCCAGCTCTCCATCCGGCGTGACAACCGAGACACGCATGTTGCTGAAGTCGACCAGCAACGAAGAGTCTCCTGCCAGCTCCAACAATTCGCCCGGCATCTGGTACTCGCCGGGCCCCTGCCCCACGTGACCCAGCTCCTCGAAACTTCCACCGACAAAGTCGACGCGTCGCAACGCGCGCTCCAGCATATCCGTGACCAATACGGTCCCGTCGCTCAATTCCCGCAGCCCAGCAACATCACTGAACGGCTCTGCGAACGTCGCCTCGGGCTCGGCTAGCCTCTCCCGGTCGACGGACTCCTGCGCCAGTAAGGATGATGCGCTGAAGATCGCGACCGCGAAGACAGTAGACAGTAGACGGTAGACAGTAGACGGTAACATCATTCCTCCAACAATCGGTGCACGTCAGACGGTTGGCCTCAAAGCAAATAGATGCCCCCACCCCGTCAACAGTCGCACCCGCCCCCGAATCCCCGAATCCCAAGCAACAAATCCCGGAGAACCCTCACCCGCCCAAATGCGTTAACACTCTACAGGTACGATTCGCCCCTTTGTGCAAGGGGGGCAAACCAATCAGCGCGCCGGGATTGTCCAACTGAATATCCGGCGCGAAAACGCCGGGCCTGCCGCCCCAACCTGAAACGCCCGGAGGCACTCTGTTCGGACGCGGCCTGGCATCCATATATGACGACATGATCGATTTTGACCTGAAAACCCTGTGGGAGCGCATGCGCTCCGCCCGCCTCGTTCGCGTTCTTGGCGTCTACTTCGTGGCGTCCTGGGCGGTACTGCAGGCCATCGACATGCTGTCGGCCCAGTTCGCCATGCCCCGCTGGTTCTTCCCCGTAGCGCTGGGGCTGCTGGTCGTCGGCGTTCCGATCGTCACCGCCACCGCGGTCATCCAGAGTGTTCTCGTCCCCGCGCCGTGCGATGACGACGCCCCGGCCGTCGTCTCGCCGCCGGCAACCTCGCGACTCGGCCGCTGGTTCACATGGCCCCGCGCCATCATGGGCGGCGTCCTGGTCTTCGTGGTGCTAGGCAGCCTCGGCGCCACGGTCGTCTATTTCCGCAACCAGGGCGATGGGTTGCGCTCCGACGCCATCGCCGTCATGCCGTTCCATATCGTCGGCACCGACGAAGACCTGTGGCGCGAGGGCATGGTCGACTTGTTGTCCACCGCGCTGGACGCCACCGGCCAATTCCATTCGTCGGACCCGCGAGCCGTCCTGAACCGCTGGCGGCTGGTCAGCAGGCCGGATGAATTGCCGGAGCCACTGAAGGCGGCCGACGTGGCCGGCCAATTGGGTGCCGGGAAAGTCATCCTCGGCAGCATGATCCGGACGGGACAGAACCAGGTTCGCCTGGCCGCCGACGTCTACTCGGTGCGTTGGGTTCGAAAGGAAGCTTCGGTCCAGGTCGAAGGACGGGAAGACCAGATCACGACGTTGGTGGACCAGCTGAGCCTCGAGCTGTTGCGCTCGATCTGGCGCGGCGAGGATGTCCCGGAGATTCAGATCTCGGCGCTCACTACATCATCGATCCCCGCGCTGCGTGCCTACTTGGAAGGCGAACGGGCATTCCGCCACTCGCAGTTCTCCGACGCCCAGAAGGCTTACACCCGGGCGATCGACGCCGACTCTACCTTCGCCATGGCCTACTTCCGCCTCGCCCAAACCTACGGGTGGTTCATGGGCCTGGGCGCCGAACAGGTGCCCACCCTGATGGCGACAGCGGAGAAGCACAGCCAGGGTCTGCCGGAGCGGGACAGCTTGCTGATTCGCGGCTGGAAGATCACCGACGTGGATGGCAACCTGGATGCGATCCCTCTGTTCCGCGGACTGGTCACCCGCTATCCGGATGACCTGGAGGCGTGGCACGGCCTGGGCGACGCGATCTTCCACATGGGCTCACAGGCGGGCCTGCCGATAACCGCATCGATTCAACCGCTAGAGCGGACGTTGGCAATCGACCCCACCTTCGCGCCGGCCTTGATCCATCTGATCGAGATCGCCTATCGAGAAGGCGACGGGGAACGGGCGCGCCGCTGGACCGACCAGTACTTGGCTCTCGACTCCACGTCGCTCTACGCAAAGTCGTTCCGTCTCGTTACGGCGCTCAGCTACGGATCGGCGGCGGACTCGATCCGCGCCGCGACCGTGGTCGATACGGCCGACTCCGATCTGCTCGGCTGGATGATGGGTCGCATGCGGCTCTCGGGCGCCGACCTCGATGTGTTCGAGACCGTGGCCCTCGAGGCCGCTGAGCCACGCCATTCCGATGAAGAGCGCGCCATGGCCTATTGGAACCTGGCGGTTGCGCATATCCGGCATGGCCAATCCGCTGCCGCCGCCGACTATTTCACGCGCTCCGCCTCGTTGGGCGGCGATGGCTATCAGCAGGGCATCTACAACATCGTGGTAACCGCGAGCGAGCTTGGCGTATCGGTGGACACCGCATCGAAGATCCTGCTCGCGCGCCTCGGCACCGAGCGCCGGCGTCCGCGCAACGCCCTCACGGTCGCCGCGATCCAAAACGGCGCCGAAGCCGAAGCGCTAGCGATGATCGACCAGATAGAGGAGCGCGCCGACACGGCAGAGGCTCGCGGCAACGCGTCGTTCGCCCGGTCGCTGCGCGGCGAAGCGATAACGCTGCGCGGTCGCGTAGCAGCAGCACACGACAGCATCGACACCGCGATTTCGCAATTACGTACCGGCCTCTCGATGATCAATGCGACGTGGTCCTGGAGTCGCGATCTCGATCGCTACTCGCTGGCGCAACTGATCCAGGACAGGGGTGGCGAAGAAGAGGCGATCGCCATCTACGGTTCTCTCTACTGGAATCCGTGGGCCGAAGCGATCGGCTACATGCGCCGCGCGGAGCTTCACGAGCGACGGGGCGAGACCGAAGCGGCTCTCAGGTACTACGCTCGGTTCGTCACCCTATGGAGGGACGCCGACCCGCATCTGCAACCGCAGGTCGAGGCGGCAAAGCGCGCGTTGGAACGGCTGCGCGACGAGCGGTTGGCCAGCTGAAGAGTCGTCCTACCGCTTCGTCGGGCCTTCCATCAACATCACCACGCCTTTGTCGCCTACCGAGGTGTGCATGATGACCCGAGACAGCTCCTCGCGCTCGTAGACGACGAAGCCGATCGGCAAGAAGAGCGGAATTTTCGGAGACTTCTTGGCGCGCGCCCAGCCATCGCTCTCACACAGCTGACCCAACTCTTCCGCCGTCGCCTTGGCGTCCTCGACATGCCACTGCACGTTCGTCGCCTTCGATTCACCCGGCACGGTCAGCACGGCGCTGACCTGACCGGCGAGAAACGGGATGCCGGACGGATAGCTGTCGTGCGGCGCG
Organism: Gemmatimonadota bacterium; assembly: GCA_039586795.1. Classification (GTDB taxonomy): domain Bacteria; phylum Gemmatimonadota; class Gemmatimonadetes; order Palauibacterales; family KS3-K002; genus Kutchimonas. The sequence continues at coordinate 28,256 of JBDHJS010000005.1, forward strand.
TCGCTACCCTCGAATACCGTGGCTTTGACGGCGCCCGTTCCTTCGGCGCCCGGCGGAGGTTCGACTAGAAGTCGAATCCCTGGGGCGGGATTCTTCTCGAACTGGAGGACCTGGCCTTCGATGGTTACCGTGCCCGACTCATCCGGGCTCTCCAGCGCCGCCTTCATGACGTTGGCCAGCAGCTCGTACTTCTTCATGTCCTGGATCACGATCCACCTCCATCGACCGCCGCGCGCTCTCTGATCCGATAGCACGCGACCGCCGACGCGCCGGATGGCTGAATGATGACGCCGCAAGCCCGGTCCCCGCGCACGGCCTCCAACCTCATCGGAAGCGGCAGGTAGATCGGACCCAGGTATTGCCCGTCGGCATCGAAGACATCGCGCCGTGACGGCTCCGCCGGCAGAAACGGGTCGACCCACAGCCGCCCCTGATCATCAAACGCCAGCCGTTCGATCGCCGGGATGAAGTGAGCGAACGGCAAAGTCTCCAACGATTCCCGTGGCAAGCCGCCCGCCGCAAGCATGTCGAGCACGCTGTCCCTCAACGCCGGGGTCACCTCGATGTTCTCGTACTCCCGCGCGACGCGGCGCAACACGCTCCCGTCGGGTTCGCGCACCTCGATCATGTAGCGAGCCGCCGTCGTGACGGCGACGGCCCCGGGTATCGCCGACAGCCTCGGCTCGGGAGCGAAGCGCGGCTTGGCGTATGATACGCCGCCGTCCGGTCGTTGAATCGCGGTCCACAGGCTCGGGGTGTAGTTGAGCACCGTATCGGCGATCTCTCCCCACCCGGTGACGCGCAGCAAGACCGCCCTGCCCGTGTCCTGCGCTTCCGCGACGAAGGGCGCCGGCTCGCCGGCCAGATAGATCTCGTTGACGCCGCCCGCAACGAAGATCCCCGACGTCCCGACAAGGCCGCCGAGGTCCACATCGAATCGTCTCAGGAAGACGCCGGTCGGGTCGAACGCCGTGACTCGGTTCAGCTCGATGTCGAGCACGTAGACCTCCGAGTCCGCCGCCTCGAGGAATACCGGCGCCTCGAAGTCGCCGGGTCCACGACCCGGCTGACCGAACGAGTCCAGGTAGGCGCCCAGCGTGTCGAAGCGGAGCACCCGGTTGTTGCTCGCATCCAGAACCAGAACCTCGCCGCTGGGCAGGATCCCTACATCCACCGCCAGCAAGGTCGGCTTCATGTCGTACAGCTGATCGGCCGCCACGACCAGGTACTGCTCCAACGTCCACGGGACCGTGTCGCCCAGAGCGCCCTGGTCGGTGCTCATCATCGTCGGCACACCACCGATAGTGTCGACAACGACGTCGCCCCTGGCCGTGTCGCCCTGGCAGCCGACGAGCGCCAGGTAGCTTGCTAATAGAAGGGTTTGCATCTTCACCTGTTCTCTCCGTCCCGATTCGCGCTGTTGCCCGAGCCTAAGCTCTTCCCGATCATAACAGCCGTCAATGCCGCGCTATTCTGGCGCGGTGCGCCGGCAGCTCGAATGACGGAGCGCGACCTCATGCATGCCGACCTCATCAGCGAAAGCACGGTCCTCGAACTGCTTCAGGACCTGATCCGAATTCCCTCCGTCAACCCGACGCTGGCGCCAGAAGAAGCGACCGGCGAAGCGGCTATCGCCGAGTTCGCACGGGATTGGCTGGTCGACCGTGGCATCGCCGCGCGGCTCGAGGAGGCCGCACCGGGCCGACCCAACGTGGCAGCGGAAGTCGGCCTCGGCAACGGGCCGACCCTGGCTCTCTGCGCCCACCTCGACACCGTATCGACGGACGGGATGGAGATCGAGCCGTTCGAGCCGCGCCTGGACGGGCGGCGCGTGTACGGCCGGGGCGGCTATGACATGAAGGGCGGCGTGGCGGCGATCATGGCCGCGGCGGCAGCGCTCGCCGAGTCAGAGATGAACGGTCGCGTACTCCTGGCGCTGGTCGTCGATGAAGAGCATTCCAGCATCGGCGCCGATGATTTCGTCGCACGTCACACGGCCGACGCTTGCATCGTCACCGAGCCCACCGAGGGCAAGCTCGGTCTGACGCATAAAGGATTCGTGTGGGCCGAATTGATCGCGCGCGGCGTGGCCGCCCACGGCAGTCGGTGGGATCTGGGAGTTAGCGCCATAGGAAAGATGGCCCGCCTGGTCACCACCCTGGAACGCTTCGATAAGGACGAGCTCAGGTCGCGCACACACCCCCAGCTCGGTCCCGCATCTTTGCATTGCTCGCTCATCGAAGGCGGCAGCGGCATCAGCACCTACGCTCCGGAATGTCGCTTGAAGGTCGAGCGGCGCACGCTGCCCGGCGAAAGCTTGCAACAGGTGGAGAGCGAATTGCGCGATGTGGTTTCGGGGCTCGGTGAAGAAGCGGAAGTCGACTGCTTCTTTGACCGATCGCCTTTGGTCTGTCCGCCGGACGCGCCCATCGCGCGTTGCGTTCGCGACGCGGTCCGTGACGTGGTCGGCGCCGAACCGGAGGATGCCGGCGTCGGCTACTGGGCCGACTCGGCCGTGTTCGCGGCGGCGGGGATCCCCACCCTGCTCTACGGCCCTTCCGGCGAAGGCGCCCACGGCGCGGTCGAGTGGGTCGACCTCGACTCGGTCATCAGCTGTGCCCGGGTGCTGACGAACACCGCTCTGCGCCTAGACAACTATTACTGATCGTTCCGCGTCCCACCGATAGAGTCATGAGGCACGGTCTTATACTGCCAGGAGGCTGAGATGGCCCCGCGGATCGCCACCGTATCGAGCATCGCCCTTGTATGTTGCGCTATCTCCACCGCCGGCTGCGGCACGCCGGAGACCGAATCGGTTGCCGAGACAACGATCGAAGAGATCGACACGCTGGTCTCACTCGAAAGCGAGCTATTGGCCAGCCCCAGCGACGTCGCCGTCGACGACGCCGGGAATGTCTACGTTCTGGATTACCAGTTGGCCGGCCTGCTAGCGCTTCGGGATGGCGAACCCGCGTTCATCGGTGGTGAAGGTGGCGGGCCCGGTGAGTTCGACGGGCCGACGACACTTATCGTTTGGGATGACTCGATCCGCGTCGTTGACCAGGGGAACGGCCGGATTCAGGTGCTGTCATCTGACGGGAGCTACGCCCGCGCTCTACCGATGCCCGCCAATTTCTTGGGGGGCTTCGCGCTGAGCCGGAACGGGCGGCTGGCCGTCCCGACGCAAGGTTTTCGAGAAGAGTTCCTGGCTGTCAGCTTCGACCCGGACGGGCAGCGGGCGCTTACAGTCGGTGAGCCGATCGTGCCACCGCACGACATCTGGAACATGACGGAGATCAGTTCTGCGATCAGTGACGGCAAAGTCCCATCGTCGCTGCGCAACATGAGCCTGCCCGCGATCGATGACGATGGATCCGTTTGGCTGATTCTGAACGCGGAAGGAATCGTTCAACGCTTTGATCCAGACGGAACGTTGCTCTGGTCGCTGACGCTCGATACACCCGAGCTCCCGGGGATCAAAGAGGACTTCTTCCGAAGAAACCGCGAGCTCACCACGCCGGGCTTCTTTCAGCTCCGGTACGTGTCCGACGCCTACACGACCGGCGACCGACTCTGGCTGCTTCTCAATACCGTGAAGGACGAGCCGTCCGTCATACTCGTGGTCAGCGATGATGGAAGGTTTGATCAGCGCATCGTTCTACCGAACGCGCCCGATGTCTCAGACATCGCCGTAGATGATGTTCGAGGGAAGCTCTATCTGAGCGATCCCGCGAACGCATCACTTCTCGCCGCCACGCTGCCTGGCTAGACGCTATCGATTCAGTTGGCCGTGACTCGCAAGGTCACCTTGTACTCGAGGGCCGAGCGTGGCAGGCTCGGTGGATCCACATCGATCAGATCTAATTCGTACGGATCCAGTGCGATGCCAGGCGGGCAAATGTCAGGATTCGTGCAGACCTGGAACAACTCCGCCGCATCGCTCGACCGCTCGATATCGAGGACGATCGTAGCGTTCCCGAGCCACACGCAATACGACTGCGGTGGACAGCGCGAGTCATCCAACACGTGGGCGAACGTGATTAGAAGACCCGTGGATACCACCGCCGCCTGCTCGCCCAGCGCGATGGTGAAGGCCTGATCTAGCTCTACCTGACGATCGGGTCCGGTCGCATCCTCGTCTCCGCAGGCCACGACGGCCGCGAACAGAATCGGAGCCAGCCACCTCATGGTGAGCCTCCTACAACGCTTACAGGATCGGCGCCTCTGAGGATGAGACCGCACAGGCGACATGATCGTTAAATGATCGGCCACCTGATAAGTTACATGACAGCTTGGCTTGCCTTTACAGCGCTTTCCTCTATATTTAGTGTCATCTAAATTGTAAATTCGACTAGACTAAAAATGGAAAACCAGTACCTGCTTTTTCTCGCCCTGCTCGCCGCTCTCGCCGCCGCCTTCTTCTGGCCCGGCTACGGCATCCTCGCCCGTTGGCGCCAGGCCCGCCAGCTCGCCGACCGGGCTCTGGTCGAGGACGCCCTCAAGCACATCCACGCTCGGCAGGAACGAGGCACGCTGGCCACCGCCGAGTCGCTGGCCGGCAAGCTCAATGTCTCCATCCGGCAGGCGCTGGACCTGATCGAGACGATGGAGGAAGGCGCGTTGGTCGACTCCACCGGCTCCGGTCTGGTGTTGACCCCGGCGGGCCGCGAGACGGCGCTGCGCGTCATCCGGGCTCACCGGCTGCTGGAGCGCTACCTGGCGGACGAGCTGCGAATCCCCCTGGAGGAGATCCACGCCGCCGCCGATCGCAAAGAGCATACGGTCACGGCGGATGAATTGGACGAGCTGGAAGCCCGGCTGGGCTATCCGCAGACCGATCCACACGGCGATCCGATCCCGACCAGCGCCGGCGCGTTGGAAGAGCTGGAGGGCACAGCGCTCACCGATTGGCCGGTCGGTACACCGGCGCGGATCGTTCACCTGGAGGATGAGCCGCCGGAGCTGATGGCGCAGATCGTCGCGGCCGGGCTCGTTCCGGGGATGCACGTGGAGGTTCGGCGCCTGGGCCGTGAGCAGTTGGTTTTGTGGGACGGCGAGAGCGAACGGGTACTGGCGCCGGTGGCGGCGAGCAACGTCTTGGTGGTAGAGCTGCCGCATCCGATTCGGCCGCCGGTCAAACTCACGTCGCTCAAGCCCGGCGAGTCCGGTCGCGTGATCGCGCTCCGTTCGGAGGGTTTCGAGCGACGACGCTTACTCGACCTGGGGCTCACGCCCGGCACCGTGATCGAGTGCGAGTATCCCAGCCCGATGGGCGAACCGACTGCTTATCGCGTACGCGGCGCGCTCATCGCATTGCGTCCCGAGCAGGGTAACCAGATCGAGATCGAGCCGCTCCGCGCGGCCGGAATCGGTAACGGCACGTCATGACGACCAAGCGACCGCAATCGATTAGGCGGCGATCGCTGCCGATCGCCGAGCCGGGCCTACCCGACGTCGGGCTGCGTCAGCTGGGGATCGATACCGAGGACTTCGACTACGTCGTCTGCCTGGCTGGCAACCCGAACACGGGTAAGAGCACGGTCTTCAACGCTCTGACAGGACTCCGCCAGCACGTCGGCAACTGGCCGGGTAAGACCGTCGCCCGTGCCGAGGGCGGCTTCGAGTACAAAGGCGAGAAGTACAAACTGGTCGACCTGCCGGGTACCTACTCTCTGCTCAGCGCTTCCACGGACGAGGAGATCGCCCGCAACTTCATCCTATTCGGCCAACCCGACTGCACGATCGTCGTGGTGGACGCTACGGTTCTCGAGCGCAATCTGAACCTCGTGTTGCAGATCCTGGCGATCACCGACCGAGCGGTTCTTTGTCTCAATCTGATGGACGAAGCGCGCCGCAAAGGCATCAAGGTCAATCACAAACGTCTGGCGAAAGAGCTCGGTATCCCTGTCGTACCGACGGTCGCCCGCACGTCGCACGGAATGCCGGAGCTGATCGAGGTGGTCGCCGGCGTGGCAAGCGGCACCATCGAGACGGAGCCGCACCGCATACGCGCCAGCGGTTCGGCGGCGGCGTCCGTCGACGAACTAGCGGCGCAGATCGGCGATGCGTATCCCGGACTGCCCAACGCGCGCTGGGTAGCGCTGCGGCTGCTGGAGGGTGACCGGCGCGTCGAGGACGCGATCAGGGGCGGCGAGCTTATGGAGCTGGCCGCAGCGGCGGAGGGCGCATGAGCACGACGACGGCGCCTCCCCGAGCCGAACGCATACTCGAGAACGCGGAGCGACTGCGACGCGGACTCGATGTCTCGTTCCGCGACCAAGTGGTGGAATCGATCTATTCGGAAGCCCACGCGATCGCCAACAACGTCGTACGCCACGGCAAGCCCGGCGGCCCGACCTGGGACAAGCGCATCGACCGCATCGTCACCTCGCGGATCCTCGGTATACCGATCATGCTGGGGATGCTGGCGGCCATTTTCTGGATCACGATCATCGGCGCCAATTACCCGTCGCAAGCGATCGCCTTCTTGCTGTTCCAGGTCGAAGACTTCGCCGCGAATCTCTTCACATCGATCGGCGCGCCCTGGTGGCTCACCGGCTTCCTCTGGCACGGCGTGTGGCGCGGGCTCGCCTGGGTGATCGCGGTGATGCTACCGCCGATGGCGATCTTCTTCCCCATGTTCACCATCCTGGAAAACCTGGGCTACCTGCCGCGAGTCGCCTTTAATATGGACTGGCTGTTCAAGCGGGTCGGCGCTCACGGCAAGCAGGCGCTGACGATGAGCATGGGATTCGGCTGCAACGCCGCCGGCGTCATCGCCTGCCGGGTCATCGACTCGCCCCGGGAACGCCTGATCGCGATCCTCACCAATAACTTCGTCCCGTGCAACGGCCGCTTCCCGACGCTGATCATGCTGGCCATCATCTTCGTCGCCGCCTCGGCGCCGCCGGCGCTGGCGTCGTTCGCGGCGGCGGGCGCCGTGGTCGGCGTCGTTCTGATCGGCATCGTCTTCACGCTGATCGTCTCGTGGATGCTGTCGCGCACGGTGCTCAAGGGCCAGGCGAGCGGCTTCACGCTGGAGCTGCCACCGTATCGGCGCCCCAACATCGGCCAGATCCTCTACACCTCGATCATCGACCGCACGCTCTTCGTGCTGTGGCGCGCGATAATCATGGCGGCGCCGGCTGGCGGCGCGATCTGGCTGCTGAGCAACATCTCGGTGGGCGGCGACTCGCTGACGAACTGGATCTCCGGCTCCCTCGACCCGTTGGGCCTGGCGATCGGCCTCGATGGCGTGATCCTACTGGCCTACATCATCGCGATCCCGGCAAACGAAATCGTTGTGCCGACGATCATCATGGCCTACATGGGCGCCGGCCGCATGCTGGAGCTGGACACACTGGGTGAACTTCAGGAACTGCTGATCGGCCAGGAGGGATGGACGCTGCTGACTGCGGTGTGCCTGATGCTGTTTTCCCTGCTCCACAATCCGTGCTCGACCACGATCTGGACGATGTACAAGGAGACCGGATCAAAGAAGTGGACGACGCTCGGCGCGTTGATGCCCCTGGCAATCGCCTTTGCAGTGTGTTTCGTGGTAGCGCAAACCGCTCGCCTCTTCTAGCGACCCAGCGTCCGGCGTTCGACTCTCGTGACGTCGAACGCCGGACGTCGGCTGTCGTCAATTCCGAACGAGTTCCGGTTTGACCGTCAGAATCACCGCCGAGCGATCCGATTCCGGCTGCGCCGAGCCCAGCACCAACAGCTGGCCGATACGCGCATTGACGGCGGTCGCGAAGATCTGGCCGTGGCGACTTGATTCCAAACTCACGTGCAGCTTCACGGTACCGCCCTGGTCCGTAGCGTTGACGTCGCCGATACCCGCTTCAATGTGATAGCGCTCGGAGTCGGTAGCGACACCTTGCGCGACTCCGCTGTGCTCGATCCCGGTCATGATCGCCTCGCCGGCGATTCGATAGTTCCTGAAACGGAACACGTCCTCGGGTAACGCTGCCTTCACTTCATCCAACCGCGGATCATCGGATGGCGCGCCTCCGTTCGCCTCCACCAGCCTGAACTGAAGCTTCACGCTCGGCTCCGGCAGGTCGTACTTCTGCAGCACATCCCCGATCCTCGAGAGCATCTCCGGAGTCTCACGGACCGTGATCGTGCGCGTTTGATCGTCGATGCTCGTCGTGCCGCCGCGATCGGCGAAAACGTACGGTTCGATGACGCGCCAAGCCGCTTCGGGCTCCATATACTCGAGTTGATACGTCTGGACTTCCAGGTGGCCAAACTCATCGCTGGTCGAGAACATCCGCGCCACCAGCCATCCACCAGCCAGCACCACAAGGGCCAGCACGATCATCAAAGGTTTGGACTGCATCGTTATCGCCTCCCTCTAGTAGAACCAAAGCACTTTCGCAGACTCATCTTGCGTTTCGAATACCATCACCTTCTGGTCCGTCGACACCTCGACGAACGGCTCGATCGTCGGCGGCGCCAGCACGATCTCGCTTTCTATCATCCGGCTACCGGTCACCGATTGCAGGATCATGATGCCCGAGACGACCGCCGCCGCGGCCACCGGCCCCCACTGACCGAGCCAACTCCACGACCGCGGCGTTGAGCGTCGCGACCGCATCGCGCTCAACGCCTGGTCAACATCCGTTGCCGGACGCAGTTCGGTGAGCGCCGTCGCCAGCTGCTCCTGACCCGCCAGCAGCGTCGCTCCCACCGCCTGGCAACGGGCGCAGTCGCGCACGTGAACCGCCAACTCCGTATCGCCGTGGCCGGCGAGTTCGGTTGGATCGGCTTCCAACAGCCGCGGGTACGCCGTGTCGCAGTTAATGGCCATAGTCTTCTACCAGTTGTGGATGACTCTCGAGTATCCTCTTGCGGATCGTCTTCCGCGCCCGGAAAAGGTGCGAGCGCACCGTCACCGGCTCCATTCCCAGCATCGCGCTCACCTCGACGGCGCCGAATCCCTGCAGGTCGCAAAGATCGAAGATCTCGCGCTGCCGCTCGGACAGCTCCTGCAAGAACGTCTTCACCAGTCCCGCCGCCTGTCGTTCATCCGTCGTCTCCACTTCGCGGGGATCCTCCGCTACCGGGCCCGCAAGCCGCACCGCCTTGTCCGCCAACCGCTGCCGCCGGCTCCGTTTCCGGTGCAGATCGCCGGCGGCGCTCCGGGTCACCTGGTACAGCCAGGTGGTGAACTGCGAGCGGCCATCGAAACCGGGCAGGTGCCTGTGCAGCCTCACCAGCGCCTCCTGGACCACATCGTCGGCGTCGTCCGCGTCGCCGGTCCGGGCCAGCGCCCAGCGGTGGATCCGGTCGTAGTACCGCCGGACCAGCCGCTCGAACGCCGCTTCGTCGCCGGTTTGAGCCCCTCGGACCAGGGCCGGCACACCTTCATCTATCCTCGTCGGCTCGCTCAACAGATCTCCCGGTCGCCCAATCTCGACCCTGTGACGTCATCAGCCGGGTCGGCGTTTACGCAGGGAAGCTGAGGTAAGGCAGTACTGGAAAGATGGGGCGCTAGCGCTGTGCAACACTAGCGGCGGTATCGTGCATCTAGTACGTAGAGCCTGCGATCAGCCCCGATCGTCTCCAGCGCCCGCCAGACCGGGCACCGGGAGGCTCATCGATCATGCGATCTTTAGCCCTTCTATCAGCGCCGTTGATCCTTGTTACGGTGCTAAACGGCTGCGGAGGAGCGGAAGGCTCTGCCGGGCCCGTCGTACGGGACAGCGCCGGCGTCACCATCGTCGAGAACTCCGGCAGCCGGTGGCCGGAGGGTGTGGGCTGGCGGCTCTCGGAGCAGCCGATCCTCGACATCGGCGTAGTCGAGGGCGATCCTGAGTACCAGCTCTATGACGTGGTTGGCGCAATCGAGCTGGACGATGAACGACTCGTGGTCGCAAACAGCGGCACGGCCGAGCTGCGGTTCTTCGACGCGGATGGCCGGTTCCTTTCGGCTTCCGGTCGAAAAGGCGGCGGCCCGGGAGAGTTCGAGGACTTGACGTGGATCAGGCGTGCGGCAGGCGATTCGCTCCTCGCCTACGACTGGCGCAGCCGCCATGTATCGGTCTTTGACGACCGGGGCAACTTCGTCCGTTCGTTTGGATTACGGGTTCTCGATCAGCGAGGCGGATTCCCGGTCTACGCCGGCGTATTTTCCGACGGCACGATGCTGCTGGCCACCGATATGTCGTTCGCCCGCGACCAGATCATCGAAGGCGCCACACGCGACAGCGCCATGTACTATCGCTGCGGCAGCGACGGCTCGGTGATCGACACCATCGGCGTATTTCCCGGCGGTGAGGCCTACCGGAAGCAAGTAAGCGATGGCTGGATGGTCAGCGGGGTGGTGTTCGGAAAGTTCGGACAAGCCGCCGTACTCGAAGACGGCTTCTATTTCGGCAGTTCCGAACGATATGAGATCGGTCACTACGACATGAGCGGAACTCTCCTTCGTGTGATCCGACTCGATCAGGCGAATCTTCCAGTGACCCAGAACGACATCGACACTTTCGTCTCCAACCGCATGGCGGATGCCCAGGACGAGGGCCGTCGCCAGATGCTTCAGACGCTGTACGAGGACATGCCGTTCCCAGACGACATGCCGGCGTACGGACGGCTCATCGTGGATGCCGAGAGTAATCTGTGGGTCTCCGAAACCCTCCGGCCCGGAGACGAGCAGCCGCGCTGGAAGATCTTCGATGCGAACGGCGCGTTTCTCGGCACGATCCAGACGCCACCGAGATTCAGAATCTACCAGATCGGATCCGATAGCGTGCTGGGCAGGTGGCGCGATGAATTCGATGTCGAGCACATTCGGGTATACGAGCTACTGAAGAGCTGAGTTGCACGGCGGAAACAACTAATCAGCCGCACCATGCGTCTATAGCTTGAGCCCCCAAGACGCGTGCGATAGTCCTGGCCGTCATACCACAGGTCGATATACATGAGGCGCCCTGCAGTTGCTTCCGTCACGGTTCTCTCGCTCGCCTCCCTGTCCTTCATCGCTTGCGAGCCGGCCAATTCACGAAGCGCCGAGCCCGTCGTCAGAGACAGCGCCGGCGTGCGCATCATCGAAAACGACGCATCGCGCTGGGCGGAGGGAGAAGGGTGGCGGCTATCGGAGCGGCCGCTGCTCGATATCGGCGCCGACAGCGACGAAGCCGCCTACCAGCTCTTCCGGGTCACGGGCGCCCTCAAGCTCGACGACGGGGCTATCGTCATCGCCAACTCGGGCACCGGCGAGCTGAGATACTTCGACGCCGATGGCGTCTATCTTAGATCGAGCGGTCGTCAGGGCAGCGGTCCGGGGGAGTTCCAGTCGATAAGCACGATCGGTACGCTGGTGGATGGTTCAGTGGTCGCCTACGACGGGCGCCAGAAACGAATTTCCATCTTCGCACCCGACGGCGTGTTCGTCAGCTCTTCACGTATCGAGACATCCGACCATCCCGGGTTTCACACGGCGGCGGCATTCCTGGACGACAATACACTGCTGGTGAGCGCCGAGGGCCTGTTGACGCGTGGTGAGCTGGCCAGCAGGGTGAGGCGCGACACGACGTATTACATCCGCTGCGAGACGACCGGCGCCGTGCTCGACACGATCGCCGCGCTGCCGGGCCGCGAGATGTACATCATGATGGAAGGCGAGCACGTGGACATGGCGCAGCTGGCGTTCGGTCGCGAACCCCACTTCGCCGCTTACCTTGCCGGCGCCTACTTCGCCAACAGCGACGCCTTCGAGATCCGCTATCTCGATTCGGACGGTGAGCTCGCTCGTATCATCAGGATGCGAACGCCGACCCGCGAGGTCAGCGACGACGACATCGAGCTGTTCCTATCCCGGCAACTGGGCGACATGCCCGAGGGACCCGACCGCCAGTTCATGGAAAACTTCTACAGCGGGATGCCGTTCCCCGAGACGATGCCGGCACACGGGAATCTGATCGTGGATTCCGACGGCAATCTGTGGGTCAAGGAGTATCATTGGCCGCTCGACGAGCCCGCACGCTGGAGGATCTTCGATAGCGCGGGCGCGTTGCTGGGTGTCGTCGAGACGCCGCCCGGACTAGAGATCTACCAGATAGGTTCCGATTTCGTATTGGGCCGCTGGCGCGATGAGATGGACATCGAGCACATTCAGATGTTCGGACTGACAAGGAGTTGAGCGGCCGACATGTCATATAGTAGAACTGCAGTCGCAGTAGCTGTTCTCGCATTTGTAGCCGCCGGCTGCGACTCGGGCGCGCCGGGCTCGACGGGCCCAGCGGTCCGTGACAGCGCCGGCGTGCGGATCATCGAGAACGCTGACTACCGCTGGCCCGAGGGAGAGGGCTGGCGCTTCTCCGAGGCGCCCACGGTCGACATCGGCGCATCGCAGAGCGAGACCGAACAGCTGTTCAACGTCGTCGACGCACTCAAGCTTGATGATGGCCGCATCGTTGTCGCGAACTCGGGCAGCGGAGAGCTGCGCTTCTACGATGCCGCAGGCGCCTTCTTGAACACCAGCGGTCGCAAAGGCGACGGCCCAGGAGAATTCGGCGAGCTTCTCTGGATGCGAACACATGGCGACTCGCTGCTCGCCTTCGACTGGGATGGCGCAAAGCTCTCGGTCTTCGGCCTCGACGGAACGTTCGCCCGTTCAGTGGCTATGCGACCGTTGATCCAGACCGGCGGAGCGCCGTCTTACCTGAGCCCGTTCGCCGATGGCACGTTGCTGGCCGTCGCCTCGCTGTACCGAAGCGAGTCGGGCGGACTGGAAGCGGGTATGCGACGCAACACCGCGCTTCATCTACGGTGCGACATGGACGGAGGGTTGATCGACACCGTCGGCGCGTTGCCCGGTGATGAGTGGTATCTGAGAAGCGAAGGCGGCGGAGTGGTCGGTGGCGTCCGCGCTTTGGGGCTAGAGGGTCATACGACCGCGCACTCTGACGGGTTCTTCTACGGCGACAGCGAGTCCTACGAGATCGGCGACTACGACCGGGATGGCACGCTGACGCGGTTGATTCGGCTCGACCGACCGAACCGCCCGGTGACGGATCGGGATATCGAGCTGTACGAAGAGGATCAGGTAGAGGAGTGGGGCGGCGACCCGGTGGCCAGGCAAGCCATCCAGCGGATGCTGATCGACATGCCGTTCCCCGAGACCTTGCCGGCCTACGGCGAATTTCGCGTCGACGAAGAGGGGAATCTCTGGGTCTCCGACTATCGCCGACCCGGCGAGAAGGCCACACGCTGGACCGTGTTCGACCCGAGCGGCGCGGCGCTGGGCGTCGTCGAGATGCCGCCCCGGTTCACGCCCTACCAGATTGGATCGGACTTCGTTCTGGGCCGGTGGCAAGACGAACTCGATGTGGAGCACGTGAGAGTCTACGGACTACTGAAAGGTTAGACCGCGGGACCCCGGCACGTTCACGTGCCGGGGTCAGTTCTCATCTCTGCTCATCAGGAATGAACACCGAGTACACTCCACGAAGGTCGCCGGCCTCGAAGTTGAAGGCCCGGTCCTCCGCGTAGTCGTCCTTCACGAACTGCGGCCGAGCTTCTTTCGGGCCGTGGCAGACGAGGCACGACGCTTCAGCGACGATGCGTCGGTAGTAACGAAAACCAGACTGACCCTCCATCTCGGTCCGAACCCACAAGCCCATCATCTCGGGCGTCGCCTCCATCATCCGATAGATGAGCTCGGCCTCCGTGTCGAGCGTGTTGTTTGGGTTGCGGTTCTTGAGAGCGAGTTGCCTTATCTGATACCCGTGCTCCTCGAAGAACCGCTGCGCCTCAACACCGACCGGCCGGCAGACCTGCCAAAAAGTCGTCTTGTTAGTGGCGCCCGACATAGAGCTGGCCAGCTCGGAGCGCATCCCGTCCAGCAGCTCGACCTCCGTCACGATCTTCGACAATGCATCCGCATCGGGGCGATCGGCACCCCGTTCGATCGGCGCGGTCGAGTACATCACCGCCGTAACCATAACCAACAACCCGGCCGTGATCCCCACATGTCTCAGCATGCCATACTCCTTCCATCTACTACCGCTTACCGATTACCGTCCACCGTCTACCGTCCACCGTCTACCGACTCTCCGGCGGCACGATCACCGTCGCCCGATGCCCGTGCCGCAACACATAAACCGACGTGCTACCCACCAGCAGCCGGTCGAAGAACCCAAAACCGTGTGTGCCCATGACGATGAGGTCCGCATCCCAGGCCTGCGCCTCTTCGAGAATCTCGTGTCCCGATTCGCCTTCGTGCATCCGGGCTTCGACGCCCGCGCCAACGACCAGGCCCGCGTCCTCCAGGATCGCCTCCAGCTGCTGGCGGGCGTGTCGCCGGTGCTCGGCCTCGTCATAGACGGCGGCTTCTGCGAGCATCATCGGCAGCGGCTCGAGCACGTAGATCACGCGCATATCGGCGTGATCCGCCTCGGCGATCGACTTCGCCACCTCGAGTACTTGCTTGGACTGCTTGGAGAGATCGATGGCGGCGAGTATGCGCCGGAACGGCTCGGTCCGCCGTTCCGTGGCAACCAGCACCGGTACGTGAGCGATACGCAGTACCCGCTCGGCGGTGGAGCCGACCAGCGTTCTGGCGATGGCCGGCTGTGAGTGCCCGCCAACGACAAGCAGGTCGGTTTCCAACTCCTCCGCGGTCCGGACGATTGCCGGCGCCGCGAAACCGCTCTTCACGTGTACGGTCGCGTCACCGGCGCCGCTCGCCGTCGCTTCGCTCTCCGCGTTCGCCCGCGCCTCGGTGATGATCTCCGGCTCGAACTCCCTAGGTTCGAGGCCCGGGGGCGCGTAGGCGGGTGGCAGCAACAGGACCTCCACCACCGTCACGATATCGAGCTGCGCGCCCAGCCGTGCGGCGCACGCGGCGGCGGTCACAACGGAGCTGGAGCCACGTTCGCTGACGTCGGTAGCCGCGAGAATTCTCTTCATCCGCCTATCCTTTCAGGACGCCCATCGGTTTGAGTTGGGCCACCATCTTACCGATACCAGCTCGGTGCACCACCTGGACGACGTCTTTCACATCCTTGTAGGCCTCCGATATCTCCTCATCCACGGTGGCTCTCGACGCCGCGCGGATGAGTATCCCACGATCTTCCAGTTCACGTACGATCGCTCTGCCCTTCGCCGTCCGCTTCGCCTGCTTGCGGCTCATCATGCGACCGGCTCCGTGACAGGTCGAACCGAAGGTCTCATTGAACGCGCCTTCCGTCCCCACCAGGACATAGCTGTAGCGACCCATGTCACCGGGTATGAAGATCGGCTGCCCGACCTTCTGATAGACCGCAGGCACCTCCGGGTGACCGGGCGGGAAGGCGCGGGTCGCGCCCTTTCGATGCACGCACACCTTCTGTTCGGATCCATTGACTCGGTGCGTCTCGATCTTCGCGATGTTGTGCGCGACGTCGTAAACCAGCCGCAGACCCAGGCGCTCGGCACTTTGACTGAACACGCCCTCGAACGTCTCCCGCACCCGGTGTCCCATCATCTGACGGTTACTGAAGGCGTAGTTCGCCGCGGCACGCATCGCCGCCAGATACCGCTGTGCTTCGTCGGAACGAAGCGGCGCGCAGCAGAGCTGCCGATCCTGGAGAACGATTCCATACTTGTCCGCGGCGCGTAGCATCATCTTTAGGTAATCGTCGCACACCTGATAGCCGAGCCCGCGGGACCCCGAATGGATGAACGCGGTCACCGAGCCGACGGAAAGGCCAAGCGCTGTGGCCGCCTCGTCGTCGTAGACCTCACCCACGTAACCGATCTCTATGAAATGATTGCCCGAACCCAGCGTGCCGACCTGGGCGCGGCCTCGCTCGGTGGCACGCTGTGAAACGTGGTCCGGGTCAGCTCCGTCAATCGTGCCGCCGGCCTCGATCCGCTCCAGATCCTGCGACCACCCGTAGCCGTTCTCCACCGCCCACCTGGCGCCCCGCGTCAGCACATGCTTCACCTGCTTCTGATTCAGCTTGAGATCGGAACGCGCGGCGCCGACACCGGATGGCACGTTGTGGTAGAGTCGGTCCATCAGTTGCGACAGTCGCGGCCGCATGTCGTCCGCGCTTATATCCGAACGCAGCAACCGCACGCCGCAGTTGATGTCGTAGCCGACACCGCCCGGCGATATCACACCCTCCTCCATATCGAACGCGGCGACGCCGCCGATGGGAAAGCCGTAGCCCCAGTGGATGTCCGGCATGGCGATCGACGGACCCACGATGCCCGGCAAGCAGGCGACGTTCGCCACCTGCTGCAGACTCTTGTCATGTTCTATGTGGGGGATCAGCTCATCGTCGGCGAAGACGAGGCCGTCGGTCAGCATCGGACCGCTGCGCGGTATCCGCCAGCGATGCGCGTCGATGCGCTCCAGCTTGTAACCCTCGACAGCCATAGAGTCGAGCTCCGTAGCTAAGAGAGTCGCCTACAGGTCGAAGACGATACGAGCGAACCAGCTATCGTTCCGGCGACCTACCTGGAGGTCATGGTAGGTGACGCCTTTCAGTTCTCGTTCGATGACATCCGGACTCTCAGGCTGAGCCAGCCCGGCCCTGGCGACCAGGCCCTTTTCGTCGAGCGCCTCGAACTCGGCCGTGGCGAACAACAATCCTTCCGAAGTCTGGATGTGAAGGAGCTCACGGAGCCAATCCACGAGCAGAGCTTCGATATCGGGGGCCCGCAAATCCAGCGTATGCCACACCGTAGCTTCGCGGCCACCATCCGGCGCGCCCCCCTCAGACCCCATGAGAACGCCGGTCATGCCGTGGGCGCAGGCGATGAATAGCCCCTCAAGCGTAGACGCCTCGACCTCGAGGCCCAGGTCGGCGGTATGCTCGATCGTCCGCCAGCGGCCCATGGGGGCGAACCTCCTGTAGGTGGTGAGTCTAGGGGAAAATTAATGCCTGCGGCCGAGCGCGCCACAGTGGAGGGTAGACGGTAGACGGTAGACGGTGGACGGTGCACAGTAGACGGTAATGAATCGGCGGCGTCAGACGGTCTACCGTCAACCGTCTACCGTCTACCGTCTACGGGCAGTACCTTAGCCAAAACACCCCACCCGGAGGCCAGAATGCCGCTCTACGAGTACGAATGCCGGGAGTGCGGGCACAGCTTCAGCCTGCGCTTGCACATCGAGGAGCACGACACGAAGCGGCCGAAGTGCCCGGAATGCGGGAGCCGCAAGCTCGAGCATAAATACAGCGCCTTCTTCGCCAAGACCGCCAAGAAGAGTTGACCGGGATGCGATTTCACATCGCCACGCCGGAGCAGATCAAAGCCGGCGCCGTCGCCGACGTCTATTTCCGTCGCACCGCACAGATTCTAGATGCGAAGGGTGTCGATGCTTACGTGCGGGCGGAGTTCATGGCGAAGTCGTTGCCCGACGCCTGGGAGTGGGCGGTGCTGGCCGGGCTCGCCGAGGTGACGCATCTGCTAGAAGGGATCGACGTGAAGGTCCGGGCGATGGAAGAAGGCGGCGTGTTTCGGGCCTTCGAGCCGGTGCTGGAGATCGAGGGCAGCTACCGTGAGTTCGGAGTATTCGAGACGGCGATCCTCGGTCTGATCTGCCAGGCGTCGGGTATCGCGACGCGCGCCGCACGCTGCCGGCTGGCGGCAGGGCAAGATCGGAGATTGATCAGCTTTGGGGCGCGACGGATGCACCCGGCGATCGCGCCGATGATCGAGCGGGCGGCGTTCATCGGTGGCTGTGACGGCGTCGCCGCAGTCGCCAGCGCCGAGCTGCTGGGCACGGAACCCGTGGGGACGATCCCACACGCGCTGATCCTCGTGATGGGCGATACGGTGCAGGCCACGCTGGCGTTCGACGAAGTGATCGACGATGCCGTCCCGCGCATCGCGCTGATCGACACCTTCAATGACGAGAAGTTCGCCGCACTCGAGGTCGCGGAGGCGCTGGGCGACCGGCTCGCCGCGCTTAGACTGGATACGCCCGGCAGTCGGCGGGGCGACTTCTTCGATATCCTGAGCGAAGTCCGCTGGGAGCTCGATCTGCGGGGCTTCGAGGAGATCGATCTCTTCGTCAGCGGCGGGATTGATGAGGAGGCGATCGTTGAACTAAATCCAGTCGCCGACGGTTATGGCGTAGGAACGTGGATCAGCGGCGCGCCCGTCGTCGATTTCAGCATGGACCTCGTGGAGATCGATGGGAAGCCGGTCGCCAAGCGAGGCAAATGGTCTGGCGCCAAGCAGGTGCTCCGTTGCGCGGGTTGCCACGAGGACGATATCGTGCCGCTCCACCAGGCCGACGATTGGCCAGACACGTGCCCCGACTGTGGCTCCGATGTAGAGCCGTTGCTCGTTCACTGGATGAGCGGTGGCGAAGCCGTCGGACCGCACCTGGAGCCGACAGAGATACGCGAGCGAACGCTGGAGCGGATCGGCGACTTTGACGTTGAGGGGGAGGACGAGACAGAGTGAGCCACGCCGCAACACCCGACGACATCATCGACTTCTTTCTCGATCCGGCCAACTACGGTCACGAGGTCGACAGCATCGAGCATCACCAGACCCATGTCTCGCACCTGTTCTTTGTTGGCGAATACGTTTACAAGGTCAAGAAGCCGGTGAACTTCGGCTTCCTCGATTTCTCCACGCTCACCAAGCGCCGCGACGCCGCGATCGCCGAGCTCGAGCTCAACCGCCGAGTCGCCCCGGACATCTACCTCGATGTCGCGGCCGTCCACCGTGACGAAGCAGGCCATCTGAGCTTCACCGCCCCGGCTGTGGTCGAAGAGGTCGCCGTGGTGATGAAGCGACTGCCTGACGAGGAGCGCCTATCCAGCCTCATCGCTTCCGGGCGCGCCACACCCGAGATGATGCGCGACCTTGGGCGCCTGATCGCTGACTTCCATCGCGACGCTGAAACATCGCCGGCGATCGAGCATTTCGGTTCGCTGGAAGTAGTCCGTCACAACTGGGACGAGAACTTCGAGCAGACGGAATCGTTCATTGGGCGCACGATATCGCGCGAGGGCTGGGAGCGGACGAAGGCCGAGATCGAGCGCTTCATGCGCGTCTACGCGAACCTGTTCGAGCAGCGGATCGATGGCGGCTGGATAAGAGACTGTCACGGCGATCTGCAGGCGGACGACACGTTCGTCGACCCGGAGACGGGTCAAGCGCGGGTCCTCGACTGTATCGAGTTCAACGAGCGTTTCCGCTACTCTGACACGATATCCGACGTCGCGTTCCTGTCGATGGATATGCGCAATCGCGGTCGTCCCGACCTGGCCCGCGCGTTTCTCGAAGCCTACTACGACGCTTCCCCCGATCGACGCATCCCCGCGTTGTTGAGGTTCTACGAATCGTACCGAGCTTACGTTCGCGGCAAGGTGCGCGGATTCGTCATCGACCAGGAAGGGCCTAGCCCGGAGGAGAAGCGCGCCGCAACTGACGAAGCCCGACGTTTCTTCGAGCTGTCGCTGTCCGATGCCGTGAGGCTACGTCCACGGGTCATCTTGTTCGCCGGCATCATGGGCAGCGGGAAGACACGCCAGTCGACTGAGTTCGCTCAGCGGGCGGAGCTCAGAGTGCTCCACAGCGATGAGGTTCGGAAGCAGTTGGCCGGGCTGGACCCGAACGATGAGCACAAGGTCCCGTTCGGCGAAGGCATCTATTCCGGCGAGTGGACGCAGCGGACCTACGAGGCACTGCTCGGCGAGGCGCGCAAAGAGCTGTCGGCCGGAAACTCGATCGTCCTGGACGCCTCGTGGTCGAGCGCCGAGCTTCGTGCCCGGGCGCGCGAAGTCACGCGCGAATTCGAGGCGCTACTGGTGATCGTCGAATGCTCTGCGCCCGACGAGACGTTGAGGGCCCGGCTCTCCAAACCGAAACGCACGGTGACCGACGGCCGCATCGAACTGCTCGAAGATCAGCGTGCCGTCTACCAGACACCGGACGACAGCGAAGCGGACATCGTGGTCCGCGTCGACACGTCCGGCAGCTTCGAGAGCGCGGCGGCCAGCGTCCTCGATGCCCTGTTCGACTAAACCCCTGCTACCGAAGAAGGCGTACGGAATGATGAAACGGAGCCGGTATTCCTTCGCGACCCGGCTGTTCATCGTTCTCTTCCTGTTGTCGGCCGTTCCATCGGTCGCGTTGCTCGGCCTGGCTACCTGGGGTCTGCGCAACTACGCCGAACTGGCGCGGAGCGCCGGGCCGTGGAGTCGGGTGGGCGCCTCCGGCAGCGAGCTGCTGGCGACGCTCGACTCGGTCCCCGCGGACTCCGCGGTACGAATCGCAGCCGACGAGCACGAAGCGGAGCTGTCCCGTTCGGTCAGCTTCGCGCGTCGGTGGGACCTGATTGCCCAGCGGCTAACGCGAGCGCTTCCCTGGATCGCGCTGGTGCTGGGTCTATCCCTCGCCATCGTGGCCGCCTGGTCGGCCCGGCAGTTAGCGCGAGGGCTGAGCCGGCCGGTGAACGACATCGCTGACTGGGCGGGCCGACTGGCGCGCGAGGAACCGCTCCCCGAGTCTGGCCCTGAAGTCGAGAGGGAGCCGCCGGAGTTCTCTGTTCTGCGCGACGCGTTTCGCTCGATGGCCACGCGGTTGGAAGAAGGGCGCAAGCAAGCGTTGGAGGCGGAACGCATGCGAGCGGCGACCGAGATGTCGAGGCGCGTAGCGCACGAGATCAAGAACCCGTTAACGCCGCTTAAGCTCGCCGTTCGACAGGCGCGGATGCTAGCCGCCGGCGGCGACGCGGAGGCAATCGAGGAACCGCTTCAGGTGATCTCGAACGAAGCGGACCGCCTGGACGAGATGGCGAGGACGTTCTCGCAGCTGGGTCGACTGCCGGAGGGACCGACAAGCGAGATCGACCTGGAGGAGATGCTGCGCGCGCTGCTCGCCAGCGATCTGCCGGAGACGATCAGCGGCACGTTGAATGCAGAGGAAGGTCTACCGTTAGTCGAAGGCCACCTGGAAGCGTTGAACCGAGCCTTCAGAAACCTGCTTGGCAATGCGGTCGAGGCGCTAACCGATCGAACGGACGGCCGGATCGATGTGTCTCTGGCGTTGCGGAGTGACACGGTGGAAGTCGCAATTGCCGACAACGGGCCCGGTATCGAACCGGAGAGCCGAATGGAGCTGTGGAATCCAGATTTCACGACCAAGCGGCGCGGTACGGGACTCGGCCTCGCGCTGGTGCGCCAAACGGTGAGGGCGCACGGTGGCGACGTGACGCTCCGGGACACCGAGCACGGCGCCTGCTTCCTCGTTCGACTGCCTGTGAAGAAAGCGAGCGCCGGGTGAGGCGTCTTTCCATTCTCTTGCCCGCAGCGCTGGCGATCGGTTGCGGTGGCTCCGAACCGCGCGGCGCCGGCTCGTCGGCGGAAGACTTACCTGCCGCTGATCCGATGGAGCGCGTTGAGACGACGACGCGCGGCGGATCCGCCGACATCGTACCCGAGTTCCGACTGCGACTCGACCCGGGCGCCCATCTGATCGACGCGACCATCGAACTGGACGTCCAGGAGCCGACTTCGATCCACTTGCTGTTCCGCGCCGAGTGGGATGGATATCCCGGCCTAGAATCACGACTTAGCAGGCTGGAAGCCTTTGGACCGGGCGGCGCGCTGAACGTCGCGATGAACGCTGGAGAGCTGGGCGCCGGCCACCACATTGTTGAGGTCGAGCGGCCGGAACGGATCACCATCGCTTACGAGATGGTTCTGGCGCCGCCCGACGAGACGATCCTGTATCACCGAGCATCTCAACTGGCGCGCGACGGCGGCCACCTGCTCGGCGCCGATGCACTACCGAGGGTATGGGTCGGGCGACCGGTCCGCGGTGCGCGCCCCGCTCTCGTCTGGTTCAATGGTCTGCCGCTGAACTGGCGCGTCGCCAGCATCGAAAGTCGCTCAGGCACAGGCTACGCTGTCGCCGACATCGTGAACGCGGTCTTCGTCGTCGGATCGCTGCGCACGCAGCGGACGAGCGTCGGTCGACATACGCTGACCTCGGCGCTTCACGGCAGTTGGCCCGTCGGGGACCGGCGCGTCTTCGACGCGACGGATGCGATATCGGGTAGCCTGTATCGCATCGCCGGTGACGGCTGGGCGCCGGGCGACTACGTGCTGGGCGCCGGTCGCGTGCCCGGCGGCATTCGCGGGCGCAGCACGGGCGGCCAGGTGATCGGTCACTCGGGGATCGTTTACGTTGGTGGCTCGGGCCCGGCGGAGTTCGAGTTCAGGCACTGGATGTACACGACGGCGCACGAGCTGACGCACTGGTACATCCCGACCGGATTTCGCTTCGGCGGTGCGCCGCCGCGCTGGTTCGCAGAGGGTTTCACCGACTACCTGGCCCTCAAGATCCTGCTGGCGGGGAACCTTATCGAGCCGCAGGCATTTCTCGACGAAATCGCGGTGCGCTTGAATCGTTATCGCGAGAGCCGGCACTACGGGGTGCGTTCGATCGTCGATGCCGAGGAGGATTTCTGGGAGAGCGACACGTACCGCTACATATACGACGGCGGCGCTTCAGCGGCCTTCCTGTTGGATCTTGGTTTCCAGGACAGGGGCCGTGCGCTGGAGCAAGCGATAAAGACGGCGCGCGGGCGTCCGCCCGTTACGACGCAGACGTTGAAGACCGCTCTGGCCGCCATACCCGAGAACGAGTGGCTACACGACTGGCTCGCCGACGGTCGCAATCCCGACTGGGACGCCAGACTGGAGCGTTACAGGCTAGCCTGGAGAAACAACACACTTGTGAGTCTAGATGATTGGGCAACGAATGCACTCGGTACAATTCGACCGTAGCGATCGGCGTGTCGTTCTAGCGCTGGTCTCGCTGTTATGTCTCGCATCACCGTGCACACTGTCGGCTCAACACGTGCTCGAGCTGGCCCGGGAACGTCACAAAAATCCCGATCCCGAGCTTATCGACTACAGATCGCGGCTCAACACGTTGGTCAGCGCCGGTTGGATCACCGATCCGCTGGCGCCGGCCCAGCTGATCATCGCCAGCGAGCTGGCGTCGACCGTCGCCTGGGAGCGCGCCGGTGGATTGCAGGTGAGGATGGTCGGCCAACGATACGTCACGTCGTTCGGTCGCGATGTGGAGGCCGGTCTGGATTTCGGCCAGCCCTGGTTCGTCGCCACAACGCCGGGCGACAGCCTGCGCGTTCTGGGGAGTATCGAGATACCGAACCGCGCGGCGATCCACCCGTTCGCGATGGGCGCCGACCGCTACTACGAGTATGAGCTCGGCGATACGGTGGCTTTGCTGGTCCCCGGGCGACGCGTCGACCTCATCGAGGTGCGCGTCACGCCGACGCGAGGCGACGAATCGCTGGTCGTCGGGTCACTGTGGGTTGATGGATTAACCGGTGACATCGGCGCGATGCAGATCCGCTTCGTCGGCCGTCCGTTATGGGCCGATGACGACGATCCCGACGGGCAGAAGTGGGCGAACCGCATCCTCTCGGTGTCGGCCTCTATTCAGCAGGGCCTGTGGGAGACCCGCTACTGGTTGCCGCATCGCCAGGAGCTGGAGTTGATGGTGCGAATCCCGTTCATCGGCAACTTCGCGATTCCCGTGATGTTTAAGAGTGAGTTCGGCCGCTACGACATCAACACCGGCGAGGCGATCGATTGGGTGTCGCCAGACTCGCTTCGCATCGGTGATGAATCGGATGTTGACTTCCATGACGGCACGACGATGGCGATCAACGTCGGTGAACGGGCGGACATGGAGGAGGTGGCCGGCCCGGACACGGCGGGCGTGCACGAAGTCTTCCCGGAGCGTGAGATGCTGCAGGTGCGAGCCGGGCCTGCCAAGGGCGGCTGGGAGATCATTCGGCCGCCAGACGATACGCTTCTGGCGTTTGACGAGTGGGACCGGCCGCTGGAGGAGCCGGCGTCAGAGCTGACCATGCCATCGGCGGAAGAGTTGGAGCGGCGCGCGCGGTCGCTCTCCAACGAGATCATGGGGCGTAAGCTCTTTTCGATCCAATACGATCGGCTGCCTGAGTTCCTCCGTTACAATCGAGTCGAGGCGTTGGGCGTCGGGCTGTTCGGCCGCTATGAGATCCCGCGCCGACCGTTCTGGTCGTTGGGCGGCGGCATCGGCTTTGGTTTGGCGGACCTGGCGTTCAAGGGCAAGGCGGATATTCGTTACGACGCGCCGAGCAAACAGCTGCAGCTGGCCGGATACAGCGAGTATCATTTCATGGGCAGCACGCTGACCAACGACAAGCGCGCCTACACCGAATTCCTACGACCGTTCTTCCTGGGTCGCGACGACAACGATTACTACCGAGCCAGCGGCGTCGCACTGACTGCCGGCCGTCGCTGGGGCCGTTTTAGTCTCAAGATCGGTGCCGGCTGGGAAGATCATCGCACGGTCGAGAAGAACACCGACATCGCGATTCCCGGAATCTGGAAAGACACCGTCTTCCAACCCAACCCGCCGGCCGACGAAGGCGACTACTGGCGTGGTGACCTTTCCGGCACGATCTACATCGGCGACTGGACACGGCCGACCAATCGCGCCGAGTTCGGATTCGGCCTCGAAGGAGGCACGGGAAGCGGAAGCGAGTATCTGCAGCCGCGGGCCAGCCTGGAGGGTCGGATCGACTTCGGAAGCTTCGCCGCGATGGCGTTCACCACGCAGGCCGGTTGGTCGACCGGCACCGTTCCGTTCCAACGCCTCTGGGGGTTGGGTGGCCTGCGGACGGTTCGTGGCTTCATCTTCGGGAGCCAGCGCGGCGACTCGTTCTGGTTCGGACAGCTGGAGCTGTCTCCCAAGCGGAAGCGAATCACGCCGGTGATCTTTGGCGATGTCGGCTGGGCCGGCGACGTCAACGACTGGCCAAACGACGACCGGGAGCCGTTGTGGTCGCTGGGTATCGGCGCCAGCTTCTTCTACGGGGTGTTCCGAACCGACCTGGTGTTTCCGAAGGCAGAGGACGTTTGGTTCGAGTTCTATTTCGCCGGCGCTCTATAGAGCTACACCGATGACGCGAATCCTGATCGTCGACGACGAAGGCAACATCCGCCGGATGGTTGCCAGCCTTCTGGAAGCGGAAGGCTACACCACCGTAGAAGCAGGCTCCGGTGAAGAAGGCCTGCGCAAGATCGCGTCCGAGGAGCCCGACGCTATGCTTCTCGATCTGGCGCTGCCCGGGCAGAGCGGCATCGAGATTCTCGGACAGGTCGCCGAGCGCTGGCCCGAAGTCCCGGTCATCATGATGAGCGGGCAGGCGACGCTGAGCGATGCGGTTAAGGCGACGCGCCTGGGCGCTTTTCAGTTCCTCGAGAAGCCTCTAACGCCCGAAGCGGTGCTGATCACACTGCAGTCGGCGCTCGAACTGCGCCGACAACGCGATATCAACCGCGCCCTGCGACAGGAACTGGAGCCTGGCCAGGAGATGGTGGGAGCGAGCGCCGTCATGGAAGAAGTCCGGGCGCTGGTGCGACGCGTCGCTACGACCGATTCTCGGGTCTTAATCACCGGCGATAGCGGCACGGGCAAGGAGTTGGTGGCGATCGCGGTTCACGGCACGTCGGAGCGGCGCAACGGTCCGTTCGTGCGCATCAACTGCGCGGCGATCCCTCGCGACCTGATCGAGAGCGAGATGTTCGGCCACGAGAAGGGCGCCTTCACGGGCGCCACGGCGCAGCGGCGTGGCAAGTTCGAACTGGCGAGCGGCGGCACGCTGTTTCTGGACGAGGTGGGCGACCTGAGTCCGGAAGCGCAGGCGAAGCTGCTGCGCGCCATCGATGCGGGTGAGATCGAGCGCGTCGGCGGCGACGAGCTGATCCCGATCGACGTTCGCATCGTCGCGGCGACGAACCACGATCTGGAGAAGGAAGTCTCGGAAGGAAGTTTCCGCGAGGACCTGTTCTTCAGACTGCACGTGATGCCGATCAAGCTGCCGCCGCTGCGCGAGCGGCGCGAAGATATACCGAGCCTGGTCACGCATTTCGTCGAGCGCTTCCGGGCACGCCACGGTCTGCGGCCGCCCGATTTCAGCGAATCGGCGATGAAAGCGCTGGTCACCTACGATTGGCCCGGCAACATCCGCGAGCTGGGCAACGCGATCGAGCGTTTGATGATCCTCTATCCCGAGAAGACGATCTCGTCGACGGAGATCGAATCCGTCCTGCCCCGCGTTCAACTCGCGCCCACGTCGCTCGACGTCGAAGGCGGCTCTCTCTCCGAGATGCTCGAAGGCTACGAGCGCCAAGTTATACGCAACGCCTTGGACGCATCGGCGGGCAATGTCGCTGAAGCCGCGCGTAAGTTGAGTACCGATCGGCCTAATTTGTATAGACGGATGAAGAGGTTGGGGATCGATCGGTAGGCAGGTAACTGCACTATTTCGACAGCCGACAGCCGACAGCCGCGTACCGACTTTCGAGTCCTGTTGGGCGATCGACGCCCGACGCTCGACGTACGTCGTTCGAGATCGACGTAGGACGCGCGTCGGACGTCGGGCGTTGGAAGCCGAATAGGATTCGGGCGCCGATACGTGGCTGTCGGCTGTCGGCTGTCGAAATGTAATGTGCCGGAACGGCACATTTCCGTCTCCAACTGACACGCCCTCCTCCCCAGCCATCCCGAAACTCCGCACCATCCCTTAACCGACCAGCCAGCCAACGGGGTATTGGGTTTGCTTCGAAATAGGCAGACGAGCAGTTTGCCTGTGCGGAGGAAACCATGAGACTCTACAAATTCTTCATTGCAGCAGCCCTCCTTTTCTGCATCCAGTCGATCGCCAGCGCCCAGGACACGGTGACCGTGGGCGTACAGGCGCCGCTGGCCGCGGGAGAGGAGCTGCCTCGGAGCGTGGCAGACCGGCTGATCGCCTATTACAACCGCGAGTCCACGATCCGCTTCGGCGGTCGGACCCACATACCCGGTGGACGGACGATTACCGGCGATGTCGGGGTACTGGGCGGGCCCGTCGACCTGGCGGGCACGGTGGACGGCGACCTGTTGCTGATCAACGGCGACATCACGCTACGCGAAGGCTCACGAATAACCGGCGACCTGATCGTGGTCGGCGGTGTCGTGATCGGTCAGGACGAGGGGCAGGTCGATGGTGTCATCACGGTGTACACGGCAATCCTCCGCTACCGTCGCACCGATGATGGGATCGAGTACATGGGATCGGAAGCGGTTCGCACCTACGAACCGGGTGAAGGTCGAAAGCTGGAGCTTCCGTCGTGGAAGCTGGGAGACAGCCAGATCTTCCTTGCGATCGGGCCGTACAACAGGATCGAGGCGCTGCCGATCAGGGTCGGGCCGCGCATCACGACGAGCGGCAGCAACCCGCTCCGCGTCGAGGCATTGCTCGTCTACCGAACGATCGGTGGTTTCTCGCCGAGCTCCGCCGACATCGGCTACGAGGTGCGGGCACGCCAGTGGCTGTTCGGCCATCGATCGGTGTGGCTCGAGGGTGGATTACAGCAGGTCATCAGCCCGATCGAGAATTGGCATCTGTCGAACCTGGAGAACTCGCTCACGCTATTCCTCTTCCGTCGGGATTACAGGGACTACTTCGAGCGGGAAGGGTGGTACGGGCAGTTCGGCTGGGAGACCGAGGGCGGCTTCTTCGGGTCCGCCGAGTACCGCGACGAACGAAACCGAACCCGGAATACCAACAACGTCTGGACGATCTTCTTCAACAAGGGCGACCCGCTGCGGCCCAACGCGGCGATCGACCAGGGCGAGCTCAGAAGTCTGCTGTTCACGATCGGGATCGACACGCGGACGGATGAGATCCGCCCGCTCTCCGGTTGGTACACCTCGTTCATGGTCGAGCAGGCGGTCGGCGGAGAGCTCAGCGGACGAAAGCCCGACTTCACCCAATTCTCCCTCGACGCCCGCAGGTACTTCAGGGTAAGCCGCAATTCTGTTCTGGCATTGCGGCTCGCCGGCGGCGGCCCGTTCGGCAGAGACGTGGTGCCTGCACAGCGGGAGCATTACATCGGCGGCGCCGGCTCGTTGCCCGGCTACGACATGATGCAGTTCGACTGCGGGGCGCGGGGCTCGCCAGACTTCGGAACACTCCCCGACTACGGCTGTCAGCGCTTCGCCCTCTTCCAGGCGGAGTACCGCAGCAGCCTGAATTTCCATTTCCACTGGGACCACAGATCGACGCCACGGGATGCTCAATGGAAGGGCAGTCCGTTCAGCGCCGATTTCAACCCGGCCATCGTCCTGTTCTACAACGCTGGCTCGGCATGGAGTACCGATGAGGATTATTGGAACCACCTCACGAAAGGTGACAACTGGGTAGCGGACCTCGGAGCCGGAGTGGAATTCGGCGGTCTGGGTCTCTATTTCGCCTACCCGTTGGTCGGAACAGGGGGGCTCAACGTAGTCCTGCGGCTCACCGCCCGGTTCTGATCGCGGCCGCTACCGCCCTGATTCTGGCCGCCGCCAGCACGGCGTCGGCCCAGGATCCCCATCTGTCCGTCTCTCCGGGCAACGCGGAGAACGGATGGCGGGGCGCCGTACGTCCTGTCGGGCTGCTCACCGATTCGGCGCTCATTCGCCCCCTCATCTCCGGCCTGCCTCTGCGCTTCCACTTCCAGCTGGAGCTGTGGAACGACAGGTTCCTGACGGACGGCCTGGTGCACCGGGCGACGTGGTCGCTGATCCTCTATCAGGAACCGCTGTCCGATGAGTACCGGATGACCTACTCGTGGGCGCCGGAAGCGGAGGATTGGTTCATCACGCTGGAGGCGGCATCGGCGGCGCTGGAACGATGGTGGAATACGGTGTTGCCGGGCCCCGAACCGGGAAGCGGTTCGTATTACTACGAAGCGAAGCTCGAGGTGGAGATTCTCTCGTTGGGCGATCTTGATGAGCTGGAGCATTGGCTGCGCGGGGAGGTCACCGGCGAGGAAATCACGGGCGGCGGGGTCTTCGGCGCGCTGGGTCGGGGCCTCAAACGGCTGTTCATCCGAATGATCGGGCTCTCCGCCCGAAATTACGAGTCCCGCACCGAGTCCTTCAGACCGTAGGAACTCGCCCCACCCAGTGAGGTCGTACTCGCACGCGTACTGGTGATCGAGTAGGAGAACATTGTCCGACTATTCTTCGACCCCAGCCTCATTCACGTACTCAAGCAGATCGCCGGGCTGGCAGTCCAACTCGCGACAGATCGCGGCCAAGGTCGAGAAGCGGACCGCCTTCGCCTTGTTCGTCTTCAGGATCGAGAGGTTGGCCAGCGTGATTCCGATTCGCTCCGCCAGATCGGTCAGCGTGACCTTTCGTTCGACGAGAAGACGGTCGAGGTGAACCACGATTCTCATCGTAACTACCTCACACCGTGAGCGATTGCTCTTCGTGCATCACCGAGGCCTGGCGGAAAACCTCGGCGATTAACAGAACTACGCCGCCGACGAACAGCAATCCGAGATTCGGTCGGAACGAGCTCACAATCGTCAGGCCCGTGATGCTGAGGTTCGCCTTCGCGAAGGAGGACAGCGCCAGCATGACGGCCCACCTGAAGAGTTCGAGCGCGACGATCAGGTACCCGATCAGCCTGACGCGGCTCGCGTTGACCCAGGCGAATGGCTCACCCGCCGCCAACCTCCTGAGCACCGCCCGAGTTTGGTGGAGGACGACCAGCAACAACGCAATCCAACTCCCGCCCAAGAAGATGTAGCCGAGCAAGAGTGCCCGGTTTCCGGTCCGGATCCCCAGCTTTCCCCTCGTCTCAAAGAACCCTGAACTTTCAATCTCGATCGTCTCGGAGCTGATCTCGTACGCGGAGGCCTCCAGCTCAAACGACAACGGCACATCGACGCGCATGTTCGCAGGGTTCCCCAACGCCGCCAGGATCACAGCGATCACCCAAAGCGCAGCGGACAAAAGGGTGACGTACCACATCACCTCCAGCCCGATCCGCAGCACCGACGACAGCGACTTCTCTCCAAATGCCTTCATGACACTTCTCCAGTTCCCAAAGCCCGCCACGGCGGGCGCGATCTCAGGGGCACCGCTGTATTTATTGTAAAACGATAAATCCTTATTGTCAATCAATAAGGACACGCCCTCCCGTAGAGGAACCCGCTCGCTTCGGGACTCGTTTCATGCGCATGAGACGATATCCTTCTCTTGTGCTGGCGATCGCTGGCGCGATCGCTCTTCTGGTAGCGCCCGCCGAGGCGCTGCCCCAGGAAGCCCGACCGCTGGCGGAGGCCCACTTCGGCGACCGGTGGACCGATCGCTGGAACGAAGTGAAGCTGGCGCGACGCGTTAATCAGTTCAGTGCGGTGGAGGACTCGGCGGGAGCCGCGTTGCTGGCGCGGAGCGATCGGTCTGCATCGGCGCTCTGGTACCCTCTCGGTCTTGGGCCTCAAGACGCGGCGGTGGTGTCCTGGCGCTGGAAGATCGAGTCGGCGCTGGCGGGCAACGATCGCGAGCGGGAGAAGCGGGGCGACGATTATGCGGCTCGCTTCTTCGTGATCTTCGACGACGAGCCGTTCAGCCGCGGTGCCCGTGCGATCTGCTACGTGTGGGCGAGCCGCGAGCCGGTGGGCGCCGAGTATCGAAATCCCTACTTCTCGGCGGTCCAAACAATCGTTCTGCAAAGCGGCGATGAGCGTTCCGGTCAGTGGACGGAGGAGGAACGCGACTTCCTACGCGACTACCGCGCCGCATTCGGCGAGGACCCGGAATCTCTCACAGCCTTGGCAGTGATGGTCGATACGGATAACACCGAGTCGCGCGTCAGCGCCTGGTTCAGCGGTATCGCGGTTTGGGCCGAGGGCACCAAGTGAGCTACACGTACTTGAGGCCGGTATCGCAGAGGATCGTGGCGATTATCGGGTCGGGACCAAGCTGACCGCTCTCTGCCAGTTTGCAAGCGGCGCACACGTTGGCCGCGGCCGAGTAGCCAACGAACAGGCCTTCAGTCTCCGCCAGTTTCTTCTGAAACTCGGTCGCCTCTTCATCCGAGACGGACAGGAAGCCATCTACCAGTTCAGGTTGCCATTGTGGTGGAACGATGCTGTAGCCCGTCCCCTGCAACAGGTGGTCCGGCTTGGTCACCTCCATGCAGGCGAGCACTTCGGCGCCAAGCGGTTCGACGGCGCAGCAGTGAATGGATGGTCGACGGCGTTTGAGGTACCGACTGGTACCGATGAACGTGCCGCCGGTACCGACGCAGGCGACGAAGGCGTCGAGTTCGTCCCCGA
Organism: Gemmatimonadota bacterium; assembly: GCA_039586795.1. GTDB lineage: Bacteria > Gemmatimonadota > Gemmatimonadetes > Palauibacterales > KS3-K002 > Kutchimonas. The sequence goes on from JBDHJS010000005.1 coordinate 59,416, forward strand.
CCGCTTCTTCGATCTCTGGCCCCGTACCGTCCTCGTGCGCGGCGACACAGGACGGATTGTTGAATTGATCGACATAATAGGCGCCCCGATCGCGCACCAATTCTTCGGCCCGGGCGATCGCGGCGCCGATATCCTTACCGGTCACCTTGCCAGGAGAGCCATCGACTTGGGGAACGAGCACGACCTCCGCTCCCAATACTTCCAGCATCTTTGCACGAGCCGGGCTGTTCCCTTCCGACAACGTGGCGATGAACGGATTGCCGTAGACGTTGCAGACGACGGCCAACCCGGCACCCATGTTGCCGCTGGTCATCTCGACCACCAGCTGACCCGGCATCAGGCGGCCCGCATTCCGCGCGTCTTGTATGATTCGCAGCGCCGCGCGATCCTTAACGCTGCCCCCCGGCTGCACGAACTCGGCTTTGGCGACGATCTTCCCCGGACCCGGGTGGATCCGCCCCAAGGCGACCAGCGGCGTGCGGCCGATGAGGGCGAGAACGTCGGCGGAGATCTTGGACATGAGTACAAGTATCCGCCGATTCAGAAGGACCGCAAGCCGCCGCCTCGACGCGCCGGCATCTGACGACATTACTCAGAACAGGAGCGTTGTCTGAATGAACCGAGCGGGAATAGCTCTGATCTCCTCTCTGCTGTTGATCGTGATGGCGTGTGTCGCCCGCGGCCAGGACGAGCCGTGGCCACGCAGCGTCTTGATCACCAACGACGACGGCATCGAGGCCGAAGGACTGCTGGCGCTGGTTCGGACGTTCGCTCCCGAGGTCAAAGTCTACGTAGCCGCCCCGTTGGGTAACCGAAGCGGCAGCACGAACTACGTTTCAGCCATCGCCCAGCGCGGGCTGGAGATGGAGAGGCGCGATATGGGCGAAGGCGTGACCGCCTACGCCATCGACGGCTACCCGGCGGATGCCGTGGTCTGGGCGCTCAAGGGACTGCTGGTCGACGATCCGCCGGACCTGGTCATCTCCGGCGTCAACACGGGTCCCAACTTGACCGGCGATTGGAACCTGTCGGGCACGGTAGGTGCCGCGCAGATTGCCGCTTTCTTCGGCGTCCCTGCCATAGCCGTCTCCGGCTGGACGCCGGACCACGCCGAAACGCTGGAGGCGACCGCGCGCTGGATGCTAGAGTTTGCTCGCGGCAACCTGGTGCGCGACCTGGAGCCCGGCCAATACCTCACCGTAAGCGTGCCCCGGGTCGCTGCGGCGGACATTCAGGGCGCCGTCATCGCGCGCCGCAGCTCTTCGAACTGGGACATCGAGATGGCGCCCGCCGAAGCGCAAGCGAGCTCGGGTCGGGAGCGCTGGAGCCTCCGTTTCACCGATCTGGGCATGACCGCGGAGGAAGGGACCGATCTGTACTACTACCAGCAGAATTACCTGGCGATCGTGCCGATGCGGGTCGACGAGCACGACTGGGAACTACTCGAGAATCTGGGGAAATCGCCGCCGGCGCTGCCTTCCTGGCAGCCGGAGGACGGCCGTTAGCCTCGTTTGGGGCCGGCGAAACATGTTCGGCCCCTCCCACGTATGACGGGTAGAACAGGGGGATTCCTATGCTGAGGCTATTGAAACCGTTTTTGCGGGTCGTCGTTAAAGTGTTGGAGTGGCTGGAGCGGAAGATCTAGGGTCTCGTCGCCGCGAGGAGACTCTATTCCCTCCCTCTGGCCTCACCTCCAATTCGTGCTGTACCCACCCGATCCCATGCTGGCGTGACAGTACCCATTCTGCCAAATACGCCAGTCTTGCGGCGCTCCATAAGGATCAACGTAGACGAATGAGTTCGCTCTGAGCGAATAGATCTCCGACGTTCAGCCCGATTGTATCCGCCGCGTAGAGATCCGACGGGACGCCGATGTCGGCGAGATACAACTCGCCAACGTACTCCTCGACGTTCGGCTCATCCAAACCTGTCTTTGGCAGCGCCAATGTCATGGTCGCTCTGGCCCGGATCGCGGGTTCGTAGGCCGACCCGGTCGTGCCGTCGACGCCCGAAGGTATGTCCAAGGCGAGAATGGGTGCACCGCTCGCGTTCGCCCAACGGATCAAGTCCGCGGCTACGCCGTGCGGCGCGCCCGACAGACTGTATCCGATGATCCCATCGACTATTAGATCGACGCGACCCGCCGCCACGGCTGTCACGCCATCGGCCTGCCCGACAGGCAGACCCATTCGCTTGACGATGTCGAGTTGCTGGGCGGGTACCGGCGCCATCGCTGTCTCAGGCACGGCCAGCGCTACCCAAACATCGGCACCCCAGTTGGCGAGATGTCGCGCGCAGACCAACGCGCCGCCGCCGTTGCCGCCCGATCCGACGGCTACGATCACGCACCTGCCCCGCGAGTCGCCGTCCAGAAAGCGATCGCGGGACAGTTGCGCCAGGTTGCGACCGGCGTTCTCCATCATCTGGACCAGCTCGATGCCGTACTCCTTGATCATCAACCGATCCACTTCGACCATCTGAGCGGTGGTGATGCTTGGTACGTCGCTCGAGCTCGGGGGGATAGTCACGCGCCCTCTGGGTTGCTTACCGTTTCAGCGCACATCAAGGAAGCCCCTCCTCAACGTTCGGCGTCCGGAATGTGAACACCGCGACTCTCTCCACGCCCGTCATCTCATCGCGGGTGATACCATAGACCCTGCTGCCGGTGATGTGCGGAGCCGGCTCCGACAGGATGGAGGCCGGAATCACTACTACCCCAAGATAGATGCCTTCCGGACCGAACACATCGAAGAAGGTCTCATCGCGCCTGCCGGCAAGCGGCCAGCGCTCGATCCACAACTTGCCATCCGTCGCCACGTTGACCGACAGAAAGGCCGGAAGCGTCTCAGGCAGGATCCCTTCCCTCACTTCGTCCGGAACGCTGAACACCTCGGAGATGGGGACCGGCAGAGTGTCCTTACGGGTCTGGAGTGCGGTTGCGCTATCGCGTCGCTCGCCATCCGGGATGGGCGACAGGGCCAGGTTGCGACTGATGCGCCGGAGCGTATCGCCGTTGGTGTTCGTCATGAAGAGCGAGTATTCGTCGCCCTCGCCGAACAACAGGTGGCCATCGCCGGTCACATCCCATGACGGCATCGGGGAGAACGGAACGCGATTCAAACCATCGACCATCCTTCCACCACGCTCGCTCGTCCTGAACCACGCTGTGGAAGCGGGCATAGTCGCTATGTCGGGCAGCATCAGCGTATCGACGAACTCGCCGTTTCCATCGTAGATGAGGTAGAAGTAGCGGCGCACCTCCATGGTTCCGTGCTCGTGAGGATAATAGAGCTGCCCATCCGCATCGAATCGCGTTGGCTTGTAGGACTGCGGATAGACCGGGCCGCGCCAGGTCGTCGCGACGCTGTCGAGTAAGGCGCTCGACGCTCGGGAGGTGAAGCGCGTCACGCGGGATGTCACGTCTCGAACGTAGAGCGCTCCGTCCGGCCCTACCGCCGGGGCGATGGGGACATCGAATTCGCCGGGCCCTTCTCCCTTTCCGCCGACGAGCGCCAGGTAACGGCCGTCGCCGCCGTAGGCACGTACGAGGGCGCCCATCCGATCGGCGATGTAGATCACGCCTGACGCGTCGGCCGTGACGCCCATGATATCGCCGAACAGGTAGTCCGGGTCGCCGTCTTCGAGACCGATGGTGAGCTCACGCACCGCCATCACGGTATCCTCTACCCAGCCGCCACCGCCTGCGTTGTTCACCAGGATGATCCCGGCCTCCGTGGTTTCGACGCCGCCCTGCCAGTGAGTCGCGGTACTCGATGTCGTCTCGGCCGGAGCGCATGCCATCAAAACCAGGATGAAAAGCGCCGCATGTCGAATCGAACTCAAGTCGATACGATCCGCGTTAGGACATGCCATTGTATCCTTCTCCTTAGCCATGAGTGACCGAGGTGCCTCTATAGGTTGACGACCGTCGTTTCGAAAAGGTTGCGAGCTACAAATGGCTTACCGGTAACAAGCACGCTAGCTTTGGATCTTCGCGACTGCAACGACGAGCCAGGCTACCGTTTGGCCGGCACCGTATCCAGGGGACGATGACGACCAGGGAATTCCCGGTACAGTTCAAGAACGTCAGCCTCCAGTTGAGCGGCGGCTCACGCATCATCTCCGATCTGAGCCTCGATGTTCGGGCCGGCGAGATTCTGGTGCTGCTGGGTCGGAGCGGCTCTGGTAAGACGACGACGCTCAGGCTCGTCAACCGCCTGGTCGAGCCGGGCGCCGGCGCGGTGATGGTCGAAGGCAAGTCGACCACGGCGTGGGACGCGACCCGTCTCCGACGTCGCATCGGCTACGTGATCCAAGATGCCGGGCTCTTTCCTCATTACACGGTAGAGGAGAATGTGGGTGTGGTTCCGACACTGGAAAGCTGGGATGATGCGCGAAAGCATGAGCGTGTGACGCAGTTGCTCGAGCTGGTCGGGCTCGACCCGGCGATCTTCGCTCGGCGCTACCCGGCAGAGCTCTCCGGCGGACAGCGACAGAGAGTCGGTGTGGCTCGCGCGCTGGCCGCGGACCCACCACTTCTGTTGATGGATGAGCCGTTCGGGGCTCTCGATCCGCTGACGCGCCTCGAGTTGCAGCGGGAGCTGAGAACACTGCAACAGAATCTCGGCAAGACCATCATGTTCGTGACGCACGATATTCGCGAAGCCCTCTTGCTGGCCACGCGAATCGCCCTGCTCCACGAAGGCACGCTGGCCTTCCTGGGGACACCCGACGAGTTGCTCCTGACGCAGGCGCCGGAAGCCCGGGCGTTCGTCTCGGCACTCGAGGCATCGAGCGAAGGGTAGAACCATGGACTTGATCGATTTCTTGTCCCGAAACCGTACCGAGTTCATCGCCTTGCTTGGCGAACACCTGATGCTCGTCGGAGTGGCTACGGGGCTCGCAATACTGATCGGCGTGCCGCTTGGCATTCTGCTCACCCGGCGGCCGCGACTCAGCGCGCCGGTCCTCGGGTTGGCCAATGTCTTTCAGACGATTCCCAGCCTGGCGCTGTTCGGGTTCTTGATTCCGATTCCGTTCATCGGCGGCATCGGCGCGCGGACGGCTATCGTGGCTCTGGTGCTGTACGCGCTGCTGCCGATCATCCGGAACACGTACGCCGGCATTCAGGGCGTTGACCCGGCGATACGCGAGGCGGGCCGGGGGATGGGGATGACGGATCGACAGCTGCTGTACATGGTCGAGATGCCGCTGGCGTTCGGCGTGATCCTCGCCGGCATTCGGGTGGCGACGGTCATCGGTGTCGGCATCGCCACCATCGCCGCCGCCATTGGCGCGGGAGGGCTGGGCGTCTTCATTTTCCGAGGCGTCGCGATGGTCGACAACACGCTGATCCTCGCCGGAGCATTACCGGCCGCAGTCATGGCGCTTACCGCGGACTTCCTGCTGGGCCGGCTGGAGCATCGGTTCGCTCCCGGTCAAGCTCGTCTCGCCGATGCGAGGGCCGCGTGAGGATTCAAGTCGCGCTAGCCATCGGGCTGACGGCCTGCGCCACCGCGTGTGGTCTGGGCGGCGACAAAGTCGTGGTCGCGTCCAAGAACTTCACCGAGCAGACGATTCTGGGCGAGCTGGTCGCGCAACAGATCGAGCGGAGCACCGACCTGCGCGTCGATCGGCGCTTCTTTCTGGGAGGAACGTTCGTCTGCCATCAGGCCATCGTTTCCGGCGAAGTGGACATCTACGTTGAATACACGGGCACCGCGTTGACCGCGATCCTGGAGCAGCCACCGATGCAGGACCCATCGGCCGTCCGTGCGGCGGTGCAGGACGCGTATGAGACACAGTACGCACTTGCCTGGGGTGCGCCGCTGGGCTTCGACAACACGTTCGCGATTCTGATCCGCGGCGAAGAAGCGCGACGCCTCGGAATCACGACGATCTCTCAAGCCGCGGAGCACACCGGTGACTGGCAAGCCGGTTTCGGCTACGAGTTCGTGGAGAGAGAAGATGGCTTTCCCGGCCTGGTGGAGACTTACGGTCTCGAGTTCGTCGAGACGCCACGCACCATGGACCTCGGACTCACCTACCGAGCGCTTGCTGACGGCCAGGTCGACTTGATCGCCGGAAACTCCACGGACGGGCTCATCGCCGCGCTCGACCTGTTTCACCTGGAGGATGATCGCGCCTACTTCCCACCCTACGAGGCGGCACCGGTGATGCGGAAGGAGCTTCTGGAGCGTCATCCGGAGGTCGGGCGTGCACTAGAACAACTGGCCGGTCGGGTCTCCGATGACGAGATGCGGCGTCTCAACTATCTTGTGGACGTCGAGCATCGCGACGTCCCGGTCGTAGTACGGGAGTGGCTGGAGGCCAATCTGCCGCGACGCGAAGACTCTGGCCTCAACTGACGAACGACGCGATGACGGATCCAAACTCGTTAAACCCGCTTCACCCACGCGTCGTCATCGTATGGCGAGTAGCCGCCTTCATCGGAGCGACTATCTGGACTGTAGGCGCGGCGCTCCTCGAGGGGCTAGTTCTCGTCCCGAACCTGGGGCCGCTTCTCTTCCCCGGGGCGGTCACCGGCCTTGTCGCCCTCCTGATGCTGACGCTTGCCGTGTTCTGGCCCGGGCTTCGCTACCGGTATTGGCGCTGGAGCGTTCGGCCCGATCACGTTCTGATTCAGAAGGGTGTGCTCTGGCGAACGCGCTCGCTGATCCCTCGTGTCCGGATCCAGCACGTCGACACGCGTACTTCTCCGGTACAGCGATGGTTGGGTCTCGCGTCGCTGGTCATCTATACCGCCGGAACGCGAGGAGCGGACGCCGAGATACCCGGGCTGACGGCGGAACAGGCCACCCAGCTGCGCGACGAGCTGGCGCAACTTCAGGAGTTGGATGAACGCGCCTGAATCCAACGACGGTTGGCGGAGGCTGCACCCGGCTACGCCGCTGTTCAAATCGCTACAGCTGCTCTACGGATACGTGATCGGCGTGCTGGCCGCGTCTGTTAGCATCGGTATGTCGTTATTGATCATGCTGCTGTTCGCGGCGCTGATCGTTGGCTGGGCGATCATCTCGTACCTGCGCTTCAGCTATCGCGTGACGCCAGAAGAGGTCGTGGTGAAACACGGAGTTCTCTTCCGTCAGCGGCGGGTCATACCACGGTCCCGGATTCAGAACGTAGATCTACGCGCCGGTCTGCTGCAGCAGATCCTCGGCGTGGTCACGGCGCGTATCGAGACCGCCGGCGGCGCGGGGACCGAGGCCTCGATGCAGGTCGTCAGTCGTAGGGAGGGCGTGCGTCTGCGGAACGCGCTTGTCGGGCGCATCAGCGACTTCGTCCCCGGACCTACAGAAGCGCTCGAATCGGATGGCGCTGCTGAGGCCCGTTCCTCCCTAGACACTTCAACGCGCCGCGTCGGCCCCCTGGATCTGGCCATCGCCGGAGCGACATCTAACAATGCAGGTGTCTTGTTCGGCTTCCTGTTCGGGCTCGACTACGCGTTCGATATCGTGCCAACTGATTGGCTGCTTAGTCGCGTGCTGCCGGCGGAGTTTCTAGACACCGAAGCGGCGGCGAACGCCCTGGCGGAGGCGGCACGGAACGATATCCAGGCATTCCTGATCGGCCTCACCGCGCTGATCGTCTTCTTCGGTCTCGCCGGTTGGGGTCTGTCGATCACGATGACCGTAGTTCGCTACTTCGGCTTTACGCTTCGCCGGATCGGCGGCGAGTTGCAGGTCAGCTACGGATTGATTACGCGGCGCGAGAAAGGGCTGCGTCGGAGTCGCGTGCAGAACATCCAGATCGAGGAGCCAATTCTGCGGCGTTGGCTCAAGCTGGCGACGCTCAAGGTGCAGACGGCCGGCTATGGGCCAGAGGTGAAAGGCGACGAACGGATGGAGGTGCTGGCGCCGATCACGAGACGGCAGGAGATCTCCGATTATGTGAAGGAAGTCTTTCCGAATCTCGATTGGGAGACTATAGAATGGCGGCCATCGCACCCGCGCGCCAAGCGCCGAATGTTCCTGCGTCGAGCGCTCGTCGTTCTGTTGGTTACGGTCGTGATGTCGATCATGAACCTGCACTGGCTGGCGCTGCTGCTCGCGCTCATCCCGGCCTGGTGGCTCGCCGTCGCCCATTACCGCCACCTGGGCCACGCGCGTGACGGCGACTACATGCTGACCCGTGAAGGGCTATGGACGCAGCGCACGTTCATAGTTCCGGTTCGCAAGATCCAGGCGCTTCATTTCAAACAGACGCCTTTCCAGCGGCGCCTGGCGATCGGCACGCTGACCGCCGAGACGGCGGGCAACCCGATGGAGTGGCACGCGCCCCGGTCGATTGATCTGGGAGTCGAGTATGGGCGTGGGTTGCAGGAGGAGTTGGCGGGTGAGGTGACGGCGACGGGGTTGGTGTTTTAGTGAGCGGTGGTTGGTGGGTGGCGATGTGTGCCCTCGCAGCTGCGCAGTTACTACCTACCACCTACCACCTACCACCTACTGCTCCTGCACATCCGGATGCCGAATCAACTTCCCCTCCACCTGATAGACCACGTCCTCTCCGATGTTGGTGGCGAGGTCTGCGATACGCTCGATGTTGCGGCCGATCAAGATGAGGGAGAGACCGGTCCCGATGCGGGCCGGTGACTCCATCATCATGGTGATGGCGGAGCGTAGGTGGGACTCTTCCAGCTGGTCGACCCGGTCGTCCCGCGCGGTGACGACGCGGGCCTTGTCGGGGTCGTGCTGAACGAAGGCATCCAGGACGTCGCGTAGCATGCCCTGAGCGATTGTCGCCGCTTCCGACAACTCGATGGGCAGCGCCCAATCGGAGTCTTTCTTGATCAAGCGCTCCGCCGTTTGCGCGATATTGACCGAATGGTCGCCGATGCGCTCGAGGTCGTTGTTGATCTTCAGAACCGTGATGAGTCTTCGCAGGTCGCTGGCCATTGGCTGTTGAGTGGCCAGTAACTCAACGCACTGCTCCTCGATCTCCACCTCGGTAGCGTCTATCTCTCGGTCACCGACGATCACGGCTTCCGCCTTGGAAGCATCCCGATCGCTCAGCGCCTTGAGGGCCGTCTCCATGAGGCCTTCCACCATGCGCGACATGGCGACGAGTCGGGCGGTCAAATCATCTAGCTGCTGCTCGAAATGCGTGCGACGCATCGCTCTGCTCCTAGCCGAACCGGCCCGTGATGTAGGCCTCGGTGCGCTCGTCATCCGGACCGGTGAATATCTTGTGCGTGTCTCCGTACTCTATCAGTCGGCCGAGATTCATGAACGCCGTGTAGTCGGCCACGCGTGCTGCTTGCTGCATGTTATGGGTGACTATGATGATGGTGTAGTTCTGCTTGAGCTCCTGCATGAGCTCTTCGATGCGACCCGTGGCGATCGGATCTAACGCGCTGGCCGGCTCGTCCATCAGGATCACGTCCGGCTCCACAGCCAGGGCGCGGGCGATGCAAAGGCGTTGCTGCTGGCCGCCCGACAGGCCGTAGGCATTGTCTTTCAGCCGATCCTTCACCTCGTCCCAGAGCGCCGCCCCACGCAGCGCTTCTTCGACGCGGTCGGCCAGATTGCCTTTGTAGCGGTTGATTCGTAGCCCGAACGCGACGTTGTCGAAGATGGACTTGGGGAACGGGTTCGGCTTCTGGAAGACCATTCCAATGCGTCGGCGAACCTCCACCGGGTCTACTTCTGCGGCATAGAGATCTTCGCCGTCGAACAAGACCTGCCCCTCGTTCCAGGCGATGGGGATCACGTCGTTCATCCGATTGAACGCGCGGAGCAGCGTGCTCTTTCCGCTGCCCGACGGTCCGATGAGGGCCGTGATTCTCTCGCGCGGCACCGTGAGAGATATCCCGTGAATCGTCTTCGCCTGGGCGTAATAGATGTTCAGATCACGCGTCTCGATCACGGGTTCGGCGTGAACCATGATGTTTCGCGGGTCCCCTACCAATTGCTCTTCCGACAGGATCGGCCCCGTCGATCCGAGATCCAGCTGTTGGATCGCGATCGGCTGTTTGTCGCCTTCGGGGCTCTCGGTGTCTTTCATGTCTCTGGTCTCGGCAGCGCTATCCGCCTGGCTCATACTTCCTTCCGCAGTCTGTTCCTGAGGATGATCGCCGCAGCGTTCATGGACAGCAAGGCGACCAACAACACTATGATGCCGGCGGCGGCAAGTTCATGAAATCCGGCCTGCGGCCGCGCCGCCCAGTTGAAGATCTGGATCGGTAGAACCGTGAACTCATCCAGCGGCGTGTTGGGCGTAAAGGCGATGAAGGTGAGCGCACCAATCATGATCAGCGGCGCCGTTTCACCTATCGCTCGTGACAGGGCGAGGATCATGCCGGTCAGGATTCCAGGGAACGCGATGGGCAGTACCAGGTGTTGCAGCGCCTGCCACTTGGTCGCGCCAACGCCGAAGCCGGCTTCGCGAATCGACGGAGGCACGGCGCGGATCGCCTCCTGCGACGAGATGATAACGATCGGGAGAATCAACAACGCCAGGGTGGCTGCGCCGGCCAACACGCTTCGACCCATCGACATCGCCCGCACGAAGACGGCGAGCCCCAGCACGCCGTAGACGATCGAAGGGACGCCGGCCAGGTTGGCGATATTAGTTTCGATGACCCGGGTCAGCCAGTTGCGCGGCGCGTACTCCTCCAGGTAGATCGCCGTGCCGACGCCTAACGGAAAGGAGAACAACCCGGTAAACGCCACCACCCACATTGTACCGAACAGGGCCGATCTTATGCCCGCGCGCTCCGGGAAGCGTGACGGGTAGTTGCCCAGAAACTCGAGGGACAGCCGACCCATGCCCTGGCGCATGATATCAACCAACAGGATGGCCAACAGTACGACGCCAACCGAAGTAGCCGCGAAGCACGACCAAAGGAAGATCTGGCCGCGCAACCTGCGCTTGTTCGGCTGCGGGTCGAAATGAGCCGAGCTCGCGACCGCTTCGCTCGTCGCCATCACTCGTAGACCTCTCGGAAGCGTTTCAGAACGAAGCGGCTCAAGATATTGAGCGACAACGTAATCAAGAACAACAACAGCCCAACCGCGAAGATCGTCCTGTACTCGATGCTGCCAAACGGCGTATCACCCAGACTGACCTGGACGATATAGGCGGTCATCGTCTGGATACTCTCCAGCGGGTTGAGCGTCAGCTTCGGAGTGGCTCCCGCCGCCAGCGTCACCGCCATGGTCTCACCAATCGCCCTGGAGATTGCCAGTATGAAGGACGCGATAATGCCAGAGAGCGCCGCCGGCACGACGACGCGAGTCACCGTTTCGAACTTCGTGGCGCCAAGCCCGAGGGAAGCCTCGCGCAGTGCGCGAGGAACCGAACGCAGCGCGTCCTCCGAGAGAGAGGCGACCATCGGGACGATCATGATTCCGACCACGACCGCCGCGCTCGCCGCGTTGAAGACACTGGTGTCGGGAAAGACCTTGCGAATGAGTGGCGTGATGAACGTCAGCGCGAAGTAGCCGTAGACGACCGTGGGGATTCCCGCCAATACCTCGAGTATCGGCTTGAGGATCTTGCGGGCTCGCTCAGGCGCGTACTCAGCAAGAAAGATGGCGCTCGCCAGGCCAACCGGGAGCGCGATGAACGACGCACCCACCGCTACTAGGAAAGACCCGGCCACCAGGGGCAGCACACCAAAATGCTGCGGCCTGAAAAGGGGCGTCCACTTCGTATCGGTGAGAAATTCCCAGGGTGAGACCTCGATGAAGAATCCGAAGGACTCCCACGCCAGCACGATGACGATCCCGGCCGTAGTGAGGATCGACACCAGTCCACACGCCAGTAAAGCGCCGCGAACACCGCGCTCGCGCCACGCCCGACCTCTCGACATCGCCAGCGTGTGACGCCCGGTGCCGGACGATATCGCTGCCTCGTTCACTGCCTGTGACAAACTCTGTTTACCCTATCTCTCTCAGCGCTGATTCGCGTTGCTCCGCCGGCACTGGAACGTAGCCCACGTCGAGAGCGAGTTCCTCGACTCTGGACAGGTAGTATCGCATGAAGGTGACGACCTCCTGCCGCTGAAGCCGGTTGCGATCGACGTACAGAAACAGCGGTCGTGTCAGAGGTCGGTATTCGCCGCTAGCGATCGTTTCGTGCGTTGGCGCCACGCCTCCGCTGCCAGCGTCAACAGCCACGAGCTTCAATAGATCCGGGCTCTCCACGTAGTAAGCGTGTCCGAAGTAGCCCAGTGCACCCCGATCGCCCGACACCCCATGCACCAAGACGTTGTCGTCTTCGCTGGCCGCGAAGTCGGCACGGCTCGCATCTTCTTCGCCAACGATCGCCTGGGTGAAGTAGTCGAACGAACCGGAGTCGATCCCGGGACCATAGAGCGAGATCTCCAATTCCGGCCACTCCGGTCGCACATCGCTCCATCTATTCACGGAGCTGCCAGGCTCCCAGATGCGGCGCAACTCGCTGACCGTCAGGCAAGAGACGAACTCGTTCTCCGGGTTCACCACCACCGACAGACCGTCCAACGCGATCTGGAGCTCCAGTGGATCCACACCGTTGCTTCGACAGCGTTCTAGTTCGCTCGCCTTGATCTTTCGTGACGCATCGGCGATTTCCGACTCACCGGCGCAGAACTTCTTAAAGCCGCCGCCCGTCCCCGACACACCAACCGCCACGCGGATCCGTTGGTGCTCAGACTGGAACTGCTCGACGACCGCTTCCGTTATGGGGTATACCGTGCTGGATCCATCAATATGGATCGAGCCCTCTGCCCCTCCGGCACCTTCACCGGCGCAACCGGCGGCCGCCGCCACAAGCAACGGCAAGGCCAGGATCTGCGCTGATCGTACCAATCCTACCCGCCTTGTCATACAGTTTCTCCAGTCCTCTTACCCTGGTCGTGACAAGCTACGCGATTCGATTCAAGGGCAAGTAACCAGTGTGTAACAGTCTTGTATCGCCGCGATGCCCGATCATATGGCCAGAATCCGGGCCTTTCAAGAAATGCCCGCCGTTGAACCTGGCTCTAGAATCCCTCGTTCTTCAAGCATGGGACTGCCGATCGGGCCCCGGCCGAGCCGGTGCCCGGAGATTGTTGATCCGGACGCGCGGGCGACGCAGTTTGTTACCTTGGCACCGGCAGGTCGACGGCTTTGACGGGGCCCTACAAAATGAGGTGTGCGGTGGCCAATCTGAAGCGGATACTAGTGGAGATCCACAGGAGATCGCTGTGGCAAGCCTTTGTCGCCTACGTCATAGTGTCAATCGTGGTGTTCGAGGTGAGCGTTGCCATCGCCGATCGACGAGATCTTCCAGAATGGTTCACTCTATTCTCCATCGTTCTGCTGGTCATCGGGCTTCCCGTGGTCCTGCTAACCGCCGCGCTTCAGGAAGGTATCCCCCAGATGGGGAGATCCGACCCGACGCTCAGGGTAGACGAAAACAATCCAGAGTCGCCGCACCAGGCTAGACCGGAGGGCTTTCGACGCATCTTCACGTGGCGAAACGCCATACTGGGGGGCGTCGCTGCGTTCACATTGTGGGCCCTCGTCGCCGCCGGTTGGCTTGCCTTAGCCGGCGAGTTGGTTGACGGAATGAGCGCGTCGCCCGAGTCGGCGGTCGAGGGTGAGCCGTAATTCCTTCATCGATGCTTCTTCCTCTGGCCCTCTTGTTTGTCCAGAGCATCGTTTCGATTGACGATGCGCCGCCGCCGATTGAGGGCTATCTCGACCTCGAGCACATCACTACCGTCGAGGTGTCGACCGACGGTCGCTCAGTCGCCTTCATCGTGCAGGCCGTAAGCGGCGACAGTTACACAAGCACGCTACACACCTGGGAGCGCCGCACCGGCGTCCAAGCTCTCGCCGCCACCTTCACCGACGTTCGCTCGCCAGGATGGTCACCGGATGGCGAGTGGCTCGTGTTCATAGCGAAGAACCCGGCGGCGCCGTCCAGCGATGCGCCCGATCAGCTTTGGGCTCTTCCCCGCTTCACCGACGAGCCGCTACATCTGAGCGAGATCTCCAGCCGCATAATCGAGTTCGGCTGGACGCCCGATGGGTCCTTGCTGGTCCTGACGGAAGAGGAGCCAGGTGATCTCCGAAGTTTCTGGCGCCTTCGGATCAGACAGGGCGAAGCCGAGCGCATCTGGGAAGGCGACCCGGGAATCCGCGACATGGCGGTGAGCCCGGATGGCCGGATGATCGCGTTCAGCAGTAACGGAAGCGCCACGCCCGAGAACTTCCTGAACTACGATATCTGGTTGCTCGATATTGAAGGGGCGAGAGCGCGCCGGCTCACATCGCGAGCCGGGCCGGAGGTGGAGCCGGTCTGGACGCCGGACGGCGAAGGGGTCGTCTTCCGCGCCCCACAGAGCACGCAGTCGATCCATTCGCAGATCGAGCTCTTCCGCGTCTCCGTTGCAGGCGGCGCTCCTCAGATGCTGACCGCCGCCTTCGACCGGTCGGTCGTCCAACATCTCTGGCCGTCCTCGGGTGACCTCCTGTTCACTGCCGCCATCGGCATGTACACCCACGTATTCGAGCTACAGATGAGCGGTGCCATCGAACAGGTGTTGGGCGGAGCATACAACTTCGGGCCGTTCGACGCGCGCGGTGTGGGCACGACGATCTATGCGGTGCGAGAATCGGCGACGGAAGCGCCGGAGCTTTGGCGCGCCGGTATCGAAGAATCGGAACGACTCACCACATTGAACGCGGCTGTCGACTCGTGGCGCGCTGGCCGACAGTCCGTCATCCAGTGGACGGCACCGGATGGCCTGGCGATCGAAGGACTGCTGATCCTTCCCGTCGAATTCACCGAAGGCGACCGCTATCCGCTGCTTGTCAATCCCGGTCGTGGACAGGGAACGCGGGTTCGCAACGTTCTGGCGAACCTTGAAGCGTACCAACCGTTGGCGGCACAAGGCTATGCGGTGCTCGCGGCCAACGTGAGAGGGAGCATCGGCTATGGGGAAGCCGTCTTAACCGCCAGTCGCAACGACCTGGCCGGCGGCGAGCTCGCCGATCTCATAGCTGGCGTGGATTACGTGATCGACCTCGGTATCGCCGATTCAACGCGTTTGGCGGTCTTCGGTAGCGAATACAGCGGCTACACGTCAACTCGGGCAATCACCGAGACGAGACGCTTCAACGCCGCGGCGGCGTCTTTCACCGCGAGAGACCCACAGGCGACCGGCTATGAGTTCTCCGATCTCGCGGTCACACTCTCGACTACGGCTGGACTCGATGGATTTGGCTACGAAGACTCGCCATTGCAGCGCGCCGGCGCCGTCCAGACGCCGCTCCTTATAATAGACGCCGCCGATGAGTCGAGTGTGCTGGCCGACCGCGCTCGGCAGCTGTACCGATCGCTGACCGATCTCGGGCGCGTCGCGGTCAACGTCGGCATTGACGACATAGGGCGCGCTGGTCGGGGCGCGCAGCTCGACGCCGAGATCTTCTTTCGCCAGCTGCGCTGGTTCGACCGCTACCTGAAGTTCGGCGGTGCCGACTTCTACGAGTTCTACAGAATCGGCGAGTGGGTCAGCGGGCCGAACGATTGGCAGATGCGGGTGCGCCGCCTTGATGCCGGCACGGCCTACTCAGGGATCGTTCCACCGGACGGGCGTTACCTGGAGCTCGCTCTCGACTTCCGCCCCGACCCTGATGCCCGGCGCCCTGGCGGACTGGATCTCGATCCGACGGCGGCCGTCAGCCTGGTCGATCCCGACGGGGGGCAGGTGCGGCCGGCCGGAATGGTGGTCCATTTGCCGGGCGGCGAGATCCTGATCGACGACAGTGCAACAGCCGTGCGGGTGCCATCTCCAGAGGCTACCAGCGCAGTGAGCCTGCGGCTCGCCTTCGTGGCGTCGAACGCGGCGGCGGCGTATCACCTGAGGATCGCCGGTTTCGCGCCCGTCCGGGTTTGGGGTTCGGACGAGCGGTGACCCCGGACTTCCCGACACAAAGCCCGATTAGCGTCCCCCTCTGGACAGTGGACGGGTCGGCGGCCCAGTTTGGGGCCCGGCCATTCCGCTTGCGGTGAACCGACAACGAGGTCACGAATGGGACTGAAACTGAGTCGTCGACGCGTATACTACTTCATCGGAGTCTTGGTGCTGCTGGCTGCCCTGGCCGCGTCGGGCAACTTCCCCGTGCGGGACGGTCACTACGGTTTCTGGTCGGTGCTACCACCTGCCGTGGCCATCATCCTCGCCTTCGCCACCCGGGAAGTGATCAGCTCCCTGTTCATCGGGATCGCGCTGGGCGGCGTAATCAGCGGAAAGCTGAACATCGTGCAGGAGTACCTGATCCCGTCGATCGGCAGCGAGAGCTACGCGTTGATCTTGCTCGTCTATCTCTGGTCGCTCGGCGGCCTGATCGGTTTGTGGACGCGTACCGGCGGTGCCCTGCGCTTCGCGGAATGGGCGGGCGCCTTGATGGTGGTCGGGCCGCGATCCGCCAAGTTCTTCGCCTGGCTGATGGGAATCATCTTTCACCAGGGCGGGACGATCAGCACGGTGCTTACCGGAACCACGGTTCGCCCCGTCACCGACAAGTACAATGTCTCGCATGAAGAGGTGTCCTACATAGTCGACTCGACCGCGTCTCCCGCGGCTACGCTGATCCCGTTTAACGTCTGGCCCATCTACGTGGGCGGTTTGGTGGTTGGAACCGTTCCCTTCCTCAGCACGACCTCGGAAGCGGTCGGCTACTTTTTCAAAGCGTTGCCATTCAACTTTTACGCCTGGTTCGCTGTCTTGTTCACACTGCTCTTCTCGTTGGAGAAGATGCCCTTCATGCCCGGCAAGCTGTGGGGGAACGTGCCACTGGTTGTCGGTCGCAAGATGTCCAACGCGATTCAGCGGTCCCGAGAGACGGGCGAGCTCGACCGGCCAGGCTCACAGCCGCTGACGTCGGAAGAGCTGACCGTGGTCAAGGTGGCGGAGGGCTACAAGACCGGGCTGATCGACTTCTTTGGCCCGATGGGTACGCTGCTCGGCGTCGCTATCCTTCCCTACCTCTACACGTTCTTCATCCTGGGATCGGAACAGCCAACTTTGCTCATCGCCGAAGCGTTCATGTTGGCCGTGCTGGCGGGCATTGCCATCGCTCTTTGGAAGGGGATGTCGCTGAAGAACGTAATCGGCGCGGTGGTGGACGGCTGTAAGGGTGTGACTATCGGCGCTATCGTGCTCGCGCTTGCCGTGACGCTCAAGAGCGTCGCCGACTCCGTCGGCACGGCGGCCTACCTCATCGATGTCAGCGGCGGATTCCTGACCCCGCTCATCGTACCGGCGCTCTTCCTTCTGCTCTGCATGGTGATCGCGTTCTCTACCGGCACATCGTGGGGCACTTACGCCGTCGTCTTCCCCGTGGCGATGCCCCTGGCCTACTCCGTCAGCCAGGACCCGCTGTTCATGCTGATCTGTTTCGGCGCCGTGACCGGCGGTAGCGTGTTCGGTGATCAGTGCTCGCCGATCTCCGACACGACGATCCTATCATCGCTGGCGACCGGGGCCGACTTGATGGACCACGTCTATACGCAGATCCCGCTGGCCCTCACCGCCGCCGGGCTGGGCGCCGTACTGTATACGCTTCTGGCGGCCTTCGCGATCTGACCGGAACCGTCGCGTAGCGGACAGTGTAGAGGGAACTGGCGCAGGGACCGCTGCGCCGCCGTCTCTCCTCCGTCGGTGTCCCGGAGCAACGTGATGCTACCGGACGTCGCCCACAGGTCACAATCCCAGCTGGTCGCGGAAGTCCTTCTAAACAAAGGAGTTCTGACGCGTATCCAGCTCCAGCAGGCGGCTGCCGACGCGAAATCGGCGCGCCGCAGCCTCGGCCATTCGCTGGTCTCGCTGGGGCTGATCTCGGAGGCCGCGCTTCTGAAGTTGCTGTCAGCCGTCTACAAGGTCCGCTCGGCCGATGTGTCCCGGATAAGCCGGATTCCGCCTAGCGTGCTGGAGGCATTGAGCGCCAGCGAGGCAAAGCACAACCTGGCGTTGCCGCTCCGCAGGAACGGCGGGACGCTGACTGTGGCCGTCGCTAATCCCGCGGATCTGGCGCTGCTGGAAAGGCTCCGCGAGGCGAGCGGCCTGGAGATCGAGCCCGTCGTGGCGCCGGACTTCGCACTGTTCGACGCGATCAAGAAGTACTACAAACCAGAGAAAACGCCGGGGCCTGCTACCGAGGCAAAGCCCGCACCAGCCGAGGCAAAGCCAGGACCAGCCGAAGCGAAGCCTGCCACGGCACCGCCAGCCGCTCAGCCCGCGCAAGACGCCCCCGCGGATAATACGGCGCCGGCGCCGCGTTCGAGATCGGGCCTGGACAGTTTTCGAGGAATGGACCTGAGCAGCGTGT
Organism: Gemmatimonadota bacterium; assembly: GCA_039586795.1. Taxonomy (GTDB): domain Bacteria; phylum Gemmatimonadota; class Gemmatimonadetes; order Palauibacterales; family KS3-K002; genus Kutchimonas. The sequence goes on from JBDHJS010000005.1 coordinate 77,739, forward strand.
TCGCGGGCAAGGGACTGTTCCTGGCGGGAGTCGCGATGATCGTACTGGGAGCGATCGTCATGACTCTTTCATACGAGCCCACCGGCCAGGACACATCTTACTTCATCACCACGGCCCTTCTGTTCGTCGGCATCGCAGCGATCATGCGCGGCTTCTTTACGCTGGACGACTAGCCACCGCCTTCTATTCCGCGTTTTATGGCGAGCTGTTCTTCTGTAGGTTCGGGAAGTGGGCTCAAGCTGAAAGTGTAGCGCGTTCTCGTCCGCACATTTGTCTCCGACACGATCTCCTCTCCAGCACGACGGTAGACGACCGTAAGCGGTGCGCCGACCGACCGCTCGTATTCCCGCACGAAGTCAGCACCCCACTCCTCGTCCAGTACGTCGACCGTACCGACGGCGAGCAGTTCATCACCAGGAACGAGCCCGGCGTGCGCCGCGGAGCTGCCCGGCACTACCTGGCGCACGATGATGCGATCCTCGCGGTCGGCCCGCACCTGCACGCCAAAGAACGGCTCGACGATCGTATCCTGCCGGAACCGCATACCGGCCAACTCGAGGGTCTCGCTAAACGGCAGCGGCTCTCGGCCGTCCACGTAGTTGTCGTAGAACTCCCGCGCCGCGTCCGCGCCGATGAACTCGCCTATGTAATCGAGTACGTGATCTGTTGTGAAACCGCGGCCCTGCAGATAGCTCTCTCGATAGAGCCGCCTCATCACATCGTCCAGGCTGCTGTTGTTGCCCGTGGCATGACGGATCCGAATGTCCAGCAGGAGCCCCAGGAGCCCGCCCTTGGGGTAATAGATGTACTGGTCCACGAACGTCGGCTCGATCCACGTGTTCAGGCTCGCATCTTCGACAGCTTCGTGGACCGGCTGAGTCTCGAGGTTCTGAATCGCTTCCCGCATCGCCGCCCAGAACAGATCCGGGAACCACAAGCCCGACCTGACGAGGGTTACATACCCATAGTAGTCGGTGATCCCCTCCGACACCCAAAGCAACGGTGTTGGCTGCTCCCGATCGTACTCATAGGGCCACAGCCCCGCCGGACGCATCCGCTTCACGTTCCACGCGTGGTAGTACTCATGAGCCAGCAACGGATAGACGTTTCCTCGGAAGCTGAAGCGTGGCTGCTGAAAGACGACTGCGGGCATCAGGTCGAGGTGTGAGTCCGTGTGTTCGAGCCCGGCCAGGAACAAGAACCCTTCATTATCGAGGTAGATCAACGTGGTGTAGCGGTCATACGGCGGTACGCCGTCGAACATGTCGTGTATGGTGCCCGCGATCTTCTCCAGCGCCTCCATCGCCATCTCCGGCGCCGGGCTGCGCATGTACCGCGCGGGATAGACGGCCAGACGCGACCATACGCCGTCGACGTGCACACTATCGATGAAGAAGCTGCCGATGAACGTGGGGTTGTCGACCAGCTCATGGTAATCCTGTGCGCGGAACACGAATGGGTCGCTCGTGCCGCCCAACTCGGTCGCCACCTTCCAACCCTCTGGCAGTTCGAGGCGGACCTCGGAACTGAAGTCGAATCCCGCCGGCGTTTCCGGATAGACGAAGAGATTGGTGCCGTTGAAGAAGCCGAAGTCGTGCCTCAGGAGGCTCATGTCGAGGGCGACGGTCTCTGCGGGATACTCGAAACTGATCGTTACTTCCGATGTCCCCGCCGAAATGATGCGCCATGTGTCTTTGTCGACCTTGTCCCACCGCAATGGACGGCCGTCGGCTGACGCTTCGAAGTAACGAACGTGACGAGCGTAATCCTCGATCTTGTAGTGGCCAGGCGTCCAGGCCGGCAACGATACGAGCGTAGTATCGCCCTGAGCCGGAACAATTGCCTCCACGCTGTAAACTTTGACCGTGGGGTCCTCGACGCGGACGCGATAGCGCACGTCCTGGCTCCACGCGGCCGACGTAACGACGGGAATCGACAGGAAAGCCACAACCCACTTCTTCAACGGCGTCTCCTCCTGGTGTGAGGACCTACAGTCGTTTGCCCCGAGGGAGCGCCGCATCATATTCTTCACTGGCGATCGACGCCAGCATACCCATCCTCAAAAAGCCCTGACCGGAGGAACCGATGTTCAGACTCCTCGCCATTGCCGCGTCGGCGGCATTCTGCGCGCTCGCCCTTGGCGGATCCACGTACGCTCAACAACCCGACTACGAAACGACGCGACTCGCCGAGGGCGTATACCAGTTCAGGTATCAGTCGCACAACGCGATGTTCGTTGCGACAGGTGAGGGCGTCATCGCCTTCGATCCGATCTCTGTTGAAGCCGCCAGAATCTACAGGGAAGAGATCGGCCGCGTGACCTCGGAGCCGATCGTGGCCATCGTTTACAGTCACCACCACGCCGACCACATCACGGGCGCGGCCGAACTAGCGGCCAACGTTCCGATCTACGCTCACCAGCTGTGCTACGAGAACCTGCTGGTGGAACAGAGTCCCGACATTCCACTTCCCAACCGCACGTTCTCAGGCGAGATGATGCTGCGGATCGGCGGAAAGGCGATACGGCTGATCTACCTCGGTCGGAACCACAGCGATAACTCCATCGTCGCCCATCTGCCGGAACAAGGTATCATCTTCGCCGTAGACTTCGTGTCCAATGGTCGGGTCGGCTACCGCGACCTGCCCGGTTTCTTCCTCCCGGACTTGTGGGAGTCGCTGGAGCGGATGCAGCAGCTCGAGTACGATCTGGCGATCTTTGGACACGGCGAGCCGGGTACGAAGAGCGACGTCTACGAGCAGATCAACTACTGGACCGACCTACGGGAAGCCGTCGAATCGATGCTTCGGGCCGGGCTGTCGGAGGACGAGGCGGTTGACGCGATCGAGCTCCCGGCCTACTCCGATTGGAGCGGCTACGACGACTGGTTCAAAATGAACGCCCGGACCGTCTTCCAGTACTACGCCGGAATCGAATAGACAGATGGCTCACGTCAGCCTCCGCGGGCTGAGCAAGCAATTCGACGAGACGCTAGCCGTCGACGATCTCGACCTGGAGGTCGCCGACGGCGAGTTCGTCGTGCTGGTCGGCCCATCGGGCTCCGGCAAGACAACGGCGCTGCGCCTCTTAGCGGGACTCGAGCGACCGACAGGTGGCACGATTCACATCGGCGATCGCGACGTTACAGACGTTCCGCCAAAGGAACGTGATATCGCTATGGTGTTTCAGAACTACGCGCTCTATCCCCACATGAGCGTGTACGCCAACATGGCGTTCGGCCTGCAGGTCCGACGATTCAAGAAGGACGAAATCGATTCCCGCGTCCGCGAGGCGGCCGACATCCTCGGGATTGGGGATCTGCTGGGCAGAAAACCCGGCCAGTTGTCCGGGGGTCAGCGACAGCGGACCGCTTTGGGCCGTACCATCGTACGCCACCCGCAGGTCTTTTTGTTCGACGAGCCGCTTTCGAACCTGGACGCCGGACTGCGCGTCGAGATGCGTGCCGAGCTCTCCCAGCTGCATCGGCGATTGAACGCGACGATCCTCTACGTTACGCACGATCAAATCGAAGCGATGACGATGGGCCAACGCATCGCGATCATGAACGAGGGCCGCCTTCAACAGTGCGCCGAGCCCCTCGAAGTCTACCGCAAACCCGCCAACCGATTTGTCGCCAGCTTCATCGGATCGCCGGCAATCAACTTCTTCGACGGCACGCTCGAGAGCGCCGACGGCGGCTGGCGGTTCACGGCAAGCTCTTTCCAACTCCAACTTCCTTTGAACGGCGAACCGCCCGTCGGGGCGGTTACGCTGGGAGCGCGGCCGGAGGACTTGAAGCTCGGTGACCGGGGGACGTTCGACGCCATCGTACGTGTAGTCGAGCCAGTCGGCAGCGAAATGTACGTGCACCTCGACTGCCCCGACGGCGCCCGGGCGGTGGCCCGCGTACCGGCAGACCAGACGGTGTCGGTGGATGAGCAGGTGGGCGTCGAGATTCCAGCGGTCAGCGTGCATCTCTTCCGACAGGACTCAGGCGAGCGGATCGGCCCATGAGCTTGGGTCAACGTTCAGGACTTTCGGCCACGCTGCTAAGCGTGGTTTGCATCGGCGTGATGGCGTGCGGCTGCGAATCGAATCGGGGCGACCGAACGGTGCTGCGGGTGATGGCTTGGGCGGGCCCAGACGAGCGGGCGATCGAGCAGCGCGTCATCGATCGGTTTCTGGTCGATCACCCGGACATCGAGATCGAGTTCGAGTCGATCTCGGCCAACTATCGAGAACGGTTGCTCACCTCGATCGTCGCGGGGACGCCGCCCGACGTAGCGCTCCTGGATAACGGCTCGTTTGGCGCAGCGCCGTTCATCTCCCGGGACTTGCTGGTCAACGTCGCGCCTTACCTGGATCGCATCGGTGTCGACACCTCCGCCTACTACGGAGAGGTGCTGTCGATCTTTCGCCGACCCGGCGGCCTGTACGCTTTCCCTAAGGACTTCAACCCCATCGTCTTCTACTTGAACGTGGATTTGTTCGAGGAAGCCGGTGTCCCCCTGCCCGACACGACCTGGACCTGGGACGATTTCCTCGACATCGCTGTGAAGCTCACACGTGACGTGGACGGCGACGGGAGGAACGACACCTTCGGCACGCGGGTGCCACGCAATTTTTTCCTCTGGCAGCCCTGGGTATGGGCGGCAGGCGGCGATGTTCTGAGCCCGGATGGCCTTAGGGCCAGCGGCTATCTCGATAGTCCCGAGACCGAGGCGGCGATTCAATTCCTTGCCGATCTGATCACCGTGCACGACGTCGTGCCCAGCGTCGATGTGCAACGTCAGTTGACGGGGCTGGAGCGCAACTTCTTTCTCACCGGTCGCATCGGCATGGTGACCAGCGGCCACTGGTGGCTTCCCAGAATCCGTCCGTACATCGACGACGGGCGGGTCAGGGTCGCGGTGTTACCCCCACCCCGTTACGAGGACCGCGAGCCGGTGACGGTGATCTACGCGGCGGGCTGGGCCGTGCCGCACAACACGCGGCACAAGAAGCTGGCGATCGAGTTGGCAGCGCACCTGTCATCGGTAGAGGCGCAGCGGATGCGTGCCGAGTACGGCCTCGCCATTCCGTCTATTCGGCAGGCGCACGAAGAGTTTGCCGCAGCCGATACTTACGGCCTGGAGGAAGCCTTCCTGTTCGCGGCGCGCAACGGCCGTATGTCCTGGGGCTCCTCGGTGGAGGACTGGGCGCACGTCGAGGTTCAGATGCCCGACATCTTCGACCGGGTAATCTTCGAGGGTGAGCCACTGCACGATGTGACGATCGAGATCGCTCGCCGCATCGATGAGATACTGGCGACGCCGGGAACACGCTGACACGATGAAACGGCTGCGCGCGTCCCTCCTGCTACTCGTCGCTCTCCCCGCCCTGGCCTTCGCCGTGGCTGGCATCGCGGTGGTAGTCAGCAGTCGAGCTTCGCTTCAGCCCGTGCTGGATCGGCACGCCGCGACCCGTGCCGCTGAGTATTTTCGGTACTACAGATCGAGCCGCCTGGCGGAGATGCCCGAGTCACTCGACCGACTCGAGGCTGGGGCCGCGGAACTGGATGTCGAGCGCTACACCATCTACGACGATGCGGGCCGCGTTACCGAAACGTACCCACTCAACGCGCCACCGCTGCCGCTCGCCATCGATACGGAACAGAGCGCGCCGATGCTGGATGCCGCCCGGCGTGGCCACGCCGTTCTGGACCTGATGGCCATCGACGGCCAGCCCGTATGGCTCGCTTACTTGCCCGGAAACGAGCAGATCGCCGTCGTGCTGCGAGACGTTAGCCCGGAGCTGGCGGAGAGATTCGCAGAGCGCACCGGCTATGATCTGGCGCTTTACCTGGACGCTTCCCTCGTGCAGGCGAGCGGTGGAAGCTTTGTCGAGGCGCTCCCTGCGACGCTGACCGACTCGCTCGCAAGCTTCGATCGCGCGCTTGCCGTGGAGCTTGCCCGTGCACCGATTGCCGTGGCGCCGATTAAGGACTTCGACGATTGGGATGCGACGGGTGCAGTCGTCGTTCGAGCGGGCGAAGGTGCGCCGCTGCCGCCCCCGCCGTCGCTTCCAAACGCGCCCATCGCTCCAATGTCTGCGCTGGTACTCGCCGCGGCGGCGACCCTTCTCATCGTCTGGCGGGTCACTCGCACTTCAAGTACGGAACGCCGCGCGCAGAACCTTCGTCGCGGCTTTGCCATCGCCTTGGCCCCCCCGGCGCTGGCGGCCTTCTGGTTGGTCCAAGCGGATGCTGAGATGTCGGCTCGGGCCACCGACGCGATGATCGAGGTCAGCTACCGCTGCATCACCCTTATGACCATCGAGGAACCTGACAGCATACCCGCGAACGTCGCCGCCGCATTCCTGGGAACCGATCTGGTGGTCACCGACGGGCCGACGGTCCTCGAGGCCAGCCGACCGGAACTCGCCACAGCAGACTACTCGGGTCTCGAACCTGGTATCGGACGCGCGAACGTCGCCGGGCGTCGAATGGCCTACGCGAAAACAGAGGGCGGCGGAGCCTGGCCCATCCTGTTGACGACGCCGCTGGAGGATGCTCGCAAGACCACCCTCTTCTGGCTTGCCGGGCTCTACGGACTGCTCGCCGTCGGCGTGCTGATCTACGCCAGCCTCGCCTTCGCGGCGGAGAACGCGATCGAGCTCAGAGAAGCGAAGACGGCCTGGCGATTCGTGTCGCCATCGATGATTCTGCTGTTGCTGTTCTCCGCGGCGCCGCTGCTCTTCGCCTTCTACTTGAGCTTCCACCGCTGGAACCTGTTGGAGCCGGCGAAGCCGTTCGTCGGCCTGGATCACTACATCGATCTGGCGCGGGACGGACTGTTTTGGAACGCGGCGAAGAACACGGCGATCTATTCTCTCTATGTACCGGCGACGATGGTCTTTGCGCTGGCGGTCGCCATCCTGCTTAACCGAAAGATCAAGGGCGTGGCGCTGCTGCGCGCTGTCTTCTTCTTGCCGTACATCACGAGCTTCGTTGCGATCTCGATCGTCTGGCAATGGATGTACGATCCGGATTTCGGGTTGTTCAACTGGTCGCTGGGCCTCGTCGGCCTGGGGCCGTTCCCGTGGCTCAACAGTCCGTCGACGGCGCTGCTGGCGCTGATCATCATGGCCGTGTGGATCCACATCGGTTTCCAGATGATCATCTTCCTGGCGGGGCTACAAGCGATACCCGGCGAGTTCTATGAAGCGGCGATGATCGACGGCGCGGGCCCCTGGCGCCGTTTCTGGCGGATCACGCTGCCGCTCTTGAAGCCGACTACGTTCTTCGTGCTGGTCACTTCGATCATCGGGTCGTTTCAAGTATTCACGTTCGTCTACGTGATGACGGAAGGTGGGCCATTGCATGCGACCGATGTCATCGTCTACCACATCTACCAGAACGCCTGGCAGTTCCTGCGCATGGGCTACGCATCGGCGATGAGCTGGGTGCTGTTCGCGGTGATCTTCGTGATCACCCTACTGCAGTTCAGGTTCCTGGGCAGAAGAACGGCACCTAGCTGATGAGCGAGCGGGCAGCAGCAACGGTCGCACGGCGTCGCGCCGTGAACGTCACCACCTACGGGTTGGCGATTGCGCTGGGCATCTCGATGCTGGTGCCATTCCTCTGGATGGTCTCCACGTCGCTGATGGACGAGTTCGAGGTTTTTCGCTTCCCACCCCAGCTGGTGCCCGGCGATCCGACTTGGAGCAACTACCCGCACGCGCTCACCGCCGCGCCGTTCGCCCGTTTCTTTCTCAATTCGGCGGTGATGTCGCTGTTCATGGTGACCGGCCATCTGTTCACCGCGGCGACGGCGGGCTACGCATTCGCGCGCCTCCGCTTCCCGGGCCGCGACAAAGTGTTCATCCTCTTCCTCGCGAACTTGATGGTGCCGGTCATCGTCTTATTGATCCCGCGTTTCTTACTGATCAACGCGATAGGGTGGGTGGACACGTACATGGGCCTCATCATCACCGAACTGGTCAGCGTGTGGGGAATCTTCCTGATGAGGCAGTACTTCCTGTCGATCCCACGGGACCTGGAGGACGCTGCTCGCATCGATGGAGCGAACGAATGGCAGGTGTTTTGGAACGTCGCGCTGCCGCTGGCCAAGCCGGCGCTGGCGACCGTCGCCCTGTTTTCGTTCGTCGAGACATGGAAGAGCTTTCTGTGGCCGCTCATCGTCACTCGCTCGATGGCGATGCGGCCGGTAGAGGTGGGTATCGCCGCCTTCCATGGCCTGTACTACAGCAACTGGCCCTACCAGATGGCCGCCGCCGTGGTGGCGGTGGTTCCCATCCTCCTGCTCTTCCTGTTCACGCAACGCTACTTCGTTCGCGGGATCCAACTCGCCGGGCTCAAGGGCTAGTCCCGGGCGGCAAGCCGACAGGCTCAGACTGTTCCGCACGGCTCGCGCTGGCTAGTATTTGGCCGACCGATGCCACTTAGTAGAGCTGAGAAGAGCGCTGAATGGCGAATTCGTTGACCATCGTTCAAGTCATGGGTCGTCTTGGGATTGGCGGCGTGGAATCACACGTGACTCGCTTGTCCGCCGGGCTGGTGGACCGCGGGCACACGGTGCTGCTCGTCGTGCAAGATCCGGACGATCATGGCGACGACGCGAGAGCGTTGGGCATCGACCTGGTGACCGCGGCGCTCAACCGCGAGGGTCTGGTGCGCGCCATCGAAACGCTGCGCCCGCTGGACGTCCACATCGTTCACGCCCACAACTATCGACCAGCCCGCTTCGGAGCGCCGCTCGCCTATGGCCTGAACGTGCCTTACCTCATGTCGGTGCACGGCCCCCGGGCGATGTGGAAGCGTGCGTTGTTCGTCGATTGGAGCGATAGGGTCCTCACCGCCAGTGAAGCGGATAGAGACAACATTCGTGGGGCATTTGGGGTGCGGGGTAAACGGATCGAGGTCGGCTTCTACGGCGTCGACACCGAGCGTTATCGACCGGGACTCGGTTCCTCAGCGCTTCGAGACGAGTGGGGCGTGCCGGTGGATGTGCCGTTGGTTCTGAACGTCAGCCGGTTCACGCATCGCAAAGCGCGTCCCGCCCTCATGCTGATCGAAGCGCTGCCAGAGATACGAAAAGCGGTACCCGGCACGCTAGCCGTCTTCGTAGGCGCCGGCGAGAGGTTGGAGCGGATAGTAGCGGCGGCGGAACGCCTGAACGCCAGTTTGGGCGAGCGCGTTGCGATCGTCGCCGGCCCGCGCACCGACATCCCGGCAGTGATGAACGCTGCGGATGTCGTGGTCGCGACGGCCACAACGGCCAGCGAGTCTTTGGCAACGTCGTCTCCGACAATAGCGTTCGGGCGCACCGGTTACTTCGGCATCGTCACACCGGACAGTTACGAGGCCGCCCGAGCCGTGTGCTTTGCCGATCACGGCCGCCTTCCCAAGACCACCACCTCGGGATTTGCGGCTGATGTGATAAGGCTGTTGTCCGATCTGCCGGCGGCGCGCCAGGCGGCCGGCGCGGTCCGCCAGATCATCGCAGCCAAGTACACCGTGGACCACATGATCGATCACATCGAGGGCGTTTATCGCAGCGTGATCGGGGCGGCCTGATGCGCCTGCTGGCTGTCAACTCGACCCGCATCTGGGGCGGCGCCGAGGTCTTCTTCCAGATATTGTGCACGGCGATGGCCGACCGAGGCCACGAAGTGACGCTCGTCTGTCACCCCGACAGCGAGTTACGTCGCCGCATCATCGGAGACGATCGCATCCGTATCGCGCCGCTAGCGATTCGCGCCGAGCTCAACTATTTCCGCTCGCTACAGCTCGCCACGATCCTGCACGATGTTCGGCCGGACGTGCTACTGGCTCACCGACCAAAGGACGTCAAGATCAGTTCCGTGGCGCGCTGGCTGGCCAAAGGCATGCCGATCGTGCACCTCAAGTTGTACGGTGAGCCGCTGAAGAGCCGGTTCGACTTTCGGTTCTTCTGGAAGCGTGAGGTGGACGCGATGGTGGCGGCGTCGCACGAGACGTTCCATCGATTGCGCGAGGATGCGCCCTGGCTGGGCGATATGCCCGTGGAAGTGATTCACAACGCAGTCGATACGAACAGGTTTAGGCCGTTGCCAGAGCTACGCGAACGCGCGCGAGCCCAGCTCGGCAACTCCCACGATGTCCTCGTTGTCAGCTACCATGGTCGACTGGCTCCGCCCAAGCGGGTCGACCTGGCGGTACGGGCGATCGCCGCCGCAGCGCGGCAAGCGCGAGTCCGCGGGCTGATCATCGGCGACGGACCGGAAGGTCGCGCGCTCCGCGAGCTTGCTATCGAGCTGGAGGCGCCTGTCACGTTCGTTGGCTTTCGCGATGACGTGCCCGACCTGCTCGCCGGCTGTGACGTGGAGATCACGATGTCGGAGATCGAAGGAAGCACACCGATGTCGGTTCTTGAGGCGATGGCGTGCGGGCTACCCGTCATTGCCAGCGACGCAACATCTCACCCGGAAGCGGTGGAGGAGGGTTGTGGGGCGCTGGTCGAACCGGGCACTCCCGAGGGTGCGGCGAAAGCGATTCTGGCCCTGGCGGACGATCCGGCGAAGCGCAGAGCGAAGGGTGAGGCGGCGCGAGCCCGCGCCGTGGAGCAGTTCGGCATCGATAAGATGATCGACCGTTACGAGGCGTTCATTCGGCAGGTGATCGGGCGAGGGCAGGCGCAGTCGCGCTCCTGATCATACCTTTGCTTTCACGTAGTGCGAGATCGCGCGGTCCAACTTCTCGCAGACCATCTCCACGGTTACCCGCCCCATTCCATCCGGACGATAGTTCATGTTGATCGGGTAGTCTTCGTCGGGATGCTTCGCGTACCCGTCGACGACTAGATCCTCATAGAGCCGGTACGGTCCCGACCGCTTCGGGTTGGTGTAGCCGTAAAGCCCGACGACGGGCGTTTCGAGGGCCCGGGAGATGTGCAGGGGGCCGGTGTCCGGGCTGACCAACAAGTCGCTGCCGTCGATCAGGTAGATCAGCCGGCGCAGGTTGTCGCCCAGCATGCTGATCGGTTTCACCCGTGCCTGCTCCATCACCTCACGCGCCGCCGCTCGTTCGCCGGCTGACGGGCCGCCGATGATCACGGATTGGAATCCGAAGTCGCCTTCGATGATCTCGAGCAATCTGGCGTAACGTTCCGCCGGCCAGTCCTTCCGCGGCTTGCTGGTTCCCAAAACGACGGAGCAGACCGGCCGATCGATCTTCTCGAAGAACTGTCGCTGTGCTTCCCGCTCTTCTTCGGTGATGGCGATCCCCCACTCCGGCGTGGCGTGTGGTACACCAAGATGATCGAGGAACTCGAAGTATTGGTCCTGCACATGCTGGTTCTCGTGCGGCGGGATGCGATGTGTGGTGAAGAGCCAATTCAGATCGCGGGCGCGCCGGCGATCAAACCCGAGCTTGACCTTCGAGCGGGTGAACCATGTGAGAAGACCCGCCTTGAAGTATACCTGCAGATCGATCACCAGGTCGTAACGGTGCTTTCTCAACTCGCGCCGCGTCTCCGTCAGGCTCGAGGCGATGCCCAGGCCGCGTTTGCGCCCGAAGATGATGAAATCGTCGATTGTCGGGTGATTGTGAACAAGACGGTGCGGCACGCGCTGAATCACCCACGTGAGCCTGGCGCCGGGCACCGCACGACGGAGCGCGTTGGCCACGGGAAGCACATGAACGGCGTCGCCGATGGCGCTCAACATGACGATCGCCACCCGCGGGTTGTCCTTCTTGAGAGTCTCAGCGGGCATCAACGGGACTTACGCATCCTCACTCTGGCGGCAGGCCGAGCCACTCCCGAGCCGTCTCCATATCACGAAAGACCTGCACGTGTTCTACATTCTGCTCGGTGAACATCTGGTACATGCGCGCCGTACCGAAGACGGCATCTTCCGATGCGACTATCGCCAGTCTGTGCTCGCCGAGCCTGCTGGCATGTTCTTTGTCCATGACCGCGAAGTGCCGGACGCCTTCCGGCGTCACGTCGAGGCTCTCGATCCCGCGGACATCGGACAGCTGCTTCAGGTCGGGGCGAAAATCAGGATCCTTAACGAGCTGCTCCTTGTGTCGGATCATCTCCTCATCCGTGAGAACACCGGTGATCGTCGTGAACACGGCACCCAACTCCAAATCGATCCTGTAGGTTATCGGCATGGCCCTGACCATCCTCCTTCAAATTCGCACTGGCCAAGCCGGGCGGCCGACCGACACACCGCCATGCTTGGGGCTATCGCTCGGCGACTATAACACTAAGTCACTCTGTATCGCAAAATTCCCTTGCCCTTCCGCGCCAGCGGTGTAGCATAAGGGCATGCAAAAGGTCAAAGGCTCAGTTCTCAGATCACGGTTGGAGTTCGTCGAGGAGAAGTTCGGCGCGGACGCTCTGCAGAACGTGATGCAGAGTCTCAGCGCCGAGGATCAGCAGGCGCTGAACAACATGCTCCCGTCGAGCTGGCTACCGTTTGAGGTCGGCAGGAACCTTGACGACGAGATCGTGAAGGTCGTGGGTGGCGGCAAGATCGAGTTCTTCGAGCAGTTGGGCGTGGCGTCAGCGGAGAAGAACCTGACGACCGTCCACAGCGCGTTCCTCACACCGGACGACCCACACGGGTTCCTGAAGAAGGCGCCGCAGATCTACCGCCTATACTACCAGACTGGGCGGCGCGAGTACGAGAAGGTGGGCGAGAAGGAAGCCGTTCTCACGACCCACGAGGCGGAGACGTTCTCGAACCCCGACTGTTCGACGGTGATCGGCTGGTACAAGCGGGCGCTGGAGTATTGCGGCGCGGTGAACCCGCAGGTCGTCGAGGAAGAGTGCCGCGCCAGGGGCAGCGAGGTCTGTCGTTACCGGGTAACCTGGGAGTAGGCCTAGCTCAGTCGCGACGCTTCTGGTAGAGGGCGTTCACGGTCACGCGACGCCCTTTCTCGGATTGTGCGAACACGGTCTCGCTGGCCACCATCGGGACTAGCCCATGCCCACGCATCTCGGCATCCAGGTCGTCGGCCTCCACCAGGAACATCGGACCGGCCGCGTGTCCCTCGTACACGTGGCGCTCACCTTCGACGCAACGAAGTTCCTCAGCCAAGGACTCACAGCGCGGGCTGAAGTTCGCCACGAGTAGCTTTCCGTCGTGGACCAACACCCGTGCCGTCTCTTTCAGAGCCCTATCCCATTCTTCCGAGCTGGCAGCGCTGTGGTAGACACCCAGGGCAACGGTGAGCTGGAAGAACTCGGCGGGATAGTCGCCGAGGTCGTCCATCTTCCCAAGCCGAACGCGCCGTTCCGCCTCCTGAATACCCAGTAACTCGGCGAGACGCTCCCGCGTCTTCTGTACCATGGCCGCCGACGCATCCAGCGCATGGACGTCGAAACCACGCTCGGCCAGAACGACAGTGTTTCGACCACCGGCGCAACCAAGGTCAAGTACACGCGTCTTTCCCGGCTCGGCGAATTCATCCAATAGATCGACAAGCCGCCGGTCCGCCTCGCGTTCGGCGAACGTCTCCACCTGGTCCGGGCGTTCCCAGAACAGCTGCGGATCACTCATCGTCGTCGCCGCGTTCTCGGGTCAGCCGGGCCACATATCCCCCGTGGCCGTCCCGAAAGACGATCTCGCAGACCCAACCGGCCGCACGGGCGTGCTCGCAGAGGGTTTCCGAATCGGCATACAGCTCCCGAAAAGGCGGTCCCCGCTCGCCCTTGTACTCCAGCTCGATCCAGGCTTCGCCGGGATAAGTGTCCGGGTCTACAGTGATCGCCACGGCCGCCTCCGTCGCGTCACCCACCAGGCGACCCGGTCCGGAGTCAAGCAAGACCTGTCCGTCGGTCCCGAGCAAGCCCGGCGCATCAGCCAGAAATCGATCGAGACCCTCCAGCGTTCCGAGTATGCCGATCCCGTTCATCATCATGAGAACGGTATCGAACTTCTCGCCGTCGATCTCGCCGACACCGGCGAGTCGCGCATCCTGAACTCCTCGTTCCCGCATGATCTCGATCGCTTCGGGAAGCACATCGATGGCGCAGACGTCGTGTCCGCGATTCTGCAGATACAGGGCGTGCACGCCGGTGCCGGCGCCGACGTCGAGGACACGCCCCCGGCAGAGCGCTAGCGCCGCCCGCTCGAACGGATAGAACTCCTCCGGCCTTCGGAAGAAGACGCTGACCGGGAGCTCGTCGTGTTCGCCGAGGCTCGTGTGAATGATAAGGCAGGCTTCGCGGTCGCCAGCGAAGTAGTCCCGGATGGCGCGTGCGTGGGGCGCTCGCGGGTCGTCAGACTTCATCGCCGGCTATTCGCCGCTCAACCTCCAGGCGACGGCTCTATATAGAAGAGGGATCATCACCTCGTGGTGGCCGGCGATGTGGATTCCGCGACCGCCGCTCTGCACCGGACGGCCGATGACGTTCACCTCGGGTCGGTAGTGGCGGATCATGTCCAGATTGACCGCAGTGAAGTCGTTGACCTCGTTCTTGAGGTTGCGTGCGAGGGTCAGCGCTTTGAGAAAGACCTCGGGCAAGATGACGGCCGAGCCGACGTTCATGATCGTACCGCCATCGTTCAAACCCTTGAGGGACTCGACGAGTATTCTGAAGTCGGTGTACGACGTTTCACCCAGGGCGGCGCCTCGACATGATGGGTGCTGGTGAATGATCTCGGCGCCCACCGCCACGTGGACCGTCACCGGTACGTCCGCCTCGTAAGCGGCAACCAACAAGCTGAGATCGGCGTGGGCGGCGCCGTGATCGCGAAGCGAACGTGCCAACGCCTCGCCCATCCCCAGACCGTCGTCCTGGCCGCGCTGGAACGCGTCGTTCATCTCCTGGCCCGTCTCATCGACCATACCGAACGTTGCATTAGCGAGGTTCTCCGCCACGTCTTCCGACGTCTGGCCGAAACGAGCGATCTCGTAGTCGTGGATGGCGGTCGCACCATTCATCGCCAGGTGAGTGATGACCCGGCGCTGCAGCAGATCGATCAAAAGCGGCGAGCAGCCGGTCTTCACGACGTGTCCGCCCAGCATGACGACCACCGCCCGGCCATTGCGGTGCGACGTGGCCACAGCATCGGCGACGGCTCGCAGGTCTTGCGCGGCCAGCACGTCGGGGAGATTGCTGAGTGGATCCTGCGTGAACCCGTCCCAGTCGGGAACAGCGGCGAACTGTTCGATCGAGACCTTGTTCTTGCGGCGTGCGAACGGGATGGTTCGCGCTTTCGTCAGATCAGCGCAGTTGTACTTGGATGCCATGCCCTCTAGCGCTGGTTATCGGTTTCGGAGATAGGCGACGATGCCGACGCCGACGATCCCGACCAAAACGAGTATGGCCGGGATGGCTGATAAACCTCCCGCCTCGGGCTGGCTCCGTGCGATGTAGAATGAGAAGATCCCAATCGCGAGCAGCAGCGCGATCCCGGACGCCACGGCGACGGCGGTGCCCGCCCCGCCGCTGGCCTTCTGACTCCCGGCGATCCTCAACGCCTGCCTGATCTCGCCGGGCTTCATCGGGTACTGGCTCTGGAAGTCGTCGATAACATCCGCCAGCTTCTTACTCAGCTCGCGGACTCGTGGCGAGTCGCTCTGGGGCGGCGGTACTCCCGGAACGTACGTCATGTCTGGCTACCTCGGTTGTCCGTCTGTCGTTTGCAGTGCCCGCTGCAAGTCCGAGCCTGAAAGATGGGACAAGGCCGGGGTGCTGCGCCAGCTTTGCGAATTCGACGCGTATATTGGGCTTTGGTCAGAACGCAAGCAGGAACCGCCGTCATGCTTTGATCGCGCTCCGAATCCGGGTGATTGCCCGAGGGCCAACTCGGCAGCAACCGCCGATACCACTAACGCCCAACCTGGTCCACTCCGCGGCCGCTATCTCCCAGTCAATGGGGCCCGGGGGCGCCGACCACGTCTTGCTTACCGCATCATATAGCTCCCCCGAATTGGGATAGACGATGAGCGGCTTCGTCGTAGCCTGCCGTGCCCCTGCGATCAGGTCGGATACTATCTCTGGCGCCACGCAATTGATGCCAAACGCAGCAACCCGCGGCTCGGCATCGCACGCGCGGGCGACATCGAACAGCGGGCTGCCATCGCTGATATGAGTGCCGTTGCGACAACTGAAGCTCAGCCACGCCCAGCGCTCAGGCGTCTCGCGAAGAAGCTTGAGCAACACCTCCGCTTCACGATGCGAGGGGATCGTTTCGCAGGCCAACAAATCTGCCTCACTCTCGGCGAGGACTTGCCATCGCGCGCGATGGAACTCGTACAGTTCGTCCTTACCGATATCGTAGTCGCCGGTGTACTCAGACCCGTCGGCCAGAAACGCGCCGTACGGCCCAACGCTTGCCGCGACTAGCGGTCGCAGACGGCCTTCTCGATTGGCCGGTTCGCTCCAGAACGCGTTGCGCGCATCGACAGCCAGATCGACGGAGCGACGGATGACCTCGAGTGCTTCGATCTCACTCAGACCACGCTTCATCAAACCCGGCAGACTCGCTTGGTATGTCGCTGTAGCGATGCAGTCGGAGCCGGCGGCTAGGAAGTCCAGGTTCACCTGCTTGATGTCCGCCGGCGCTTCCAAGAGGACCTTTGCCGACCACAACTCGTCGTTCAGGTCGTGACCTCGCGACTCGAGGGTCGTGGCGAGGCCTCCATCGAGTACCAGGACGCCCTGGCGTTCGAAGAATGGGGCGAGCGGATTATCGGTCATGCTTCGCGTCGTCCGGAGCGTAGTCAAAAGGTGAACGAGCAAGATGCACTAAGGCCGGGGTCCCGCGCCAGCGCCTGCGGCTCCCCGGCCTTATCGAACTATCACTGATTTACTGTACGCGCTGAATCAGCTGCTGCAAGCTGTTTGACAGCGGATTCGCCGCTCCGCTCTGGTTGGCGAGCACAGCGACCGTGTAATCGGCATCGACATAGATCGCCAGGTCGCCGTTGATACCGGGGAAGCCGCCACTGTGTCCTACGACCAAGCCCTTGGGCCCCTGTTCGATACCAAAGCCATAGCCGTAGCCGGCGTCGGACTTGCTCGTCCACATCACATCGAGCAGCTCCGCGCCGACCAGTTCGCCCTTCACCAGCGCACGCGCGTAGCGGTACAGGTCGCCAACCGTAGAGTAGCCACCGCCGGCGGGCCCGCCTTTGGCGACGTGCAGCAGGTTGTTGTTGCGCCAGCCGTACTCGCTCTCCGGATCGGGGAGATAGCCGATGGCCAGGTTGGGGACCGGCTCGTCGATCTCGAAACTGCCAGAGTCATTCATGCCGGCGGGCTCGTAGATGTTCGCGCGGATATAGTCGAAGTAGCCCTCACCGGTGGCGCCTTCGATCACCACTCCGGCGAGCAGCATCCCCAGGTTGCTGTAGCGGAAGCGCTCGCCGGGCTCGAACTCCAGCTCCTGACCTTGCGCCAACTCCTTGAACGAATCGATCTCCCGCCACTTGAGCCGCGAGCTGTCCCAGAACTCGTCCGTGAAGTAGTCGCCGATCCCGGACGTATGACTCAGCAGATGATGGATCGTCACCTTGTCGGTGATCTCTCGGGGCAGCCACGACTCGTCGACGTATTTGCTGATCGGATCGTCGTAGGAGACGACGCCCTTCTCCACCAACTGCGCGATGGCCGTCGAGGTGAACATCTTGTTCATCGACCCGAGGTTGAACTTGGTGTCGATGTTGTTCGGCACGTGAAAGCGCTTGCTCGCCTCGCCGCAGGCCTGAGCCAGCAACACTTCATCGCCCCTAGCGACGAGGGCCGTGCCCGAAAAAGCTCCGTTCCCACACACCCGCCGAATGATCCCGACGCCCATGTCGATCGCTTCCGCCTGCGTGAGCGCCGACTCCTCGACGTTGGACGGCGTACGCGCGTTATTGATCCCGATTCCCGTGACCCGCCGTTCCGGCGTGTCGTCGAACTCGAGGGTGAAGGCGCGCCAGGCGCCGAAGTTTCGGTCCTTGAGGATGACCACCGTCTCGCCCGACCGCTCGGGTACGTAGGTTCGCACGCTGTGGAAGTCGACGCCGCCCCACATGCGGAACGTGTTGCCGAAAGCGCCCAAGTGAGCCTCCATCGGCATCTCGGCGAAGCGGCCGGTGCACTCCTCCTCGATGAAGCGACGGACCTCATCGGGGTCGCCGGAGTTGAAGGTTTCGATAAGCGAGCGGATTCGCTCGCCTTCGACCCCGCCGGGCATCACCGACTCGTCGTGGTAGCTGATCTCGCCGGGCTGCTGGGCGGGTGCGGTAGCAACGATGAACAGCCCTGCGATGACCGCAGGGATGACCTGGAATCGCATGGGTACTCCTCCTGGCTGGACCTCGCTGTCCATGGGTCTCGGACGTGAACTAACCCTTGGACGCGCCGGGACGCCACAGGGTTGGGCTGACTTTCCGCGGCTGTCCGAAGCGCGTCAGGAACAGTACTATTCGGCGGTTTCGATGGAAAACTCAATCCCACGCCAACCGGGAGTAACGCCCATGAATCCCCGGACAGTCACGCTCATGCTCGCGTTCGCCATTGTGGCCTGCCAGGCGCCGCCGCCCGACCGGGAGACGCTGCACAGCCAGCTGCCGGAACGCCCTTACAGCGCAGCGGTTCGCGTCGGCGACACCTACTATCTGGCCGGCAAGATCGGCGTCACCGACGAGACCCGTGAGATGGCCGAGGGCCGCACGGTTGCGGAGGTTCGGAACATCATGGAGGCATACGCCGTTTTGCTCGGAGAGCTGGGCCTCGAATTCGGAGACATTGTGCAGGCCAATGTTTATCTGGCCGACATCAACGACTACGGCGTAATGAATCAGGCCTACGGCGAGTACTTCACGGCAGACCCTCCGGCGCGGACGACGGTGGCGGTTGCCGCGCTGCCGGGCGATGCGAGGGTGGAGATCGCGTTCACCGCGGTGAAGGCGACGCGCTGACGACGCGAATGAACAGGCTGAACTCCCGCAGCTTTCAGCTCGCCGCGGTGGCGGCTATGGCGATCACACCAACATCGGGGTCGGCGCAGGAGCCGGAGGTGCCGCCGATCCCGATGGACGTGCCGGTGTTGCTGGTCGGCGACCCGCGCATCAACGGCCTGAGCCTGGAACCCTATGAAGGCGTGTGGGCCGTCGGGACCGTCGGCAAGGATCGGCAACTCAGGTTGGGCGAACGGATCGAGGCGACAAACCTCTCGCAGCAGAAGCTGGAGCGGGTCGAGCTGGACGGTCGCGAGGTGTGGCGCCGCACGATCATCCAGAAGGTCGCCGAATCGGGCGCGGAGCTGATCACCGCCTTCATGTACATGGAGCTGGTGAGCCTGCGGCCGATACGAGCGATGGCGAGTCAACCGAGCGGCACCCGGATCGGCTACGAGTACGACTGGGATGATCACGTTATCCGGCCGTTCGGCGCCGCCGATGACACACCGCCGATCATGTCGATGGACCTGGAGATGCTGGAGGCGGCGGCCCACGAGTCGTGGATGGCGGCCTTGCCTTATCGGGACGGCTTCAGCGCGAAGATCCCGGTGATGATGGCCAGCGCGGAAGCGAAGTACTGGGCGGTGCCGCGGGTCGTCGGAACCGAGGAGGTAGACCTGGGCGACGGCATCGACCACGAGGCCTGGGTGGTGGAGCTCGACTGGTGGGGCATAGGTGGCGACACCAGCTACTTCCCCGGTGGCGGTCGCAATGACTCGGGCGGCACTGGTGGTAGATACTGGATCCTCAAAGACCCACCGCCCGGCGTCGGTCGCGTCTTCCGAGTTCGCACCGAGATCGATGAGAACACGGATGTCGTCGTGCAGCTGCAGTAACAACCTGAGATTCAAGTCACCCCAACATGGAGAATATAGATATGAACCGGCTAGTTCCCGTAGTGCTCGGACTGTGTCTTGCCGTCGCGTTGGCGATTCCCGCCGCTGCCTGGGCGCAGGACGATGTTACAACCGAGAAGCCCATCATCGAGATGTACCGTGAGAGCCCCGATGCCATCCCGCTGGATCCCAGAGACCCGAGCCGCAATCTCACGGCGCTATTCCGAGATTGCTCGGAGGTGCAAGGTCGCGAACCGGGGCCAATCAACATTCAGCGGGCGATCGGCGGCCTGGCGTATCAAGGCATTCCCACGTTCTTCCGCGCACCCGTGGCACTGTGTCCGCAGGACCTCGTCGCCGGCGAGGTCGATGTGGCTATCATGGGCGCTTCGCAGGACATGTCGACGGGACAAAGGGGAACGGCGTACGGGCCACAAGCGGTTCGCACGGGTGAGGTCGTCGGAGCCTGGGGTGATCTCGTGCATCCGGCGCATCCCGCAGTGGGCGAGATCGACTTCTTGCATGTCCTGAACGTCGTCGACTATGGCGATGCTCCGGTGGACATCCTTTCCACTGAGCGGTCGATTCTGCCGGTGCACCAGATGGTCAAGGAGATCGCCGAGACCGGCGCCATCCCGGTAATCGTCGGCGGCGATCACTCGCTGATGTATCCCGACGTCGTCGCGATCACCGACGTCTACGGTAAGGGAAACGTCGGGGTCATCCACTTCGATGCCCACTTCGATGGCATCCCGCTCCTCTTCGGTCACTACCTGTCCCACGGCGCACCGGTGCGCCGGCTGATCGACGAGGGCCATGTCAACGGCAGGAACTTCGTTCAGATCGGACTCAATTCGCAGAAGCCCGGCGCCGCGGACATCGAGTGGATGCGCGAGAACCAGGTACGCTACCACTTCCTGGCCCAGATCGACCGTGACGGGTGGCCGGCGGTGATGGAGCAGGCGTTGGCCGAGGCGCTGGACGGCCCGGAAATGATCTTCATCTCCGTCGACACTGATGTCCTCGACCCTGCATGGGCCCCCGGCATGGGGACGCCCGAGCCTGGTGGTATGACCCCCCGTGAGCTGTTCCCAATCCTCCGGGCGCTGGGAATACAGAACAAGGTCGTCGGCATCGAGCTGGTCGAGGTTAATCCCCTAACCGACCCGACCTATCGCACGAAACAGGTCGCGGTCCGCATCCTCCGCGAGCTGCTCACCGGCGTCGCGATGCGTGAGCTGGGGATCACCGATCCGATGTATCTGGATCCGTTGTGGACGGACCATGATGTGCCAGTGGGGGGTGGGCGGTAGTTAGTGGAGTAGACAAGTAGGCCAGTAGACGAGAGGTTCACGCTTCACTCGAATGGTCTCCGTGCCTACTCGTCTACTGGCCTACTCGTATACTCGTTTGTTCGTCTATTCGCTCCCATCAATAGGTATGAACACCCTCTGCCCCACCTCCAACCGCCTCGGGCGCACCCCTGGGTTAGCCGAACGAATCGCCGACAAATCCGATCCGTAGGCCTTCGCAAGCTTGGCCAGCGTATCGCCGCGTCGAACGGTGTGCTCGATGGCGCGGAGTCGTTCGTCGGCGGGGATCCGGGCGTAGTTGACGGCGAAGCTGGATCCGGTTCGCGCGGGTAAGCGGACGTAGTAGCTGTCGCCGGGGGGCGTCACACCGCGGATGAGTTGCGGGTTCAGCGCTTCGACCTCGGCGAGCTCGACGCCGGCGGCTTCGGCGATGACGCTCAGGCTGGTGGCGTCCGGCACGCGGCCGACATCGTAACTCAGTATCGGGGCCGTTCTGACGTGGAAACCGTATTTGTCCGGCTGCTTCGCGATCAGCGCCGCGGCGATGAACTTGGGAACGTAGTCCCGTGTCTCCTGGGCGAAGTAGCCGCGACGCACCAGCGTCCAGAAGTCGCGGCTGCCCGTGCGACGGATGGCGCGCCATACCCGGCGGCTGCCACCGTTGTACGCGGCGGCGGCCAGGTACCAGTCGCCGAACTCTTCGTAGAGATCTTTCAGGTACGCGGCGGCCGCTCGTGTCGCCAGGATAGGGTCGCGTCGATCGTCGACCCATTCATCTATGCGCAGGCCGTAGCGGCGACCGGTGCTCTCGAGAAACTGCCAGAGGCCGACCGCATGCGCCCGGCTGTACGCGTTGGGGTCGTAGCCGCTCTCGATCATGGAGAGGTAGACGAGATCCTGCGGCAGACCGTGCTCGCGCATGATGGCGCGCATCGCTGGCTCGTAGCGGCCGGCCCTCGTGAGGTGCATCTGGAAGCTTCCTCGTCCGCGCCGTTGGTAGTAGACCAGCCAGCGGTCGACGGCGGCGTTGAATTCGATGGGGATATCCCAGGCTGGCCTGCTGTCAGCAGGCAGCGTACTGCCGCCGATTATGGCGCCCGGCACGGAGTCCGGAGTCAAATTTGCAGGTCCGTTCGTTGTGGCTAATATCAACGCCGCCAAGCAGCGCACTGCAATCATCGGATCCTCCCGATCCAACAGGCGCTACCCGGTGGGGCAAGCCGCATACCCGCCGGCTTTGTCCGTCGTAATACGTTGTAATTACAGAGGTTACGTTGATCGGCTAAGGTGACACGGAGCCCTGGCGGAGCCGGCCGGTTCGGTCAAAGCGACGGGGCCGGACGTTCTGACCTGCCTGGGGAAACTTCGCTAACAGATGGGCGTTTCATCTAGCTAGCAGGACAATCCGAGTGGAAAGAGCCGAGCGAGATGGGAAGACGACATTTGCGAAAGGCGACCACGGCATGGGTCGCGCTTGCCATGCTGACAGCTGCACCAGCCGCTGGCCAGGAGGCCCACGGAGATTCAAACGACGATCACTTCCACGCCAATCACGTGGCCGTGATGGCAGGCGGTATGACCCCGCTCGCCGAGACCAGCGAGACCTCGTTCGCGCTGGGGGCCGATATCGAACGGCGCTTCAATCCGACCTGGGGTTTCGGCATTGGAATCGATTTCACGTTCGGGGACCATAAGCGGGCGGCGGTCGTTGGCACCGGCGTGACCTATCGCCCGATACCCGACCTGAAGCTCGGCACCGGTCCCGGCTTCGAGGTGGTGGAGACGGACACCAGCTCGGGTGGGACGAAAAAGAAGCTCTACTTCATCTGGGGGTTTATTTTCGGCTACGACTTCCACGTCGGATCGCTATCCATTGGCCCCCTCGTCTTCCTCGACTTCGTGGGCGAAACGAAGACCAACATCACGTACGGCATCTCGGTGGGAACGGGGTTCTGAGATCGGTGGAGGCGGTAGACGGTGGACGGTGGACGGCGCGGGAGATGCCTGTCAGTATGCACTCATGCGTGATCGGTTGAGACAATTCTGGGGGCGGGCCCCTGTGCTCGGCTCCCTCGCCGTAGGCGGGTCGCTGTTCCTGCTGGCTGCCGCCGTCCTCCCGGGACCCAAGGAACGCGTCGTCATCGATGCGCGCACGGTTCGGGCGGTGCTCGAGCAGCGCGCGAACGTGCTGGGGCGAGAGTTGTCGCCTGAGGAACGCGAAGCGGCGATCCAGGCGCACGTGGACGAGGAACTGCTGCTCCGCGAGGCCTACCGGCGCGGATTTCACCTCACCAACGGTACCGTCCGGCGTCGACTATTGGGGAAGATGCGGCTGGGGATGAACACCGAAATCCCGCAGCCGACGTTCGCTCAGCTCAGCGCCTACTTCAACGCGAACAGCGAACTGTATCAGGTCCCGGAGGCGATCACCTTCGCCCACGTCTTCTACGAGCGTGGACGATCCGAGCCGATCGATGAGTCCGCGCTGTTAGAGGCGCTGGGGGCCGGCGTCGACTTCTCGACCCTGGGCGATCGATTCTGGCTGGGCCCGGTCCTCGCGCAAATCACCGAGGAGCGATTGGCCGGCACCCTCGGCAACGAGTTCGCCGAAGCGGTCTTCGGCCTCACGCCGGGCGCCTGGACCGGGCCGTTCGAGTCGAGTCGCGGCACCCATTACGTCTACATCGTCGAGCGCTACCCACCGACCCTTCCGGAGCTGGAGACCGTGGAGGAATTCGTGCGCCTCCACTGGCTGGACGAGCGGCGACGCGAGATCACGGAGCGCAAGCTGGAGCGCATGATGACCCGCTACCGCATCGAGGTGGAGGGTCGCGAGTGAGCGCGCTGCGATCGCAGCCTGCCGCCGGGCTCGCACTCCTATCGGTGCTGCTCTTCGTTGCCTACGCCAGCTTCTCGCCCGGGGAGTGGGGAACGATTCGAGTCACGCGGGAGACGGCGGACGCGATAGTCGCGAACCAGGAGGAACTGATCGGCCGACCGCTTTCGGCGGATGAGCGAGAGCAGGCGATCGACATCTTCATCGAGGAAGAAGTGTTGATCCGCGAGGCATTCCGCCAGGGGCTCGACGTGGGTGACCGGCGAGTACGCCAGGCGTTGACCGCGGCGTCGCAGTATGCGCTCATCGACCCCAGCCTCGGTCCACCCGACCCGACACCGGAGCAGATCGCGGAGTACTTCGAGGCGAACCGGGAAGACTATCGCCTGCAGGAAGCGATCACCGTGGAGTATGTCTACTTCCTCACCGGGTCCCTCACACCCGAGCAGGAAGTGAAGGTGTTCGCCGAGCTGCGGGCCGGCCAGAACCCGGCTTCGGTTGGCGGTGGTCTGGGCCAGACTCAGACGGTGCGTGCCGTGACGCGCACAAGTCTCTCCACTTCGACGGGTCGGCAGTTCGCCGCCGCCGTGTTCGACCAGGAGCTGAGCGTCTGGGAAGGTCCGCTCCGGACATCACAGGGCGTCTACTACAATAGGATACACGAGCGCCGACCTTCGCGGATGCGGAGCCTGGAGGAAGTCGAGCACCTAGTACGGCAGGATCTGGTCGCCGCGTACTACAGCGCCAGCCTGGACGCGGCACTGACCGGAATCAGGAAGCGCTACAACATCGAGGTCCAGGATCCGGGAGGCGCGCCGTGAGAGTTTGGCTTCGCGCGGGTCCCGTCCTCGCCCTCACGGCAGCGCTCCTGGTCGCCGTCGGCGTTCTGCTCGCCGACACGATGTACGTTCCCCGGGTGGAGCTACGGGAAGAGGAGCGCGGACTCTACGTGCTGGACGCAGAAATGTCCCCCATGCTCGTGGGCACCGCGCGCCCTCCCATCGCTCCCGCCAGCTGCATCCCCGACCCCGAACCCGAGATAAACGAACGCGGGGCCGCGTTCCTCGTCCGCTATGTCCTCGACTGTCGGGAGCGGCCGCTGGGAGCTGGGGATGAGATCGAGCTACCGTGGAATCTGGACGGCATCCAGCTCACCGTCCGCTTTGTCGACGGGGAGGAGCGGCGCGGGTTGTTCGGTCGCGAGGCAGCCGGCGGCATCGTTATCCGCTTCGACCTGATCCTGCCGCGTCGTGACGATCCAGCGCAGTTGACGCTCACTCACTTCAGTCTCGGGCTACGTCATTTCCTGACCGGTTGGGCACATCTGCTGCTGGTCATCGGCCTTGGCCTATTGTTGCCATTCAAGCGCCTGGCGCCCGCGCTCGCCGGGCTGGCCGGCGGACACGCGCTCTCCTTGGTACTGGCAGAACTGAGCGTGATAGGACTACCCACCGGCCCAGCGGAAGCATCGGTCGCCGCCGCAGTTGTGATCTTCGCCGCCCTGGCACTCCGTGAACGTCAAAGTCTTGCGGCGTTGGTTTTCGCGGCGGCTCTCCTCGGTGTCATTCATGGGTTGGGAATTGCGACTCGACTTTCCGGTGAGGGGCTCGCCGGGGGAAGCCTGTTGGTTGCTCTGTTCTCGACCAACCTCGCCATCGACCTCGCGGGGTTCGCGCTTGGTTTGATCGTCTCGACGGTCGCCACATTCATCGGAGAGAACCTCCGCAACCAGGGCACCGTAATCGCTCGAATCGCCGGAGTCGTGGGCGCCTTTCTCATGTTCTTCACGCTGGCCGCCGCAATCAGACCGAGCGGTCAGCTCACCGAAGCCGAAGACGCTTATCTCGCGGTGGGAAGCGCGGCGGCGACCAGCGGACCATCCGGAGTACCCACCCAGCTGACCTCCACCGGTCAGCTCGCCCGCCCCTTCATGAGCTATCTGATCGTGGAGCCGTTCCAGGTTAGGCTCGAGGTATTGACGGCAGTGCAATCACTGGACGCGTGGCTCGACCTGCCGTCTGACGTGTCCGGCGTCATCCCCGCGGAAGCCGGCGGCGCACTGGGTCGGCAGGTCGCCGAGCTGCTCGGATCAGAAACGCACTTGCTCATCGACGGGACGCCAGCCACCGCAACCGAACGACGCGCCGACTTCGTCGTCGTGGGCACGACGGGGGTGCTCACCCGCGAGACCCCGGTACCGGAGACCGTCGCCGATGCGATCCTCGGCGTCACGTTGCTGTACGAGACCGAGGGGATACCAGAGAGCGTCAGCGTGGAGTGGGGGTTGTTCACGGATGACGAGCCGCTGCCGATCACGGCCACCGATCCGGCGGCCACCCTGGAATCCGAACTGAGCATCGCCCAGCCAACCCACGAGTGGCGCAACACGCTGGGCGAATATTCCCTGCCCTCCGTGGAATCGATCGCCACGGGCAAGCCGCGGCTTCCCGTCGCTTCGTTGCTCCTCGCGTTCATCGCTGCGGTAGTGATCTTCGCGACGCGCAAATCCGAGAAGCGATCGCGGGGACGACGACTGGCCCTCGCCTGCCTGGTCGTCGGCTACCTGCTCTATCCCTTCGCTCGTGTCTCCGCCGAGATCCCATTGGTCTCGCAAGCGCGACTGAGCAAGGACCAGGCGGCCGACGTATTGGAACGCCTGCTTACCAACGTCTACCGCTCCTTCGACATCCACTCCGAAGAAGCGATCTACGACCGACTCGCCCTCACCGTCACCGGCGACCAGCTGCTGGAGGTCTATCTGGAGAGTCGGCAGGCGCTGGAGCTGGAGAATCGCGGAGGGGCCCGGGTTCGAATAGAAGAAGTCGTGGTGCGTGAGGTTCGCTCGGTGCGGCGGACCTCCGAGTCAGGCTACGCGATCGATCTTGTCTGGACGGTGGGCGGCTCGGTGAACCATTTCGGCCACCAGCACTTCCGGCAGAACTGGTACGACGCCGTGATCCGCGTCGTCCCGGTGGAAGGCGTGTGGAAGATCGAAAGCGTAGACGTAGCCGAGGAGAAACGACTGCTATGATCGGAAAGGAGGCAGCCCTGAAGCACCGGGTCGTTCTGGCCGGAACTCTGGCTATTCTGGCTTGCGCCTCCGGTGCCCGGGCGCAGATCAGCGCGCCCGCCATCAACCGGGATGTCGACTTTCACAACTCCATCGGCGCCGGCGCGAGCGTAGGGAGCCCCTACCAGAGAGATGCGTACTTCTGGGGTCTCACCGTAGACTACAATCGCGTGATCCACCTTCCCTGGTCGGTGTCCGCCTCCATCGCTTTCGACCAGGAGCATGAGCAGCCAGAGGCGGGCCCCAAGGCGGTGGTCAATTCTTTCACTTTCGTATTGACGATCAGCTGGAGCGCCGCCCGCTGGGTCACGCTGACCACCGGTCTGGGCAAGGGGTTTCTGGATGATGACAACGCCGCCAACACGCTGGAATTTACCAGCGGGGACTGGGGCACCGGGCTCGCGGTTGGCCTCAGCCTTCCGGACCTGCCGTTCACACCGCGCGACGCATTCACGTTAAGTGCCGCCTGGGAGTGGAACATCACGAAGAGCGAGCCCATCGTCTCCACCGACCTCGGGTTCAGCTGGAGTTTTTAGCGAGATCGGTCGAGCGAGAATCGGCGACGAACGGCTCATGTCACCGCCGACCAACTGATCGAGGTTGACCTGGAGGCCGGCAACCCGCTGAAGCCTGAGAATCGCGGGGGAGCCCTACTCCGTATAGAAGTAATAGTGGGGCCGAGCGCGTCGATGTGTCCGAGAAGAAGCGGTTGCTCTAGCTTGGAATTCCGAGGTACCGGTATGGCAGATCAACAGCAGTGGGTCGAACGAGTCTTCGAGTTCGAGTTTCCCGTCGATCGCTATCGGGAGCTGATCGAACGACTGGAGCGAACACCGGCACGTCTCGATGAGCTAACGAACGCGCTAGCCGTTCGCACGCTGGTGACGCGGCATGAGGGTGCGTGGTCGATCCAAGAGAACGTGGGCCATCTCCTCGATCTCGAGTCGCTATTCATGGGGCGATTAGACGACTACGACGCGGGCGCCGAGGAACTGCGACCCGCCGATATGACCAACCGAGCGACGGAAGCGGCGGGCCACAACGACCGTGAGATCCACGATCTGTTGAAGGAGTTCGCCGAACAGCGCGGCAAACTGGTCAAGCGACTGAAGAAGTTGTCGGCTGATGCGTTCGCACGCTCCGCCTATCATCGCCGCCTGGACGTTCAGATGCGACTGGTCGACATGTGCCACTTCCAGGCCGAGCACGACGACCACCACATCGCCAAGATAGAGGTGCTGCGCGAGATTCTGAGCTAGCCCACCTACTCGATTACCCTATACGCCACCACCCGGTTGCTCACGAACGTGGGCAAGATCAGCAGATTACGCTCCTTGATGTACTCAAAGTCTGCGGCGTTGTCGTTTCCGATCGTATCCATAATTTCAACGATCTCGCCTTCCGGAGAGACGATGTAGACCTGCCCTTCCCAGTGTGACATCAGAAGGTCGCCGGAGTTTGCCGCGCGAAAACCGTCGATGATTCCGGCACCCAGGCTGATCACGTCTCGCATGCGTTTCGTTTCGAGATCGACCGCCCGAACCATTCCGTCCCCACTATTCCCGATCAGCAGCTCGCCGCCATGGATATAGAGCCCGTTAGACCAATACACATCGTAGTGGTCCAGCCAGATCTCGAACTTGCCGTCGTTGAACCGATAGATCCGACTGTCGCGCCGCGATGACGGCCTCGTATCGGAGATGTAAATACTCCCGTCTGCGTCGATGGATAGATCGTTCGGAAAATCGACGTCAGGAATCTCGTAACGATTCAAAACTTCTCCCGACTCGAGATCGATCTCGGTCAGCGTGCGCCGCTCCGTCGTGTACAGCTTGCCGTCGTGAATCCCCATCCCCGTAGGCGCGTTCAATCCCGACACCCATTCGAGCTCCACGATCTCGCCATCGGCCGTCAGCTTCGAGATATAGCCGCTGGGCTCCGCCTTCTGGCCAAACTGGACATCGAAGTTCGAAACGTAGAGCAGATCGCGTTCGTCATCATAGATGACCGTTTCCGGCGTCAGGAAGACGGAGTCGGTCGCCCAGACCTGCTCGACGCGGTGATGCTCCTTGATCGGCTCCAACAATTCCCGGTCGGCCCGGGCCATGAAGCCCCAGCCACCGAAGTTCTCGGCGACCATCAGGAAGATCTCGTTCAGCCCCTTTTCCAGGGTGAGTCGCACTTCGTCGAACGGGCCAACGACGCCGAGGAACGACGGGTCGCGGTGGCGGTAGGCGCTGTTACCGTAGAAGACCTTGTTGCCGTTGAAGAAGAGGTCGATCTCGTCGCTGTAGCCGAAGGAGAGGGTGATCTCCTGGCGCTGTTCGGCGCGGACGATCGTCCGGGCCAACACGAGCTCCGGCGATTGGCCGGTGCGCTGACGGTAGCGGGCGATGTCGACGAGGCCGGTCGGCTCCGCCGTCACCTTCTCCCAGCCACCGAAGTAGATGGTGTAGAAGCGCGGATATACATCGCGCGGTCTCGGCGGCGCCGGGAACATGCGCGAGATTTCCCAATCGATGATCGTCCCCTCCGACGCCTCGATCACGGCGGGTGGGTCGAACGCCAGGTCATCGGTCAGCGTGTAGCGGAAGTTGGAAAAGCACGCGGTCTCGTCCGCTGGACCGAGCAGACCCAGCGATCCGCGGCTAACGCCATGCTTCAGCTCGTGGATCTGCAACACTGGCTCCGCCGAATCACCGCTGAGCACGCGAGCCTGGCTGCCCTTCACCTCCAGCTTCAGCGTGAACCACTCCCCTTCCGGGAACTCGGCGATCGCCGTGTAGCCCTCGCCGTTGTAGAGCTGCCAGCCCGCGATGCGGTTGAAGATGGGAGTGTACTGAACGGCATCGGGATAGAGGCCGCCGCGGTGCGGTCGGATGTAGACCCGCTCGTAGTTCTCCTGCGATTGCAGCCGGAAGACGATACCAGGATAGGAACGGGAGCCGTCGGTGAGGAGGTCGACCTCGATGATTCCATTCTCGAACTCGACGTCGCTCAATACCGCAGCGCCGGCCAAGCACTCGCGGCCGCCGCGTTCGGTGAGTTCGCCGGCGGCAACATTCCAGCGATCGGAGTCCAACGGCACGGCTTCCTGAGTCCAGGCCGTGCCTGCCACGAGCAGGAGCCCGAGCACCAGGACAATGATTGGGATAATCAGATAGCCTGTTGGAGTTCTTTCACTGAATGCGAGGATGTTGGGGCGACGAGGATGACGGCGGCTAGCGCGAAGGCGCATTGGTTTCCTCCTGAACAGTCCCACCCGGACCACTCTACAGGCATCTACGGCGATACAGAGAGCAGGGTTTCGCACCGCTGAAGATGATGAGAATCCGTTGACGTAGCCATGCTATGGTGGTCGCGGTCTGTGGGGCTGTTTGGGTGCGGCGCGTTGACTACCCGGCTTCGCCATCTCACGGCGAACGTACCCCCGTGGCGGAATTGGTAGACGCGCCTGTCAGCCAAATAGGTGACCGAAAGGTCGTGTGGGTTCGAGTCCCACCGGGGGTACGCCACAAGAATCTTCGAAATCACCTGCGTTCTTGACTCGCCGCAAGTGATTAGAGTATCCTTTCTGTGGCTGACAGGCAGTAAGTTTCGTCACGGAACGAGCCCGGAGGATGATCCCTCCGGGCTCAGTCTTTTGGGTGTCTTCCGCTTCAAACGCAAATTCTCAAAACCGATAGACGCCCGATAGCACCGCGTAGTGGAGCCACGCGAAGTTGTAGACCGACTCGACGTCCGCTCCGCCTTCCAGAGTGCGATATCCGCCCCTGACGCCCCAGTGGTCGTTGATGTCGTAGCCGAGCTTGAGGGCAACGTCGAACGCGCGACCGGGCCCGCCGGCCAGGCCGTCGAAATCGAACACGAAGTGCCACTTACGGGCGAACCGCCAATCGGCGGCCAGGTAGAGCAGCGGCACGAAGCCGACGTCGGTGTCCTTGCTGGTCGTGCTCCCCTGCGCCAGCTCGATCTTCGCGTCGCGGATCTTGGTCGTGAACCCGACCCACAGTTTCGTGCGCTCGCGGTCCATGAAGCGATAGCGATAGCCGAGGCGCCAGGAATTGAACTTGTAGGTCGCCTCGACGGGTTGGTCGGGCCGGTAGGTTGCGCCGGCGAAGTCAACCGGCTCAGTGAAGGTACCCGACTCGGTGTAAGACAGCGGCGCGGCGAGGCCGCGCAGGCTGTGGCGGTTGTTGATATTCCAGGTGACATAGAGGCGAACGGCAGGCCAGGGGCCATTCCCAACCAGGTCGACGAGCGAGAACCGGGTGCCCGCGTTGGTGTTCGGGATCTGCACGTCGTTTCGGCTCTGCCATACGGGTCCCGCCTCGAGCTCGATCACGAATCTCGACCCGTCCTGCGCGATTGCGGTTGGCACAACAGTGCAAACCAGCACCGCAGCGATCAGACAGGGCATCAGCTTGCTCACCTGTCGCACTACTTGCCTCCTCGATGCAATACAGAAAACCGCCGTATGCGGCTCACCACCACCCCGTGCCCGGCTCACCCTTGAACGGCCCGACGATCTCCGGCGTGACCCAACCGCCGTAGAAGCCGCCCGGCTGTGGCCGCACCCGTACACCGTCGACTGTACACTCGAGCCGCGCCGGATAGAACGACAGGTAGCCGGCGATCCTCTCAAAGCCAGGATAGGGCTCCGGGTAGCTCCAGGCGACGTCCTCGAGCAGTTCATTTCCGGCACGGAAGCTCCAGTACGCCGCTCGCCCCTTCCACTCGCACATGGACGAGCGCGGGGACGCCTCCAGATACTCCATCGCGACGGCGTCGGCGGGCATGTAGAACGTCGGCGGACTCGCGGTCTCGAGAACGCGGTAGGCCGAGCGCGTATCAGCGATCGTGATACCGCCATGAACGACCTCGACACGGCGGGCGTCCAGCTCTACCCGCGGCGGTCGGGGGTAGTCCCAGACGGACTCCTGACCCTGGCTCGGTGGATCGGCGAAATCTGGGCGCTTGGCTCCCGTGTATCTCCACATAGCAAATCGTTCAGGTGTGACGTATGACTTGATTGAAGATGTCGAGATTCTACGGGCCCGCCAGTATCCACTCAGTGCGCGATCGGTACCGGCGAGCGGAGGCGCTGCGCTGCGCGGGAAGCTGCGCTCGGCACGAACCGCGCCCCCTTCTCGAACGTGCCGTTGCGGCGGAAGCGGATCCGGTAGCCCAGGTTGAGCGGCATCGCCCCGCGCAAGATCGACTGGAGTGGGAGGTACGAGAGCTCGCGGCGAAACCGTCGGGCCACGCGCTTGCGCGTGTAGAACTGCCTCGAGATCCAGGCGACGCCGAGGTCGAGGGTACGGCGGCTCATATTCATCGGCTCGTAGACGACGTGAGCGAAGTCGTAGTGACTCCAGTCCTTGTCGAAGATTCGTCCCTCCGCATCCATCTCATCGAACAGTGGGGTTCCCGGGAACGGGGTGAGCCGCGTGGCCTGCAACGCGTCGATGTCCGACGCATCCAGGAAGTCGAGGGTCTGCTGGAAGACGTCGGGCGCATCGCCGTCGCTTCCGAACACGAAGCCAGCGAAAACGGCGATCCCTGCATCGTGCATCTGTCGGACCTGGCGCACGTACTCCCGGGAGCGGTTGGGGCCCTTGCTCCAGTCGCTGAGGCTCTCCTGCGAAAGCGACTCGAGTCCTACGAACAGCCCGCTGCAGCCGCTGCGTACGGCGAGGTCGAGGAGCTCGGGATCCTCGGTGATATGGATTCCGCACTGGCTGAACCAGCGCTTCTTGAGGGGGATCATCGCCTCGAACAGCTGCAACGCGTAGTCGCGGTCGCCGATGATGTTGTCGTCCATGAACACCACGTGGCGACCCAGACCGCGCAGCTCCTCGAGCACCGCCTCGACCGGCCGAGTACGGATCTGGTAGCGGTGAAAAGCGGCGATCGAGCAGAACTTGCAGCGGAACGGGCAGCCCCGGGTCGCCTGCAGCACGCTGGGTGTCAGGTATCTGCGCCGCTGCAGCAGATGACGCGGCGGCACCTTCAGGTCCGCCAGGTCGACGGGCGGACTGCGGTAGAACGACTCCAGGCGACCGGCACTGAAGTCCGCGATCATGCGCGGCGCGTTGTACTCCGCTTCACCGATGCAGACGGCATCGCAGTGTTGGATGGCCTCCTCCGGCATGAACGTAGGGTGGAAGCCGCCGAAGATCACCGTCTTCCCTCGCCCGCGGAATCGAGCGGCGAGCTCGTAGGCGCGGGGCGCGTTGTACGTCATGAACGAGATGCCGATCAGATCGGCGTCGGTGTCGAAATTGACGGGCTCGACGTTCTCGTCGATGATGCGCGTTTCGACCTCGGGCGGCATGGCGGCCGCCACCGCCAGGCTGGGGAGCATCGAGAAGCGGAACACACGGGGGCCTCGGGGAACGCCGCGCTTCTGGGCGCGCCAGATCGACGCGGTGGGGCTGATCAGATCGAGCTTGATGGTGTCCATTTCCGACCTCCAGGTACAGCAGAGACAGCGTGGCACAGCTGCCCGAAGGTTCGGATGGGAGGGTCAAGTGTGAGTCAAGTGGAGGTGGGGCGGTTCAGGTTAGTCGAAGATGAGCATCGAACCTGTCGAAGCTCTTCGACGGAGACTATTATGCCCGACGGTTCACTCCACCGAGCCAGCTGACCATCGACACACAGCGGAGCTTCCCATGAGACCGTGGATTCTCGCGCTCATCATTTGCCTTTCCGCTCCCTGCGGCGTCGGCGCGCAGGGCGTACCGAAGTTTCGGATTCAGTACAGCCCGATCCAGCTGGAAGGCCCGGCACGGCCCGGGATCTACCTGGGCGGTGTGGGCCGGGAGGCGGCGTTCTTCGGGCAGGAGACCGGCTCGCTCGAAGCCTGGGCCTGGCCGGTGAAGCTGCTCCACGAGTTCGAGCTCTCCTTCAAGATCGACGACTATTCGGAGCCGATCCTCGGCGCCAGCGTGGCGCGGCGCGTCATCGTGCGGCCCGAGCTGATGACCGTGGTCTATTCCCACGCCACCTTTACCGTGAAGCAGCATCTGCTGGTACCGCTGAACGAGCCGGGCGTGATCGTGCTGCTGGACGTCGAGGCGGTGAAGCCGCTGGAGATCGTCGCTTCGTTCAAGGCGGACCTCGACCTCATGTGGCCAGCGGGCATCGGCGGCCAGTACGCCTTCTGGTGGAACGAGCGGAAGGCCTTCCTGCTCTCCGAGAGCCGGCGTGAGTATAACGGCTATATCGGATCACCTTTCGCCTACGAAGGATCAACCCATCCTGCTCACGCCGCACCTGACGCGCCGTCGGTGTTCAAAGTCGCGGTGGACGCAGAGACGGCGGCATCCCAGTTCATCCCCATCGTGATCACCGGCGGCATCATGCCCCGTGACACGTTAAATGCGCTTTACGAGCGGCTGCTATCGAACGCGGAAGGTTATTACCTAGAACGCGTAGAGCACGCGCGCCGTATCAGAGAAGAGTTCGCCTCGACAGAGACGCCGGATCCGTCCATCGATCTGGCGCTGGAATGGGCGAAGGTGAACCTGGACGAGTCCCTCGCCTGTAACGCGGACCTGGGTTGCGGGATGGTGGCGGGCTACGGTCCCTCGGGCCGCGGCCGTCGGCCGGGCTTCGGATGGTTTTTCGGCGGTGACGCATCGATAAACATCCTCGGCATCCTTCCGTATGGCGGCTTCGAAGTCGCGCGCGCCGGTATCGATTTCCAGAGACGTTATCGTCGCGCCAGCGATGGAAAGATGCCCCACGAGGTCACCCAGTCGGCGATGCGGACACGTGAAGACTGGTTCGAGGATTTCCCCTATCCCTACTACCACGCCGACACGACGCCCTACTGGGTGGTCGCTCTGTGGCAGTATTTCCTGCAAACCGCCGACACGACTTTCGTTCAGCAAAATTGGCAGGCGGTCGTCGATGCTTACCGCTGGGGACTGAGCGCCGATACCGACGGTGACATGATCGCCGACAATACGGGCGGCGGCCTGGGCGCGGTGGAGGTGGGCGCCATCGGCGCCGGACTGCACCAGGACATCTACTTGGCCGGGGTTTGGGTGGCGAGCCTGCGGGCGACCGCCGACCTGGCGGTAGCGATGGGCGATGCCGATCTGGCGCGGGAAGCCAGCGACGACTTCGACACGGCGCTCCGCAACCTGGACCGCGAGTACTACGTGGAGGACGGCAACCTCTACGCGTTCGGCGTGCTGGAAGGCGGCCTAACGAACGCGGCGATCACCGTGTGGCCGGCCACCGCCCTGACGTTCGGGTTGCTCGACGCGGACCACGCCCAGGGTAACCTGGACGCACTGGCGTCGCACCAGCTGCTGTCCGATTGGGGCGCCCGCATGCTCTCCGCCGACAACGAGCTGTTCGATCCGATGCAGTACAACATGGGAACGGTGTGGGGATTCGTTACCGGCTTCGCCAGCATGGCGCTGTACAACTACAACCGGTCGCACGGCGGGTTTGCGGCGCTGTGGGCGAACACGCGCTCTACTTTCTACGACGCTCTGGGTCGCAACCCGGAGCTACAGTCGGGCGCTTATCGCCGCACACTCGATACAACCGTACCGCACCAGTTCTTCGCCACCAGCATGATCCCGACGCCGCTGTTCCGCGGGCTGTTCGGTCTGGCGGCGGACGCGCCAGCGGGTCTGCTGCTCTTCGCGCCACGGTTGCCCGCCGATTGGGAGTCGGCGGCGGTGCGCAGCTATCCAGTGGGATCGCAGCGCGTCGATATTGAAGTCGATCGTTTGGAGCACGTGGTCGTGGGCGAAAGGGAAGACGCTTTGCGGGGCAGCGAGTTACAGGCACGCTTCAGGCTGCGCGAACGAACATCGGATCTTCGCGTGCGCTTTTCGCCGACGTTGCCGCCGGGCTCGCGGGTCGTGCGTGCAACGGTCAACGACCAGACGGTGGAGTTCGAGGAGTTGCGGACACCCTTCGCGACGACAGTCGATTTCGATCTGAGCGTCGGCGAGTATGCTGCCTCGGCGGCCGTATTCTACGAGCCGGGCATCAGCGTTGCACCGCGACGTCCAAGGCCCGATGAAGGCTCCCGCTCGCAGGACGTGCGGATTATCAGCTACACATACGATGAGAGCAGTGAGGTGTACCGTTTGCGCGTCGAGGGGCGCGGTGGGCAAACTTACGGCATCGATCTGATCAGTCCGTGGAGTGTCCCGAACGAAGTGACGGGCGGCGAGCTGAGCGAAGCCGGATCGGGTCGTTACATGCTCTACGTGAGGTTCGACGGCGAGCCGAGCAGCTGGCAGCAGAAAGAAATTCGCTTCCGAAACTAGCAGAGAGGCTAACACGATGTCCCACGAGCGACCCGACTTCGACAATTACTTCATGGGCCTCGCCATAGCGGTTCGCACGCGGGCCAACTGCCTGGGGAGCAAGGTGGGCGCGGTGATCGTTAAAGGGCACCGGGTGTTGGCCACCGGATACAACGGCACGCCCTCCAAGATGAGGAACTGCCTGGACGGCGGCTGCGAGCGCTGCGCCAACCCGGAGCGCTACGAGTCGGGTCAGGGCTACGATGTCTGCATCTGCGTTCACGCGGAACAGAACGCGCTACTGGCGGCGGCTCGCTTCGGAATCTCGGTCGAGGGCGGCACTGTCTACTCGACGATGCGGCCATGTTTCGGCTGCACGAAGGAACTGCTGCAGGCCGGCGTCGAGCGGGTCGTCTTCATCCACGATTGGCAGCATCCCGATCCGTACCATCAGACGCAGTACGAGCTGATTCAGGCACGGTTTGCCGGCGGCATCAACCGGCTGAGCATGGAAGATCCGGACGCGGAATGGGCTCTGCCCAAGAAGAGGAAATAAAAGAAAGGCTAGACTAGCCCGGTCCGACGTGGAACGATGCGGAGATGAAGCCGCTGATCAGCGACCAGTTCTCCACCCGCCCGACCACCGTATCCCCATCCGTATTCAACTTCAGATCGCTGGTACCGGTCATCGAGTAGCCGGCGCCAAGCTCCAGCGTCGCGCTGCGGCCCAGCCGAGCGACGATTCCGCCGAACACGCCGCCCCCGAATACGTTGGACGTCAACTCAGCACCGCCGTCGCCGCCTTCATCCAACGAAAGCCCGGTATAGCTACCGCGCCCACCTATGTAGGGACGGATGGACGAACGGGGCATGAAGTCATAGGTGAGCCCGAGGAATATCTCGTGGTAGCGGCGCGTACCGCCGAAGCCTGCGAACTCGTCAAAGTAGATGAAGTCGAGGCCGAAGTTGATCTTGAAGGGATCAAACAGGTATTCGATGGCGACCTGGCCACCCAGCCCGATCACGTTGTAGGAGCCGGAAGCGCCCGATCCCGGTAGGTCGAGGTCAAAGGATGCCTGGCCGACGATGAAGCCTGCGTTGACATACGGGCCGCTCCGCCAGCGATAGCCGCCGAACGGCTCGTACAGCTCCTCCTCCGACGCCCGCCCGGCATTCGCATCGCGTACTTCGCCGGACGGGTCGAGTCGCAGGTTGAGACTCAACGGCACCGCCTGCCCACCCCGCACCACCACGTTGACCCGGCTGGTACGATCCGAGCCGCGGACGCCCCAAAGCACGTGACGACCGGCGGGTACGTCTTTCACCGTAAGCGTTCGCCCGGTGCTGCACGAACCGACCGGCCCGCGTGAGAGATCGTCCATGAAAACGGCGACGTCGTCCTGCAGACAGGTAACGACGATGTCACCGGGCAATTCTCTCAGCTCGGCATAGATGTCTTTCACCTGCTCGTGCTCGAGGATGAACTCCTGCTCGTACGGTTCGTAACCCTCGCGCTCGATGCGAACGGTGTGAGGACCCGTCTCGACTTCCTTGCCACGCCACGGTGTTGTGCCGACGCGTTCGCCGTCCAGGAGTACGACCGCCTCCAGCGCGCTGGAGCGTACCCAGATCTGACCTTCGCCGCGCGCCAGAATGATCTCGCGCTGCACGATTCCTCGGGGGATGATTTCGACGTAGCCGCTGAACGGCCGGTGGCCCGGCGCGGTGATGGTTACCAAGTGGCGGCCGCCGCCCATGGTCGTGGTGGCAGGCGCCGGTACGTTGATCTCTCCGTCTATGTTGACCCAAGCCGGAGTGCCATCCTGAGTGCGAACATCGATGCGCAGCTCGCCCAACGCTTCGGGTCCCAGAGTGTCACTGCGGAACGCGCCATAGGAGACGGCGCCGGCGGCGGGCAACAGATCCTCTACTGGATCGAGAGAGGGCGGAGGTATCACCACGCTCCACGTGCCGAGGATCTCGCCGGGTGACAGCTCGGCGGCGCCCGTTGCCACCACGAGCTTGGCGCGGAACTCCGTGCCGCCGCGGACCGGGAGCACCGAGCCTTCGAAGATGCCACCGGCGGTCTGAAAGCGTCCAACTACATCGCTAGCACGGCAGAAGGGGGCGTCCTCGGTGTAACAGGCCTCGAGCTCTTCGAGTATGCGCTGACGCGCCTGCTGGTCGATGACTCGCACGCGCTGCTCGGCGAGGGCCGTCGTGAAGCGGCGCTCGAGAAGGTCGCTGGCCTGGACACGGTAGCCGCGCTCGTCATGAAGGACGTGAAGGACGAGGAATGGCTCGTAGGATCCGATGTCTGGCACAGACGCGCGAATCTCCGTGACCAGCCGGGACATGTAGTCGTCCAGCTGCTCCCTCGATGTCCCTTGTGCATCGGCGCTGGGCGCAGAGAAAGCTCCGCCGATCCAGATCATCAGACCGGCACAAAGCCCTCTGGTCACCAGAACTCTATCTCTTGTCTTTGCCATCGTTCTCGCGTAGCAGCTTCAGTGCAGCGACCGACAGGTCACGCCCCAGAAGATCCAGCGCCTCCAGTCGAGCGGCGTCACGCGTGGCTCCGAGCCCGCGAACGGGCTCGAGCTCGACCGACGCGCGACCCTCCGCACCCTTCAACGCGACCCGACCGCGTGCCGTGGCGACCTGTAAATCGCCCGACCGTTCGCCGACGGCGACTTCGCATCCGATCTCGATCGCCGTAACGCCCTTCCCCGCTTCGACCACCTGCACGCCCGCTTCACCAAGCGCCCGCTCCAGCGCCTCGACCACCGACTCGCACCCCGATCCGAGGCCCTCGATTGAGAGCTCGAGGGTGAGCGGCTGGCCAACCTCCAGGAGCACGGCGTCATCCAGAGCCCGACCGATAGCCGGCGCTAACCCGCTCGCCTCGTCGGGCAGCGCTTCCAAGTACCGTGCGATGTCGGGCCGCACCGTGACACGGACCTTGCTGCCCGGTTCAGGCTCCGCCAAGTCGCACACCGCTCGGCCGTTTGGATCAGTCTTGACCGATCGTTCTTGTCCGTCGAACAGACACTGCAGCGGCACCGCTACCGCCGGCTCGCCTTTGTACTTCACATCCGCCTCGATCGTCGCTCCGCTTCCGCCGTTCATGACGACCCAGGCTGCCAGCTCCAGCGGTTCGACGAGCTCCTCCGCAACGCCTGCCAAACGCTCGATGTGTTCCTGGCGCTGCAAGTTCCGAGACGAAGCTACGCGTTCAACGATGTCGATGTACATATTCATCGCGTCGCCCCATTGCCCCTGCTCTAGCGGCAACGAAATCGCCAGCGATGCGCCGTCGACCGCTTTCTGGGCTTCGACCGTCGTCCACTCGATGCGGTCCTTCTCCGCCTCGGCCTGTCGGCGCGGGTAAGCGTAGAGCGCACTCACATAGTAGGAGCGGCCCCATTCGACTTCGGTGACCTCGTAGTAGGAATCGGTGCGGCGGGCATCGACCAGGAAGAGATCGCTGTCGAAATATGAAGTGGCGCTACCGGCGCGGGTCGCTTCGCTCTGCGCGCTGTAGACGTGCGATGAGAATC
The DNA here is from genome assembly GCA_039586795.1 of Gemmatimonadota bacterium. Lineage (GTDB taxonomy): Bacteria > Gemmatimonadota > Gemmatimonadetes > Palauibacterales > KS3-K002 > Kutchimonas. The sequence continues at coordinate 117,585 of JBDHJS010000005.1, forward strand.
GGGCGCCGACCCACGCAGCGACGTCCGTCATCGCCTCGGCGCGCGCGCACCGCAACGCTTCCTGGTACGACGGAAGATCGGAGCAGATACCGACGAAGTAGAGCGAGTCGCGCGCCGCGGGCGTCACTTCGACCCAGGCGGGCCGCTCCGGGGCGGAGCGCTCGATGATCGCGCTCGCCCCGCAGGCACCAAGACCAGGTATGAGCAGGACCGCCAGGGCTAACGCCTGACGGTTCACCCGTTCTTCTTGATCTGGTTCAGCCGGTTGATCGCCTCGTCGATGAACTCCTCGGCATCGACGTTGTTGTCTTCCCGAGCCCGGTTCTTCAGCTCCTCGAGCGCGCGAACCTGAGCCATGTTGTACTCCTGCTCCGGGACCTTGAGCAGCACGAAGGTGTTATAGCGGTACTCGACACCGTAGCCGGTCTTCACCGCCACCTTCTCGTAGTAGCGCTCCTCGGTCTCGGCGCCGGAGAGGCTGATCTCCTTGACGGCGAGCTCCTGGAAGTTACGACCGTACTGCTGAATCTCGTCTTTGCCGCCCACATCGCTGGACTGGAGCAGCGAGCTCCAGATCCCCAACACCGCCTCGCCCATGTCCTGCATGGCTTCGGCTTTGGCCATACGGAATCCGAGGGCGTAGTCGGTATACCCTTCCTCACCGCCGGAGAAGAACTTGAAGCCATCGTCATCGTCCGGTGGGTCGAGTATCCAGTCGGGTCGATCGCCGTCGCTGCGTTCGATGACGACCTGGGTGCCGACGGGCGCTTCGTCGAGTTCTTCGACGTTCTTGCCACCGCAGGCAAGCGGGGCGAGGAGAACGGCGAGAGCCAACAGTTTGAGGACGTTGCTGCGAAGCGTCATGATCACTACCTCCTGGCAGAATGGTACCAATGCTTTTCTTCCTGTGGCCAAACGGGGCCCGGTCAAGCGACTCGAGTGGCGTAAGATAACGCCAATCGCGGCTTTTCCGGGCCCCGTCCGGTCCGTGGTACCTGTCTTTTGTAACGCTCCTGCCTTACATACCCTACGAAGATAACTATGTTGCGGGTTCATTCCAAGCGCGAAGCCGTCAAATGCCGTGGAACAGGTCGGCCAATGGCGGCTTGTGATCCTCCTGAAAGACCTCGAAGTACTGGTGATCGCCGCAAAGCGCGGCGGGATCGATGCTCTCGATAACCTTCTGATAGGACTTATAGCAGCCAAGAGCCTCGACCTGGGCCTGCCTGTCTTCATCGGTCAGCGGCATGGCGCAGTCGATCTCCTCGGGTCGGGACGGACGGAGGTTAACAGGCCGATCCGACTCGTCCACTTCGCTCAGGGTATAGAACGCCAGGCGGCGCAGGTAGCTGTCGGGCGACTCGCGTAGTTCGCAGTACACGCGCTTCACGACGGCGTGCGTCACCAAGTGGTCATCGAACCCACTGACACCGTAGGCCGCATACGACACGACGAGCGGCGGACGAAGTTCGTCCAGTTGTCGAGTCACCGCCACCTCGATCTCCCGCGGGTCCATCTCTTTGAGCCCGGAGTCCGGCAGGTCGAGGACGGTCAGCGACGTCAGGTCCAGCACCTTCGCCATTTCCTCCATCTCGCGTACGCGGAGCTCGCCCATCTCTTCGACCGATAGCCCAAGGTCGTGGCGGACTTTAGTCGCACCACCGCGGGTCAGCGAGACTAGGTGCACCTCGTGACCCTGGGCGCGCTGCCTGACCATGGCCGGTGCCGGCCCAAACGACTCGTCGTCAGGATGGGCGAAGATGTACAGTACGCGCATTAAGGCACCTTCCTTTCGGGAACGGCCAGGGCCATCGCGGTCGACCAAGCCTGGTCTGTCGTTACGCCGACGCTGCGAAGCTCATCGCCGTGCAGCACTTCCGGCCACGCGCCCAGCGCAACCGACTTATAGAGTCGTACGATCTGCTCCCAGTGCCGCGTCGCCGCCTCCTTTCTCCCGGCTCTCGCTTCGGCCAGGCTGACCCAGCCGGTGAAGAGCGGCCAGACCGAACCGGCATGATAACCGTCGGATCGGTATTCTGAGTCAGAGCGCGGTACCAGCCTAACGCCCCACTCCGTGGAGAAGTTCGGGGTGGAGATTTCGTCGAGCCACGACTCGCAGCGTTCCAGGTGCGCGGTGCCTAGCAGCAGCGGCACGGCGGTCATCACGGTCGTCGACGTGTTGAGAGAGCCATCGGCGCGACGACCGTGGGCGTAGCGTCCTATTATAGGATCGAAGAACGAGAGCTCGAGGCTCGCCCGGGCCGCCGCGGCTCGGTAGGCGAGTTCGTCGGCGACGTCATCGTAGCCGAGCGTTCGGGCCGCCACCTCGAGCTCGGCCAGCGCCGCGGTCCAGACGCCGGCCAGGTAGAACGAAACGTGGTTCTCTCCCAATCGCCCGAACTCCACCCACCCGTGCCCGACGCCGGTGTTCTCGATCAATCCGTCACCGTCGGTGTCGGTGTCCAGACAGAACTCGTAGGCCTTCATGATACGGGGCCACTCGCGCTCGACCGTCTCGCGATCGCCCGTCGCCGCCAGGTAGCGGGCGGCGAGTAGGAGGTAGAGCGGCGTGGAGTCGGCGGCGTCGTAGTGGATGACCCCGCTGGTGGTGCACTCGTGGAGAATCTTGCCGGTGATGTCCTGGTGGCGGCCGAGGAATTGGAGGACCTCGCGAACGGTCTCGTGCTGACCCGCGTCCAGGCAGGCCAGAGCAGTCCAACAGGCGTCGCGGCCGAAGAACCAGGCGTAGCCGGGCCGGCCATCGCCGAATTCGTCGCGGCGCGACCGACCGTAGCCAGCCACGAGTGAAGTGCCGAGCCCGGGCACCTCGACCCGGTAAGTGGATACTCGCCATTTCGCCCACTCCACCGCATCCGCCAGATCCGGATGATCCTCGTGGATCGCTGGCCCGCGCTTCTGTTGCGCCTGGCGCATCGCGAGTCGGGAGGAAGCCCAGTCCGCAGGATCGACAGTCTCCGGGGGATCTTCATCCGCCGTGGCCCCGACGATCAGAATTCGGGTCGGTTCGGTCAGATTCAACTCAGCTTCCAGACGTACTCGGGATCGCTCGTCGTCCGATACGTCGATCACGCGCAGCGCTTCCGGAGCCGGATCTATGCGACAGCCCAACCACTCGCCGGTCTCCGATTCCAGACCGACGGCCCCGCCCTCGTCGCGAACTGAAATGCGGCCGGCCGTCCCGGCTGGGTACGGCCACATCAGTCGCAAGTCCGTCTCCATGCTCCAAGAAAGTCGAACGGGCCCACCGATGGGCCGCAGCTCGACGAGCGTCGCGGCCGTTTCCGGAGCGACGGTCGTCCGCTCGTCGATTTCAGCGCCGTCGATAGTGAGTCGTCGAGTGATGACGCCGGGCTGAATCCGGAACTGCGTAGCGACATTGTTGCGCACTTGTTGCGTGTCGTCTGCCGATTCCGCTGAGCCATATGTCCAGCGGCTGACCGCGCGAAACGGATGCACCCAGATCTCTTCGTGTCCCGTTGCCTCGCGTCCGACCAACAGACATCGCGACCCTGCCAACGTGTACTCGGACTCCGTCGCCTCGCGTTCCAGAACCAGGTCGCAACCGGGCTCGAAGGCGCCCGTGGCGTCGAGAGCGGGGGGCGGGGTAACCGATGGATTCGATTTGATGCCGGTAAGAACGGGCGCCCAAGCGCCGCCCATCAGCCGGGCGCGGTGTCCGTTGGCCATCACCCGACGCAGAGCGTTCTCGATCACCCGCTCGAGGTGAGCTCGATACGCGGCCCGGCTCGCCGCGAAATAGACGTAGCCGCCAATACAGAGCGCCCAACCGTCGCCCACCATTTGCTCCCACGCCAGTCGGCGATCCGGGTTCATCGATATGAAGGATTTCTCAACGGCTATGGTCCGGCCCTTCACCGGCCAATTGGCAGCGGTATAGGCATAGCGCACGAATGGCTCGTCGCGTTCGGGCGCCCAGGTATAGGCCCCACTTCCCAAGTCCTCAAAGAGCGGGTGGCCACGAAAGCTCTGCAGACCACGCATGACTCGGGTTTCGCTGAAGCTTCCGGCATGCTCGTCAGCGGCGTCCTCCATCCACGCCGCCTCGACGATTTCGTCCGGCGGATTCGATTCCCACCCGAGCCGCACCGGAAGCTCGGAGGCACCCAGCGTAGCGAGCAGGCCGCCGCCAGCCCAGACGTGGGCATCGATCGTCAGACGCGTCTCCTCGTCCAACTCCGGCAGCTTCGTCCAGTGGAACCACAGCGTCGACCTGCGCCCGAGTCTCGTGCTCGCCAATTGAGAGAGCGTTAGGGTCCGAACATCATAGGCCGCCTTCTGCTCGAGCCACGCCAGCGCGGCGGCGTTCTCTCGGGAGACATCGCCATCAGGTTGGACGAACAGAATCTTCGATCTTTGGGTCATACCCCGGCGTCCGTGGAGTTTTGATCAAGATAGAGGGTTTGGGTATGCAAAGTGAAATCCCCGGAGCCGCTCTCTCAACGACTCCGGGGATCTCGACCAGCCTGTAAACGCCGGATCAATAGCTGGCGTAGACCTTGGTGTTTCCTTCTCTGTCGAAGGTCAGCACGTCGTACGGAACTTTGTCGCCGTCTGGTGTCTCCATCCCCGGCGAGCCTACCGGCATCCCGGGCACCGCGAGACCGACAATCTCCGGCCTTTCCTCGAGCATGCGCAGGATGTCCGCAGCGGGAACATGGCCCTCGACGACATAGCCATCGATCACCGCCGTATGGCAGCCGGAAAACTCGTCACGCACACTGTTACTTCGCTTCGTGGCCTGGAGCTCGGCCTCGTCCACGTTCACCGCGTTGACTACAAAACCGTTGCTGCGCAGATGAACCATCCACGCTTCGCAGCAGCCTCAAGTAGGTGACTTGTAGACGGTGATCTCGGGGCCCGTGGCCTGGGCCAGCGCCGGCGGCGCCGTCTCCGTCTCAGAGCTGTTCCGCATCACGTAGTAGCCGGCACCGGCGCCCGCCACGAGCAAGGCAGCAACAGCGAAGGTCTTTGGGTTCATCGCACGCTCCTTGTATCAGCTATCACTAGCGAGAATGGGCGAATCTCACCCGATCAGGCGTTCAGCGCAAGTCCAGAGCCCCTTGCCGAAGAAAACCCGAAAGTGTATCTTGGTCCTCCACTCGCCCGCTCACGGGCGACTCTCCTGGGCCCCAACCTGTGGAGGCGTATGAGGGTAGCACCGATCCACGGCCGGGGGGTGTCCTACAATCCGGCCAACCGCTTCGAGGCGATCGCGGTCGTGCGCGACCGCTGGTACGATCCCGATGATCCAGCGCCGCGGACCGAGCTGTACCGCGATTCCAGCCGCTCGATCATCGTGCGGAACGACAGCCCGGATGTCGGCTTCGACGTCAGCATCAACCCGTACCGGGGCTGCGAACACGGCTGCGCCTACTGCTACGCGCGGCCGTACCACGAGTACTATGGGCTCTCGGCCGGGCTCGATTTCGAGACGAAGATCTTCGTCAAAGAGGACGCACCGGAGCTGCTCCGGGTAGAGCTGACGAAGCCGAGTTGGCGGCCGCAGACGCTGGCGCTGTGCGGTGTGACCGACCCCTACCAACCGGCGGAGCGCCGTCTGAAGATCACGCGTCGTTGTCTGGAAGTCCTGGCAGATTTTCGAAACCCGGTCGGTATCGTGACCAAGAATCACCTCGTCACGAGGGACATCGATGTGCTCAAGGAGCTGGCTCGGTTCAACGCGGTTGCCGTGACGTTATCGATCACCACGTTGGACGACCGGTTGCAGCGATTGATGGAGCCGAGGACATCCTCTCCCGTGCGACGGCTCGACGCTATTCAGCGACTATCGGACGAGGGGATACCGGTCAACGTCAACCTGGCACCGGTGATCCCGGGACTGACCGATCACGAGCTGCCGCGCATACTGCGGGCGGCCGCCGAAGCCGGCGCGCGAAGCGCCGGCTACCTGATGCTGCGCCTACCGCTGGGCGTGAAGGAGCTGTTCGCCGATTGGCTGCAGCAGCACTATCCGGAACGCATGGACAAGGTACTGAACCGCGTCCGGTCGATGCGGAACGGTCGGCTGGACGACTCGCGATTCGGCAAACGGTTCCGTGGTGAGGGTCCGTTCGCCCGACAGATCGCTAATATGTTCAAGGTGACCTGCCGGCGGCTGGGACTGAACGAAGACCGCATCGAGCTCTCGACGGCCGCGTTCAGGAGGCCGCCAAAGGGCGTGCAGTTGAGGCTGTTCGACTAGCGAGTCGGCTGCGCTCACAAGTCAATGAGGATTGGCGTCCAGATCTCCGACTCGCCTTTCACCGATCCGTCGACGGCAACCTTGAAGCGCTGATCCTCGATACCGATGTCGACGCGATGGCCGCGGAAGGGCAACTGGGAAAGTCGCAGCGACTCAAGCTCGAACGGAAACGGATCGACGATGAACGAGTCGCCGCCCGCCGGACGGAAGCCCGCCGCGTACTTCACGATCAGGTCGTTCACCCACGAGTGCTGGTAATCGTCGAAGCCGCGGTACAGCGATGGCTTTCCGGTATCGGGATTGTAGTGCTCGTAGCAGTTGGGACGGGTCGGGTCACCGCCGTGGAACATCATGCGGATGTATTTGCGGATGAACTGGACGGCACGCTCGCGCAGGCCCGGATCGTGATCGAGGGCGGTTCTGGCGAGGGCTTCAGCGATGTGCGAATTGGCCATCGGCCAGACGCGGCCATTCCATGGGCAGTTGTGGCGCTTCCCTTTCCATTCGGCGTCAGGACTGTAGTAGGGATCATCGACGCTGGTGGATGGCACGGGATAGACGGTCCAGAACTCAGACGGGTTTAGCAGATGCGCGCCGAGTCCGGCCGCCTGTTCCGGTCCTACGAGGTCGGTGAAGTACGGATAGAAACAGATCGCCGCCTTCACGCTCGTGCGCTGCATGGTACTCGGGTCGACATCGGAGAACATGCCGCTCCAGGAGTCCCACATCTGCTCGAGGATCGCCGCCCCCGTGCGATCGGCGGCCGCCGTCCAGCGGCCCGCATTCGATTCATCGCCCAGCCGCAGCGCGATCTCGGCCAGCGCGCGTTGTAGGCGATACGTGTAAACCGCGGCGTCGACGCCCTTCAACCGGATCTCGGCGCCCCACGACTCGCCGTCCGCCTCCGGGCTCACCGCCATATAGCGGCTCATGAACTCCTGACCGGTCTCGAAGTGATCGACGACATCCGTCAGCCCGCTGCCGTCCCGGTCGCGCTCGCGGTCGAGCCAGTCCGCGTAGTCGGTCAGCGGATTGTAGACGGCGCGCAGAAAGCCGTCGTCGGGGTGCACCTCATCGATTGCCAGCACCGCGTCGCCCCAGTTTGCGAAGTAGAAATCGGTATGCGCCAGGTGGTTCACGTAAATGCGACCGTGTAGCGCGCCGCCCTCCTTCTGGTGGGCGAGGACATTGAGGATGGCGCCGCGGGCACGCGCCGGATCGGCCAGCCAGCGCAACTCACGGGCGTGGCACTGCGCGCTGTACGCGATAGGGACGTGGAAGTAGCCGGTACCCTCGCAGCAGCCAGGATAGATGTGATTGCCGATCCCGCCTTCGTGACTACACAGCTGCAGGCCGTACCATCGATAGTACCAGTAGCGCTCGATGAAGGTATCGGAGCAGGCCAGCTGCGGCGCCGACCCGAAGAACTCGTTCCAGTGGGCGCGGCTGGCGCTGCCCGGATCGGAACCGAGGGCCGGGCGTGAGAGAAGCTCCGGCTCGGGCGGCGGCACGTGTTCCTGAACATGGTGTGCAGCGGGGCTCATGTTCTGCGACTCGACGAGCTCCTCCGGTCGCACCCTGGCCCGAAGCCGCAACGTGACCGAGCCCCGGGGCGGAACGATCACTGGAGACGCGACGGCGGCGTAGAGCACGCCGCGGGGCCCGACCCCGCCCACCTGTACCACCGTGGCCGGTCCGCGTCGCCACTTCTCAGGAAAAGGCGTGAACTCCCAGTCCGGGCCGGCCACCGTCCCCTCGGACAGGTAAGCACATCCCGCCAGGCTACCGCCCCGCGCCTCGAGCCTCACCCGGACGTTGATGCGATGCACATGCCGATCTTGAAGCATGCGGTCGAAGCTCACCGTGCCGGTGGATGCCTGCACGCTGGACATCTCGACACCCGTCGTCTCCTGGGCGGTCCAGGCCACGCCCAGCAGCCGGCGCTCCGACTGGCCCGTGTTCGAGATGTTCCACTCGGACATGAAGTAGCCGCCGGGCAGGACCGAGCGGTGCTCGTCGGCGATCAGCTCATCGTCCAGCTCGTAGGTCGAGATGAGCTCCGCCGGCGTCCAGCGCCTGCCGATCTGTCGAGCGGCCAGCTGCCGGCCCGGTGGCTCACCGTCCTGGCTGAGCAGCGTGACGGTGAAGACGGGCGCCAGCTGGTAGTGGTAGATATCGGCCTCGTCCCAGAAGCCCGGTCGATCTAGCCAGCGCGGGAAGCGTGGTGCCCAGATGATGCCGTGGCCCGAGCCCAGGTAGAACTTGTCGGGTCGCTCGAGGAGCTGGAGCGGATCTGTCATGTCAGTAGACCGCCGCGCCGGTGAGGATGAGTCTGCCCATCTTCCAAAGCTCCCAGTGCAAGCCGGCATCGGCCGTGTAGGCCCAGCGATCGCTCCACATGATCTCCGTGAGTCCACCCCCACCATCGCCGTCGCTGACGAACAGCTGAAGACCGAAGACGGCGCCAACGAAGGGTCGCGCCTCGGGCAACTCAGCCCACGGAACCTGCATCTCGAACGTCCACCCCTCGTCGGTCGCCACCGAGGCTAGTTGACTGTCGGTGATGGGTCCGTGGAAGTCGCTGCCCAACCGCATGACAGGGAACGGCGGTTCGCCGTCGCCGACGATGTGAGCGTAAACCCACTGGTCGTCGACCTGCCAGCGCGACGCGTCGGGCGCGTTGCCGCCGTAGCTGAGCGGGTGAGTGTCGTTGTTGAAATCGAAGACGAGGTTGATACGATCGCTGGTCCAGGCGGCGCCCGGGGTCAACGCATCATCGGTGAAGCGACCGGCGACGTATACATGGAGCGTATCCCAGGTTATCCGGATCGCGCCGCTGATATCGGCGTCACCTTCGTAACGGTCCGGCGACGTGAGCAGAAAGGCGTTCGAGTCGAGATTGATGCTCGAAACGTCATCCCATTCGTCCAGCACGCCGTCGACTTGAATGCTCGGCGAGCGTGATGGAGCTACAGCCGTGCCCGGTTCGATAGGCCGGCGCTCGCTCCGCATGGAACCCGCGGATCCGCCGTGAAGCGCGACGACACGTCGCTCGAAGCTTCCATCCAAACCGATCACGTAGGCGCGATGCTCGCCCGGCGACGCTATGATAGTGGCTTCGTAGACGCCCGACCGATCCCGCTCGTTCATCATCACGAGATCGGAGCCGAAGACGACGCCGAGTCGAAGTCCAGCGCCCTCCACGAAGCGGCCCATGCGATCGCGTACTCGTGCCTCGAGCGTGAGCTCCGTCTCGCCTTCGGCATCTATGCGAGGCGGCACTTCGATCCAGCCGCGCGGCTCGACATAGATGGGGATCTCGCGCTCCAGAATCTCAACACCGTGGCGGCCCGGCAGCTCGGCCCGCACTCGTATCGTGTCGAGTCCGGGCGCCAGCGACTCATCGAGTACTGCGCTGTACTGCCCATCGGCCAACTCTTCCAGCAGAAGCTCGCCGCTCCCGATTGTCGCGGTGACCTTCGCACCTTCAGCGCCACGGTCACGAGCGATGCGCAACGTCAGATCGAACGGTGTCCCGAGCCCGGCGACCATTCGATCATCCGAAGTGATGGACCAGGCGTGACGGTTCTCGACCTGGACGGCGCGTGGGATGAACACGAGACCGGGCGCGCTGGCCAAGAGATCCACGCGGCGCGCGCCGATCTCATCGTAGGCCAGGGGCGCAACAAAGTGTCCAGGCTGGCGTTGCTCGAAGTCGAATTCGACACCTGCTCCTTGGGTCGACAGTTCACCGTCCGCGATGAGCGGTCCACCGCCCCCGAAACGGGCCTCGCGCAGCTCGACGACCAAAGCGCCCGTTCCCGCCTCCTCCGCTCTCTGGTAGGTGACGATGCGCGGTGGCGCGACGATGTCTCCCATGCCAACACGGTGGATCTCGGACGCAGCATCACCCACCATCACCGCGAGGCGCGGGGTCGCATCCGGCAGGCTCACCCATCCGCTCAGGTAGTCTCCTTCGAATAGAACTCCGCCATCAAAATCCGTATGCCGATACGTTCGCCGTGCCAGCGACACGGGTTCACCATCGGCAACCCGAGCGGCCCCCTTCATATCGCCATCGCTGACGACCGGTAGGTAGACCTCATCGTTGGCGCGACTCAAGAAGACCTTGTCGTAAAGCGGACGCGCGCCGCGTGCCGGACGCGAGCCTGCGATGCGTCCGTACTCGAGCTTCATCCAGTCGTCGCGGCGCACACGCTCCAGCATCCACCGATAGTAGACCAACTGCATCGCCCACGGGTAAGTCGCCTTGTTTTCAAGCTCCCGCTGGGCGTAGGTTGTCATCTCGTCATCATCGTAATGAGGCAGGAATGCGCCGGGACGTTCTGCAAGTAACGTCGGCATGTTGCGGCTCATCTCGTCGGAATTGAGGAATCCGTCGGGCATGCCGCTCATCGAGAACATGTCGTCGATGTTGTGGAGCACCTCGTGAATCATGATCTGGGAGATGCGGCCCGGGTCCCAGGCGAAGACGCCGATGGAGTTGAAGCCGGCGTCGCCGAGGAAGTGGCCGTCGGGCCCGACCGCACCGCCGCCGTAAGCGAGGGAGGCGCCGTCCGGGTTGGCGTTGTTCCAGGCGTAGAGCGCGATCACCTCATCGAACTCGTAGTCAAGCATGTCCAGCGCGACGAGCTCGGCTTCGATGTTCTCTCGCGAGAGGTAGTAGCGGCCGGGCGCGACCTCGGCGACTTCTGAAAGCGCCAGTTGGCGATCGATCTGAAGCAAGGAAATGCGGAAGTCGACGGCGTCGCCCGCCGCGGTCTGATAGAAGTCGACGAACTCGAGTACCTCTTCATGCACGCGCTCGATCTGTTCGCGGGTCAGCGCCTGCGAAAAGGAACGAGTGTAAAGCGCGATGAGGACATCGATCCGGCGCACCTTCGACGATTGACCGAGCAGCGGCACAGAAGCAATACCGATGGCCGCCGCGCACGCGAAGATCAGCAGCGCGCGCATCGAGCGGTGTGAGAATGACGACGGCAGAACGATCATGGCACCGGTGTTGAGCCAGAGAACGGGGACTCGCTCCCCGCAGAGTCGAGACTAGACGCAGCTCAGAGCGATGTCAACGATGAAGCCCACAGGACACAGATCTCCTTCCGATGTCGCCGTTCAGGCCTTCAGGCAGATCTTCTCAGAAAAGCCGGAATGGGTATCACGGGCGCCCGGCCGTGTGAACCTGATCGGCGGGCATGTCGACTATAACGACGGCCTGGTGCTGCCTGCCGCGCTCGAGCTGACGATGGGCGTCGCATTTCGTCCCCGTTCCGACGCCCGCGTTCGTATCCACTCGGTGGACTTCAAAGAGATAGTCGAATTCGATCTCGATGAACTAGCACCGGGTTCGGTTGACGGTTGGGCGGCTTACCCGGCCGGGGTGGCCTGGGCGATGGTGCAAGCGGGATACGAGTTGACCGGCATCGATGCGGCGGTAGCGGGCAACATCCCTCTGGGCGGTGGCCTCTCCTCATCCGCCGCGGTGGAGATCGCGTTCGCGCTGGCGTACCGACAGAGCGCCGAGTTCGATATCTCTGAGATCGAACTGGCAAAGCTCGGACAAGTCGCCGAGAACAAGTATGTCGGCGTGCGCTGCGGGATCATGGACCAGGTCGCCTCCGCCTGCGCTCAGGCCGGTCACGCGATCCAACTGGATTGCCGGAACCTGGAGGTTGGACACGTCTCGTTGTCGCCCTCCCTTCGCATCGTGGTTCTGGACAGCGAGGTTAAACGGGAGCTGAGCGGGTCGGACTACAACCAGCGACGTCGCGAGTGCGAGGACGCGGTCGCCCGCTTGAAGTCGCTCGACTACGAGATCGATGCGCTGCGCGATATCTGGCCCGACCAGCTTTCAGGTATGCTGCGCCATGTACCGCCGCCGCTCGATCGACGAGTCCGCCACGTGGTGGGCGAGATCGAGCGCGTTCGGTTGGCGGTGGCGGCGTTGGAGCAAGACGAAACAGAACGCTTCGGCGAGCTGTTGTTCGCGTCGCACCGGTCGCTACGCAACGACTACGAGGTGAGTTGCGACGAGCTGGACAGTCTGGTGGAATTGGCGCGGCAGGCGCCAGGTTGCATCGGCGCGCGCCTGACCGGCGCCGGGTTCGGGGGCTGCACGGTGAACGTGGTGAGCGCCGCGCTGGCGGATGATTTCGTCGAATATGTAGAGACAAGTTACGAGAAGCTCTACGGGGTGCGGCCGACGGCGTGGACGAGCGACCCGGCGGGTGGGGCGGCCGTGGACCCGATCTGGTGAGTGCGCGGAACAATCGTCAAGCGCTAGACATTCATCTGGTGCAAATCAACGGTATACGACCCAACCGCTTCGCAACGAGCGGTCTAACTTGGAAGCCCTATGTCCGATTTCTCTACCCGCTTTCGGCTGGCTGTCGACGCCGGGACCGCCGTCGTCGAGGCTCCGGGCACAGCTGACACCGTCCTGGCTTTCGCCCGCTCGGTCGCGGCCGGGCTCGCCGATGATCCGAAGTGGCTGCACTGCCGTTTCCTCTACGACAACGAGGGGAGTCGACTGTTCGAGAAGATCACGGAGCAGCCCGAGTATTATCCGACACGCACCGAGGCGGCGATTCTCGAAGCCCACGCGACGGAAATCCGCGACGCCACGGGTCCGGCGACGCTGGTGGAGTTGGGCTCCGGCTACTCCGTGAAGACGGAGTACTTGCTGGATGCGTACTCGCTAGGGCGGGACAACGTTCGGTACGTGCCGGTGGATGTCAGCATCAGCGCGCTCCGCGCGGCGAACCGCTCAATCTCGGACAGCTTCCCCGAGGTGGAATTCACCGGCATCGCCGGCACCTACCGGAGCGCTTTTCCAGTATTGCGTCAGCTATCGCCGTCCGTCGTCGTGTTCCTGGGGAGCACGCTGGGCAACTTCAACCCGGCCGAAGCGACGGCGTTCTTCGGCGCGCTGTGCGGCCATATGCCGGCCTACGACTTTTTCCTCCTGGGCATCGACCTGGTGAAGGACGTCGCCGTTCTGGAAGCCGCGTACAACGATGCGGCGGGCGTCACCGCTCGGTTTACGAACAACTATTTCGCCCGCATGAATCGCGAGCTGGGATCCGACCTTAGCCTGGATCAGATCGAGCATGTCGCGGCGTGGAATCCCGAACTGGAGCGGATGGAGATTTTCGGGCACTTCCATACGACCCAGCAGATCTATATCGAACCGCTCGACGAAACGTACGAGATCGCGGCGGGCGAACGGATTCTGATCGAGATCAGCCGA
>JBDHJS010000006.1:0-183136 GCA_039586795.1 Gemmatimonadota bacterium
CTATGATCCCAGATTGGTCCGCTGTACCTCACGTGGCGATCCACTGAACAGGAGCGAGCGGTATGAAACTCACCCGTCGTGAGATGCTGAAGCTGTCCGCCGGCGCCGGTGCCGCAGTAGCATTCCAGGGCCTAACCGGGTGTGCGGGGCGTCAGCCGGCGCTGATGCGGCGACCGATTCCTTCAAGCGGCGAAGAGATGCCGGTGGTCGGTGTGGGTACGGCCAGGACCTTCAATGTCGAGCCGACCGAAGAGGCACTGGCGCCGTTGCGCGACGTCATGATGAAGTTCGTCGAGATGGGCGGCACGCTGCTGGACACGGCGACGGGTTACCGTAACTCAGAGATGATTTCCGGCTTGTTGGCGGAACAGACCGGTGTGAACGATCAACTATTCATAGCGACAAAGGTCGGGGCGGATGACACGGCGACCGGCCAACAGCAGATGGAGCAATCGTTCAGCCTGCTGAAGCGTGACGTCATCGATCTCATGCAGGTCCATAACCTGCGGAACTGGCGGGAGCAGCTGGCCATGTGCCGCGACTGGAAAGCGGCGGGTCGCTTCCGCTACATCGGCATCACCACGTCGAGCACGCGGCAGTACGATGACTTCGTGGCGGTGATGGAGCAGGAAGAGATGGACTTCATTCAGGTGAACTACTCGCTGGGGCAGCGGACGGCGGAAGAACGCATTCTACCGTTGGCCGCCGATCGCGGCATGGCGGTGCTGGTCAACTTGCCGTACGGCCGCGGCCGGTTGTTCCAGGCGGTAGAAGGCCACGAGCTACCGGGGTGGGCGGCCGAGTTCGATGCGAATAGCTGGGGTCAGTTCTTCCTCAAGTGGATCATCGGGCATCCTACAGGGCCGATTCCAATCCCGGCGACGACGAAGGTGCACCATATGGAAGACAATATGGGCGCGGCGTATGGTCGGATGCCGGATGAGCAGATGCGCCGTCGGATGACGGAGTTCTTCGATGAGATCGCGGGGTAGTTCGACGGTCGATGACCGACGCGTTGAGGATTGAGGGTTAGGTGTTAGTGATTCGCAATGATCACTAGGTGTTGATTATTGGGTGTTGAGCATTATGAAGACCCTCGCCGTAACACTCCTGGCCCCTCTGATTCTAGCCCAACCGGCTCTGACCCAAACCACGGTCTACGAACCCAACTGGGATTCCATAGACACCCGCCCCACGCCCCAATGGTGGCGCGACGCCAAGTTCGGAATCTTCATCCACTGGGGCGTCTACGCCGTCCCCGCCATCTCCCCACGTGAGAACTACTCCGAGTGGTACTGGAAATGGCTGCAGGACCCGAATCGCATCGGCCCCATGGTGCGCGACTTCCATCTCGAGCACTACGGCGCCGACTTCGAATACTTCGATTTCGCACCGCTGTTCAAAGCCGAGCTGTTCGATCCCGACGAATGGGCGCGACTGTTCCAGCGATCGGGCGCGCGTTACGTCGTCCTCACATCGAAGCACCACGACGGATTTGCCCTCTGGCCCAGCGCCGAGGCGAGCGCCACCTGGGGGCGGCCGTGGAACAGCGTCGAGATCGGGCCGAAGCGCGACCTGGTGGGCGACCTCACGGAGGCCGTGCGGAACCACGGCCTCAAGATGGGCCTCTACTACTCGCTCTACGAGTGGTTCAACCCGCTGTACCTGTCCGACCCGGAAGCGTTCGCCGAGCAGCACTACCATCCCCAGTTCAAGGACCTGATCAATCGCTACGCGCCATCGGCGATCTTCGCGGATGGCGCCTGGGATCACGACGACGAGGTGTGGCGTAGCGCCGAAGTCGTGGCCTGGCTGTTGAACGAGTCGCCCAGCGCGGATGATGTGGCGATCAACGATCGCTGGTTCCGCGGCTGTAGAGGGCAGCACGGCGGCTATTTCACCACCGAGTATGGCTCGGGCTTCGAGAGCGGCGAGTACGCGTGGGAAGAGAGCCGCGGTATCGGTCATTCCTACGGCTACAACCGGATCGAGAACGCCGAGGACTACGCGTCGTCTCGCGAGTTGATCTACATGCTGGTCGACATCGTGAGTCGCGGCGGGAATTTTTTGCTTGATGTCGGGCCCACGGCCGACGGCCGCATTCCCGTCATCATGCAGGACCGACTGCTCGAAGTCGGCGAGTGGTTGAGCGTGAACGGCGAAGCGATCTACGGGACGCGGGAGTGGACGCGGTCGTTCCAGTGGAGCGAAGGGACGATCCCGGAGTCACCCGAGGGTGATTTCCAGACCGGCTACGACATTCTGCAGCTAACGGTCGAACCCGCAGAAGGTGAAGCGGTGAAGGAGGCCTGGTTCACCTACAGGCCCGGTGTCCTGTACGCGATTACGCCGCTGCTCCCCTACCAGGAACTCCGTTTGAGGGACCTGTCCATCGATCAGTCCGCGTCAATCGTGTTAGTCGGATTCGACGGCGATCTGGTTTGGGAAGCCGATGGCCCTGACGTTGTCATACGTATCCCGCATGTGTCGCCAAGTGAACTGCCGGCCGGGCCGGCCTACACGTTCCGAATCACAACAGCAAGCGCCCGGCGTGAACCGGGCGCTTGAGGTGTTGCCGAGCGACTCGCCTCGGCCGCTACCGCTCTTGTGTCATGCTGGCTAGTCGAGTACCTCGTCAAACGTGCAATGCATGTTTGCCTTGCCTGACGGCGTGACTCTTATTTGAGATTTGTACGTCTCGCTTTGCCCGAACCAGTTTAGCACACAATAGAAATCTCTGAGTCCCACAGCTTCTGGGAATGGTCCACCGAAATCTTCAACGGGGAAATCGTCCCAATGGCAGCTCAGGAGGCCTCCGCCGCTGGGGTTCCGGACTAGCGTCAAGTCGGTGGTCTCGGCGCTGCCGAAGAAACAGCTGCCCACTTGATCGCCGCTGGCTTCACCCTTGTTGAGGATGATGGCTCCGTTGGGGTTGTCTCCCCCGATGACGGTGAGCGCGGGTGGCGTGACGGCCGGGACTGGTGTGTCGGTCGGACTCTCGCTACAGGCGACCAGCGCCGCAAACGAAAGTGGCACGAGGAAAAGTACGGGATGCCGCATGGCGGTCCCTCCTTGGGTTGGGGCTCGAAAGCTGGCTCACCGTGGTCTGGACGGCCCGCACTGGCCTACCATGGCAGCCGATGAAGCGCCCAGTATGCGTGCGGGCGCCCGCGAGCGCAACCCGTCGTGGGGCTTGAGAGTCTTTCGGCGCGCCCCGGGCGTGGATCAACCTGTTTTCCTTTTGGACCAGAACAGATACGCCGGTACGCCCGTTGCCAGTAGGAGTATTCCTATTCCGCTGCGTACCGGGTTCGATACGATCACGCTGAGCACGATCCAGATCGCCACCAGCACGAACAAACCCGGCAGAACCGGATAGCCCGGCGTCCTGAATATCCCCTCCGGCCGCTCGCTCAACGGGTACTTCTTCCTGAAGACGAACACCGCCCCCGCCGCCAACCCAAAGAAGATCCAGTCAGCGAACACTACGTAATCGACCAGCTGGGCGTAGGTACCGGTCAGGGCCAGCGCGATCGCCCAAGCCGTCTGCAGCACGATCGCCAGCGACGGCGTCTTAAACCGGGGGTGCAGCCGCGAAACGCTCTCGAAGAACACACCATCTGCCGCCATCGCGTAGTAGACTCGAGTAGGCGCCAGCATCGTCAGGTCGAGGAATCCAAAGGTAGATACGGCGATGGTCAACGCGATCAGCTTGTCACCAGCGGTCCCCAGCAGCGCGTTCACCGTGTCGGCGGCCGGCGTCATCGTGGAAGCCAGGCCGCCGTGCCCCAGCGTCTTCAAGTAGACGAAGTTGACCAGCGCGTACACCGTCACCACGACGCTGGTCCCCACTATGGCGGCAATCGGGATGTTACGTTGCGGGTTCTTGATCTCCTCCGCCACGTAGTTGACGTTCTGCCAGCCGCCATATGAGAACATGATGGGAACCAGCGCTGCGCCGAACGCAATCAGCAAGAAGCGCGACTCCCCGGCCATGGCGACGGCCTCCACTGGCGCCTCCCGAACCGGCATCAACAAGCCGGCTCCGATCAGCAACACCAACGCCAGCGTCTTGAGGATCACGAACAGGTTGAGCGTGCGGCTCCCCGGCTTCACCCCCACATAGTTGATGATCGCGACGATGACGATGGCAGAGATGGCTAACGGCAATGCCGCCGCGCCCTCGCGCCCGACGAAGCGCAGCGCGTACTCGGCAAAGGTGATGGCCACCGCGGCGATGGCGCCGCACTCGATCATGAGCAACAGCGCCCAGCCATAGAGGAATCCGGCAAACGGGTGAAACGCATCGCGCAAGTAGGCGTAGTGACCGCCCGCCTTGGGGAACAGCGAGCCCAGCTCGGCGAACGCGAAGGCGCCGGCCATCGCCACGGCACCGCCGACCAGCCAGGCGGCCAGCACCAGGGCGCCGCTGTCCAGTCGCTGGGCGACGATGTACGGGTTGATGAAGATGCCGGCGCCGATGATGCCGCCGATCACCACCATCGTAGCGTCGAAGGGGCCGAGTGCTCGCTTGAAGGCCAAAGCGGACCTCCGGTTGCGCGGGTTCGTTACGGGTAGAGGATCAGCTCGCGTCGCGTGAACGGGATCGGGTAGGCGGTGATCCAGACCTCGGGCACGATCTCGATCGACCCGCCCTCCAGCACCAGAACCACGGCTTCGATATCGGCGCCGATCATCTCCGGCGTCACCGGGAAGTAGTAGGTGTAGTTCTTCGCCACTCGGCGCACCGGGTATTCCCACGTGTTGCTCGGGTAGGCGACGGCGCGATTCGGCGCCCCGACCAGCTCGCCGTCGACTCGCAGCGCGGCATACGCCTTCTCGTTGCCGTGCTCGCCGTTGATCGCAACGGCCAGGTAGCTGCCTATTGCCGCCTCATCCAGTTTGAAACTGTCCGACCAGGCGGCGATCGCTTGGACCTTCGAATACAGCGCGAACAGGTTCGAGGCGCGCCAGCGCGTCGCGCTCAACCGCCGGCCCTGACGGTAGCCTTCGATCTCGGTCACCCGGTCGGGTCCGCCGTCGATCCGCAGGTAGCGGACCGATCGGTCCGAGGGCAAATCGATGACGAACGTTCGGGCGGAGACGGAGTCCTCTACGGTCCGCGTGGATGGCAACTCGCGGATTCGAACCGGGGACCAGTGCTCCAGATCGGCTGCGATCTCCGTCGACACGCTGTCGCGACGTACGCGGCGCGAGAATTCATCGTTGTCGAGCGTCCGGATGACGACCCGGTCGATCAGGATTCCAGCGCCGAAGTCGACCCGCAGCGCACCGCCGTTCAGTCGTAGGTCGCGGCCGAAGCTCCAGACGTCCATGTAGGTCGTCGTATCGCCATCGAAGACGAAACGATCCCACACCCCGCGCTCGACAAGCATTTCTTGGGCGATGAAGGCATCCCGTGCAGCCTGAACTTGCGGGATGAACGTCGGTCCGGAACGCTGCAGCGAGCGAATCTCCAGCGCGTTGTTGTCGGCGGCGAAGACCGTGGCCTCGTATAGCGCGTCGGCATCGGCGGGCACCTGGATTCGCTCTGGAGTCCCCAGCTTGCGGTGCCAGGGCTCGGCCAGCCGTCGACCGGCGAACATCACGGTTACCGAATCGCCAAACGCCAGATCGTCAAGCGGCTCGCCGTCCAGCGTTGCGCTTCGAAATCGTCGGCCGCCCGCGTCTAGTTGGATCGTCAACGTGTCGCCGGGCATCCCCAGAAGGTCGATCGCCACTGGCCTGGCGCTGACGTCCTGAATGACTTCGAAGTCCGCGCCACGAACGCCGACGCCGACGATCGGCTCGTTGGTCGCCAGCAGCAGGTAGGAGCGGAAGGGAAGGACCTCCACCGTGACTCGATCGCCGGTCTCGAAACGTCCGAGAATACGTTCCGTTGGATGGAGGCTGCGCACGTGGAACGGTCCGTCCGCCGTGAGGCCGATCGATGCGTCAAGCTCCACCGTGTACGTGACGCTCTCCCAGCTGAGATTGCGCAGCGTGATCAGCCGCGCGTTGGCATCGCCACGCGACACAGCGTGGGGACCGTACCGATCTTCCGGCAGCACCATCCCACTCACCAGAATGTCGCGGTACTTGCGATGCAGGTTGAAGATGCGGGCCAGCCGTGGATACTCGTCGTCCCGCAAGAACCACGGGCTGCCGTAGAGTTGCGGCGCCAGGATGAGCGAACGGTTGAACGCCTGTAGGACCAGGTCGTCTTCCCAGTAGTCGAGGCTGGAGGAAAGGCACACGCCGTGGTCCTCGGTGAGTCGCCGCAGTTCCGGTGGCAGGCCGCGAGCCAGGGCGCCGGCCCGGTTGTGGGGCGCCGTCGTGTCGTTGTTCATCCAGACGTCGATATAGGTCTCGGCGCCTTCCCACAGGAACGTGGTGACGTAGGGCGCGGCGTGGCCCAGGTCGAGGCGATGGTTGAGAGCGATGAGGTCCGGAGCATAGCCTCGGCACTCCCGCATCAACTCGATGAACGCGTCCCGTTTTTCGGGTCGCAACTGCGTAGCAACCGCGTCGAACTTGAAGAGCTGGAAGTTGTAGTCGCGGCACAGCGAGACCATCATCTCGATCCGCTCCCGCTCCTCAGCGGGCGTCTCACCGAACCCGTCGGGCCCCGCCCAGAGACCCAGGCGAATGCCCAGCGAGTCCGCTTTCGCATACATGGGGTCGAACCCGTTGGGGAACTGGGCTTGGAACTTCTCCGTACGCGTACTGCCGTAATAGCGCGGGCCGTCGATGGCGCCGGCGTCGAACGCATAGATGTCCAGCTGCATCCCAAACTCGTCACGCAGCCACTCGAAGAACTCCAGGTTGATCAGCGTCTGGGATTCCGTTGCCCCTTCGTTCGTGTTGTTGATCCAGGAGAAGTATTCGGCCAGAGACGGTGTGCCCTCGTCGGCGCCGGGGAAGACGGTTTCCTGCGCCAAACCGGGCGCCACACATAAGAGGACAGCCACCGTGCCGGCCGTCGTCACCGAGGTCAATCTCTTAGCACGATCGAAGGTCATCATAGCGTCGTGGGGCGAATCAGTGTTCTGCGAGCTCATGAGCACCTCTGCTGGTCGAGCGGCTCAATCTGAGAATAGACGGCCTGTTGCGCTACCGGCGCACCTTGCCTCGCTTCTCATCTTTTGAGACGTTGTCGCAGGAGACAAGCTTGACCCTGAAGGCCTCCTCAGCGAAGGGGAGGAGTTCATGTCACGTTTCGAGAAACGGATCGCTCCGAGCCTTTCTCGGATCTCGGTGACAGCCGTCGTCCTCGCGGCGGTCGCGGTGGCCGCGATCGCCTTGCATGCCTTGTACACCGAGGGTACAGGGCACGCCTGGGTTTCGGCCTTCAACCCCGACTACCACGGCTTTCTCCTGGCCTTTGGGATTCTCCAACAGATCACCAGCCTGGTGGCAGGCGCTCTGGCCCTCATAGTGATTTGGCGCGCCGGCGACAGCATAGCGACCCGGACGTTTGCGCTGTCCCTTGCTTTCCTGGCTCTGAATTGGGCGACGGTCGTCAACACGGCTGGGCTCCCCAGGGATTCGATCCTCGGGCTCTGGTCCTTCGCTAATGCGTTCTCCATCGCCGGGTTCGTTCACTTCACCCTCGTGTTTCCCCGCCGCCTGACCCAGGGCGACCTGGCGCTGACGCACCAGCAGGAATCGGTTCCCCTCGGTCGGCTGGGCCGAGTAGGCGTTGCCGGACGGCTCTTCATGCTGCGTGGCGTGAACTTGATGCTGCCACGCGCGGGCCTTGGCATCGCTACTCACGAGTTCCGTCCACTCAGGGCTCTCCAGGCGACCGCTATCGATCGGCCGGCCCTCGTCTGGCTGTGCGGTGTGGCAGTTGCCGCCTACTGGTACCAGTTGGCTGGCTGGCTCTGGCGCGAAGACCGGATGATGGGAATGTATCCGACCACTGTGGCAGCCTTCGTCGGCCTGCTCTTCGGCATACTCATTCTGCTGACACCACTCGCGATGGTGGTGTCCTCTCTACGCATCAGCTACGCGGCCTCGACCGACGAGGAGCGGCGCAAGATTCTCTGGATCGTCGAGGCGTGCGTCCTCGCCTTGTCAGCGCTGCTCGCCGTGTTCGCGTTGGCCGTGCTGAGCTACGTGACGAATTCGGCAGTTGTACGCTTTGTGGCTGAACTCGGTTTCCTGATCGGTATGCCGCTGATCTACCTGGCGTTTCTGGCGTGCCTCGCGATCGCGATGTTCTATTCCGGTGCCATAGACCCGGCACTCGTGCTACGTCGAACGGCCGTCTATGGGTCGCTGGGCGTCATTCTGATATTCCTGTTCGCGGGAGTGGAGGATCTCATGGCTCAGCGGTTGGCGGGTCTGCTGGGTCTACCAGCGAGCTCGAGCACCTGGATTGCCAGTGGAACGGTCGCGTTGGCCTTCGCGTTGCTACAAAAGAGGGTGAAGCGGGTGGTGGACAGATTCTCACAACGGGAGCGCGCGCGGTGATTGACCACGACGCCGACCGCTGCGAGGAGCACGTCCTTCTTGGCGACCGTGCTTTGGAGTGCGAGCGGCTCAATCTTCGACCTGATGGCGGGTCGCGCTACTGGGCTTGAGACTAGGTATCGGGGTGGTTGAGATCCCACCACTCCCGGGCGCGCTCTTGAGTCCAGGAATTGCCTGCGGCGATAGCGCCCAGCCTCGCGTCGAGAACCTCCGCCGACTCGGGCCGCTCGGACTTGTCTTTGCGCAGACACTCAAGAATCAGATCGTCCAGTTCCGACGGGACCTCCAGCTCGGCGTACTTCGATGGAGGAGAGGGTTCTTGCCGTACGTGGTGGACCAGCATCGCGAGCGCCGTGGGTGCATCGAATACGGTGCGACCCGTGAGAAGCCAGAACGCGACGCAGGCCAGTGAGTAGATGTCGGATCGGGCATCGATCGGATCGCCATCCGTAGCGGCTTCGGGAGAGCTGTAGGCGGGTGTGCCGGCGAAGAGGCCGGCCTCCGTTAGCTCCGTTTCCCGCGCCGCGGCCTGTCCGACGTGCTTGACGAGTCCGAAGTCGAGCACCTTCACGAAGTCGTGCTCGCGACCGTAACGACAGACGAAGATGTTGGCCGGCTTGATGTCGCGGTGCACCATGCCGTGTGCGTGGGCCTCCGAAAGCGAATCGCAGGCCTGGCGGAGGATGTGAATCACTCGCTCCGCGGGAAGTGGGCCATAGTCTTGCACCAGCCGCTGAAGACTCATTCCTTCCAGCAGTTCCATCACGTAGTAAAACGTTCGATCGGCTGTGAAGCCGTAATCGTACACGACCACCGTATGTGGAGAGCGCAGCTCGGCTGTCGCCCGCACTTCTCTCTCGAACCGCCGTATCGCGCTGCCCGATGTGCGGTCCAATCCAGCCGTTCCGGCGTTGCCGCGAACAAGCTTGATAGCCGCGGGCCGAGCCAACATCTGATGCTCCGCCTTCCATACTTCTCCCATACCGCCTTCGCCCAGCCGCTCCACGAGACGGTAGCTGCCCATGCGGCGGGCCTCAGCGATGTCCGATCCGTAGCTCCAAACGATTCGTGCCCCGACGATCGCTATGGCGGCGCACACGTAGTTCGGCAGCACGAGATCGAGGAGCACTCCCGCGTCGACACCCGCCGCGGCGAACGGGACACCCTGAAGGGCGAGCACGACAAGCACCAGCGGGCGTACGGAAGCAGAGACCAGCGCCGCGACGGTCGCTCGGGCCGGAGTGGCCGGCACGATGAGAGGGAAGGCGATGATCCACGGGCACGTCCACGAAATACCGTTGATGGCGAACGAGCCGTCCTCCGGCCAAAGGCCGAAGGTCGGCCACCAGAGCAAGTCGATCTCGATCCCGATGGCGCCGACGACCTGGTAGATCAACCCGATTTCAAGCAGTCGATACGGATTCACTCGGCCGCTCACGGCCAGTACGGCCAGTGCGAACACCAGCAGCGATATCCCGATGACTAGCGCGGCGACGACGTCGGGATTCAGCACCGCGCCTTCCCAGTCCCGAGGAAGGTCCTCCAGCACCCGCGAAGAGATGTAAAGAAGGGTGTAAGCGGCGGCGTAGGCGAAGGACATGATCGCGAGCCGCTTGCCGGCTTTTGCCGCGAGGTCGGCCAGCAGACCCGCGTCGCCTGTCGTGGTCATACCGACGACAGAGGTTCCGGAATCCGGTGGGCGCTGGATCTCTCGGTTCACGTCGTACCTATTGCAGCACGAGTGTGGAATGCGTTTCGGTTGGGCGCTCGCTGCGAAGATACGATATCCAGCGGGTTACGTGAAGCCGGAGTCGCTGCTGCCGACCTCGAGCGGCGGAAAGAGAAATGACAGGAACAAGGTAAGTTGTTACGTTTCAACGCACGGAGGGCTAGACCTAATTGGCAAGGCAGCGGTCTTGAAAACCGCCGGGAGCAATCCCTTCCGGGTTCGAATCCCGGGCCCTCCGCTCAAAGCCAGCCCTCATCCTCAACACCAGGGTACTTTACCGTTGAGCGATGAGGGCTGAGTTGTTGATGAGTGTGATCGAACCTTACACGTCAGTACTTAGTCATTGATCAGGTCAGCCAACCCCGCCTCCAAATCCTGCATATTCTCCACTTCAGTATAAAACAGAGGCGACGCATCGATATCGTTCTCCTGATTGTGCCGCAGCACCGCGCCCGCCGCGCCGGGAGGCGAATACCCCGACGCAAAGAACGCGATGCACAGCGCCAGCGCCAGCAGCCCGACGAAGAACCGGACCCAATCCTCAAGACGATTCCTCGACACGCTATCCCACCGCGTTCGGGAACAACACCATGAACGCCAGCCACGCAACGACAAGCGTCAGCACCAGGTTGAACGACTGCCCAACGACGTACAACACCAGCGGCTTACCCCGCTCCATATTCCCGGCCAAGTCGCGGAAGTTCGACTCCAGCCCGATCGCCACGAACGCCAAACAGAAGAACCAGCCCCGCGCCACACGCGTCACCGGGTTGATGAACGTCGACTCGACCAGCGCGAAGTCACCCTGGTTCATCGGTACAACCAGGAACGAAAACAGGATCGATGCGGCCACGAACCCGATGACGAACTTCGGGAATCGATACCAGATCTCTCGGGCGTCCGCTTTCTGACCCGGCTCCCGGTCGACCCGAGTTACCCAGTAGAGCGCGATGGCGAACGCCAGCACGCCGATCATCACGTTCTGGATCATCTTCACCACCGCCGCTACCTGCTCGGCCACCGGCCCCAGCATCGAGCCCGCCGCCACCACCGCGCCCGTCGAGTCGATCGTGCCGCCCATCCAGGCAGCGCCCAGCACGTGGTTCATGCCGACCCAGTCGATGGCCAGCGGCATGAAGAACATCATCAGAACCGTGAAGATGAGCGTCATACCTACCGCCAGCGTCAGGTCGTCCTTCTTCGCGCGACACGCCGCGGCGGCGGCGATAGCGGCGGACACCCCGCACACGCTCGTCGCACAGGCGATGATGATCGCCAGCTTCTTGTTCACCATCTTCAGGACGCGGTTGGCGAACATGAACATGAAGATCACGACGGTCGGCGTGACGATCCACGCCACCATCAGTCCTGGCACGCCCATCGAGATGATTTTCTTGAACAGGATCTCCGCTCCCAGCAGCACCAATCCGGTCTTGATGAACAGCTCGGTCTTCGCGCCCGCCTTCAGCCACTGCGGCGTGCCGACGGTGTTCGAGATCAGCAAGCCGACCAGCAATGCCCACAGCGCGTAGCTCAGTCCCCAGTAGCGGATGTTCGTTTGATTCGCGATCCAGTAGGAGAGACAGGCGAGGAAGAAGACACCGACAAACCCCAGAGCGTAGCGACCGGGCGGCTCCGACTTCATAACGGCGATGCCGACGGTCGTGAGCACGGCCAGGCCGAGCATCAGGGCCAGCAGCGCCAGAAAGATCGTTCCATCGTCCGAGCCGACACCGAAGGCCGTGAGCGGGTCGTCCGTCCATCTGCCGATCCTGGGTACTCGAATGACGAGACGAGTTAGGCTGGCGATGATCAGCAGGAACCCGAACCACACCGCCCACCAGTCTTCTTCCTTCCACAGAGCGCTGATGCCCTTGACCATGAGAAAACCCCCGCACGGAGATAGGAGCTGCAGACGCCAGTTCCGACGCACGTCGCGCCGACCGTCCAGGCAACAGATCCAACCGCACGAGGGTCAGGTCTTCCAGCAGAGACTTATCAATTCTCGTACCACCCGTAAAGTAGTCACTGGTGGTTGATGTCGACTCGCCCTTTCGCTATCTCGGGACATATTGATACACTCTGGTCAACGATCATGAGCACATTTGCTGGAGTCCCGGTCGACGAGATCGAGTTCCGCGCCTCACGGGCCAGCGGTCCCGGGGGCCAGAACATCAACAAGCGATCGACGCGGGTCGAGGCGCGCTGGAATGTACTGGAGAGCGCGGTTCTCACTGACACACAGCGCCAGCAGATCCTGAGGAAGCTGGCGACCCGGATCAGCGCTGAAGGAGTCATGCGGGTCGTTGCCTATCGGGAACGGACGCAGCGTCGGAACCGGGAGCTGGCCGTCGAACGCCTCCAGGAGCTGGTGAAGGAAGCACTCGTCGAGCGAAAGCCGCGCAAGAAGAAGAAACCTTCCGCGGCGTCCAAGGAAGCACGGCTGGAGAGCAAGCGACGTCGGAGCCGGAAGAAGGAATTGCGACGTCGACCTTCGGCTGAAGAGTAGCTCGTAACGTTCTGTACTTAGCGAATCGATACCATGACAACTTTCTGGGACAGGAACGTGCTGATCACCGGCGCCGCCAGCGGCATCGGTCGCCTGCTGGCTTGGAAGATCGCCGGCCGCGGTGCCCGCGTAATCCTCTGGGACATCGATGAAGACGGTCTCCAGGAAACGACGGCAGGGCTCAAGGAGCTGGATCATCCCGCGACCGTGCAGCGGGTCGATCTCTCCGACCGTGCCGCCATCGGTGACGCGGCGGAGCGCGTCCTGGCCGACCACGGACACGTCGACGTCCTGATCAACAATGCGGGTATCGTCACCGGCAAGCCGCTGCTCGACATCTCCGACGAGGAGATCGAGCGCACTTTCGACGTGAACACGCTGGCCCACTTCTGGACCGTCCGCGCCTTTCTGCCCTCGATGATCGAGAAGGGCAGCGGCCATATCGTGACGATCGCTTCCGCCGGCGGCCTGGTCGCCGCCCCCAGGCTGGCCGATTACAGCGCCAGCAAGTTCGCCGCCGTCGGTTTCGATGAAGCGCTGCGCCTGGAGCTGGCGCAACAGAAAGCCGACATCAAGACAACCCTGGTCTGCCCCTACTACTCCAGCACCGGCATGTTCGACGGCGTGCAGACCCGTTTCCCGTGGCTGCTGCCGATACTCGACCCCGAGTACGTTGCCAACCGAACGGTGAAAGCCATCGAGAAGAACCGCCGTCGCCTCATCATGCCGCGCTTCACCTACACATCGTTCCCGCTCCGCATCCTACCTGTCGCCTGGTTCGATGCCCTGATCGGCTTCTTCGGCGTCAGCCACAGCATGGACGATTTCACCGGCCGCAACGAATAAGGCTTGGGGAAGAGTGAGCGGCGATCTGAGCTGGTCCATAGTCGATAGGGAGGGATCGGGGGACCGACGAGCGGTCCCCCGAGCCCGACCAACGCCGGAGCGAGCGGTCCCCCGTCGCCGCACCCCACCGCGCACCGCGAAACCCTCCAGCCAGTCAAATCGTAGGGTATCCCATCGTGCGATTGGGCCCAGCTAGGCCCCAAAACCCAACTACCAGCAGGGCAGGTCTCATGGGATCCCTTCTAAAGGATATCCGCTACGGCGCCCGTATGATCCTCAAGAACCCCGGGCTCGCCGCTATCGCAGTCATAGCTCTCACCCTCGGCATCGGCCTCACAACGACGATGTTCAGCATCGTCTACGGCGCCCTCTATCGGGGTCTCCCGTTCGAGGAGCCGCACCGGCTGATGCACATCGAGCGCAACAACCTGGCCGAAGACATCGAGAGCATGGAAGTCACGATCCACGATTTCGTGGACTGGCGTGAGCAACAGACCACGTTCCAGGGGATCGCCGGCTTCTATCAGGGGACGGTGAACGTCGCGGGCAACGAGGGGCGACCGGACCGCTACGACGGCGCCTTCATCAGCGCCAACGCCTTCCAGATGATCGGCGTGCAGCCGGTCATCGGGCGCACCTTCCGGGAGGGGGAGGACAGTCCTGACGCCGAACCCGTTATCATGCTCGGCTACAACGCGTGGCGCGATCGCTACGCCCTCGATCCCGATGTCGTCGGTCGGGTCATCCGCGTGAATGGCGAGCAATCGACCATCGTTGGCGTCATGCCGGAGGGCTTCGCGTTCCCCATCGCCGAAGAGGTCTGGGTGCCATTGAGGATGGACCCGCTGGAGTTGGAGCGCGGGGAAGGGCTCACGCTGGAGGTGTTCGGCCGTCTCAAGGACGGCCTGAACGTCGATCAGGCCAACGCCGAATACGCGGCCATCGCCAACCGGCTCGCGCTGGAGTACCCGGAGACCAACGAGGGTGTTGGCGTCATCATCAAGCCGTACACCGAGGAGTACATCGGCGAGGAGCCGGCGCGACTGCTGTGGGTGATGCTTGGCGCCGTGTTCGGCGTGCTGCTCATCGCCTGCTTCAACGTCGCCAACCTGCTGTTGGCGCGGGCAACGCTGCGTAGCAAAGAGGTTGCCGTTCGCACCGCGTTGGGCGCCAGCCGCTGGAAGGTGATGTCGCAGCTGCTCACCGAGACCATCGTCCTCGCGTCCATCGGCGGATTGTTCGGTCTTGGCGTCGGTTGGATCGGCGTCACCTTATTCAATCGCGCTATCGTCGATACCGATCCGCCCTTCTGGATTGATATCCGCATCGACCCCGTCGCTGTCGTGTTCGTCATCGGGCTGGTGCTGGTCTCCGCGATCATCGCCGGAATCTTCCCGTCGTTCCAGGCCTCCGGTACCAACGTGAACGAGATCCTCAAGGACGAAAGCCGAGGCTCGTCCAGCTTGCGGATCGGCAAGTTCTCAAAGGGGCTGGTCGTGATGGAGGTCGCGCTGTCGTTCGGTCTGCTGGTGGCGGCGGGCCTGATGATCCGGAGTGTGACGAAGCTCCGCAGCATCGACTATGGGTTCCCGACCGAGCACGTCTTCACGGCGCGTGTCGGTCTGTTCGAGGGCGATTACCCGGACGACCCGAGCCGCGTGCGCTTCTTCGAGGAAGTCCAGGAACGCTTGGGCGGCATGCCCGGCGTCCGCGTCTCCGCGATCTCCACCAACCTCCCGGGTTTGGGGAGCGGTCGCTGGCGGATCGGCATCGAAGGGGAGACCTACGATCGAGATCAGGACTACCCGCTCGCCCGCAGCAACACGGTGTCGCCGGGCTACTTCGCTGCGTTCGACGCGACCATCCTGCAGGGACGCGATTTCACCGTGCAGGACCAGGAGGAAGCGCTGCCGGTCACCATCGTCAACCAGAGCTTCGTCGACAAGTTCTTCCCCGGCGAGAGCCCGCTCGGCAGGCGGTTCCGGGTCGGCGCCTCCGAATCCGAAGAGCCTTGGTTGATGGTCGTCGGCGTCGTGCCTGACATGTACATGGGCGGTCCTGACAACGAATTCCCGGAAGGCTTCTACCTGCCGATGCAGCAGAACGTGGCCCGCTTCATGTTCATGATCGCCCGAACCGACGGAAACGCCATGTCGCTGGCGCCCACCGTCCGGGACGAGATCGTCGCCATCGACGAGAACCTGCCGATCTACTGGGTCCGCACGCTGGCGGGAGCCATCGCCGAGAGCACCTGGTTCTACACTGTGTTCGGAACCCTATTCGTGGTGTTCGGGGCGGTCGCCCTCTTCCTGGCGGCGATCGGGCTTTATGGCGTCATTTCGTTCGCGGTCAGCCAGCGCACCAAGGAAGTGGGTGTCCGCATGGCGCTCGGCGCCGAGCGAGGTGATGTGATGCGGCTGGTGCTCAAGCAGGGCCTGTGGCAACTCACCATCGGCATAGTCCTCGGTCTGGGCCTCGGTTGGCTACTCTCCCGCGGCCTCCAGGACATCCTCTTCGAAGTCGAGGCGATGGATCCCATGACGTTCGTCTCCATCGCCATAGTGTTGATGGCGACCGGACTGCTGGCGTCGGCGGTACCTGCGCGAAGGGCGACGCGGGTGGATCCGATGGTGGCGCTGAGGTACGAGTAGACAGTAGACGGTAGACGGTAGACGGTACGCCGAACAGCCACCGTCTACCGTCTACCGTCCACTGTCTACCACCTACCACCCACCCGTGACAATCCCGCGCGGCCGACTATCTTATCCCATCACCAACACCAACCGGCGCACAATGAGCCGGCAACCACGGGGAGAGGTGGCCGAGCGGCTTAAGGCGGCACCCTGCTAAGGTGTTGGGGGCGTAAGCCCCTCGTGGGTTCGAATCCCACCCTCTCCGCCATATGTGATTTCGTTCGACGGGCTGCGTCTCCAGCGAGGCACAGCCCGTCCCTGCGTACAGCCTGACTGGACGGTCCGATGGCAGATTCGCCACGCGTTCGATTCGCGCCCAGCCCCACCGGCTTTCTCCATGTGGGTGGAGCGCGTACCGCGCTCTTCAATTGGCTCTTCGCACGTCACGAGGGCGGTATCTTGGTTCTTCGCATCGAGGACACGGATCGCGAACGGAGTCAGTCGGAATTGACTCGGGCGATCCTCGATGGGCTGAGCTGGTTGGGTATCACGTGGGACGAAGGACCTTATCACCAGGCCGACGGCATCGAGCGTCACCGCGCCGACGTTCGGCGTCTCCTCGATTCCGGCGCCGCCTACCGATGCTTTTGCACGCCTGAACAGCTGGAAGAGATGCGCGACGTGGCCCGTGAGAAGGGCAGGGCCGCCGCCTACGACGGGCGCTGTAGAGACATTCCTTCGGATGAGGCGGAGCGACGCGCCGGCACCGAACCCTTCACGGTCCGCTTCCGGATGCCGGGCGGTGATACCGTCTGGGAAGACATCGTCGGCGGCACCGTGCGGTTCAAGAACTCGGATATCGAGGACTTCATCATCCTGAGAACCGACGGCACTCCGACGTACAATCTCGCCGTCGTGTCGGACGATCTGGAGATGCGGATCAGCCATGTCGTACGTGGGGCAGATCACGTTTCTAATACCCCTAAGCAGATCCAGATCTACCGAGCGTTGGGCTTAGAACCGCCTATCTTCTGCCATGTGCCGTTGATCATGGGTCCGGACGGCAAGCGACTGTCAAAACGGCACGGCGCTACCGCCGTGGGTGAGTATCGGACGTCCGGTTTTCTATCGAGTGGGATGAACAACTTCCTCGCGCTGCTCGGATGGTCGCCGAAAGATGACACCGAAGTGATGGAAGTCGATGAGTTGATCGCGCGCTTTTCACTCGATCGCATCAACGTGAAACCAGCCGTCTTCGATCATGAAAAGCTCGAGTGGCTGAACGGTCAGCACATCGCGAACACATCGAGTCGACGACTGGCGGAATTGGTGGGATCGACTCTAATAAAGACAGGTGTGACCACCGAAGAAGAACTGAAGACGCGGAGCGAATGGTTTGACAGCGTACTTGATCTCGTCAAAACTCGCGCGCGAACTTTGAACGAATTGTGCGAACGCGTGCGACCGTTCTTTTCCATCGATGTGGAGTTCGATCCCGCCGCGGTGAAGAAACATTGGAAGCATCCAGAAGAAGTCATCGATCGACTTTCAAAACTTCGTTCCGAACTATCGAAAGAAGATGAATGGAACGAGGAAGAGCTGGAGTCGCAACTCCGTGTCCTGGCTGAACTTATGGGCGTGGGTGCCGGCAAGCTCATCCACCCGCTGCGTGTTGCGATCACCGGCTCGGCGGTGAGTCCTGGCATCTTTGAAGTGATGATCGTCATGGGTCGCGAGCTCGTTTTGTCACGAATCGACTCCGCGATTCGTCATCTTGAGGGTGCTTGACGGAAAAGCGGATACATCCTAAACTGCATCTCGCGCACGTACTAATAAAAAATCCGGGAGAAGGTCGGCGAGTTACTCGCCTATTGTCATAGACAGTATCTCTCCCCCCTTTGAGAGAGACTCGCCCATAACGGAGCGGTCCCCTGTGGTCGTTCCGATATCCGCAGCTTCCTGGTTCTCGGCCAGGTGGCATGGGTAGGAGTCGCTCTCGCGGGTTTTTCAGGAGGTATTCAGATGTCTGAGGTGCTCACGACGATCGAACGTCGCATCTACAACTACCTCGTCGACTACTTGAAGCGCGAGACCTACCAGCCGAGCATTCGGGAGATCGGCTCACGCTTCGGGATCAGGTCCACGAAGACCGTTACAGAGCACCTCCAGTCGCTACAGCGCAAAGGCTACCTGGACCGAACCGCTTCCCGTTCTCGGGCCCTGAGGATTTTGGGCCTCGATCTTTCGCCAGATACCGTAACGATCCCGCTTTACGGTAATGGAGTTCACGAATCCGTCGACGACATCGAGGCTCGGTTCGATCTCGATCGGTCTCTGGCCGGCTCCGCCGATTGCTTCATGGTTCGTGCGTTGGGTGCTGGTCTCCTGGAGCACGGCATCCTGGAAGGCGATATGCTGGTCGTCGAGCCGTGCGAGACGGTGGAAGAGGGAGAGCTAGCGGCGTACGAGAAGGGTAGTGAAGTGGAGTTGGTCGTCGCCCCGCAGGAGGGCTTGAACGGGACACCGACGCCACGCTTCCTGGGTGTGGTACGCGCGGTGTTGCGCACCTTACCGAGAGACTAGGTCACACGCACATAGAAGTCGGTTCACGACGGGCGATGAGGCGCAATGACTGCGGATGACGCTCGCTGGATGAGTATAGCCGTCGAGGAAGCTCGCGCGGCTGCGAGCAACGATGAGGTCCCAGTGGGCGCGGTCGTGATCTGCGACGATCAGCTGCTGGCTCGTGAGCATAACCGAACCCGGGAGCTCGGCGATCCGACGGCGCACGCCGAACTGCTGGCGCTGAGGAAAGCCGCCGCGGAGATCGGCGACTGGCGGCTGACCGATTGCACGCTTTACGTGACGTTGGAGCCGTGCGCGATGTGCGCCGGCGCCATCGTGCTATCGCGAATCCAGCGGCTGGTTTACGCCACTCCCGACCCCAAGGCCGGGATGTGCGGCAGTCTGGGCAATCTCGTTCAGGACGAGCGGCTCAACCACCGCGTACCGATAGAGAGCGGACCGCTGGCGGACGAAGCGGCGGGGCTGCTTCGCGACTTCTTCCGGGAACGGCGCTGACGATGGCGGCTTCGAAGCACCGGGTCCTGGTCGCCGAGGAAGTGCGGGCGTTCGTCGATTCCGTAGAGGTGCCATCCGATGTGGAGATCGAGTGGGTCGCTGTGATCGATCCGCTGCCGGATGGCGACTATGTCGGGCTCCTACCTCTGCTATCGCGCAAGATCGATGCGTCGGTCCTTGATGGACTCCCTGATCTGAAGGTCGTCGCCAACTATGCCGTCGGCTACGACAACATCGACGTGCCGTCGTTGCGCGCTCGAGGAGTAGAGGTCTCCAACACTCCCGATGTGCTGACCGAGGCCACGGCGGATCTCACCTGGGCGCTCATCCTGGCCGCGAGTCGCCGGCTGATCGAAGCGGAGGCCGTCGCGCGCCACGGCGGGTGGGAATGGGGGCCGACGCTTCTGCTCGGCATGCAGCTGACCGGGAAGACGCTTGGCCTTCTCGGCGCGGGTCGCATCGGTCAGGCGGTCGGTCGACGCGCCGTGCCGTTCGGGATGCAGGTGGTCTACTGGGACATGCGGGCGCGATCGGAGTTCGAAGCCGAAACCGGGGCACAGCGGATCTCATCGCTGGACCAACTGCTCGGAGCCGCGGACATCGTATCGGTTCACGTGAAGCTCAGCGAAGAGACGGCGGGGCTGCTCAACAGCGAGCGGATCGCGCGGATGAAGCGGGGCGCGATTCTCATCAATACGGCTCGGGGCGGTATCGTCGACGAGGACGCGCTGTGCAAGGCGCTGGAGACGCGGGCGCTGCGGGGAGCCGGGCTCGATGTTTACGAGTGGGAGCCGGAGATCCGGGAGTGTTTGAAGCGGCTGCCGAACGTTGTTCTCTTGCCGCATATCGGAAGTGCCACGGAGGAAACGCGGACCCGGATGTTCCAGCTTGCCTGGAAGAATCTCATGTTTGGGATTCGGGGGGAGCCGCTGGTCACGCCTGTGGGTTAGTTCGGCGGTCGACGTTCATCGTTCGACGGAACGCCGGGCTGCGGCCGGACTATTTCAACAGCGGACAGCCGACAGCCGGCGCTCGACGGCCGAGTCCTGTTGGGCGATCGACGCCCGACGTCCGATGTCCGATGTTCGTCGTCCGACTCGCCGAATGATCTGAGTCGGGATTCCCTCATGCATCCATTCTAGCGCTCCTTCCGTCTAAGAAACGAAACCCAAGTGCCCTGACCGGCCGTACTGATTCCTGAGCAGGGGGATCTCTGAAAGGCTATGGAGGATCTTATATGACGACGCAACGTATGCGTTCGACGTGGATCGTTGCGGGCCTATTCTGTTTGCTGCCGATGGCTGCACAGGCACAGACGGGATTACGCTCCGCGCCCATCACTGACGTGCAGTACGACGTGACCTATAACGAGAGCACAGCGGCTTTCAGGGTGATTGCCGTCGAGATGTCGTTCCGGACGTCCGGGTCCAGTCCGGTGATCCTGTCGCTGCCGGCGTGGACGCCGGGCTCGTACGAGCTGGATAACTATGCCCGAAACGTGCGGAACTTTTCGGCCAGCGCTGCCGACGACGAGCTGCGCTGGGAGAAAGTCGACTACGATACCTGGCGCATCTATCCCGCCGGTCAGCGCCAGCTGACGCTCAACTTCGATTATCGGGCGGACAACCTCGATACCGGGAATTCGTGGTCGACGCCGGACTTCACGTTCTTCAACGGGACCAACCTGTTCCTCTACCCGGAAGGGCAGAGTCTCGGGTTCGAGAGTCAGGTTCGCATCCACACGGAACCCGACTGGCTGATCGCCACCGGCCTGACCCCGGGCGGCGAGCCGGGGCAGTACGTGGCGGCGGACTTCCACGAGCTGGTGGACATGCCGACCTTCGTCGGTCGCTTCGATATCGACAGCATGGTGGTCGATGGCGTCCTGCACCGACTGGCCACGTATCCCGAGGGTCTGATCGCCGGCGAGACGCGTGAGGAGATCTGGGGCCAGATTCAGGGGATGATGCCGCCGATGGCCGCCATGTTCGGTGAGTACCCGTTCGAGACCTACACGACACTCATGACGTTCCCCGACGATTTCGGCGGCGCGTCGGCACTCGAGCACCGCAACTCGCACCTTGGCATCTACATGGCCGCCGGTCTTGGCCAGCCCTTCATGATGCCAATGCTCGGATCTGTGACATCGCACGAGATCTTTCACGCCTGGAACGTGAAGCGGCTTCGCCCGATTGAGATCACCCCGTACGACTACGGCCGTACCCAGCCGACCACTCTGCTTTGGGTCTCGGAAGGGATCACCAGCTACTACGACGACCTGCTGCTCGTGCGCGGCGGCGTCATCGACCGGGAGGCCTTCTACAACGGCACCGTGGGGCAGATCAACACGGTGAGGAACGTCCCGGCAGTTGCCTTGGAAGATGCATCGCTGAGCACGTGGATCGGGCCGACCGATGGGACGAGCGGCATCTACTACCCGAAAGGCGCGCTGGCCGGCTTCATGCTGGACATCCTGATCCGTGACGCGACGGACAACCAGTCGTCGCTGGACGATGTGATGCGCGGGCTCTACTGGACGACCTACAAAGAGAATTTCACCGGCTTCTCCGAGGAGGCCTGGTGGAGCGCCGTCAGCCGGGCGGCGGAAGGGAAGTCGTTCGACGACTTCTGGGCCCGTTACGTCGACGGCCGTGAGCTCTATCCGTGGGAGGAAGTGCTGCCATTGGCGGGTCTCATCTTCACCGAGGACACGACGCGGCGTCCGCTCATCGGCATCTTCCCGGCCCCCGACAGTACGGGCGTGCGGATCGCCGGCCTCTCCGACGGCGGGGCCGCCGCCGAGGCTGGGGTGCGGGAAGGCGATTACCTGCTCCGGGTCGGTCCCGTCGAGATCACCGACAACGACAGCTTCGACGCGTTCCGTGAGCACTTCTCACAGTTGCCCGTCGGAACGATGTACGACGTCGTGGTGCGGCGCGGCGATCAAACGCTGACGCTGCAAACGGAGTTGCGATTGGCGGAAGAGGTGGAGCGCCGGATAAGCGAAGACCCGAACGCCGGGCCGAAGGCGCTGCGGATTAGGGAGAGCCTGTTGACGGGTAAATGATTCGAAGATCCAACACGAACTTCCCCGATGCAAAACGCCCCTGGAACCGGGTCCCAGGGGCGTTTCAGCTACTGCTGTCTAGCACTTGTTGACATTGCAGCCATGTGGCTGATCGTAGTGGAACTGCAGGTTGCCGTGGTCCAGCACGTCGAGCGGCACGATCAGGATCGGATCATCGGTGCTCGGGTCGGCCCCGACATCCCAAATCACGATGCCGCCCATGTCATTCTTGCCGCCGGGCTCGCCCGCGTCCTTCAAGATGAAGATGATCGGTGCGCCGTCGACGCCGTTGAGCTTACCGACGGTTCTGCCCTCGAACGTGTCGAACGGGGCCGGCG
Organism: Gemmatimonadota bacterium; assembly: GCA_039586795.1. Classification (GTDB taxonomy): domain Bacteria; phylum Gemmatimonadota; class Gemmatimonadetes; order Palauibacterales; family KS3-K002; genus Kutchimonas. The sequence goes on from JBDHJS010000006.1 coordinate 22,682, forward strand.
GTGGCTCGGGATTGATGTTCGGATCGTCCGTGCAAATTGGGTAGCCGGCCTCGAAGAACTCCTTCTCGATATGCCACTTATTGCCCGGCCAGTTGATCTCCAGGTTGTTGGAGAGCTCGATGTCGCAGTGGAGCGTGAAGCCGTGCGTGACCCGCACGTCGTCACCGTTGTCAGCGGTCATTCCGATCCAACCACCGCCGCCAGTGATACGGCCGAGGCCGGGCTCATCAGCCTCGCGGCAGATCTCTATGTTATCGATGCCGCCGGATCCTTTCAGCAAGAACGTGGCATCAAGCGTGATGGGTTGCAGACGGGTCTGCACGATCTCCACGGAGCCGTTGCCCTGACCTGACGAGGCCCCGACCTGCGAGCCGTCGATCTCCAGGCTGATCGTCTGGTCGCCGTCATCGTCCGCCGCCACATAGCTGGGGATCGTCCACGTGTAGTCGCTGCCGAACCCGGTCAGCGTGATGCTGCCGCCGCTCGTGTTGTCGCCACCCGTGCAGAAGTTGCCGCTCGGGACGTTGAGGAGGATGCCATCACAATCGGCGCAAAAGCCCGTTAGTCCGGCCTGAAGACCCGTCGACGCGGGTATCTGGGTGTCTTCATGCTCGTCGTCCAGCGCGTTCCCGCACCCGCCCGCACCGACGCTGTAATCCGTGTCGTAGGCTTTTGCGGCGACGTCCACGCCGCTGTTGTATTCCGCGGTCACGTTCAGCGTCACCGGCGTGCTGGTGCTGCCGAATAGTTCCAGGCTGGTCACGTCGTCGTTGTGTGTGAAATCGTTCAGGTCGACGATGTCACATTGCTGGATCGTGGTGTTTTGCTGGATGTTGAAGCCCTTTGGCCCCACCATCCGCTCTTCACCCGAGCAGCTCATGAATGCTCCGATGCCCAGGGCTAACCCAAGACACATCAACAGTCTGCTGCGCATGGCTGCACCTCCTTGCCGTTGAAAGGTGTCCTGCATTGCGCGCTTGACCGCAGCGCTCGCTGAGTGATGCTAGCGATAGGTTATTCTGGTTAGAGATGAAATCGGTCCGCCGTTATGGAAGGGCAAAAGGCGTTCCAGCCGCGGGCTCACCTTGCGATGCTGTAAGTCGAAAAAGCGGAAGACCGTCGCCGATCAGTATGATCGATGTTACTGCGGCACTCGTTCAACGTCTGTTGCAGCGGCACGACCTGTACGCAAATCAGACAGTCGTGATTATTACGTCAACGCTACGTCGCGCGCGCCGAAGAAGTGCAGGAAAGCAAACAAGATCCCAATCCCCAGTACATACGAGAGGAACCACGGCATGCCATACGCCGTGGCGATGTCGCCGATTAGCATTCCGACGACTGCCACGACGAGTGCGTACGGCAGCTGTGTGCGAACGTGATCTACGTGATCGGATGCCGATGCCATCGAGCTCAACACAGTGGTATCCGAGATCGGCGAGCAGTGATCGCCGAAGATTGCGCCGGCCAGCACCGAGCTGATCGTTCCCAGCATCAGAGGCTGAAACGCGCCTACCGCCATCCCTTCGCTCGCCCCCAGCGTCGCCGCCAGCGGGATGACCAGAGGGATCAAGATCGCCATCGTCGCCCACGACGTGCCCGTTGCGAACGCGATGGCGGCGGCCGCCGCGAACACCGAGACCGGGAGCATGCGGAGCGGGAAGCCGGCCGTTTCCAGTATGTGGCTTACGTACTGGGCGGTCCCCACCGCCTCCGTCGCCGCGCCCAACGACCAGGCCAACACCAGGATGACGACGGCGAGCATCATCGCACGCATGCCGCCGGCCCATGCTTCCGTCGCTTCCTGTAGCTTCAGGATGCGCTGGCTGGTCGCCAACACGAAGGCGACCAGCACGCCGCAAAGAGAACCCCAAAGCAGCGCGTTAAACGAGTTGGCTTCGCCGAGGATCTCGGTCAGGCTTCCCGGGCGACCCAGCGCCGAGCGCCCATCGATGTAGAGACCGAGTAGCACGACGATGACGACGGTGGCGACGGGGATCGCCGCGTTGAACCACTTCCGCGGCTTGCCCTCCTTGGGCGCCATCAATTCGGCGCTTGTGTCCACCATCAACATGGCGCCATCCCGGTACAGCCCATCGCCACGCGACGCCCGCTGCTCGGCTTTCAGCATCGGACCGAAATCGCGTCCGGTCCACGCCACCAGGAAGACCATGCAAAGCGCCAGGATGGGGTAGAACAAATACGGAATGCTGCCGATGAACGTGGCGAAGGGACTGGCCGAGCCGAGCGTCGTACCCAACGCGGTGCCCGCTCCCACCTGTTCGGCGGCCGCACCCAGCCCATCTCCAATCAACGAGATCTGATAGCCTGCCCACGTCGAGACAAAGACGATCGCCGCAACCGGCGCTGCCGTCGAGTCGACCAGATAGGAGAGCTTCTCCCGGGAGATGTTCAACCGGTCGGTGATCGGGCGCAGCGTGTTGCCGACGATCAGGGTGTTCGCGTAGTCGTCGAAAAAGATGAGCAGGCCGGCCAGGAAGGTGGAGAGCTGGCCCCGTCTACGGTTGGTGGCCAGCGGCGCGACCGCTTCCACTATGCCGTGCGTCCCGCCGCTTCGGCCCATCAGACCGACCATGCCGCCCAGCAGAAGACTGAAGATGACGATCGACGCATGGTCGCCGTCGGCCAGCGACGGCATGATGAACGTGTCGATGGTGCGGAACAGCGCGGCGAACGGATTGAGGCCGGCGACGAAGAACGCGCCCAGCCAGACACCAGCGAACAGCGATACGACGACTTCTTTGAAGATGAGCGCCAGGGCGATCGCGACGAGGGGTGGCAGGATGCTGAACCAGCCGGGCAACGTGATGACAGAGAAGTGGCCGGCCCGGCCCGCTACCTCCAGGCGGAGCGGCAGGTCGGAGCCGCGGTCGATCCTGATCCCTTCGATCTCGACTTCGATGCCGGGCTCGACCATCCCGCTGCCCACCAGCTCGCCGTCCCGTACACGCACCAGCCGCCATTCGACCAGGTCAAACGCGCTTTCGGGAGCGGTGAACCCGAGGGTGAACGGGACCCTGGTGAGCACAGCCTTGGGTCCGTGCAATTCGAGGGTCACTTCATCCTGGGCCAGCGCCCACGTCGGGGCGGCCAGCACGGACATGGTGAACAGCGAGATCAGGATAGTCTTTCGCATATGATGGGTTCCGGTCTGAAGGGCCGGTGGATCATAGGGAAGGGCGCTACGACTGTCAAAGACGGGTCGCTTCCGAGGGGGGCGGCGGCCTCTAACACGTTGACACTAAAGCGCGTTAACTCTATACTCGCGTCAGCCCTCCCCGGTGTGGGGCGGTAGGGGGAAAATTGCATACGGAACACGATTCGGTCGTCATGGATGAGCGAGCGGTGCGGCGCGCCCTGGCCCGTATGGCTCGCGAGATCGTAGAGCGCAACGACGGTACGGAAGGCCTCGTACTCGTCGGTATTCATCGACGTGGCGTCGACCTCGCCGAGTTGCTGCGCGAGGAGATCGAGAAGACAGAGGGAGGACCCGTTCCCAGCGGCTCCCTCGACATCACGTTGTACCGCGATGATCTAAGCGTCATCGGCCCACGGCCCGTCATTGGCTCCAGCGACATACCCGACATAGATGAGCGCGCTGTCGTCATAGTAGATGACGTCTGCTACACGGGACGCACGGCACGCGCTGCGATGGATCACCTGGCCGACTACGGACGCCCGGCGCGGATCTACCTCTGCTGCCTGGTCGACCGCGGCGGCCGTGAGCTGCCCATACAACCGGATTTCGTCGGTCGCCATTTCGACGTCACACCGGCCGAAGACGTCGCCGTGCACGTACCGGAGGAAGACGGGCGACTTGAAGTCGAGCTACGCAGGACGGATCAGGAGTGAGCACTACGATATCATTCGGCAAAGATCTCACAGGGCTCGAGCACCTGAGTGCCGAACAGATCAAGACCTTCCTCGATACGGCAGAGCCCTTCAAAGAGATCAGCGAGCGGCCCATCAAGAAAGTCCCCGTGCTTCGCGGGAAAACCATCGTCAACCTGTTCTACGAGCCGTCCACCCGAACCAGAGTGTCGTTCGAGTTCGCCGAAAAGCGGCTGTCGGCGGATACGGTGAATATTTCGGCCTCCGGGTCGTCGGTGGTAAAGGGCGAGAACCTGGTCGACACGGCGCGTAATCTCGAGGCGATGCGGATCGACATGGTCGTCATGCGTCACCGCTCCTCAGGCGCCGCCCAGTTCCTTGCCGACCGCATCCCTTCCAACGTGATCAACGGCGGTGACGGTCAGCACGAGCACCCGACGCAGGCGTTGCTCGATATGCTGACCATCCGCGACCACAAGGGTCAAATAGAAGGGCTGAAGGTCTGCATCGTCGGCGACATCGTGCACTCGCGCGTCGCGCGTTCGAACATTTACGGTCTGACCAAGCTGGGCGCCGAGGTGGCCGTGTGCGGGCCGCCGACCCTCGTCCCGAAGGGGATCGAAGAGCTTGGCGTTCAGGTCTTCAAGCGGGTGGAAGAGGCCATCGAGTGGGCGGATGTCCTTAACGTGCTGCGTCTGCAGCTCGAGCGCATGAAGGCCGGCTACATTCCGTCGCTCCGCGAGTACAACCGCTTCTTCGGCATCTCCGCTGCGCGGCTCGAAAAGGCCCCGCGCGATATCCTCGTCCTCCACCCCGGCCCGATGAACCGGGGCGTCGAGATCGACTCGCACGTCGCCGACGGACCCCACTCGGTAATCCTCCAGCAGGTGACCAACGGCGTCGCGGTACGCATGGCGGTGCTCTACCTGCTGGCCGGCGGTCAACCGGAGCGCGCCGAGGCGGCGAAGGGAGGGCGATCATGAGCCGGCCGATCCTGCTGAAGGGCGGTCGTGTCATCGACCCGTCCCAAAACCTGGACGACACGCTCGATCTGCTGGTTGCCGAGGGGCACATCTCCGGCCCCTGGCGCGGGCTCGAGGTGCCGGATAGCGCCGCGGTGATCGATTGCTCCGGTCTGGTGGTGGCACCGGGGCTGGTCGACCTGCACGTGCACCTGCGCGAGCCGGGCGACGAGCACAAGGAGACGATTGCATCGGGCGCTCGGGCGGCTACGGCGGGCGGCTTCACCTCGATCTGCGCCATGCCGAACACGCGTCCGCCGATCGATGACCCGGCCGCGGTCGGATTCGTGCGGGCGGAGGGCGAGCGCGCCGGCTATGCGCACGTCTACCCGGTGGGCGCGGTGTCCGTCGGACTCAAGGGCGAAGAGATGACCGAGATCGGTGAGTTGGTGTCCACCGGTGCGGTGGCTGTGACCGACGACGGCCGACCGGTCTACGACACCGGTCTCCTGCGCCGGACGATGGAGTACATCCAGTCCTTCGACATTCCCTACTTCTCACACTCCGAGGAGCTGGGACTCAGCGGCAACGGCGTGATGAACGAAGGATCGGTGTCCACATCGCTCGGACTCCGCGGCATCCCCAACGCCGCCGAAGACGTCGCCGTCGCCCGAGATTGCATCACGGCGGAACTAACGGGTGGGCAACTGCATATCTTACATGTCTCGACCCGCGGGTCCGTCGAGATCATCCGGGCCGCAAAGGCTCGGGGCGTGCGAGTGACCGCCGAGGTCACCCCGCACCACCTGACTTTGACGGACGAGGCCGTTCGTGGGTACCGTACTGAGGCCAAGATGAACCCGCCCCTCAGGTCGGCTGCCGACGTGCAGGCGGTGCGCGATGCGCTCGTGGAAGGCGTGATAGATTGCATTGCGACAGACCACGCGCCCCACCACTATGAGGATAAGGAGTGCGAATTCGATGACGCTCCGTTCGGCATCGTTGGCCTCGAGACGGCACTGGGTATTTGTATTCGAGAACTCGTCGCGTCCGGGCGTATGGGGCTGCCGGATTTGATCGACCGCATGTCCTGTGTACCGGCCAAGATCGCTAGACTGCCCGCCGGGACGCTGGCCGAAGGATCGCCCGCCGATATCGTGGTGTTCGACCCCGAAGTAAGATGGACTTGCGAACCGGAGAAGTTCTTCAGCCTGAGCAGAAACACACCGTTCGCCGGGCAGGAGCTTGTTGGAAGAGTTGCGATGACACTGGTCGGCGGCCGACTCGTCTACGACCCGGATGAGCGGCTGCCAAGGGGTGGCAAGGAAAGCGAAGATGTCTGACGAAGTCCAGAAAGAGATCGACCAGCTCCTGGAAGATCGGGAGAAGTATGTCGCTTGGCTCAGACGCCTCGACACGGAAAAAGCGACGACAACCGAGCGAGCCTTCGAACGGGTGTACGCGGACTACCAGAAGCGTCTGGATGAGGTCACGCAAGAGCTGAGCAAGCACTCGGCCGCGGTTCAGGGCCAGCTCGGCGAGCTCGAATCGAGCGTCGCCGAGCTGGAGGGCAAACGAGCCGCCTGGGCCGAAGAGTTGGACGAGGCGCAGCTACGACGCAGCGTCGGCGAGTTCGGCGACGACAAGGAATGGGCGGAGCTGGAGAGCCGCCTGCTGGGGTCGATGCGCGAGGTCGAGCGGCAGCTCGACAGTACCCGTTCGGAGATCGAGCGGCTGAAGGAGATCGCGACATTGGCTCAGGGGGAAGAGCCTCAACCGGCCATCGCGGAGCCGACGCCGCCGCCACCGCCGCCACCACCGCCGCAGCCTGAACCGGAGCCCGTCCTGACCGAGCCCGAGGCGCCCGTGGAGATGGAGCTTGCGGCCCCGGAGCCCGCCGTGCTGGAGCCGGAGCCAGTTGCCGAAGGTTTCGATCTCTCGAATGACGGAGAGGGGTTCGTCTCCCTCGAAGCGCTGGTGCTCGAAGACAAAGACACCGGTGACGCGCTGGTGAGCGAGCCGCCGGCGGAACCCGCTGCGGAAGAACCGCCGGCCGCCGAATCCGAGGCGGGCGGTGGAGGCGTCACCGACGAGCTGGCGTTTCTGGAGTCCCTATCGCTGGGCGGCGGCGCCGCCGAGGCACCCAAGGGCGACCCGGAGTCCTTCTCATTCCTCGAGCAGCACGGCAGTGGCACGCCGCAGACGATCATCTGCCCGCACTGCTCCGCGGCCAACGACCCGGCCGAGTGGTATTGCACCGAATGCGGGGAAGAGCTGCCCGCCGAATGATGGGGGGAATCGGGAGTCGGAGTTCTGATTCCCCAGAATATCGAACGCAATTGTCGAAGCTGATTCGACGATTCCCTCATTGCGGATTCCACGAACCGGAACATTAGCCGCCGTCCCTTCAGCTTCCGCGACTCCAGAATGAGGGATTCGTTGAATCCGCTTCGATGATTCCCACCAAAAAAAACCCGAGGCGAGCAGAAACCCTCCACTCGCCTCGGGCTTTGATCTATTGAGGAGCTGTTTTACGCGGTGCCGCCCAGCTTCTGAACGTGTACCGCCAGCCGCCCCTTCGACCGGTTCGCCACGTTCTTGTGGATCAGGCCGCGGGCCGCCGCCCGATCCAGCAGGCGGGCCGCTTCCTTATAAGCATCGGCCGCCGCACCGGGCTCCGACGCATCCCGTACTTTCTTCAGGGCGGTGCGCAGTCGGCTGCGGGCCGCCTTGTTATGCTCGCGGCGCCGTTCATTCTGGCGCAGGCGCTTGATTGCGGACTTCGTGTTCGGCACGTGTTCTCCAGTGTTTCTCTTATTCTGCTAAACCGGAAAGACTGCGCTTCTGCGGCCACGGGGACCGCGCTGGCGCACCTCTCTTCGGTTGGAAAGCCGCGTAAGGATATTCCGGCGCTCGCAGGGTGTCAACCCGCGAAAGTCTAGCTTTGACACGGCATTTGGCGTCCTATAACTTCTAGCCATAGTGATCCGGAACAATCGAAGGCTACTGCTGGACAGGGGCTCACCTGTGGGGACGGTGCACCGCTCGGTGCAACGAGGGGACGGGTAGCTGGTGGAAGTGATTGGCAAGAAGGTGCGGCTGCCGTCGCCGGCGGCGTCGCGCATCGTCGAGGCGGACGACCGGTTCGTCGTGGAGCTCGAGCGCTTCCAGGGGCCTCTCGACCTTCTGCTGCACCTGATTCGCTCCCAGGATATCGACATCTTCGATATCCCGATCGGCGACATCACCGAGCAGTTCATCAAGGCGATAGAAGGCGTCGAAGACAGCGTCTCGCTCGAGCGAGCTGGTGAGTTCCTCGAGATGGCGGCGACGCTGGTTCGCATCAAAGCCCAGATGCTGCTGCCCCGGCGCGACGACCTGCTCGAAGACCAGGACCCGCGCTCCGAGTTGGTGCGGCGTCTGCTCGAGTACGAGTTCTTCCGCGAGATGGCGCATGCGCTGTCCGCCGCCGAGGCGGAGCGAGCGCTGCATCGCCCGAAGGGTTACGTCGAGCCACGGCCATCTCCAGATATGGGTGAGCTCCCGCTCCAGCTTTCGCTGGAAGAATTCGTCGCGGCCGCCATCTCGCTGCCAGCGCCACCCGAGCGCAAACCGCACCGGGCGCCGGTACGGCCGGTCACGGTGGACGAGAAGATCGATTTGTGGTTCAGGGTGCTCAAGGAAAAGACGCGCGTACCGTTCGAGTGGTTCATGCGGCGTTGGAAGACCCGGATCCACGCTGTCATGTCGTTCCTCGCCGCGCTCGAGCTAGCGAAGCGAGGAAAGGTCCGTCTGAACCAGGAACGTCACTTCGGAACTCTATGGGTCAATCGCGGTGAATCCGACGAGGATAGTTGAAGCCATACTGCTAGCCAGCGAGACGCCGTTGGCTCCTAAAGAGATCGCTCGCGCCAGCACCGACCTCTCCACCAAAGACGTCGAGGACGCGATCTCCGAGCTTGCTCGCGAGTACGAGGCGGACGACCGCGCGTTCCAGATCTATCCGCTGGGCGACGGCTACCAAATCCTGACAAGGCCCGAGTACGCACCCTACCTCGAGCGCTTTGACTCGATCACCCGTACCAACAAGTTGTCGCGAGCGGCACTCGAAACGCTGGCGATCATCGCCTACCGCCAACCCGTCGGCCGGCTCCAGATCGAGGAGCTCCGCGGCGTCAGCGCGGCCGGCGTGCTTCGCAACCTGCAGGAACGTGGCCTGATCGACATCGTGGGCCGTGCCGAGGGCCTGGGTCGGCCGCTGCTCTACGGGACCAACGAGAAATTCCTGGACCACTTTGGGTTGCGGTCCCTGGAAGACCTGCCCCAGCCGCAAGAGCTTCAGATCGCGCTGCGGGCAGAGGAATGACCGTGGACGCGCCTCGAGCTGAAGAGGCGGTTCGCTTACAGAAGTATCTGTCGCGTGCGGGGGTCGCCTCCCGTCGCGAAGCGGAGAAGCTGATCACCAGCGGCCGCGTCAGCATCGACGGCACCGTGGTGACAGAGCTCGGCACCCGAGTTGTGCCTGGCGTTCAGGTCGTGCATGTCGACGGCGTGCGGGTCGAAGTCGGTCGGCTCCGCTGGATCGCCGTCTGCAAGCCTCCAGGATACCTGACGACCCGCAAGGACGATCGCGGTCGCCCGACGGTATACGACCTGTTGCCGGCCGGCAGTAACGACCTGTTTCACGTTGGTCGACTGGATCGTTTGACCGAGGGCCTGCTAATCTTCACGAACGAGGGAGAGGCGGCCCATCGGTTGTTGCATCCGAGGTACGAGATCCCAAGACGCTATCGCGTTGAGGTGGACGGCGTCGCCGGCGGCGCGGAAGCGCGCCGACTCGAGCGCGGCGTCGCACTCGATGACGGAGTCGCGACCGCCGAGGACGTGACGGTCAAGTCGCGCAAACGCGGCGCGAAATCGACGGCCGAGTTCCACCTCACGTTGCGCGAAGGACGGAAACGAGAAGTCCGCCGTATGATGGAAGCTCTCGACCTTCCGGTCAGGCGGCTCGTTCGCGTCTCGTTCGGCCCCATCGAGCTGGGCGAGCTGAGGCCGGGTTCGTGGAGAGAGTTGAGCGCTGAAGAGATCCGTGCGCTCCGTGCGGCGGTCGGGATGGGGGAATCCGATGGAGATTCGTAACACTAGAGTCCTGTTACTTGGCGGCTCCGGGCTGGTCGGCATGGCGATCGCCCGGGAGATGCTGCCCTACGAGCCGGCGCGCCTGACGATCACCGCGCTCAGCGAAGTGGAGACCGCTGGGCCGTTCGCCGCATTGCAACAGCTCGCCGGTCCCAAGACCGAGGTCGCCCGCGCTTGGGGCGATCTGTTCGTTGCTGCGGAATTCAAGGACACGCCCCGACGTGAGCTCGTCGAATCGCACGAGATGCGTCAGCGCCTGCTCGACGACATCTACGGTCCCCTCGATCGAGAGCGGTTGGAGCGCTCGTTCTTTCACCAGCTGCTGCTCAGCGAGAAGCCCGACATCATCATCGACTGCGTGAACACGGCTACGGCGATCGCCTATCAAGACGTGTTCAGCAGCGTCAAGGAAGTTCGGTCCGCCCTGGATGCGGACGGTGATGCCGCCGACATCGTCGAGCGTCATCTGACCGTGCTCTACATGCCCCAGCTGATCCGCCACGTGCGGATCCTGTTGGAGGCGCTGCGCGAGGCGGGGGTCGAGTTCTATCTGAAAGTCGGCACATCCGGTACCGGCGGCATGGGGCTCAACGTGCCGTTCACCCACTCGGAGACCCGGCCATCCAACATGTTGCTGGCCAAGTCGAGCGTGGCGGGCGCGCATTCGCTGCTTCTCTTCCTTACGGCGCGCACGCCCGGCGCGCCCGCGGTCAAGGAGATCAAGCCGACCGCCGCCATCGCCTGGAAGGGGATCGGGTCCGGCCCGCTCAAGTGGCGGGGCAAAGAGGTCAAGCGCTTCGACTCGGCGAAGCCGGTCCCCTTGGAGGGGGCGCTCGATGCCGATGCCGACGCCTGGACAGATCTCGGTGATGACCTGGAAGCCGTCTATATCGATATGGGCGAGAACGGTCTGTTCAGCCGTGACGAGTTCGAGGCGATCTCGGCGCTGGGCCTGATGGAGCTGGTGACGACAGAAGAGATCGCCACCGTCGTGTTGCGTGAGATCCGCGGACAGCCCACCGGCCTCGATGTGGTCTCGGCGATCGACGGCGCCGCCATGGGTCCGACGTACCGTGGTGGCGTGTTGCGCGAGCTGGCGCTCCGACGGCTGGAGGAGCTGGAGGAGGAAACCGGTTCCCGCAGTGTCGCGTTCGAGATGCTCGGACCGCCGCGCCTCAGCAAGCTGCTGTTCGAAGCGCATATTCTGGAGACGATCTTCGGAACGCTCGACGCGGCGGCGGAGCTCGACCCGGACCAAACGGCTTGCGCTGCCGAATCTCTGTTGCGCGAAGACGATAAGACGCGGATCAACATCCTGTCGATCGGTCTGCCGATACTCAGCGCCGACGGCAAAACCGTGATGCGCGGACCCGAGGTCAAGTCGCGACCCGAACCCGGCGCATCCGTCGACGATCGAATCATCTCACGCGGCTGGGTCGATCTCAGGCCATCGAATTGGGCGATGTGGCAGGACCGGATCAGCCGCTACCTGAACGAATTGAAGTCGCAGCCGGGCCCGGACGAGGGCTCCATCGCCGACGCGGATCTGGCCAGCCGTTCGGGCCGAATCCGCCCTGGCGCCGCCGCGGCCTGGATATTCAAGTTCGAGGACGGTGGCATTCGCGTGAAGCGTTGATCGCCGCGCCAACGTAGTATTCAACGTCAGAACGATCGACCAAACCGAGGACGCGACCCCGGATGGCAGACGACGTCAAGCTGGAAGAGCAGGAAGAGCGGCCGGACGATCAGGAACAGCCGGTCGAAGGCGAGTTGGCCGACGAAGGCGAGCTCGCGGAGGACGGCACGGAGCAGCCTGGCCTCGAGCCCGTGGTCAGCACGGCCGGCCTCGAGCTCGCCGAGGCGATCATGGGTCAGGTGCGCAAACGCATCGTCGGCCAGGAGTACATGGTCGAGCGCATCCTGATCGGCCTGCTGACCGGCGGCCACGTGCTCCTCGAGGGAGTGCCCGGCCTTGCCAAGACGCTGACCATTAAGACGATCGCCGAGACGATCGACACGAGCTTCCAGCGTATCCAGTTCACGCCGGATCTGCTTCCCGCCGACCTGATCGGCACGATGATCTACAACCAGAAGACGGGTGACTTCGAGCCGCGTCATGGTCCAATATTCGCCAACATACTCTTGGCCGACGAGGTGAACCGCGCGCCGGCGAAAGTGCAGTCGGCGATGCTCGAGGCGATGCAGGAACACCAGGTCACGTTCGGCGGCCAATCGTTCGCCCTCGATGAGCCGTTCCTCGTCCTCGCGACGCAGAACCCGATCGAGCAAGAGGGCACCTATCCGTTGCCCGAGGCGCAGGTCGACCGTTTCATGCTCAAGATCAAGATCAGCTACCCGTCGCGTGACGAAGAGAAGCAGATCATGCTACGCATGTCGTCGGGTGATCCGATTCCCGTTGGCTCCGTGACGGACCCCGAAGCGATCGAGCAGGCCCGCAGCGATATCGCTCGCCTTTACATGGACGACAAGATCGCCGACTACATCGTTGATCTCGTTCACGCCAGTCGCGAACCGGCCGAGTATGGCGTACCCGAGCTCGTGCCGCTCATCGAGTATGGCGCATCGCCCCGCGCCACCATCTACCTGGCCCAAACGAGTCGCGCACACGCCTACCTGCACGGCCGGGGCTACGTGATCCCCGATGATGTAAAGGCCGTCGCTTCGGATGTACTCCGTCACCGGATCATCACCACCTATGAAGCGGAAGCCGAAGAAGTAACCTCCGACGAGATCGTAAGGAGAGTGCTAGAAGCGGTTGATGTCCCCTAGAGCGCTACCGACAATCGTCGTTCGACGCCCGGCGAACGACGCAACGAACGTCGACCCCGAACCTCGTGCGTCGAACGTCGATCGCCGAATTGTCCTCGACCGCCGAGCGACCGCTGTCGGCTGTCGAAATAGTCCAATCCGATGACTCAGACAACCCAATCCGTCCCAAGGGAAGTGCTGCGGCAAGTCAAGCTGATCGAGCTACGCACCCGCGGATTGGTCAACACTCTATTCAGCGGAGAGTACCAGGCGGTCTTCAAAGGCCAGGGGATGGAGTTCGCCGAGGTCCGCGAGTACGCGCCAGGCGACGAGTACCGGACGATCGACTGGAACGTCTCCGCCCGCATGGGTCATCCCTACGTCAAGAAGTACACCGAGGAGCGCGAGCTCACCGTGATGTTCGCCGTCGACCTGTCGGGCTCCGAGCAGTTCGGGACCCGCGGTCGCTTCAAGGCGGAACTGGCGGCGGAGGTCGCCGCTGTCCTGGCCATGGCGGCGATCAAGAACAACGATCGTGTCGGCCTCCTATCGTTCACGGACCGCATCGAGGAGTTCGTACCGCCAAAGAAGGGGCGTCGCCACGCGCTGCGTCTCATCCGAGATCTGCTGGCGTTCAAGCCGTCCGGCGTCGGTACCGATCTGTCCGTAGCTCTCGACTATCTCGGTCGCATACTCCGCCACCGCGCCATTGTCTTTCTGATCTCCGATTTCATCGATGATGACTTCGAGAAATCGTTGAAAGTCATCAGTCGCCGCCACGACATCGTTGCGGTCACCGTATCGGATCCCAGCGAACTGGCCATACCGGACGTCGGCTATCTCGAGCTCATCGATGCAGAAACCGACAACCGGGTCGTCCTCGACTCGGGTAACCGCTTCGTTCGCGAGCAGTTCGAGTCGATGGCGAATGAGGAAGAGGTCCGACTTCGCCGACTCTTCAGGCGTCTATCGATCGATAGAATCGAAATCCAAACGGATCGCTCCTACGTGAAGCCGCTGATCGAGTTCTTCAGGGCTAGGGAGCGAAAGCGCGTCCGATGATCGCGACGCTCACCGCTCTCGCCCTGCTGCTTCAGATGGCCGCTCCCCAGGCCGAGGTTGAAGTGCGGGCCGTGGCCGTCCCCGACAGCGTGAAGATCGGTGAAGAGTTCACGCTCAGCGTCTACGTCAGCGGTTTCGCCGAAGGGTCCGAAGTTGTCTTCCCGGAGCTTCCCGACACCGGGTCGGTGACCGCTCTCGGGCCGCCGCTGGTCGGGGGCGATCAGCCCACCGATACGCTGTTGGCGCTCTACGAGCTCGCCGCCTGGAAAGCCGGCGACCTTCAGGTCCCGGAGGCGGAGCTCGTCATCATCCGTGACGGAGCTGAGCTGACGATCCCGCTTCCCGAGGTGACCGTCCGTGTCGTGTCTGTTCTGCCGCTGGACGCCGACCCCGACACGTTGGCGTGGGAGCCGCCGGCCGATGTGGTGGGTGCCAACTGGAGCCTGCGCGACAAACTGATTGGTGCCGGGCTGGCACTCGCGGCATTGCTCATCGGCTTCGTCTATCTCCGGCGTCGGGTCGCCGCGTACCCCGTGACACTGCCTCCCGCCAAAACGCCAAGCGAACGCGCGCTGGATGCGCTGGAGCTCATCGCGCAGAGCGGGTTGATCGAGGCCGGCGAGTTGAAGGGTTTCTATTCGGCGCTGTCTTTCGTGCTCCGGCAGTTCCTCGCCGACACCGAGTACGAGTGGGGGCTCGACCTCACCACCAGCGAGGTGGTGAACGCGGTGGCCAGCGACGGTGTGACCGATCAGGCCGTTGCGTTGCTCGGCGTGCTCCTCATCGAGGCCGACACCGTGAAGTTTGCCCGCCGCCGACCGTCGCGGGGCAGAGCCGGCTGGGCGCTCGACGCGGCCCACGGTTGGGTGGCCGACTTCGAACGCGTGGACCGGTTGCCCGATTTCGTGCTCGAGCCCGACGCGGAGCTCGAAGAAGCGCTGACGGTCAAGCGAGAGGCCGGCCTCAGCATCGACGATAGCGAAGCGCAGCTCGAGGAGATCGACGACATCTTCGCGGATGATGCGGTGGTCGAGGGCGAGGCCTCTGAGACGGCCAGCCATGCCGAGGATACGTTTGAGGATGACGAGCAAGGGAAGGGGGACGCGACATGATCTTCGAGTCGCCCTGGGCGTTCTCCCTGCTGGGCATCTTCCCCCTCTGGTGGCTTTGGCGCAAAGAACTCGGCGGTTTCCGCTACTCCCGCGGCGACGTCGCGGCACGTTCCGGTCGGCGGGTGAACCGCTGGATCGGCTCGTTGCCCGCCGTTCTGCGCGGACTTGCCGTGCTGACTCTCATCGTGGCGCTCGCTCGCCCGCAGACGGGTGTCGCCACGGAAGAGGTGGAAGCGGAGGGGATCGCTATCGCGCTGGTGGTCGACATATCGAGCTCGATGCTTGCCCTCGATATGCAGCCACTCGACCGACTCGAGGTCGCGAAGCGTACGGTGCTCGAGTTCGTGATGAACCGGGAGTACGATCGAATCGCGCTCGTCGCGTTCGCCGGCGAGGCGATGACCCAGGTGCCGTTGACCATTGACTATCAGGTACTCGAGGAATCGATCAACAACCTCCAGGTCGATTTGCTGGAGGACGGTACCGCCATCGGTACCGCGTTGGCCACGGCGACGAATCGGCTACGTAGATCGCCGGGCGCTTCCAAGGTCGTCATCCTGTTGACCGACGGTGAGAACAATCAGGGTGAGGTCGACCCGGTCACCGCGGCCCGCGCCGCGGCTGCCTATGACATACGGACCTATACTGTGGGCGTCGGCAGCGAGGGCGTCGCGCCCGTACCGATCGGCCGCGGACCGTTGGGCACCGAGTACGCGAACATGCGCGTCCGACTCGATGAAGATCTGCTGCGTCGCATCGCATCGATCACCGGCGCGCAGTACTTCCGCGCAACGAACGCAACGGCTCTCGAAGAGATCTATCGGCAGATCGACGAACTCGAGAAGACGCCCGTGAATGTCCGCCGCTATATCGAGTTCAGCGAGCATTTCCGACCGTTTGTCTTGCTCGCCTGCCTGTTCATCCTGGCGGAGTGGATGCTGCGCGTCCGCCGTTACCCGTTGTATGCGTGATGGTGCGATTGTCGTGTAATGGAGGTAGAGCGTGAGGATCGAATATCCGGTTTGGATCTGGCTGGGAATCCTGGCCGCTCTGGCGGGTATCGCCCTCGTCTACCTCTGGTACAAGCGACGACGCGCCGCACTCGATGCCCTGGGCAGTTCGGGAATGCTCGAACGCCTGACCCGCATCGATCTCTCGGGCACCCCATATCGGCGTGGCGCGCTGGTCGCCGCCGCCCTCGGTCTCATGGGCTTCTCCCTCGCCGGCCCGCAGTGGGGAGCGCAGGAGGTGGAGGAGCAGGCTCGCGCACTGAGCGTCGTCCTCGTGCTCGATATCTCCGAGTCGATGTGGGCGGAGGATGTAGCGCCGAACCGCTTCGAACGAGAACGATTGCAGGGTCGCCGGCTCGTGACGGAGTTGGCCGGCCACCGGGTCGGCCTGGTAGCATTCGCCGGCTCCGCCTATCGCCTCTCACCACTGACCAGCGATCACGGGGCGCTGCAGCTCTATCTGGATGCCCTCGATCCATCGATGGCGGGCACGCCCGGCTCTTCGCTGGCGGCGGCAATTCGCCAGGCGGCTACCCTGCTGCGCGACGATACCGCCGAGGGGGGTGACCGGGCCATCGTGATTCTCAGTGACGGAGAATCGCATGACGAAGAGCGAGATGTTATCGATGCGGCTCGCGAAGCGGCGTCCGCGAACATCCGCGTCTACGCCATCGGCATCGGGAGCGATCGCGGCGAGCCGATCCCACGATACGATCGGGTCGGCGAGCGAATCGGCGGGTACAAGCGCGACGAGAACGGTGAAGTCGTGTTGACGCGCATGTCGTCCGAACCGCTGTCCGCGGCGACGCGGCGCGCTGGCGGATTCTGGGCTCGCTCCGATGAAGGTGGCGTGACCCGCGTGCTCGCCGCGCTGTCCGAGCTCGAGACGGGTCGGAGCGAAGTGACCCGCGGAGTGCGTTGGACGCCGCGCTTCCAGTGGTTCGTCGCCGGCGCGCTGCTCCTGCTGATCGCCGACTGGGGTTGGGCTTGGAGGCGCCAGCGATGAGGACGATCGGGCTGGTCCTGCTGATGGGCGTCGCGCTGCTCGGTTTCCGACTCGCTACACAGGAAGAGTCGGGCAACCGGGCCTACCGCAACAGAAACTACCCGGGTGCGGTCGAGCGCTATCGCGAGGCTGTCGCTCGTGGCGGAGGCTCCGCACGGCTGCAGTACAACCTGGGGACGGCATTGCTGCAGATGTCCGAGCCGGAGGCGCGTGAGCGCTTGATGGAAGCATTGGAGGCGCAATCGCCTGAACTCCGCGCTCGCGCCTTCTATAACCTCGGCAATGCCCTCGCCCTCGGGTCGGGAGGAGCGCCCCCCAACGAAGGTGAGTTGCGTGCCGCCATCGATGCGTACCGCAGGTCGTTGCTGCTCGACCCGACTGGCGACAACGTGAGATGGAACCTCGAGCTGGCCATGCGCCGCTTGGAGGATCGGCAGGGGAGCCCGCAGCAAGAAGGGCCGCCTCAGCAGTCTCCCAACGTACCTCCCCAGGGCCAGGGTGAAGGGCCGGAGCAACCCAGGGGAGAAGGCCAGACCGCGCCTCAGCCGGGAGAGATGCAGCGACCTCGAGGGCAGCAGCTCGATTCTTCGGACGAGCCGTTCCCCCAGGAGCTTGCCGAGCAGATCTTGAGAGCGGTGGAAGAGCGTGAGCGGGCGCTGCAACGCGAGAAGCTGCGTCGTCAGCGCAGACGGACCAGGGGGCCCGACTGGTGATCAAGAACCTCCTTCTGGTGCTTCTAGTGCCGACCCTGGGGCAGCAGGGCGAGGTGGAGGTGAGCGCCAGCCTCAACCGGCCCACAGCCAGCGTCGGCGAGACCGTAGCGATGACCGTCACGCTGCGGGCGCCCGGTCTGCGCAGTTGGGAGATCGAGGATCCGACGTTCGAGTCACTGGAGCTGGTCTCATCGAACGACCGCAACACGTTCCGCTTCTCCGCCTCGCTGGGCGCGGTTCGCGAGTTGTCTCGCGAGTACACGCTCCGCGTTCTGCAGCCGGGTGAGATCACGATCCCGCCGGTACGCATCACCGTCGAAGGCGTGATCTACGAGACCGAGGCCTTGAGGCTGACGGCCGAGGCAGCCGGCACTTCGGCGGCGATCCCTAGGGGTGTTCGCCCGCGACCGGAAGAAGAGGTGGCGGTCCGGCTGTGGGCCGAGCCGGACACCGCCTTCGTTGGCCAGCAGGTCACCCTCACCGTGGGTGCGTTCTTCGATCCTCTGGTACGTAGTCGCTTGCAGCGTCAGCCCGAGTACCGGCCGCCGGACGTGCAGGGATTCTGGACGGCTGATTTGCCGGGCACTCCCCGGCCTGAACGGCGGGTGGTGAGTGGACGCGAGTACTTCATCCAGATCTACAGACGTGCGCTGTTTGCCCTCAGCCCGGGAACGATACGGATCCCGCCGGCCGCCGTGATCTACGAAGTGCGCCGCGGACTGATCTACGCGCCCGAGACGTTCCAGGTCGAGAGCGCCCCGGCATCGGTGGTCGTGTTGCCGCTTCCCGCGGAAGGTGCGCCCCCTGAATTCGCCGGCGCCGTCGGCCGCTACGAGACGGAGATCTGGTTCGACCGATCCGACCTGCGGGCCGGTGAAGCGGTGCACCTGTGGCTCGATGTTCAGGGCTCCGGCAACCTCAGCTCCCTCGCCCGGCCGACGATGCCCGAGGTGCCCGGGATGCGCGTTTACGACGGCGGTGAGGAAGCCGAGGTCCAGCTGCGGGGAACCGAGTTTGCTGGGCACAAGCGCTTCTCCTGGGTGCTGGTTCCCGAGCGACCCGGTCAATTCGTGCTGCCTGAATTGCGCTTGCCCTACTTCGATCCCTGGGAGAGAAACTACGTTGTCGCCAGCACGGAGCCCGTGACGCTGAACGTCGAGCCGGCGCTCTCCGCCGGCGTCGCGCCGGCCACCGGAGGAACCGCGGTTCGCTTCGTGAGGGCGGAGCCGGGAAGGCAGCCCGCCAACCTGCCGGACCGGCGTGGCTTCTGGATCGTCCAGATCGTTCCGCTCGCGATCCTCCTCGGTTCGCTGGCGTTCGGCCGCTACCGTGGCCGGATTCCGGCAGCGCGGCGCTCCCGGCCCCAGCGTCGTCAGCACGTGCTCCGCGAGCTGCGTCCGATAGCCGAATCGGGCGACGCCGCCTTCTTCGGACAGCTGCGTGTGTCGATACTCGAGTGGTTGGCCACGCGGCTCCATCACCCTGGTTTGACCACGCAGGGGGCGGTGCAGGTTCAGCACGCGCTGGAGGACGCCGGCGTACCCACCGCACTGGCGCTCCAGGTCAATGACCTGCTCGAACGATGCGGCCGCCTGCGCTACGCTCCGGATCCGCCCGGCGCCGAAATCGCTCTATCGACGCTGGCCGAGGCGGACAAGCTGATGTCGGCCATCGACCGCGAAGCGGTCTCGGAAAGACGTTTGCGAACGGCGCGTCCCGGAGGCTCGTCGGCGGCCGTAGGTCTGGCTCTGTTGTTGCTGCTGCCAGCACAATCGGCGGGGCAGAGATCGGACGAGCGACTGTTCCGCGATGGGGTGAGCGCCTATTCCCGGGCGTCGTACAGAGAGGCGGCGGAACTCTTCGAGCTCTACCTGGCTCGCCATCCTCAGGACCCGAACGCCCTCTTCAATTTGGGCGACGCCTACTACGAGTTGGGCGAGCGCGGTAAAGCGGTGGCCTATTGGGTGCGAACGCTACGCTTGCGTCCGCGCGACGAAGACGCTCGCTACAACCTCCGGATGATCGTCGGCGAAGACCCGGTCGTCGGAAGCACGCTCAACCCGTTGCCGCTGTCGCGCGACGAGATGGCGCTGCTCTTCTCGCTGTTCTGGATTGGCGGCTGCGTCGCGTTCATCCTCCGACGGCGCCGCCGAAAGGGGTTTCTCGCCTTCGCCGGCGGCACATCGATGCTGATCGCATTGCTCTGCGCCGCACTACTCTTCTATCCGCGCTCCGACTACGCGATCATCGCCAGCCACGAAGCCGTGCTGCGCGCCGGCCCCGTCCGCCAGAGCGAGATCCTCGGCTCGCCCACCCAGGGCACCGCCTATCGCGTGACCGAGCGCCGGGAGGAATGGCTGCGGGTTTCGAGGGGAGGGGACAGTGAGGGGTGGATTGAGGAGGGGCAGATTGAGTTGATTGACTAGCTGTTGATGAGTGTGATTATGCCTTGGACATCAAAAGTCAGGGATTAGAAGTCACTACCCTCACTCCTCGACCAGAGGCACAAACCGACACCGCGTAATAAACCGCTCCCGAAACGCGCCCCCCTCCCGCCGAATCTCATAAAGATCCTGATCCACCCTCCCACCCACCGGAATCACAAGCGATGCCCCATCCGCCAATTGCTCCAACAACGGCTCCGGCACATTCGTCGCGCCTGCCGTCACCAGAATCCCGTCAAACGGCGCCTCCTCCGGCCAGCCTTTCGATCCATCCCCAACTCTAAACTCGATATTCGTGTATTCGAGCTCCCCTAGGACCCGACGAGCCTCGACCGCCAGCTCATCGAGCCTTTCAATCGTGTAGACGCGCTCCACGATCTCGGCCAGGATAGCTGTCTGGTAGCCGCTACCGGTTCCGACCTCCAGGATCCGGCAGTCCGGCGTCAGCCGCAGCGCTTCCGTCATCGCCGCAACCATATAAGGCTGTGATATCGACTGGCTCGACCCGATGGGCAGTGCGGAGTCTTCGTAGGCAAAGTTGTAATGGGTGCCGGGAACGAAGCGGTGGCGCTCGACGCGTTCCATGGCTGAGAGGACCCGGAGATCGGCGACACCACGGCGCCGGATCTGCTTCTCGACCATCTCCTGACGCGCTGCAGCGTGATCGTATTCGCTCAAGTTCTTGTTGCTCCGCTGGTCTGGCGGGCCTGCGTCATACTGAGAGGCTAGCTGTAGTTCCGCAAGCGCTTGACCCGGGATCGGATCCGCCGATAGGTTCGACCGAAATGAACACACCGAGCTCGAAACGAGTACGCCTCACTCAGTACAGTCACGGCGCCGGTTGAGCTTGTAAGCTAGGTCCGGCGGACCTGGCCAAAGCGCTCGAAGCTCTCGGTGGCACCAGCCCGACTTCAGAGGTGCTGATCGGCCTCGATGCCCCCGACGACGCCGCCGTATATGCTTGGGACGATGAGCGGGCGATCGTTTCGACCGTCGATTTCTTCACGCCGATCGTCGACGACCCGTACACTTTCGGGGCGATCACCGCCGCCAACGCGATGAGCGACATCTACGCCATGGGCGGCGTTCCCCTCTTCGCCCTCAACATCGTCGCCTTCCCCAGCGGCGAGCTCGATTCGGGTATCCTGACCGAGATCCTGCGGGGCGGCCGCGACAAGGCGGCGGAAGCGGGCGTCGCGATCATCGGCGGTCACTCCATCGACGACAAGGAGCCGAAGTACGGTCTGGCCGTCGTCGGCTCAGCGCCACCCGGCTCTCTGCTCCTTAAGAGCGACGGCCGGCCCGGCGACCGTCTCGTGCTGAGCAAGGCCATCGGGATCGGTATCATCGCCACGGCCATCAAAAGCGAAGCGGCGCCCAAGGAAACCGAGGATGCGGCCGTCGCGTCGATGCTCAAGCTGAACGATCGCGCCCTCGCGGCGGCGCGCCGTTACGACGTCGGCGCCGTCACCGATGTGACCGGGTTCGGACTGCTCGGCCACCTCCACGAGCTGGCGCGTATGAGCGGGCTCGCCGCCCGTGTCGAGTCGAGTGCCGTCCCCGTTCTCCCCGGCGCCCGCGATCTCCTCGCCGCCGGCCACGTTCCGGGCGGCACGCGCCGCAACCTCGAGTTCGTGAATGGGCTGACTGACTGGGGGACCGATCTCGACGAGAGCGAGCGCACGCTGCTCTGCGATGCCCAGACCTCGGGCGGCCTGCTCATATCCGTATCCGCGTCGGACGCGCCGGCGCTCGTTCAGGCGCTGGTCGACGAGGGACACGCCGCCGCCGAGATCGGCGAGCTGTTCGACGGCGACGTCGGATCGATCGAAGTGCGATGAACGGGCCGCTCAGCATCCGGGAGATTGCACGTCGAACCGGGGTGCCCGAATCAACGCTTCGTTATTATCGCAGCATCTTCGCCGAGCACATCCCCACCGACGGTGCCGGACGTAGTCGCCGACACCCGGACGATGCCGTCCAGGTCTTCAAGCTCATCTCCAGCATGTTCGCCAGGGGCGCCTCCCGGGCATCCGTTCGCGACGAGCTCGAGAGCCTCCGCCTCAACGGCGAGCCGCTGGTAACCCGCGGATCACCCGACGCGAACCCCCACGATGAGACCGCAACGCGCTACGAGATCACGCGGGCGGAAACCCAGCTGCCGAGACAGGATCTGGAAAGCCTCATCACCGCCATGCTGATTCGTGATCGCGAGCTCGTCACCATGCACCGCGAGCTCCTCGAGATGGCCGGCCAACTGCTCCACGCCGTCGGCCGCCTCGCCGGCGCGCGCCCCGCCGCCCCGTTCGCCCCCGAAGCCGCCATCCCGCCACCACGAGAGGAAGAAACCGCCGCCTCACCCGACGACGACCCCCTCGAGCTAGAGAAACTCCGCCAAAGCCTGGCTAAAGAAAGGGATATGGTCGAGCGCCTACGACACGCCCGCCTGGAACTAGAACAAAGACTGGCAAAACTGGAGAGAGAAAAACGAAAAGGCTAGTTCCGGTTCCGCGAATCCAGAATGAGGGATTCGTTGAATCCACTTCGACAATTCAAGAGCAAATCACCGCCGCCAAAACTCCGGATGAAACAACACCAACACCGTATATATCTCCAACCGCCCCATAACCATCAACACACTCAACACAACCTTCCCCATCCCCGGCATCCAAGCATAGTTCCCCGTCGGCCCCACCTCCCCTAATCCCGGCCCGATATTCCCAATCGCCGCCGCCGCCGCTCCCGCCGCCGTCACAATGTCGACTCCCAGCACCGTCAACAGCATCGCTCCCACTATGAACGACGCCACGAACAGCAGCATGAACGCCAGGATGTTCAGGATCACGCCTTCCGGCACCACATGTCCGCCTACCCGCGTCACCATCACCGCCCGCGGGTGCAGGTGCTTGCGCAGCTCCACCACGCCCTGCTTGAGCGCCGCCCAGAGTCGCAGCGTCTTCATGCCGCCGCCCGTCGAGCCCGCCATGCCGCCCACGAACATCAAGAAGAACAGCACGACCTGCGTGATGCCCGGCCAGATGACGTAGTCGGCGGTCGCGTAGCCCGTCGTCGTCCCGATGGAAACGACCTGGAAGGCGGACGCTCGGAAGATCTCCTCTACCGAGTCGTAGGCGCCGCTCACCAGGTGGGCTGTGAGCAACACGACGATACCCGCGGCGAGGATTAGCGAAAAGAAACGCCACTCCTCGTCGCCCAACATCGCCTTCAGGCTCCGGTTCTTGTAGGTCCGAAAATGAAGTGAGAAGTTGACGCCGGCCAGATACATGAAGACGATCGTCACGTACTGGTGATAGGCCGAGTAGTAGCCGATCGACTCCGTGCGCGGTGAGAAGCCGCCCGTTGGCATCGTGCCGAACGCGTGGCACAGCGCGTCGAACAGGCTCATGCCGCCGGCAAGGTACAGGACGGCCTGCGCCGCGGTCAGCGCCACATAGACCCGCCAGAGGATCGACGCCGTCTGCCGGATCCGCGGCTGCAATCGCTCCGGCGTCGGCCCCGGCACCTCGGCGCGGAACAGCTGCATGCCGCCCACGCCCAGGTAGGGAAGCACCGCGACCACCAGCACGATGATCCCCATCCCGCCCAACCACTGGCTCAGGTCGCGCCAGAACAACAGGCCTTTGGAAAGGGAGCCGGGGTCGGGGAAGATCGATGCGCCGGTTGTCGTGAAGCCCGAGATCGATTCGAAGAACGCGTCCAGCGGTCCCGCCGCTCCGGCGATCCAGTAGGGAAGCGCCCCGAAGGCGGCGGCGCCGAGCCAGGCGAGGGTAACGATCAGGTAGCTCTCGCGGATCGTCAGGTCTTTGGGTCGCGGCGTCAATCGGTCGGCCGCCGTTCCCAGCACGATCGAGATCGCGCCGGCCTCCGCCAGCGCCAGCCAGTCCGAGCTTCCGTACAGCGCGGCCACGCCGGCGCAGGCCAGCATCGCCGCGCCGACCGCGGCGACGATCAGGCCGACGATGTGGACGACCTTTAGCGCGCTCACGAAGCTTCGCTCACTCGAACAGCTTCTCGACGGCCTCCACGGCGTCCGGTCGGGCCAGCACAGTCACCCGGTCGCCGCTCCACAGCGTCGCCTCGCCCAGCGGCACGAACACCTCTTCGCCCCGCGTGATCGAGCCGACCAGGCTGTCGTCCGGGAAGTCGATGTCTTCCAACGTTTTGCCGGCCACCCGGGAGCCGGCCTCGACCTCGAACTCGATCACCTCAGCGTCCACGCCGCGCAACGCCGCTACGCCCGTCACACTGCCGCGCCGCACATACCGCAATATCGTGTTCACCGCCGAGAGCCGCGGCGAGACGGCCGCATCAATGCCGACTTTGCCAACCAGCGGGATGTACTCGATCTTGTTGATCAGCGACACGACCTTCCGCACCCCTTTATCCTTCGCCAGCAAGCTGGACAGCATGTTCGTGTCGTCGTTGCCCGTCAGCACCACGAAACCGTCCAGGCCGCCGACACCCTCCATCTCCAGCAGCTCCATATCCGTGGCGTTCCCATGCAGAATCAGTGTGCGCTTCAGCTTCTCGGCCAGCTTCGCCGCCTTCGCCTTGTCCGCTTCGATGATCGTCACCTCGACGCCCTGCTCCTCGAGCATCTGCGCCAGGAAGACCGCCGTGCGGCTGCCGCCCGCGATCATCACCCGTTCCAGCCGGAACTCCTGGTAGCCCGCCAGCTCCAGCACCGTCGACATCTGCTGTGGGTCGCCGATGATGTAGGCCTTGTCGCCTTCCTCGAAGTGGTTGTCCCCCCGGGGCACGATCGTCTCTTCGCCGCGCTGGATCGCCGCCGTCAGAAAGCGGCGGTCGTGGATCCCCGAAGCCACATCGGCCAGCGTCTTGCCAACGATCGGCGCGTCCGGCTGCACCCGCAGCCCCATCATCTGCACCCGCCCGCTGGCGAAGAAGGCGATCTCCATCGCCGCCTCCGACTGCAGCAGCTGGAACGTCTCCCGGGCGCACTCCAGTTCCGGGTTGATCATCACGTCCACACCCTGCTGCGCGCTCCGCAGGCGGCTCACGTCCAGGAAGTAGTCGGGGTTAGAGACCCGGGCGACCTTCACCTTGAGATCGTACGGCGCCGCCGACATACAGGCGACCAGGTTGACCTCGTCCGCATTGGTCACCGCCGCCATCAGATCGGCCTTCGCGATCCCCGCTTCGTCCAGCACCGCCAGGCTCGCGCCGTTCCCGACCACCGTCATGATGTCCAACTGCTCCTGCGCGTTTTGAGCCCGCGCCGGATCCTCGTCCACCAGCACGATGTCGTGTCGACCCTCTTCCGATAGATGCTCGGCAAGGTGAAAACCGACCGCACCCGCGCCGACGATCAGTATTCGCATGGATTGGGCGTCCTCTGCAGACTGTTGGCCGGGCGATCTATCTCATCGCCCATCACACCTACGACCGTTCAATTTGTACTTCGACTTTCCTTCCCGCCACCGGCTCTCCGGCTCAGGCGGAACGGTGGCGGAAGCGAACGGGTGAGAACCGGCAAGCTTTTCGGAAACATCAGTCGTCTTTGGCGGAATACTGTCCAATTCGCCGATCCCCTAAGCCCTTAGGAAACATGCGTTTAGGCTGGGCCGCCGTCTAATGCCCGCTACTCCAGTCACAATGACCGAATAATCATTACTCATTTTGGCTACAATTTGCAGTGCTCTATCCGCTAATTCCTTAAAAAATAACAGCTTACGCGACATGTCCGATATCGGTATGGATACTGCTAAGGATATAGGGCGCGAGAAAGCCATCATCGCCTCTCGTACAGAACAAACCAAGAGATAATCGCTTATGTACCGGAGAACACAAAACAGCAAGGGCTTCACCCTGATCGAAATGGTCATTGTGGTAATGATTTTCGGTCTCATGGCGGCGATCACGATTCCGCGTGCCATGCGTGTCAGCCCCCGGCAGCAGGTCCATGCGGCGGCCCGCCAGGTGATGCGTGACCTGGAAGCTGCTCGGATGAGGGCCATCTCCGCGAAGCGCGTGGTCCGCATGAGCTTCTACCAGACGAAGGACTTCTACGCGGCGTACATGGATGTGTCCAAAGCTCGTAAGGGCAACATCGAGGAAACGGAAGAAGAGGCGCGTGCCTCGAGGTTCCTCGTCCGGGCGTCTGAGAGCGGAATCCCGGGCGCGGATCTTCCCAACGGCGTCGTTTTCGGGGGCGGCAATGCAACGGCGGGTCCGCTGGGCGAAGTGGTCAGCGACCCGATCCTATTCGACAGCGATCTGGTGGAGTTTGACGCACGCGGCATGGTTCGGCCGATCAACGGAGTGCGGTCCGGCGGCGTGATAGTGCTGGTACACAAAGATGATCCCGAGATCGTCGCCGCAGTGACGGTGACCGGGTCGGGAGCGTTTCGTTCGTGGAACTGGCAGGACGGCAAGTGGAGGTAATGAAAGTGTTCCGGAAGATGAAATCGGAGGCCGGTATCGGCCTGATGAGCACGATGGTCGCGATGGTCCTTTTGGGGCTGGCGGTCACGGCGCTTTCCAGCTCCGGCATGATGGTCCTGGCGGTTCACACCGACTCTGCGGTACGCGCGACGGCGACGGCGTTGGCCGCGTCCTATCTCGAGGAGGTCAAGGCCCGTGATCCTCAGACCCTCGCCTCGGAGTCGGCGGCCAAGATCAACGAGGCCGGCATCGATGAGTCGACGGGCCCTTACATCAGGTCCCTCGAAGTAGCCGACGAGGACGGGCTCGCCTACACGAAGCGAGTCACCGTACTGGTTCAGTATCCCCGCGGCAAAGGCCGCATGGGTCGAGTGGAGCTGGTCACGGTGATCTACGTGGGAGAAGAGCGATGAACTCGCAGCGCTTGCTTCGCCTGGCGCTCCCCCGCGACAACAGGCTGTCCTCTGAAGGCTTCACCCTGGTCGAGGCGCTCATCGGCATGATGGTAGGCATCTTAGTCCTCGGCGCCACCGTCGGGTTCTTGCTGACCCAGATGCGGACCCTCGGCGCTGGCGACGTGCGTGAGGACCTACACCGCAACGCGCGGTATATTGGCGTCTCGCTGCGCCACGATGTGCAGGCTGCGGGCATCGAAATGAAGACGACCCACGACTTCGGGACGATGGCGGCGTACCCCGGCACCTACGGAGACACGCTGATCGTTCTTCACGTGCCCTACGTTCCCTCACCGGCGCCGCCCCACGACATCGATCCGCCGGCCGGGACCGACAATCCGCTCCCTGCGGGCGGTACCTGCGGCACGAACTGCATCGACGTCACGAAAGAGTCGGGTGTGCAGCTCGAGCTGGTCCAGGGTGACCTTGCTCGCATGCAGATCGGTAGTACGCGACGGTTCATTCTGATTGAAAAGATCGTCGCGACCAACGATACGTCGGTTGCCCTCACCTTCACGGCGCACGATACGATCCTCCGCAAGCCCGCCGGTCTCACCGGCGGCCTGCGACTCGACCGCTTCAGCACTTTTGTTCAGAAGGTCCAGCCGACCATCTACTGGGTGGACGACCAGAAGCGCCTCTGGCGCGCCGTGCGCCTCAACTCCAGCAGCAAGCCGGTGGGCCACATCCTGGCCTGGGGCGTCGAGTCTTTCGAGATCCGCCTGATCTTCGAGGACGGCGACGAGCTGGAGCAAGCCAACCCGTTCGATAGCGACAACTCGAACGACTATGACGACGTCGTCGCCGTTCGGATCACGGCCACGCTGGCCGCCGACCGCACGGACCAGCGGGTGAACGGAGGGCAGCTGCTCAAGAAGTCGTACGAATGGGTAATCTCGCCCCGAAACCTGCGGTATGAGAGAAACAGGTTCTAACGAACGAACTCGGCCCCAACCGAACTGGATTGAGATATGCGCATCAAGAGCTTCACAGACGAACGCGGCCTGGCGCTGATCGCCACGTTGCTGCTTCTGGCCCTGGTCGCCGTGCTGACGACGACGGCGCTCACCGGCGCCATGAACGCGCTCCGTACGTCGGGCAGCGACTACCAGGACACGCGGGTCTTCTACGCCGCGGAAGCGGGCGCCGAGGCCACACTGGCCCAGCTGAAGGTCGCGCTGCTCGATGGGTACCTGTCGCCCGACGAGCTGACGAACATGAAGCCGCCAGATCTGAACGCCGTCGACTTCGACAGCTTCGCGGTGAACAAGGTTGGCGATGAGATCGTCGAGACGATCACCGACGGACCGTTCGCCGGGCTCTACGCGCTGACGCAGAACGTCGACATCTATTCCCGGGCCGCGAACGCGGCGGGCGATGTCTCAGCGGTCATTCTGCGCGCCAAGGCGCAGGCGATCCCCATCTTCCAGTTCGGCGTCTTCTTCGAGCAGGACCTCGAGGCTACCAACGGGCCGCCCATGGAGTTCGTGGGGCGCGTCCATTCGAACGGCAACATCTACCTGAGCTCGGACAACGCCTGGTACCGCGACCTGGTCACCACGCCCAACAAGATCATCCACGACCGCAAGGACTTCCACAGCGTGAAGAACGGGGTGTACGTTAACGACTCCGGCGGCACCGAGGTCCCGTTGGACTTTGACAGCCGGACGCACGCGGACCCCGAAGCGTTCAAGGCGAAGAGCTGCGACAGGTTCGACTGCCGGGTGCAGACCGACGCCTTCGGGGTCGACTCGCTCTCTCTGCCGCTGCCCGATGGCGTGCCGCCCTACGAGTTGCTCATGCCACGCGAGAACAGCGATGTGGACGCGGAGCGCCAGGTGAAGTTCGCCTGGAACGCCGACATGTACATCGAGGTCGACCTGGGCAACATCAGCACCAAGGAGGACGTTTGCATGGGTGGCGGCCCCAAAAAGGACCCGGACGAGGTCGGCGGCGACCTGCAGGTCACCGCTCTGCAGAAGGTGGAACCGGGGGCGACCGTCCAGTTCAAGATCCTCAACGTGCCCTGCGGGGAGATCGATGACGTCGATGTCCAAATTACGGCCGACGGCGTCACATTCTTTTCGGTCATTGACCTTCAGAACTGTATCTTCCAGGCCACCATCCCCATCGACGCCAACGACGTCGTCTTGACCGCCATTGGCGACGATGACGGTATCGGGACGGTGATGAACGGGAGCGCCTTCTGGTACGGGCTTCAGTACGTCAACGATCTCGCGCCCTGGCCGGCGACGACGATCACCCGCAGTTCGGGTGGTGACGTTCCGGCTGCTAAAGACATGTGCAACATGTTCTGGTGGGATTGGGCGAGCTTCTACGACGGGCGCGAAAAGGAGCTCAAAGATGTGCTCAACATCGACATCGCCCAGATAGTCGCCTGGGCCGGCGGCTCGTCCTCCCGGAGCAGTGAGGTCATTTACGTCGAGATCAAGGTTCCCAATACGATCAATGGGTACTCGCAAGAGACGCTGGACCTGATATTGGACGGGACACTCGATCCGGCGGTGCGCGTGCTCAACGGCCAGACGCTGCCGAATCCGATGTCGCTGGCCAGCGAATGGCCGCTCTACGTGAAGGGCGACTATAACCGCTTCGCGAAGAAGCCCGCCGCCCTGGCCGGCGACGGCATCACTATCCTGTCTAATGCTTGGGACGATGCGAACAACAAGCCGCCCGGCGGTACCTACACCTCCTGTACGAACCAGACCGCTCCAAACTCTCCGTGTGCACACTACTTGACCTGGCAAGCCACCTGGACGAAGGGGCCGAGCCTCGAGACCTGGGTCAACGCGGCGATCCTCGCCGGGCACACGGCGACGCCGTGTGACCATGAAGATTCTTCCTGCATCGCCGACGGCTCGAGCGCCTACTATACGGACTGGTACGGCGGCGGACTGGAGAACTTCCCACGCTTCCTCGAGCGCTGGTACAACACTAGCGGAGTTCGCCAGACGCTCCATTTCGTGGGCGCTCTGATCAGCCCGTTCACCAGCCAGAAGACGACCGGCACTTGGAACGGCAGCTACTACTCGCCGCCCCAGCGTGACTGGCAATTCGATACAGATTTCCAAGACCCGAGGCTCTTGCCGCCGGGCACGCCCAACGTGGGGTACGTCCTGCGAACCGCCATGAGAGAGGCATACTGAGCTCGTCATAGACCTTAGAACGACATTCAACCCGCCCTTGGATCGCCAACCCGGCGATCCAAGGGCCTTTTTTTCGGGGGCATCCAGGCTTCCCAGGGACCAGCAACAGTCCCGTCCGACAACCCGGAGATTTGTGTGATGGATTTATTGCCCAGTGTCACAGGGCTAAGGCTTTCGGCCAGGAAGCTCTGCCAGCGAACGGACGATCGCAGCGGACTGGCCCTTATTGCCACTTTGCTGCTGCTTGCGATGGTCGCAGTGCTCACGACCACGGCGCTCACCGGCGCGATGAACGCGCTGCGCACGGCCGGCAGCGACTATCAGGACACTCGGATCTTCTACGCGGCGGAAGCCGGCGCCGAGGGTACCTTGGCCCAGCTGAAGATCGCACTCGCCGACGGCTACCTGTCGCCCGACGAGCTGACGAACATGAAGCCGCCTCAATTCGACGGCATTGACTTCGACAGCTTTACGGTGAACAAGATCGGCGATGAGACGGTAGAGACGATCACCGACGGTCCCTACGCGGGGCTGTTCGCCCTCACGCAGAACGTCGACATCTACTCTCATGCGTCAAACGCCGCCGGCGATATCTCGGCGGTCATCCTGCGGGCCAAGGCGCAGGCGATCCCGATCTTTCAGTTCGGCGTCTTCTTCGAGGGCGATTTGGAAGGCACGAACGGCCCACCGCTCCATATGGCGGGCCGTGTCCATTCGAATGGCAACATCTATCTCAGCTCCAGCAACGCGTGGTACCACGAGATGGTCACCACCCCCAACAAGGTGTTTCACGACCGAAAGGACCAGCACTACGTGCGCAACGGCGTCTACATCGACGACTCCGGCGGCAACGCGGTACGACTCAACTTCGACAGCCGTTCGCATCCCGATCCCGAGGCCTTCAAGTCGGAAAGCTGTTCGAGATTCGACTGTCGCCTGCAAACCGATGCGTTCGACGTCGATTCTCTGAGCTTGCCCCTGCCGGACGGCGTCTTGCCCTACGAGCTGGTGCGGCCGCGTGAGGATAGTGACACCGACGCGGAACGCAACGTGAAGTTCGCCTGGAACGCCGACTTCTACCTCACCATAGACCTGGTGAACCTATCGACGGAGGACGTCGAGTGTGGCAACGTGTCAGTGGTGCCGGATCCGGATGTCATCAACTCGGGCAACATAACGCTGACCGGCTCCGGGGCGCTTTGCCCGGGCGAACTCGTCACGTTCGTGGCCAGCCATCCCGACCTCGTCTGCGCGGATTTCGACTTTCGGGCGCTGCGCACTGTCGAGGCCGGCGGGAAGATAAATTCCGAGCCCATGGACGGCTGTCAATTCAAAGTGAATCTTCCGGACGGGGCGCCGACAGACATCAGGATCACGATCGAACTCAAGATGGCTGATTATCCGCAACTGAGTCAGGACGAACTGGCCGATGTCTTGTGGTTGCAGGACACGATCGACGCCAACTGCACGGGTGGCGCCACCCTGAGCAACGACCCGTGGCCGAACATGGTCGTTACGCGGGCGGGCGGGGAGTCGCCCGACAAGGCTGATCTGTGCTCGATCTTCCAGTGGGAGTGGTCGGACTTTTTCGATGGCCGCGAGAACGAGCTAAAGGACGTCCTGAACGTCGATCTCGCCGCGCTGAACGCATGGGTCACTGGCAACGCGCAACGTACGATCGAGATCCTCTACGTCGATTTCGTCGTGCCCGGCGATATCAAAAACTACAAACCGCTGACCAAGGACCTGTTGCCGGACGCGACGGTCGATCCGGCGCTGCGGCTCATCAACGGAAGCTCGCTCCCGAACCGCATGACGATCGCCAACGAATGGCCGCTCTACATCCGGGGCAACCTGAACAGCGTCAACAAACAGCCGGCGGCCGTAACGGGGGATGGCATCACGATCCAGTCGAATGCTTGGCTAGATGCGAATAACCGTCCGCCCGAAAGCGTATTCACCGCCTGTAAAGGCATCGTTAGCGCCGGCAACGCTTGCCCCAAATACACGGATTGGATGCCAACCTGGGCCATGCGAACCGCTTCGGAGACGACTGTGAACGCGGCCTTCCTCGGCGGTCACTGGGCGACGCCATGCGATCACGAGGACGCGGGATGCGGCGGCGGCTACTACGACTTCTACGGCGGCGGCTTTCACAACTTCCCGCGCTTTGTCGAAGACTGGCTGCGTACAGTCAAGTTCCACTACACAGGCGCCTTGATCAGTCCGTTCACTAGTCAGAAGACGACGGGCACCTGGAACCTGACCTACTACGAGCCGCCGGATCGCAACTGGGCGTTCGATACCGACTTCCGCGACCCGAGGCTCCTGCCGCCCGGTACACCGAACGTCGGTTACGTGCTCCGTACCGCAATGCGCGAGGCCTATTAGTCCGTTTTCCCGAAGTATCGGCTGGACGCACGGGGCCGTCGCAAGACGGCCCCATTTGCATCTGGCTTGCTGACCCGTCGTCGACCGAACGGACACTTCCCTGGAGAGAGCGCCGTGCCTATTCTTGGGTCGAACACTGTCCGGACGGCCTGCCGTCCGCCGGGGCCCGTAGCTCAGTTGGTCAGAGCAGCCGACTCATAATCGGTAGGTCGCAGGTTCGAGTCCTGCCGGGCCCACTCGCCTTCACCGGAGCGCTCGATGCCCGTCAACGTTCGCCGCTTCCTCTACAGCATGCTCGCCACGCTCGGCGTCATCATGATGGTGCCCCTCACCATCAACGTGGCCCGCTTACAATCGGCGCTCGAGCAGTTCGACCCGCTGGCAACGGACGGGCTGGGGCTCGATCCCGAGGTCTCCGCCTGGCTCGGTGGTCTCTGGCTGCTCTTCCTGGCCGGCACTTGTGTCTCCGTCGGGTTCCTCTACCTGGCCCTCTCAACCGGCCATCTCAAGGGCTGGCGCCCCGTCGGGAACGGGGAACCCCGCTGCGCGCGCTGCGGCAGCCCGTTGGCCATGGGGCTCGAGCGCTGCGGCACCTGCGACCAGCGGCTGTCCTGGTGACCGCCAGGCCCGACAGCCTACGCCGCTCAGCGGTCCCAGCATTGACAATAGCCCCCACCCCGTCCACGTTTCGGCGTTTCGAATCAGCCATACGATAGAAAGACAGGAGCAGGATGTTTTCTGGAATACGTGGTCGTTTGCTAGTCATCTTCGGCGTGATGGCGATTTGCGGGTGGGCGCTGGGCGGGCCTGCCATCCAGGGCAAGGATGATCCGCCACTCAAGCTGGGCCTCGATCTGCAGGGCGGCACCCATCTCGTGCTTCAGGTCGCCGACCCGGATGAAGCCATGTCGGCCGAAGCGCGTGCCGATGCCGCCGACCGGGCCCGCGAGATCATCACAAACCGTATCGACCAGTTCGGCGTCCGCGAGCCTACCGTGCAGCGCATCGGCGCCGACCGCCTCATCGTCGAGCTGGCGGGTATTCAGGACGTCGATCGCGCCAAGTCGATCATCGAACAGACGGCGTTCCTCGAGTTCAAGATCCTGACCGACGGGATGGATCTGGTTCAGCTCCTGCCCGTCATCGATAGCCTGGTCGTCAGGGCGGTGGGTGAAGAGGCGATCCCCGAGGAAGCCCGGGTGGAAGCCGGCCCGACGATCGAGCAGCTGTTCCAGCAACAGGATTCAGGTCAGGCGGAGACCGAAGCTCAGGCCGAGCCGGAGCAGGAGCTTCGCCCGCTCACCACGCTGCTCCTCGACTCCGGCGAGCCCGGAATCTTCCTGGTCGAAGAACCGCAGGTCGAGACCGTTCAGACCTACCTGGCGGTGCCGGAGGTTGCGGCTCGTATTCCCGAGTCGATCGACGTCGTCTGGGGTGCCGACTCGGACACCCGGGCCGTCGCTGGCAAAGTCTATCGCCCCCTGTACGTCGTCGAGATGCGGCCGCTGATCACGGGCGAATACCTGACTAACGCTCAGGCGATCCGCGATCCGCAGACAAACCAGCCGATCGTCCCGTTCGAGCTCACACGGCAGGGCGGCCGCATCTTCGAGCGCGGTACCGCCCAGCACGTCGGCGATCGCATGGCGATCATCCTCGACGCCAAGGTCCAGGGTAGCCCGCCGGTCATTCGCGACGTACTGCGCGACCGGGCCCAGATCGAGCTCGGCTCCGGCGCGACACTCGATCAGGCGGCGGACCTGGCGCTGGTGCTGCGCGCCGGCGCCCTGCCGGCTCCCATGGAGATCATCGAGGAGCGCACCGTCGGGCCGTCACTGGGTCAGGACTCCATCGACCAGGGCAAGGTTGCCGGGATCGTCGGCCTCATCCTCGTCGTTGTGGTGATGATCGCCTACTACCGGTTTGCCGGCTTGTTGGCGGTCCTCGGCCTGCTGATCTACGTACTCGTCGTTCTCGGCTGCCTGGCCGGTATACAAGCCACGCTCACCGTCCCGGGCATCGCCGGCCTCATCCTGTCGGTCGGGATGGCCGTGGACGCCAACGTGCTAATCTTCGAGCGAGTACGAGAAGAACTGGAAGGCGGCAAGACGCCGCGCACCGCGGTCGACTCAGGCTTTCAGAACGCGCTTTCCGCCATCATCGACTCGAACCTGACGACGCTGATCACCGCGACCATCCTGTACCAGTTCGGGACCCAAACGGTCAAAGGATTCGCGGTCACTCTCTTCATTGGTATCCTGGCGTCATTCTTCACCGCCGTCTTCGTGGTCAGGACTTTCATGATCATCTGGTTGGAACGCCGCTCGCCCACTGCCGAGCTGCGCATATAGACGAGGAAGTCAACGATGCGGGTATTCGCAACAGCGGACTACAAGTTCTTAGAGGTACGCAGGAAGGCGTACGTCGTCTCAGCGGTGTTCATCGTGATCGGGGTGCTTTCGATCTTCGCACGCGGTGGCCTCAACTACGGCGTCGATTTCACAGGCGGCACCCTGTTCCAGGTTCGCTTCGACCATAGCGTGGAGGCGGCCGACATCCGCAGCGCCCTGGGCGAAGCCGGCGTCGCTAACCTTCAGGTTCAGGATTTCGGCGGCCCCGACGAGTTCCTCATCCGCACCGCCGTCTTCCTCGAGGGCGACCGCGAGCTGGCCGACGTCGTCAGCCAGACCATGTCTGAAGAGTTCGGCGCCGACTCGTACCAGATCGTCAGGGTCGAGGCCGTCGGCCCGAAAGTGGGCGGCGAACTGCGTCAGCGGGCTATAACAGCGGTGTTGATCTCGTTCTTGCTGACTTTACTCTATCTCGGCTTCCGCTTCGAGTGGCGGTTCGGTCTGGCGGCTATCATCGCCACCGTGCACGACGTGCTCATCACGTTTGGGTTGATATCGATGCTCAACATCGAGATCTCTCTGCCCACCGTCGCCGCGTTGCTCACGATCATCGGTTACTCGCTCAACGACACGATCGTCATCTTCGATCGCATCCGTGAGAACCTCAAGAAGCATCGCCGCTTGAAGTACATCGAGATTCTCGATCGCTCGATCAACGAGACGCTGCCCCGTACCGTGATGACCAGTGGTACCACGCTGGCGGTGCTTCTGGCGCTCGCCGTGCTTGGCGGCGCGGTCCTCCGCGAGTTCATCGTCGTGCTGATCATCGGTGTGCTCATCGGAACGTACTCGTCGATCTTCGTCGCCTCCCCGGCGCTCCTCGAGGTCGAGCAGCGGTCCGGCGGCGTGCGCAGCAAGACCGACCGGCGGAAGGTGGCGGCAGCCCGCGCCGATGTTTGAAGCTCTTTGATTCGCACGCCCATCTGACCGACGAGAGCCTCTCGTCAGAGCTCGACGCTGTCCTGGCCCGAGCGGCCGACGCCGGCGTCGAGCTCGTCGTTTCCATCGCCAGTGACCTCCGCGATGCCGAAGCGGCGATCGGAATCGCCGATCGCTCTTCCAGGCCGCGCGTCTTTGCCACCGCGGGGATCCATCCACACGCGGCGGAGCAATTCAGCGACTCGTCCATCGCCGAGCTCGAGCGGCTCCTCGAACCCGACTCGGTCGTCGCCGTCGGCGAGACCGGCCTCGACTTCTACTACGACAACGCGCCCCGGGAGACGCAGATCGCCGCCTTCCGCGCGCAGGTCCAGCTCGCCGAGCGCCGCGGGCTACCCGTCGTCGTTCACGCCAGGGAAGCCGACGCCCAGGTCGCCGAGATCGTTAGCGAGCACGCCGGCCGCGTCACCGGCGTCTTGCACTGCTTCAGCAGCGGGCCGGACCTGCTGGAGACGGGACTCGATTGCGATTGGTACGTGTCCTTCTCGGGTCTGATCACCTTCAAGAAGTACGATGGCCATGACCTCGTGCGCCGTGTCCCGGACGACCGGTTGCTGGTAGAAACGGACAGCCCCTACCTGGCTCCCGTGCCGCGACGCGGGCGGCGGAACGAACCGGCGTTGGTCGAGCACACCGTCGCCAAGCTCGCCGAGATCAGGTCCCAGCCGCTGGAGCGGGTGGCGGAGCTGACGTACGAGAATGCGTGTCGGTTCTATGCGCTCGCCTAGCGGCAATCATCAATCCTCAACACCTAATCCTCAATCATCCACAAATCTGGGAATTGAGGACTAGGTGTTAATGATTGAGCATTGCGAAGCATCCGCTTGATGAGCCCGCGCCCTTCAAATAGCTTCGCTCCATGCAAAGACGTGTAAGAATCCTCCCCGACCACATCGCCAATCAGATTGCGGCCGGCGAGGTAGTCGAGCGGCCAGCGTCCGCAGTGAAGGAGCTGATCGAAAACGCACTCGACGCTCGGGCCAACCGCGTGGAGATCGAGGTGCGGAACGGCGGCAAGACGGAAATTCGCGTCGCCGACGACGGCCACGGCATGGCTCGCGACGATGCGCTGCTCGCCATCGATCGACACGCAACATCCAAGGTCCAGGACGAGAGCGATCTTCGAGCGATTCAGACCCTAGGGTTTCGCGGCGAAGCGCTGCCCTCCATCGCCGCGGTCTCCAGGTTCGAGCTCGATACCGCCCAGGCCCAAGGGGAAGGGACGCGCATCAAGATCGACGGTGGCCGCGTCGTCGCCGTTGATGAGATCTCGCGCCGAGCCGGCACCACCGTCAGCGTCCGCTCCCTCTTCTTCAACGTGCCGGCGCGCGCCAAGTTCTTACGTTCGGCGGCGGCCGAGACCCGGGCCATCTCCGAAACGGCGATCGCGCTCTCGCTTGCTAATTTAAGTACTGGCATACACTTACGGTCCAACGACCGCGAACTGCTCGACCTCCCGCGCACCACCGATCTGGCCGCCCGCATCGCGGCGATCTGGGGTGACGAGCTCGCCTCGACCCTCCTACCCATCGATCACGCGTCCGGCGACATCCGTGTCGCGGGTCTCATCCAGCGGCCCGCCGATACGCGGCCGGGCTCGCGGCGCGTCTATCTGTTCGTGAACGGCCGGCCGTTTGTCGATCGCTTCATCGTTCGCGCGGCGGAGGAAGGCTACAGGACGACGGTGCCGCACGGCTATCGGCCGGCTCTGTTCCTCTATCTCGAGCTGCCGCCCGACGAAGTGGATGTGAACGTCCACCCGACGAAAGCCGAAGTTCGCTTCCGCAACAAGATCAAGATGGAGGCGACGGTTACCGAGGCGGTTCGCGCGGGGCTGGAAGGCCTGGAGAGCGCGCCGGGCGTCGAACGCTTTCCCGGGAGCATGTCTCAGCTTGTTGCGCCCGGCGCCTCTTTCCCGGTACCACCGCCGAGCTCGCCCGGCAAAGAGGAAGGGCAGATGGCGTTCTTCGTGCCCAGCGAGGCGCCCGCTGAGGATGAAGAGTCAGAAGCGCCGAGCGAGGCTGCGGCTTCTCGCTACGGCGCGATGTGGCAATTGCATAATGCGTATATACTCGCCGAGACTCGCAGCGGCTTGATCATCGTCGATCAACACTCCGCTCACGAGCGAGTGCTATTCGAGCAGATCATGCGCGACTACGACCAGGAGAGCGCCGTATCGCAAAGGCTTCTCTTTCCGATCACCATCCGCCTGTCGCCGACCGAGATGCAGGCGACGGAAGAGATCAAAGGGATCCTGCACCAGGTCGGCTTCGAGATCGAAGGGTTCGGCGACAACACGGTGATCATCAACTCCGTTCCCAACCCGCATCCCCGCTTCGATGGCGAACGCTGCTTTCGAGAGATGGTGGCGGAGCTGGCGCACGGCTCGCCCCTCGTCGACTCGGCTCGCAACCAGCACGAGCGCGTCGCCAAGTCGTTCGCCTGCAAGGCGGCGATCAAGGCCGGGCAGCCGCTCTCTGACGATGAGATGGAAGAGTTGTTTGACCGTCTCTTCGCGTCGGAACTTCCCAGCCACGATGTGCACGGCCGGCCCACCATCCTGCGTCTCTCGCTGGATGAGCTATCACGGCGCTTCGGTCGAAGCTGAGACCCGCCACACACGATGAACTCTCGTCCGGCCACCGAAGCGATCGTCATCACCGGACCGACCGGGGCGGGGAAGACGACGCTCGCCGTCGAAGTGGCGGAGCAGGTTGGTGGTTCAATCATCTCCGCCGACTCCAGACAGGTGTACCGGGGGATGGATATCGGCACCGCGAAGCCCGGGCCCGAACTCCGTAAGCGTTTGCCACATAATGGGTTAGATCTCGTCGATCCCGACGAGGGCTACAGCGCCGGGCGCTTCGCTCGAGATGCTTGGGTGTGGATCGACCAGATCACCGCGGACGGCCGTGTGCCCGTCATCGCCGGCGGCACCGGCTTCTTCATTCGATCGCTACTCGAGCCGCTGGGCCCGGAACCCGACCTCGAGCCGGAACGCCGGGACGATCTCCGCCGTTACCTATCGGGACTGGCGCCTGACGAGCTGAAGCGGTGGTTGCGGCGATTGGATCCGCTGCGGGCGTCGCGCTTCGAGAACGAAGGCGGTGGCCAGCGCCTGTCGCGCTCGCTGGAGGTGGCGCTGCTGTCCGGGCAACCACACACACGGTGGCTGGAGCGCCCGCCTGAGACCCGAGCGTTGTCCGCCCTCGTCTTTTGCCTGGAGCTGCCGCGCGAGGTGCTGTACGAGCGGATCAACGCCCGCTTCGATCGGATGATGGAGCAGGGGCTGCTGGATGAAGTGCGCGGCCTGCTCGAGCGCCATTCGACGGACGCACCGGGGCTCGATTCGCTAGGCTATGCCGAGCTCGCACGCCACGTGCACGGCGAGCTGTCGCTGGAGGAAGCGGTCGAAGAAGCGAAGCGCAACACGCGGCGGTTTGCCAAGCGGCAGATGACGTGGTTTCGGCATCAGTTGCCGGAAGGTGCCGTTTGGCTTGATGGCCGCCAGTCGATAGGACAGCTAGTGGCGTCGGTCTTGTCGAACTGGCAAGACCCAACTTTGGAGACGCGATGACAAATCACACTCATCAATCGCTCAATCGATCAGCTCTCAATCATAGACCGTTTTCCCCTGATAAATGAGGGCTGAGTTGTTGATGAGTGTGATTGAACCTTGGACACTAGATCTTAGACGTCGACAGCCCGTTGACAGTAAGGCGGACCTAGCAAACCAACCCAACCCCAGCTAGCTTCCGCGCAAATGAAGATTGGCATCGCCTGTTACCCGACCTACGGCGGAAGCGGCGCCGTCGCCACCGAGCTGGGCATGCGCCTGGCCCAGCGCGGGCACGAAGTGCATTTCGTGTCCTACGCGCACCCTTTCCGCCTGCCACGCTTCCTGCGCAACACGTATTTCCACGAGATCGAGGTGTCTCGCTACCCGCTGTTCGAGTACCCGCCGTACTCGCTTGCGGCGACCGTGGCCATGCACGAGGTGGCGACCCAGCGGCACCTGGATCTCTTCCACGTGCACTATGCCGTGCCTCACGCTACGTCGGCGCTGCTCGCCAAGCAGATGCTCGAGCCGCCCGACGATCTCAAGATCGTCACGACGCTGCACGGCACCGACATCACGCTGGTCGGACAGGATCCATCGTACCGGTCGATCGTGAGGTATTCCATCGAGGCGTCCGACGGGCTCACCGCCGTTTCCGAATTCCTGAAACGCGAGACCATCGCCGCGTTCGGTTGCTCGAGCTGCGAGGTCCGCGTGATTCCTAACTTCGTCGACACAGAGCATTTCCGACGCGATACCAACCGACGGAATCGAAACGCCCTGGCCGAGCCGGACGAGAAGATCATCATGCACATCTCGAATTTCCGGCCGGTGAAGCGCGTTGACGATGTGGTTCGGGTCGCCGCCCGTGTGATGGAGAAGGTCCCGGCCCGGCTCATCTTGGTCGGCGATGGCCCCGATCGACACATGGCCGAAGAGCGGGCGCGCAACCTCGGTATCGGCGCCCGAGTCGTCTTCCTCGGCAAGCAGGAGCAGGTGAACGAGTTGTTGTCCTGTGCCGACCTCTTCATCCTGCCCAGCGAGTCGGAATCGTTCGGGTTGTCGGCCCTGGAAGCGATGGCCGCTGAGGTCCCCGTCGTTGGCACCCGTAACGGCGGCCTGGAAGAGGTCGTCGAGGACGGGGTCGCCGGACGTCTGTTCCCGGTGGGCGCCGTGGACGCGATGGCCGACGCCGCCACCGAGATCCTCAGCGACGACCAGCGAGGCCGCGAGATGGGGCAGGCCGGCCGCGCCCTCGCCATGGAGAAGTACTCCGTCGAGCGCATCCTCTCCATGTACGAGTCCTACTACATCGAGACACTGAAGAAGTGACCCCCCACCCCCAACCCCCAACCTCCTACGTCTTCAGATGACCTTGCTCCAGGCTGTAATCCTCGGCGCCCTCCAGGGACTCACCGAGTTCTTCCCGGTCTCCAGTTCCGGACACCTGGTGCTGGCGGAGTCGCTGCTCGGGGTTAACCCGCCCGGCGTGTCGTTCGAGGTGATGGTTCACCTGGCCACCGTCTTCTCGGTCATCGTGCTCTACCGTCGACGGCTTATCGGGCTGGTGTCGGGGCTCTTCCGCCTGCAACGGGATGCCCTAACCTACGTGGGGATGCTCCTCCTCGCCTCCGTGCCCGCCGGGCTGGTGGGTGTGACGCTGGCGGACGCGATCGGCGGCCTGTTCGATCGTCCGGCCCTTGCCGCACTCAACCTGTTGGTCACCGGTTGCATCGTCTACGCCACGCGCTGGCTTCTCGACCGTGGCGATCGCCGCGACCCGGGGTGGGGCGGGTCGGTCATCGTCGGCATCGCGCAGGCGCTGGCCATCCTTCCCGGCATCTCGCGATCCGGCTTCACGGTGGCGGCGGCACTCTGGCGGAAGACCGGTCGCGAGGCGGCGGCGGAGTTCAGCTTCCTCCTCTCGATCCCGGCGATTGTCGGCGCCTCGATCCTCCAGCTGCCAGATATGCTGAGCGGTGCCGAAGGGCTTCATGCTTTGCCGTTGAGCGCCGCGGCTATCTCTGCCTTCCTCACCGGCGTCCTGGCCATCGTGCTCTTCGTTCGTTGGCTACGCATCGGCCAGTTCCACCGATTTGCCTACTATTGTTGGACGGTGGGCGGAGCATTTATCCTGTACTCCCTGTTCACCACGGCCTAGCTGGCCACCTTTAGCTTATGAGCGCGCTCTCGGACGAAATCCGGCGCCGTATCGCCGAGGCCCTGGCCGAAGACGTCGGTCGTGGCGACCGCACCACCGAATGGTGCGTCGACGCCGACGCCTTGGGGAAGGCCGAGATCATCGCCCGCGCCCACGGAGTCATTTCCGGACAGGCGGTGGCTGCGGAAGTGTTCGATCTGGCCGGTGATGCTGAGTACGAGGCGCTGGTCGAGGACGGGGGTGCGGTGGTGCCGGAGGCTACCGTGGCTCGTGTGAGCGGGACGGCACGGGCGATCCTCACGGGTGAGCGAACGGCCCTCAACTTCCTGGGACGCCTGTCGGGCGTGGCTACGCTGACCCGTCGTTTCGTCGACCTGGTGGCGGGCACCCGAGCGCGAATCACCGACACACGAAAGACAACGCCGCTGTGGCGCGAACTGGAACGGGCGGCGACGCGAGCCGGCGGCGCCGTGAACCACCGCCGCGGGCTGGACGCCATGGTCCTGATCAAGGAGAACCACATCACGGCTGCCGGCGGCATCGTGCGGGCTGTCGAACGCACGCGAGCCGCGAACCGCGAGGGGTTGGCCGTCGAAGTCGAGACGACGAGTATCGAAGAGGTGAGGGAAGCGCTCACGGCCGACGTCGATCGAATCATGCTCGACAACATGTCGATCGTCGAGATCGGAGAAGCCGTGGCGGAGATCGACGCGCACCCGCGCCGACCGGAGATCGAGGCTTCCGGCGGCGTCAGTCTCGAGAACGTGCGCCGGCTGGCCGGGGCGGGCGTCGACTACATTTCCGTAGGCGCTTTGACCCACTCAGCGCCGGCTCTCGACCTATCGCTGAAGATCCTCTGATATGAACGACCAACTGCTTGCCATCGACGTCGGTAACACCGAGACCGTGCTCGGGCTGTTTGACGGGAACGCGCTGCTCAAACACTGGCGTATCTCTACCGATATTCACCGGACGCCTGACGAGCTCGCGCATCTGCTGAGCCATCTTCTGGCCGATCACGGCATGGAAGGCCCGGTGAACGGAATCATCGGTTCCGTTGTGCCTGCCGTCGATCCCATCCTCACCCGCGGCTTTCGCCGCGCTTTCGACCGCACGGCGCGTCTCATCGGCGACCCCAGCCAGCTCGTGGGGGACGAAGGGCCGCTCCCGATCCGGCTGGAGGTCGACGAGCCTCACACGGTCGGTGCCGACCGCATGCTCAACACGCTGGCGGCGAGCCAGGTCTACGGCGTAGATGTCATCGCCGTCGACCTCGGCACGGCAACCACCTACGACTGCATCTCGGGTGACGGTGTCTTTCTTGGAGGTGTGATTGCGCCGGGTCCCCGTTCAGGTATCGAGGGGCTGGCCCAATCGGCCAGCAAGCTGCCCTTCATCGACCTCGTGCCGCCCGATGTCGTGATCGGGCGTCGCACGGATGTCTGCCTGCGCTCGGGGTGTTTCTACTCTATTGTGGATTCGATCGACGGAATGGTACGGAGGATCAAACTCGAGTGGTCGCGACCTGATGCTCTGGTAGTGGCTACGGGCGGGTTGGCGGCGTTAATCGCTCCCCACTGCGGGACCGTCGATGTCGTGGAGCCTTATCTCACCCTCTACGGTCTCGAGATCGCCCACCGCCTGCTCGGCGACCCCGAGAGCCCATGAGGTCCGCCTCTACTAGGCAGCCCGGCGCCTGACCTTGGAGCGTATCTTATTCAGCGCTCGATCCGCAGTCTCCGGACTGATCAGCTTCACGATGAAGTAGACGACCGCCAGGAAAAAGGCGAGCTTGACCAGCGCGACCAGTAGCCCTGTCAGCAAGGTCAGGATAGGCACGAGCACGGCAGTGGCCACCGCCAGCGCCACGACGCCTCCAACCAGAAGCGCTCCAAGCGTGAACATCCCTCTGAGCATCCCGCTCCTCCTCAATTCCGATATCGGCTAGACCCCGGTGAGCGCGCCTCTTCCCCGGGCGCACCCTCCCCGCGGCCTCTCACTTCTCTCTACGCGGGACGGCCCCTCCGGGTTTCAACCCGGCAGAATGCCGCCTCACTACCGGCCGGAAATCCAGCCACTCCTGCAGACCCAGCTATCATATCCTGCCAGGTTGACAGGCGCCACCCCTGTTTACATATGGCACACTTCGTGCCATCTTCACAGGCTGACTTGTAGACCATCGTTCCGGAACAGCTAACCTGGCGACACCATGCCCCGCGGGGTTGGGGTGTATCCAGGCAGCCCGGTACTTGAACAATACTGAAGTTTGAGAAAGGAGGAAAGCGTCCATGAAGTTGCAGCCACTGGCCGATCGTGTGGTCGTTAAGCCGCTGGAGGAGACGGAGCAGATGAAGGGCGGCCTCTA
The DNA here is from genome assembly GCA_039586795.1 of Gemmatimonadota bacterium. Taxonomy (GTDB): domain Bacteria; phylum Gemmatimonadota; class Gemmatimonadetes; order Palauibacterales; family KS3-K002; genus Kutchimonas. The sequence goes on from JBDHJS010000006.1 coordinate 66,625, forward strand.
CATTCCGGATACGGCCAAAGAGAAGCCCCAACAGGGCGAAGTGGTTGCCGTTGGCCCCGGCCGTGTGAGTGATGAGGGCAAGCGGATCGAGTCCGAGTTGAAGGTCGGCGACCGCGTGATCTATGGGAAGTACAGCGGCACCGAGGTCTCGGTCTCTGACGAGGACTATCTGATCCTCCGCGAGGCGGACGTCTTGGCCGTCGTAGCAAACGGCAAGAAGTAGGACGCCCGGGTCTTGGCCCGGAGATTTACTGATTTGAAGACGCGGCGCCGGGCGACCCAACCATAGCCGGCTGCCACGAAGATCTAATAACACGCGTAAGGAGGTTTCAGAAGATGGCGAAGTTGCTTGAGTTCGACACCCAGGCGCGCACCGCGCTCAAGGTTGGTGTCGACGCCCTCGCCAGGGCGGTCAAGGTAACGCTCGGCCCCAAGGGGCGGAACGTCGTCCTCGAGAAGAAGTTCGGCAGCCCGACGATCACCAAGGACGGCGTCACCGTCGCCAAGGAGATCGAGCTCGAGGATCCGGTAGAGAACATGGGCGCTCAGATGGTCAAGGAAGTCGCCAGCAAGACCAGCGACGTCGCCGGTGACGGCACGACGACGGCGACGGTTCTCGCCCAGGCGATCTTCACGCAGGGCCTCAAGGCGGTTACCGGCGGCGTCAACCCGATGGCGTTGAAGCGCGGCATCGACAAAGCCGTCGACAAGGTCGTCACCGAGCTGGCCGCGATTTCCGTCGAGACCAAGGGCAAGAAGGAGATCGCCCAGGTCGGCGCGATTTCGGCCAACAACGATGCCGAGATCGGCGACATCATCGCCGAGGCGATGGAGAAGGTTGGCAAAGACGGCGTCATCACCGTCGAGGAAGCACGCGGCATGGAGACGGACCTGGAGACCGTCGAGGGCATGCAGTTCGACCGCGGCTACCTCTCCCCTTATTTCGTCACCGACCCCGAGAAGATGGAAGCGGTCCTCGAGGACGCTTACATCCTGATCCACGACAAGAAGATCTCGACGATGAAGGACCTGCTGCCGGTCCTCGAGAAGGTCGCGCAGACCGGCAAGGCCATGCTGATCATCGCCGAGGACATCGAGGGTGAGGCGCTTGCCACGCTGGTCGTCAACAAGATCCGCGGCACCCTGAAGGTCTGTGCCGTCAAGGCGCCGGGCTTCGGCGACCGTCGCAAGCAGATGTTGCAGGACCTCGCCGTGATCAGCGAAGGCAAGGTGATCAGCGAAGAGGTCGGCTTCAAGCTCGAGAACGCCGTGATCGGCGACCTCGGCTCGGCGAAGCGGATCGTCATCGACAAGGACAACACCACGATCATCGACGGCGCAGGCTCCGAGGATTCGATCCAGGGGCGGATCCAGGAGATCAAGACAGCCATCGATAAGTCCACCTCGGACTACGATCGCGAGAAGCTGCAGGAGCGGCTGGCCAAGCTGGCTGGCGGTGTGGCCGTGATCAACGTCGGCGCACCCACCGAGACCGAGATGAAGGAGAAGAAAGCTCGCGTCGAGGACGCGCTTCACGCCACCCGCGCGGCCGTCGAAGAGGGCATCGTCCCCGGCGGCGGCGTCGCGCTGCTCTGGGTGCGCAGCAAGCTCGACGATCTCAAGCTCAAGATCCATGACGAGCAGATTGGCGTCGACATCGTTCGTCGCGCCCTCGAAGAGCCCACGCGCCAGATCGCGTTCAACGCCGGTGAAGAGGGCTCGATCGTCGTCGAGCGCATCCGCGAGAAAGGTGAGCTGAACTGGGGCTACAATGCCCAGACCGATAAGTTCGAGGACCTCGTGAAGTCCGGCGTGATCGACCCCACCAAGGTCACACGCTCGGCGCTTCAGAACGCGGCCTCGATCGCCGGTCTTCTCCTCACCACGGAAGCCGTCGTGGTCGAGAAGAAGGAAGACGTACCCGCAGCACCGCCGATGCCGGGTGGTGACATGGGTGGTATGTACTAGCCCGTTTGCTGGGTGGTTGGTGTTTTGGCGGGGCCCGACGAGAGTCGGGCCCCGTTGCTTTTGAGGGTTGGATGATGGGAATCGACAATTTGGATGCCGGGATTTCCAGAACCGGGGATCCAATTATCGAATCGGATTCAACGATTCCCTCATTCAACGATTCGCGGAAGTGGAGGCGATGGTGGGCAAGGCGTTCGATTTGGAGGATCGGTTGGTCGCGCTGGGCACGGAGGTTTCTAGGATTGCGTTGAGGCTGCCATCTGATCGGTTGGGGAAGCACGTTTCCGACCAGCTCATCAGGTGCGGGACGGCGCCCGCCGCCAACTGCGCCGAGGCACGCTCGTGCGAGTCGCGGCGCGACTTCATCCACAAGATGAAGGTCGGCCTCAAGGAACTCAGAGAAACGTTCGTGTGGCTGAAATACCTGCGGAACCTCGGTATGGGGCCTCGCGAGTCCATTGACGAAGCTCTCGGCGAAACCGACCAACTCATCGCCATCTTCGTCGCCAGCATCGGCACCGCCCGCCGCAACTCAAAACGGAACGATACCTGACAAGTACGTTCAGGTTCCGCGACTCCAGAATGAGGGACTCGTTGAATCAGCTTCGATAATTGGGTTCGCCAATTCGAAATTCCCGATTTCCACAATCTCGATTCCCCCCAAGATTTGCCATGCGCCCAGCTAGCTGACTACATTTGATCCCACGACCGTGCGTTTTCGCAGCCTCAGACCTCGGACTGTGGTGTAAATGCCCTCGGAAACCTGTATCCACTGTTCCACCCCGCTTCCCGACGGCAGCCAGCTGTGCGCCCAGTGCGGCACGCCGGTGCCGGGCAGCAGCTACTCGGATATGCCGACCCTCACCCCGCAGGGTCGGGAGATCTTCGAGCGGCTGCAGGAGGCGACCGAGGGGAAGTACGAGATCTTCCGCGAACTGGGCCGGGGCGGCATGGCCTTCGTTTTCCTTGGCCGTCAGAAGTCTCTCGATCGTCTGGTCGCCATCAAGGTCTTGCTTCCGATGCTTGCCTACGATCCCGAGCTCGTCGAGCGCTTCATGCGGGAGGCCAAGACCCAGGGCAAGCTCGACCATCCGAACATCATCAACGTGTTCGAAGTCTATAACGAGAGCGGACTCAGTTTCTTCACCGTGCCCTTCATTCAGGGACAGAGTCTGCGGGGTTACCTGAAGGACAATCTCCAGCCGCCGATCCCCAAGATCCGACGCTACATCGCCCAGGCCGCCGATGCCCTCGCCTACGCGCACAGGCGCGGCGTGGTCCACCGGGACATCAAGCCGGACAACATGCTCATCGACGGCGAGCGGGACCGCATCGTCATCACCGACTTCGGGATCGCCAAGGCGCTGCAGGCGGAGACGACGCTGACCACGCCGGGCGATCTGTTGGGTACGCCGCAGTACATGTCGCCGGAGCAGGGAGAGGGGCGGCAGGATCTCGATGGACGCGCCGACCAGTATTCCCTCGCCCTGATCGCGTGGGAGATGCTCGCTGGACGACGGCCCTTCCAGGCCGACAATCTGGCCGAGCTCATGTACCTGCACCGCTTCGAGGAGCCCGACGACATCGACGAGATCCGGCCGGATGCGCCTCGCAACATGCGAGCCGCGATCAAGCGCTCGATCTCGAAGGATCGGGAAGAGCGGTTCGCCTCGATGATCGAGTTCCAGGAGGCGTTCGAGGCGCCCGATGATGTCGTTGTCGAAGCTCCGGCGGCGAAGCAAGAGCCACCGACGGGACTGGACGAAGAGACCATCCGCATCCCCACACCCACCAGTCTGAGGGAAAAGGTCGCACCTCCCGAGGATGCGGAGGCCACCGAGGCGTGGACGCCGTCCGATGAGAAGATGCCATGGGACCAGACGGCCACTCCGGCGACGCCGGCAGCCGCAGCGCCCGCAACGGTCGATGAGTCCGACACCGTACTCCTCCAGACGGGCGAGCCCCGCAAGAGATCGCGTATTGGACTGCTCGTCGGCGGGAGCATGGTTGTCGTCGTTGCCGCTGCCCTCGTGTTCGTCTTCGACCCGTTCCAGATCGGCCAGGAGGCGTTCCGTGGTCCCGTCACGGCGCAGCCCGGGACGGAAACGCCCCAGGGCACGCAAGACGACAGGGAAGGCGGCGCTGAGGGCGGCGGTCAGGACGATGCCGCGCTGGCCACGGTCGACCCAGCCGGCGGCGGTACGCCCGAGGGTGGCGAGACGCCGGGCGGGACCGGTGAAGGCGGCGGCGCTCAGACCGGCGGCGCCCAGGTGGGCGATACCCCGACCGACGATACCCCGGTGGATGCTGGGCAGGGCGAGGTCGAACCGCCGGACGATTCCCGGACGCAGTACGAGGCTGAGCAGGCGCGTAATGCGCGCCGTAGTGCTTCAGACTGGCGGGACGCGGCGATCACCGCCGGCGCGGCGACGCTTCTGCAGCCGCGGCTCGATTCCCTCGATAGCGTTCTTGCGGAGGCCGATCGGCAGATCGCCGACGGCAACTACGCGGCGGCGCGCGCCAGCCTGTCCGAGCTGATCCGAGGCTACACCGCGCTAAGAAACGACGCATCCAGCGCATCGGATGCGGCGGACGCGGTGCGCACGGCCGCCACCCAGGCGCGTCGGTCGGCGCTCGCGCAGCAGTCGAACGTCGTCCAGGCCGGCGGCGAGGTGTTTCTGGCCAGCGAGCTTCAGGCGTTGAACGGTCGAATGCAGCAAGCGCAAACCGCCCTCGACGATGAGCGTTTCGAGGACGCTAGCGATATGTACACGCAGTTGGCCACCGAACTGGAGGCGCTCGCCTCTCGGGTGCTCACTGAAGGCGCGGCCTCGGCGCGAGCGGCGCAGCAGGAGATGGAAGGCCAACGCACGGCGGCGAACGACGCGGGCGCCAACGAGTATGTGCCGGAGGACTTGGCGAACGCCGACGCGATTCGCATCAGCGCGATGACCGCGCAAGGAGAGGAGCGCTACGCCGATGCCGTCACGCTCTTCGCACAGGCGCGGGACGCCTACACTCAGGTCGCGATCGATGCCGCTGCCGCGGTTCCGGTGCTCAGTGCGGAAGATCAGGTGTCGGCTCTGATCGAGCAGTTCCGTGTTCTGTTCGAGCAGGAAGAGATCGGTCGCATGGGGTCCGAGCTGTACGGTGGTGAGGTGCCCGAGTCGGATGCCGACCTGATGAACTACATCTTCGGCCTCGCCGAAGGCATCAGCGCGACATCGACGGTGGAAAGGCTCGAGGTCGAAGGGAACACGGCCACAGCCGATATCCGCCTCGACCTCGATTTTCGCAACCAGCGGACCGGAAGCAACCAGGACATGGACATGAGGCTACGCCTCGACTTCCAGTCCGCTTCCGACGGTTGGCGCCTGCGAAGCCTTCGCCGGCGCTAGGACCCGCCGAAGAAGTATTCGATTCCTATCGTCAGCTGAATATCGTTCTGAATCCTCGCGTCGCCCACAAGGTCGTCCTCTTTGTAGGACGATATATAGTCCTTGAAGTCGCCTCTAATGTTGAAGTGCCTGGCCACCGAGTACTTCAGACCCAGACCGATCACTCCGGCGATATCCGTCGGCTTGTCAAACGTTCCGCCGACAGACTCCAGCGCCGGTTCCATGAAGTCGTCGATCCAGGATCCGCTTCGACTGACCACGCCAACACCGCCGGACAGATACACGGCCAGCGGCTCCAACGGTGGCTTGATGAACGCCCAAACCACGTTGAGGCTCCCCATGAACAAGCTGCCGGAGAACGTCGTGTCGATGAAAGCGTTGCCCAGCTGAGCCAGTCGGATTCGCACGTCGCTGGACACACCGCTGGCCTCCAGCTCGATCCCGATCCGGTCCGAGGGCCACACGGCAATTCGGGCGCCCACCGTACCCCCGATCTTCTGACCGAACCGGAGGAATACGTCGGTTTCGACCTGGTCGTACAGGTCGTTCGTCGCGTCGTACAGTCCACCGTACAGGCCGAGGGTGAACTGCTGGGCGGCGAGTGCCGACGGCAACATGAGGAAGAGAGCCGCGAGTACTACGGCACGGAATCGAGGCATAGGAACCTCCGAGCTTGTGGTCAGTGGGCTTTTGGACCGGCCCAAGATAGCACCTCCGCGCAGCTACTGGAAAGTGGCAGCCCAAGTAGCTTGTCCTACCTCATTGCCCAAACTAACATTGGCTTATACAGGGGTGCTCTCCCGCGCCGCCAGGACGGTCGCGCTTCAACCGTTTGTCGATGAACACATGCTCACTATGTGAGACCCAGCTGGCCGAGGACAGTCTCTTCTGTCCGCGGTGCGGCGCGCCTACCGGCGGCGAGGACGAGCTCCTCGCCTCCTCGGCATCCGACCCCACCGGCCTGCTTGACCGCGTGCGCGAAGTCACCGATGGCGAGTTCACGATCATCCGTGAACTCGGTAGGGGTGGCATGGGACGGGTGTACCTCGCGCAGGAGATCGCCCTCGAGCGACGCGTGGCGATGAAGGTTCTACCGCCCACGTTGGCCGAGCAGCGCGAAGTCGTGGAGCGATTTCAGAGAGAGGCGCGTACCGCCGGCAAGCTCGTCCACCCGAATATCGTCCACGTCTACCAGGTCGTCGAACGCGGCGGTTTCTTCTTCTTCACCATGCCCTACGTCGCAGGACCGAACCTGCGGCAAGTCCTGCGATCAACGCCTCAGCTGGAGCCGGAGATCGGTGTTCGTTACCTGCAGGAGGCTGCCGCCGGGCTCGCCTACGCTCACGCCCGCGGTGTGATTCACAGAGACATCAAACCCGAGAACATGCTGATGGAGGGCAGCCGCGACGGTCGGCTGATGCTCACCGATTTCGGTATCGCCAAAGCGCTGGGCACCGTCACGACGCTGACGCAGCCCGGCGACGTGATGGGCACGCCTTACTACATGTCGCCCGAGCAGTGCGAGCAGCGTGATTCGATAGATGGCCGCAGTGATCAGTACTCGCTGGGACTCGTAGCCTACGAGATGTTTGCGGGCAAGTTCCCGTTTAGCGCCGACAGTCTTGCCGGCATCGTCTACAAGCACTTGCACGAGTATCCCGAGTCGCTCGACAAGCTCCGACCGGACGTGCCCCTCGATGTACGCCAGGTGATCGACAGATCAATCAGGAAAAAGCCGGACGAGCGCTTCGACTCGATGAACGAGATGCTCAAGACCATGGGCGCCCCGACGCCGGCGCTCGACGTTCAGCCGGCCACGGCGCCGCCCAGAAGCAAGAAACGCAGACTCGCTCTGGCCTTGGGCTCGCTCATCGCCGTGGCTGCCGTCACCGCCATCGGCATCGCCATCTCCCAGCGCTTCGACGCGTCTGAAGGCCCCGCGAGCTCGCCCGGGTCCGAGATCGAAACGTCCCTAGTCCCCGCTGGAGGCTCGCAAGACGACCCCATCGCCGTCATCGACTCCACTCCGGTACCCGAGGATCCGACCGCCGCGACTGATGAGCCGCAAGGCGAAACCCAGGTGCAAAGCGAACCAGTAAGTGCTGGGGATCAGAGCGGGCAACCGGTCACTCCGGAAGCCGGTGACGAAGATCTGCAGACAGAGCGGCAGCGGGCCGAGTTGGCCCGTGAGTCTGCCAGCATCTTCCGGCAGTCAGCCATCAACGCCCATGCCGATTCGATATTTCCCGAGCGTCTGGCGATGCTGGACCAGCAGTTGGCCGACGCGGATCGCGCTCTGGAGGCGGGTGAAGTGGGGTTGGCGATCCTGAGTTTCTCAACTGTCTTGCGGGAGTTCGAGAACCTCGCCGAGTTGGCCCAGCGGCAACTCGACGATGCGGCCGCCAGCGATGCGCAGGATGACGACACCACGGCGCCACCGGACAGCGCCAACCAGGATGAAGACGCACCGAACTCCGAGCCCGTGGCGCCTCCCGTACCGCCTGAAGTCGCGATCCGTGATCTGATCGAGACCTACCGCCTCGCCCTGGAGACCGAGGACACGGAACTACTCACTGCCGACGTTTATCGCGGGCCGATTCCCGAAGAAGACGGCCGACTCTTCAGTTTCTGGCTCGATGCTGGCGAGGATTGGCAGATCACGATCACGCTGCGCGGTGACATCGACCTGAGTGACGACTCCGCTGAGGTTCACGTCCGACAGAACATGAAGTTCAAGCTATCGGCCACACGCGACGATCGTGATCTTAACGTCGACCTGATCATGAGCTTTGCTAATGTGGAAGGGAACTGGCGTGTAGTAAGGATCGCGCAGCGCTAGGCGCGGTTACTGCACGGCGGAAAACACGAAGTCAATTGCCAGCGAGATGACCAGATCGTTCTGCGTTTTGGGGCTGAAAGTGAAGCTTCCGATCGTCGGCTCGAACGTGTACAGATAGTCTCTTAGATCGAATCGCAGACCTAGCAACGGTGTCAGTCCGTACCGCATTCCTAGTCCGAACGTCCCTCCAAAGCTCGACGTCCCATCCCATTGTCTCCAGAAGTCGCCGTCTCGCGAGTTCCAACCTACGCCGGCCGACAAATAGAAGTAGAGTGGACTGAACGGCGCCTCGTAGAAGATCCACATCGCGTTCAGACTGGCGAGCAATACGGCGGACTTGTTGCTCTCTTCGGAGTCCGCCGCGAGCGGGATGTTGAGGGTCGAGAACGCGTAGCCGGCTTCCAAGTCGATCGCTAGCTGTGACATCACCCGAACGGTGATGCGACCGCCGACCATCGGTGCCGTTTCCTGTCCTAGGTTGACGATGATGGGGCCCGTCGTGTCCCCGCTCAGTCGGATCTGGTCGAATAGCGCACTGGTGGGCAGGTAACCACCCATGAAGGCCGAGAGGCCGACCCGGACCTGGGTCTGCGCCGGTGTAGCGGTGATCGAGATCAGGGTGACGGCCAGCGCCAGCCTTCGAAGCATCAACGGCCTCCAGCCGTGTCGTGCGTTAACGTGCAATCGAGTGCTTCCCTGTGCTTCGGGCAGCGATGGGGAGTGCGTGCTCTATCTCGGGGTAGCAGGGGAGCAGCATACTAGTTGCCGAGCGGCCTTCCCGCAACGTTCTACACACCGACCCAACCCACGTTCCTCCGCGGGCCTCAGCGGGGCCCGGGTCCATAAAGGTCGTACCGCATGTCCCGCAGGAAAGGCACGTGCCGGCGCACCGCTTCGATTTGATCCAGGTCGATGTCGGTAACCAGGAGCGCCTCTTCGTCAGCTACAGCCCGGCTGAGCACCGCACCGCCAGGACCCGCGACGAAGCTCTCACCAAAGAAATGCAGCTCCTCGTCCATGCCGACCCGGTTCGCCACCGCGACGAATATCTGGTTCGCCACGGCCGACGCCTGAATCTCCAGTTCCCAGACATCCTTGAACGCCTGCTCCGACATCGATGTCGCCGTCGGAACGACGACCAGCTCGGCGCCACCCACGGCGAGCGCCCGAAAGTGCTCCGGGTAGTGTCGGTCATAACAGATCGCCACGCCGACTTTGCCGGCGCGCGTCTCGTGGACCGGCCACCCCGTATCACCCGGCCAGTAGTAGTACTTCTCGTTGTAGCCCGGCTCCTCGCAGATGTGGAGCATCCGGCTCACGCCGACCAGGGTGCCGTCCGCATCGATGACCGGCGAAGAATCGTAGTAGCGTCCCGGCGCCGCTCGCTCGAACACGTTGATCACGGTGACCAGACCGTGACGCGCCGCCGCCTCCTGGAAGTGCCTGGTCGTCGGCCCCGGAATCGGCTCCGACCAGTCGAAGTAGCTCGCGTCCGCCCGTATCTGCGGAAAGAAGAAGTCGAACGCCAACTCGGGGAACACGATCAGCTCGGCTCCCTCGTCCGCCGCCCGCGCCATCCACTCGAGCCCCTTTTCCCGACTCTTCTCCCGATCACCCACATGCTCAAACTGCGCACATGCCACGCGCATCTATGGCCTCCTGTTTCTTGTTGGCTGATATGAATCGCCCTTTAGGACCCTGAGAGCAAGAGAGGGCATATAGGGAATAGGAACACATGTGAAGCGGATTCAACGATTGCGGATTCGAAATTCGAAAACTGTGAACGGCCACGGCAGGTCCGATCTCAACTCCCAACTCCAGAATCCGCAATCGTTGAATCAGCTTCGATAATTCCGTTCACCTTGACACTTCACAGTTCCGAATTCACAATTCAGAATCACGAGCGCCGGACTCCCCGGGTCGTATCCGTGGGTAACCGGCCCTTTTGCTTACAAACCTTTCCAGGTATCGGAAGGTGTGTCATGAGTGCAGAAAAGCTGAGTCTGGTCCTGCCAGACGGCAGCCAGATCGAGGTCGAGCCCGGCATCTCGGCCCGCGACCTGGCGGAGCAAGTGATCGGCGACAAGGCCCGACGGGCCATCGCCGCCAAGTTGGACGACGAGATCATCGATCTCGCCCGGCCCATCCAGCGTTCCGGCGACTTCAGGATCCTGTTCGAGAACGACGAAGACGAGGACTCGCTCTACGTGCTACGCCACTCGGCGGCGCACGTGCTTGCCACCGCGGTCCGCAGCATCTGGCCCAGTGCCGGCATCGGCTTCGGGCCTCCGATAGCCGACGGCTTCTACTACGACTTCGACGTCGAGACACCGTTCACTCCCGAGGACCTCGAGCGCATTGAGGAGCGCATGGCCGAGGTCGTCGCCGGTGACGACGCGTTCGAGCGGAATGAAGTCGAGCGCGACGAGGCGCGGCAACTGTTCTACGACGATCCGTACAAACTCGAGCGGCTGGAGGAGATCGAGGAGGACGATGTCATCTCGGTCTATCGGGACGGTGAATTTCAGGATCTCTGCCGGGGGCCACATGTGCCGTCGACTGGTCGCGTCAAGAACTACAAGGTCCTCCATTCCGCCGGTGCCTACTGGAGGGGCGATGAGCGGCGCCCGATGCTTCAGCGCATCTACGGGACCAGCTTCTTCGACAAGAAGAACTTGCGGAAGCACCTCCACAGGCTCGAGGAGGCTCGCAAACGCGATCACCGAGTCATCGGCAAGGAGCTCGACCTGTTCAGCATCCAGGACGACGTTGGGCCGGGGCTGATCCACTGGCACCCGAAGGGCGCCATGGTCCAGTTCCTGATGCGGCGCTTCCTGGAAGACGAGCTGATGAAGCGGGGCTACGACTTTGTCTACACTCCGCACATCGCTCGGGAAGCGCTGTTCCGCCGATCGGGTCACCTTCAGGCCTATTCCGAGGTGATGTTTCCGCCCATGGAGAGCGAGGGGGAGAAAGAGAACTATCGGGTAAAACCGATGAATTGCCCCTCTCATATGGAGATCTACGCGGCCCGGCAGCGCAGCTACCGCGATCTACCGATCCGGTATTCCGAGATCGCCAGCGACTACCGAAACGAGAAGTCGGGCACTCTGCACGGCATGCTCCGCGTCCGGGGCCTGACCATGGACGATGCGCATATCTTCTGTCGGCCCGACCAAGTCGAGGACGAGATCTACGGCATGCTCGATCTCGTGGCTTACATCTACGGTACCTTCGGGCTCGTGTACCGGCTTGATTTTTCGACCCGTCCCGCAAAGCGCATCGGCTCGGATGAGGTATGGGATGAGGCGGAGAACGCGTTGCGCGCGGCGATCGAACGTCGCGGACTGACCTACAAGGTCGACCCGGGCGGCGGCGCGTTCTACGGCCCCAAGATCGACGTCAAGTTCCTCGACGCGATCGGGCGCGAGTGGCAGGGCTCGACCATCCAGCTCGACTTCGTTCTCCCGGAGCGCTTCGACCTGTCGTACATCGGTGCCGACAACCAGAAACATCGGCCGGCGATGATTCACCGCGCCATCTTCGGAACCTTCGAGCGGTTCATCGGTGGACTGATCGAGCACTTCGCCGGCGCTTTCCCGGTCTGGCTCGCTCCCGTGCAGGCGCGGTTGGTGCCGGTGACCGACGATTTCGTTGACGCCGCCCGAAAGGTCGAGCAGGCGTTGGTCGAGGCCGGCCTCCGCGTCGAGTTGGACGACCGGGCCGAGACCGTCTCCTATCGGATTCGCGACGGCGAGCTGCAGAAAGTCCCGTACTTGGGCGTGATCGGCGAGCGGGAGGCCGAAGCTGGCACCGTCGCGGTGCGCAAACGCGGATCTGAAAAGAAGCAAGTCGTCATGCCGGTAGCGGACTTCGTCCAGCAAGTAGAGGAGGAGAACCGCACCCGCGCCCTGACGTGACCTCCTGCTCCGGCTCGTGCTCGTGATCGACAAGGACCACGAGCGCGAGCAGGAGGGATCGCGCGCCGAGAAGAAGCCTGTGACGGTTGACAATCGGCCGCGTTTGGCCAAGTTATTCGCCTTACAATGAGGAAAGTGGCGGTCCGATGGACGCCGCCCACCCTTCAGCCTGCACGCCCTGTGCGGAGCTGCCGGGTCAAGCGGGAGGAGCCCCTGAACCACCGGTCACAGCGGCCGGAAGGGGCCCGTATCGCTTGGTCCATCATCTTTTGTTTATTGGGTTTTCGGCGCTCGAACCCCCCGAAACAAGGAGACCGATAATCGACAAAAACGAGCCCCGCGTAAACAACCAGATCCGCATCAGCCCGGTTAGGCTGGTCGACGCGGAAGGCGAACAGGTCGGGATCGTATCAATCGAAGACGCCCGCGCCGCCGCGGCGGAGCGGGGACTTGACCTGGTCGAGGTCGCGCCAAACGCACGGCCGCCCGTCGTGCGGATCATGGACTATGGGAAGTACAAGTACGAGCAGGCTCGCAAAGCGCGCGAATCGAAGAAGAAGCAGCACCAGGTGAAGGTGAAGGAGATCAAGCTCCGACCGAAGATCGAGGAGCACGATTTCAACTTCAAGTCCGGGCACGCCCGGCGTTTTCTGGAAGAAGGCAACAAGGTCAAGCTGACGATGCGGTTCCGCGGGCGCGAGATGACTCACACGGAACTTGGCGCGGCGGTCCTCGAGCGGTTCTCGGGGCTACTAGTGGATGTCGGCCAAGTCGAAGAGAAGCCCAGAATGGAAGGGCGTCAGATGGTGATGGTCGTGGCGCCCCGGCGGTCCGGATGACCGTTTGCGTAGAAAGGAAGAGTTGAAGCAGCGATGCCGAAGATGAAGACACACCGAGCCGCCGCAAAGCGGTTTCGGAAGACGGCCACGGGTAAGCTCAAGCGCCGCAAGGCCTACAAGAGCCATATCCTGGCGAAGAAAACGCGGAAGAGAAAGCGCAACCTGCGCAAGTCGACGCTTGTTGCAGCGAGCGACCAACGGCGAGTGAAGCGGATGCTCGGCTTGTGACGCTGTGACGCCCTCGCGGGCAGCACAGGCGTCACAGCCAGAAGATTTGAATATAAGGAGTACTTGAGATGGCTCGGGTTACCAATCAGGTCGCACGACACAAGAAGAAGAAGAAAGTTCGTGAAGCAGCGAAGGGCTACCGCGGCGCGCGCTCCAAGCTCTATCGCTCGGCCAAGAACGCTGTGGAGCGCGGCTGGAAGACCAGCTATCGCGATCGCCGCAACCGTAAGCGCGATTTCCGGCGTCTCTGGATCACGCGCATCAACGCCGGGGCGCGTCAGCACGATCTGACCTACTCGAATTTTATCAATGGCCTGCGATCCGCCGGCGTCGAGCTCAACCGTAAGTCGCTCGCCGACCTGGCCGTTCGCGATCCTAGCGCCTTTGGCGATCTCGTCGCTGTGGCCAAGGAAGCGCTCGCCAAGTAGAACGCGCAACTCGATGCAAGACTTCCTGTCCAACCTGCGCGAGCTGGAAGAGGCCGGCGCGAGCGCCATCGCAAGCGCCGACTCGACGGACGCGCTCGAGCGCATCCGCGTCGAGTACACCGGCCGCAAAGCGCAGCTAACTCAGCTGCTCCGCGGCGTCCGCGACTTGCCCCAGGATCAACGCCCCGAGGCCGGGGCCGAGGCGAACCGCGTCAAACAGCGCCTCGTCGAGCTCCTCGACCAGCGCGCCGCCGAGCTGGCCGGCGGAGTAGAGGAAGCGGCGGTAGACGTCGACCTCACGTTCCCAGGCCGCACCACCTGGCACGGCGCGCGGCACCCGTGCACGCTGGTCGCCGACGAGATCTGCTCGATCTTCAAGGAGCTCGGCTTCTCTCGCGCTCGCGGTCGCGAGGCGGAGACGACCTGGTACAACTTCACCGCGCTCAACACGTCACTCGATCACCCGGCGGCGGATGAGGCGGACACGTTCTACCTGTCCGAAGACACGCTGCTGCGGACCCATACGTCGCCGGTGCAAGCGCACGTAATGGAGCAGTACAAGCCGCCGGTGCGTATCGTCGTCCCCGGGATGGTCTATAGACGGGACCCGTACGATGCATCGCACGCGCCGGCCTTCGAGCAGATCGAGGGGCTCGCCGTCGATGAAGGGATCACGTTCGTCGACTACAAGGCCGCCATCGACTACTTCGTGCACAGGTTCTTCGGCGCCGACACCAAGACCCGGTTCCGCCCATCGTTTTTCCCGTTCACTGAACCGTCCGCCGAGGTCGATGTCTCGTGTCTCCTCTGCCACGGTCAGGGGTGCTCGGCCTGCAAGGGCACCGGCTGGATCGAGATCATGGGCTCTGGGATGGTCGACCCTGCCGTGTTTGATAATGTCGGTTACGACTCGGAGCGCTACACCGGTTTTGCGTTCGGCATGGGCGTCGCGAGGATCGCCATGCTGCGTTACAGGATTCCTGATATCCGCTTGCTCTACGAAAGCGATGTGCGCTTTCTCGAGCAGTTCGATCGGGCCGAATAGAAGGGCCCGGCGTTACGCGCCCAGAACTGAGTTATGAACATTTCTTACCGCTGGCTGCAGCAGCTGGCGCCGACGATCAACGATTCCGCCGAGGCGGCGGCCGAGAAGCTCACTTACACCGCCGTCCCGGTCGATGAGGTGGTCTGGCTGGGCCATGGCCTGGAGGAGCTTGTCGTCGCCCGGGTCAGCAGCGTCGACAAGCATCCTCAGGCCGATCGCCTCGTGATCTGCAAAGTCGACGCCGGACGTGACCAGCCGGTGCAGGTCGTCACCGGCGCGCCCGTCGTCGTCGAGGGCGGCTACTACCCGTTCGTCGGTGCGGGGCAGACCCTGCCGGGTAACGTGGCCGTGAAGAAGGCCAAGCTGCGCGGCGAAGTCAGCGAAGGTATGCTGTGCTCTGAGAAAGAGCTCGGCATCGGTCGCGACGCCGATGGCATCATGCTGCTGCAGGGGGAGTTCAGGCCCGGGCAATCGCTGCTCGAAGCGCTGGAGCTTGACGACCATCGCCTCGACGTCGACGTGACCACCAACCGGCCCGACTTGCTCGGTCACCTGGGCGTCGCCCGCGAGCTCGCACCCGGCGGCGTTGACGACGTGAGACTACCCGACTTCCCCGGGCACGTCGCGGCGGATTACGCCACCGAGACCGTCGACAACGAAGGCGTGACCGGCGGTATCACCGTGCGAATCGAGGACCCTGAGGGATGTCCTCGATACATGGGCGCCGTGATCCGCGGTGTGACCATCGCCCCGTCGCCCGCCTGGCTGGCCAACCGGCTGCGCGCCATCGGGCAGCAGCCGATCAACAACGTCGTCGACGCGACGAACTACGTTCTCCACGAGCTCAATCAGCCGATCCACGCGTTCGACCTTCACAAGCTTGGCGGTTCGGCCGTCGTGATCCGGCGGGCGAAGAAACGCGAAACGCTCCGCACGCTGGATGGCAAGGAGCGAAAGCTGGATCCGGAGATGCTGGTGATCGCCGATGCTAAAGTCCCCTCGGCGATGGCGGGGCTGATGGGCGGCGAGAACAGCGAGGTCGACGATGACACGAAGGACGTCTTCATCGAGTGCGCCTACTTCGATCCGAAACGGGTTCGCAAGGCCGCGAAGGGCCTGGATCTCGATACCGATGCGTCCTATCGCTTCCAGCGCGGTATGGATCGGGAAGGTCTGCCTCGCGCCGTGCAGAGGGTTGTGGACCTCATCCTGACGACAGCCGGCGGGCAAGTGGATGGGGCCGCCGTCGACGTTTACCCGAACCGCTACGAGCCGCTGACCCTGACGCTGCGCCCATCACGGGTGAGCCACCTGCTGGGTCTCGATCTGGATCGCGAAACGATTCGAAGCTGTCTGGAGCCCATCGGCTTCTCGGTGAAGGAAACGGGTGATGACCTCGCGGTGCTCGTGCCCAGCTGGCGGCCCGACGCCGAGCGCGAGGTCGACCTGATCGAAGAAGTCGCCCGACGCTTCGGGTACGACAAGTTCCCGGACGAGATGCGCACGTTCCGGCCCACCTCGGTACCGGAAGACGCCCAGGTCGAGGTCGTGCGTCAGCTGCGGGAACGGATGATCGGCTTCGGGTTCCTGGAAGCGATGACCAACCCCTTCGTTCCGTCGGACGACGGCGAGATCAAGCTCCTGAACCCACTGTCGGAACGGGAGGATCATCTTCGCCGCGACCTACTGACCGAGCTCATTCATCGCGTCGAGTACAACCTCGCCCGCGGTCAGCGCGATATCCGACTGTTCGAGATCGGCACGGCCTTCACCGATGGTGGTGACCCGCTGCCCACAGAGCGCTCTCTCATCGCTGCCGTCTGGACCGGCAACCGCCGACCAGCCCACTGGTCGGAGGAGAGTCAGGATTGGGACGTCTGGGACCTGAAGGCGATCTTTGCGAGCGCCGCCGCCGCCGCGGCGCCGGGAGCCGAAGTCCGTTCCGTGTCGAGCGATGTGGATGATGGCCAGCCGCCACCGCGTATGGAGCAGCTTTTCGCCCTCGTCACGCCCGACGGTCAGACCGTTGGCTCGGCTGGTCGGATCGCCGCCCAGGGACTTGATGTGCCGAAGTGGGCCGGCCGGCTCTGGTGTTTCGAGCTGGCGATCGAATCCACGATTCGCCAGCCCACTCGCTATCAAGCGTTGCCGGTCTATCCAGCCGTCGATCGCGATCTGGCTTTGCTCGTTCCGGTCGGCACGCTCTCCGCAGACGTCGAGGCGGTGATTCGCGACGCCGCGCCCGGCTACCTCGAGTGGCTGACGGTCTTCGATGTCTATGAGGGCGACAAGATCCCCGTCGGCACACGCAGTATCGCCTAC
Source organism: Gemmatimonadota bacterium (assembly GCA_039586795.1). Classification (GTDB taxonomy): domain Bacteria; phylum Gemmatimonadota; class Gemmatimonadetes; order Palauibacterales; family KS3-K002; genus Kutchimonas. The sequence continues at coordinate 83,612 of JBDHJS010000006.1, forward strand.
CGCTTGAGATTCCGGTCGCCCGACCGTACCCTAACCGACGAGGGAGTCGACTCAGCTGTTCAGAGGATCACCGCGGCGCTCAAGGAGAAGCTCAATGTCGGAATCCGCGGAGCATAGACCAACCATGGAGTTCCCGAAGTTCGACGAGCTGGAGTCCGTCATTCGTCGTGCGCTTCGCCAGCTGGAGGTCTGGCGTGAGCGCGCCTCCAACTCGGAGGCCGAACGCCGGCGCCTCCAGGATGTCATCGAGCGCGTCGGGCAGATCGGGGACCTAGAGCCCGCTTCCGCGGCCGACGAGCTCGAACGCCTGCGCCGCGAAAACGAGATCCTGCGAGCCCAACTCGAAAAAGGACGCGCCCAGGCCGAAAAGCTGGCTCGGGAAGTCGAATTCCTGGAGGATGCAAGATGAGCGACGCGTCGGGTAAGGAAATGGTCGAGGTCGAGATCCTCGGAGAGGCCTATACGCTCGCATCGGAAACGAGTCCTGAGTACACCGTACAAGTCGCCAAGCACGTCGATGAGATGGCGCGGGAGATCCGTCAGGAGAGCGGGGTGGTCGACGGGAAAAAGGTGGCCATACTTACAGCCATCGCCGTCACCGATCAGCTATTCCGTATGCGCGACGGCGTCGACGTGGTCAAGCAGCTGGCGGAAGGTCGCGCCGAGCGCCTGGCGGCGGAGGTGCTGGGCTTCATCGACTCGTCGGCCGGAAGTTAACTTGCGAAAACCTTGACCCTCTGTGTAACTTTTCAGATAGCCCTGTGGCTGTCTGGAAAATGCCTATAATTAGCTCAGGATTCAGTTTGCATAGTCGTCGAAACGCTGTCGGTACTCGTTATCTCAACTTCCGGAGCCCTGGAGTGAGCCACGTAGGGGTACTCAGCGGGTAGCGGCTTCTATCCGCCGGTTGAAACGCACCGCCGGCGGTGCAACTGTATCCATCGTATTAGTTCTTCCAGCGGCAATGGCCTGGGGCCTTTGCCGCTGTTTTGGTTCGGGCGGGTGACCGCACGAGCTCGATAAAGAGAGGTAACGTGGTGAACTGGATCGTAGCCCTAGTCGCCCTGGCGGCCGGTGGAGCCATCGGGTGGACCATCGCCTTTTTCCTCGTGCGGCGATTCGAAGGTGGGCGAATTCAAGAAGAGCGAAAGAAGGCCACCGCCGAGGCGGATCGCATTTTAGGTAACGCCCAGACCGAGGCGGAGAGCCTTAAGCGCAGCGCCCAGCTCGAGGCAAAAGAAGAGCTGCTGCGATCGCGGGAGAGCCTGGAATCCGAGCTTGCCAAGCGCCGCTCCGAGGTCGAGCGGACGGAACGGCGGCTCGACGACCGAGAGAGCCTGCTCGATAGGAAATACGCGACCCTCGATCAGAAGCAGGAGCAGATCGAGAAGCGCGCGTCCGAGCTCGAGCAGCACGAGAAGGCCGTCGAGGAGCAGCGCACGCGCTACGACGATCTGGTCGACGAAGAGCGCAAGAAGCTTGAGCGAGTGGCGGGAATGACCGCCGAGAAGGCGCGGGCCGAACTACTACGCCGGGCCAAAGAAGAGGCCCGGGCAGAAGCCGCGCAGCTCGTTCGCCGCATCAAAGACGAATCCACGCGCAACGCGGAGCGCGAGGCGCGGAACATCGTATCGATGGCGATCGAGAAGATCGCCGCCGACCACGCCGCCGAAGCGACCGTTTCGGTCGTGCCCCTACCCAACGATGAGATGAAGGGCCGCATCATCGGGCGCGAGGGGCGAAACATCCGCGCATTCGAGAGCATCACGGGAGTCGACGTCATCGTCGATGACACTCCCGAAGCTGTCATCCTCTCCGCTTTCGACCCCGTACGCCGCGAGATCGCCCGCATAGCTATGGACAAGCTCGTTGCCGACGGGCGGATCCACCCGGGCAGGATCGAGGAGGTCGTCGAGAAGGCGAAGAAAGAGGTCGAGCAGAGCATGCAGGAGGCCGCCGAGGATGCGTGCTATGGACTCGGTATTCATGGGCTTCATCAAAACATCATGGAAACCCTCGGTCGTATGAAGTACCGGACCTCGTACGGCCAGAACCAGCTGCAACATTCGATCGAAGTCGCGCGCCTGACCGGCAACATGGCCGCCGAGCTCGGCCTCAACACCGAGATGGCAAAGCGCATGGGGCTCTTGCACGACATCGGCAAGGGCATGACCCACGAACACGAGGGTACGCACGTCGAGCTCGGCCACGAGCTCTGCAAGCGCTGCAACGAACCCGACCAGGTGCTCAACGCGATTCGCGCACACCACGGCGAAGAGCCCGCTCGCTACCCGGAGACCTTCCTGCTCACCGCCGCCGACGCGATCTCCGGCGCTCGCCCTGGCGCGCGTCGTGAGTCGTTCGAAGCTTACGTCAAGCGGCTCGAAAAGCTGGAAGAGATCGCCACCTCTTTCGATGGCGTGCAGAAGTGCTTCGCCATCCAGGCTGGCCGCGAAGTCCGTATCATGGTCACCCCGGAAGCCATATCTGATGAGGACATGGCCGTGCTGAGCGAAAATACCGCCCGGCGCATCGAGCAAGAGCTTCAGTATCCCGGGCAGATCAAAGTTGTAGTCGTTCGAGAGACGCGCGCCGTCGATTTCGCGCGCTAGAAGGGAGCAGGCAGAACGGCGGCTACCGACCGTCCGCCCCGACCCGGCCGCCAACCGTCGCCTAACAAAATGAGGATCCTGTTCATCGCCGACCTGGTCGGCAAGCCGGGGCGTCGGGTCACGCACGCGCTGCTCCCAAGCCTCCGCAATGATCGCGACATCGACGTCGTCGTTGCCAACGGTGAGAACCTCGCCGGCGGCTACGGTGTCACGCCGGCGCTCATCTCGGCGCTGTTCAGCAGCGGCGTCGACGTCGTCACTTCTGGCAACCACATCTGGGACCGCAGCGAGGGCGTCGTGCTTCTCGACGATGAACCCCGCATGCTACGACCGGCCAACTACCCATCAGGAAATCCCGGCCACGGCTACCACATCGTCACCGCCGGGAACGCCAAACTGGCCGTCGTCAACCTGCAGGGCCGGGTCTTCATGCAGCCTATCGACGACCCGTTCCGCACCGGCCGCGCTCTCGTCGACGTGCTTCGTGCGGAGACCAATAACATCGTGATAGATTTCCATGCCGAAGCGACAGCCGAAAAATTGGCGTTCGCTCACTACATCGACGGATTGGTGAGCGCCGTGGTCGGCACCCATACGCATGTCCCGACGGCGGATGCACGCATTCTGCCAGGCGGTACCGCCTACGTGACTGACCTGGGAATGACGGGTTCACACGCCGGCGTGATCGGCTTCCGGGCCGAAACGGCTGTGCAGCGACAGGTCCTCGGACGACGCGTTCGTCTCGAGCTTGCCGAGGGAGACCTGCGTCTCCAGGGTGCGATCGTGGACATCAATGTCGCTTCTGGCCATTCAACAGCGATCGAGCGGATCGATATCCAGTACGAGGAGGAGGACTGAAGTGGCTGAAGTTATCGATGGAAAACAGATAGCAGCCGACATTCGAGCCGAAGTCAAGCAACACGTGGAGGGGCTACAGGCGAAGGGCGTCACGCCTGGACTGTCCGTCGTCCTGGTTGGCGACGACCCGGCCAGCGGCGTCTACGTGCGCATGAAAGCCAAAGCGTGCGAGGAAACCGGCATCAAGTCCGAAGTCATCAGGTTACCCGAAGAGACCACGCAGGGGGAGCTCGAGTCCGTCATCGATCGCCTCAACGCGGATGATTCGGTGCATGGCATCCTGGTTCAGCTGCCGCTCCCGTCGCAGATCGAAGAGAAGGACATCATCTTCCGGATCGCTCCGGAGAAGGATGTGGACGGCTTCCACCCGGTGAGCGTCGGCCGGATGATGATCGGAGACCCCAGCGCCTTTCGGCCCGCCACGCCCGCCGGGGTCGTGGAGATGCTTATGAGGACTGGGAACGATCCGTCCGGCAAGCGGGTCGCTATCGTCGGTAGGTCCAACATCGTCGGCAAGCCGTTAGCCGTGCTCCTCGGGCAGAAGATGAAGGGCGGCAACGCCACGGTCACTCTGGCGCATAGCCGCACGCCCGATCTGCCGGACGTGCTCAAGGAGGGCGATATCCTGGTCGCCGCCATCGGCGTTCCCGAGTTCGTCAAAGCGGACATGGTCAAGCCGGGCGCCGTCGTCATCGATGTTGGCGTCAATCGCGTCGATGACCCCAGCACCGAGAAAGGCTACCGCCTGGTCGGTGACGTCGCCTACGACGAAGTCTTTGAAGTGGCAAGCGCCATCACACCGGTGCCCGGCGGCGTCGGTCCGATGACTATCGCTATGTTGTTGACCAACTGCATACAGGCGGCGCGGGAGATCAGCGGAGTTTCGTGAACCGCGATCTGTTCTTCCAGGCGGCTAATACGCGCGCACTAGGACGCGATCAAGTTCCGCAGGTCTGGAGCGTCAGCCAGGTCAATACGCTGGCGCGGGAGCTGCTCGAGAGCACGCTCCCACTCTTCTGGGTGGCCGGTGAGGTATCGGGGTTCAAGCGATACCCATCCGGCCACTGCTATTTCTCGCTAAAAGACTCGGGTGCGCAGCTGAACTGCGTCATGTGGCGCGACCAGGCCCGCGGTCTGCCGGCGGAGCCGCCGGAAGGCATGGAGGTTCACGCCTTCGGCTACCTGTCGATCTACGAGCGAGCCGGTCGCTTCCAGTTCGTGGCTCGCAAGCTGACGGCGCAGGGTGAAGGGCTCTGGAGGGTGGCGTTCGAGAAGGCTCGCGAGAAGCTGGAGTCCGACGGTCTCCTCGATCCCGACCGCAAGCAACCGCTTCCGGCCTTCCCGGGTTGCGTCGGTATCGTGACCTCGTTGGAAGGCGCCGCGGTTCGCGATATCGTATCGATCATCAGGCGACGTGCTCCCTGGACCGACCTCCTCGTCTATCCGACCCGGGTGCAGGGCGACGGCGCGCCTGCCGAAATCATCAACGCCGTCCGCCGTGCATCCCAGACGACCAGGGCCGATGTGCTGATTGTCGGCCGCGGCGGAGGCTCGTTGGAGGATCTGCAGGCGTTCAACGAGGAAACGGTGGCTCGCGCCATCGCCGCTTCGCGCGTCCCGGTGATTTCGGCTGTTGGCCACGAAGCCGATGTGACCCTGTGCGACCTCGTCGCCGACCGACGCGCCGCCACGCCGTCAGCCGCCGCCGAGCTGGCCGTTCCGGACGGCGACCGGCTCCGCGACGAGCTGACCGGTCGGTCTCAGCGGATGGCGGCGGCGTTGCGCAACGGGTTGAAGCGCGGAGCGCGACGCGTCGCAAGGCTCGAGGATCGTCTGATCGCTTCGGTAACCGCATCCATCGAGCGCCGCCGCAACGTGGTCGAGGGCTTCAAACGGCGGCTCACAGCCCTGGGACCCATGGAGGTGCTCGAGCGCGGCTACGCGGTTGCCCTGGATGCCGACGGGCGTATTCTCCGTAGTGTCGATAGCTTTCAGACCGGAAAGCGATTCACCCTCCGCATCAAGGATGGCCAGATCATAGCTCGCGTAGAGGATGTTGGTGAAGGCTCATGACCAGCAAGGCGAGAAGCGCGTGACCAAGAAGATCAGTTTGGGTAAGGCCCTCGATCGCCTGGAAGAGATCGTCAACAAGCTCGAGCGAGAAGAGCTCGAACTGGAGGACTCTCTACGCCTGTTCGATGAGGGTATGGAGCTGATCCGTGCCGCCGAGCACGATCTGATCGAATCGGAAGGACGGTTGAAGCAGGTGTTGGTCGATCGGAGCGGCAAGGAGCGGTTGGCGGATGTGGATCTGACTGAAGAATCCGAAGAGTAGATTGCGGTAAGGAGTAAGGGGTATGGACTACTTACTCCTCACCCCTCACCCTTTACCCCTCACCTCTTAGAAAGCACGAGCAACGCAACGAACAGATGACCCTGGATCTAGCTAACTACTTGGACGAGCAAAAGGACCGCGTCAACCGCGCGCTAGCGAGTGTCCTCGACGACTACCTCGACGGCGTCGACCCCTGGCTGACCGAGCCCATCCGTTACGCCTGTGAAGGTGCGGGCAAGCGATTCCGCCCTGTACTGTTCCTCGCCTGCTACAGAATCTCGGGGCGCGAACCGAACGAGCGCGTCGAACGACTCGCCACTGCGCTGGAGATCGTTCACGCCTACTCCCTCGTTCACGACGATCTGCCGTGTATGGATGACGATGACTGGCGCCGCGGACGGCCAACCTGCCATCGCACCTTCGGTGTTGAGCGGGCGACGATCGCCGCGGCCGCCATGGTCCCGCTGGCGGGTTGGGTCATCGCGAGCGAAGCACGGTCGCTTGGTTTTGACGCTGCCCAGTGTGCCTTGCTGGTTGAAGAGCTTTCCGACGCCGCTGGCCCCATCGGGATGGTCGGCGGGCAGGCTCTCGACCTCATTGCCGAGGGCCAGGTGGTGACCGGCGAGCAGCTGGCCGAGATCCATCAACGGAAGACCGGGGCCCTGATCCGGGTTTCGGCGCGCCTGGGTGCCCACGTCGGACGCGTCGAGCCGCATCAGCTCGATGCCATCACTCGCTACGGCGAGGAGGTGGGGCTCGCCTTCCAGATCGCGGACGATATTCTCGATGAGCAGATCGCGACCAGCGGAACGGATCCGCGGAGCGATCAGGAACTCCGCAAAGCGACGTATCCCGGCGTTCACGGCACGGAGGAAGCTCGTATCATGGCCCGAAAGCTAGCCGAGGAGTCGATAACCACGCTTCGCGGCGCGGGCATCGCGAGCGCCGCTTTGGAGCGGCTGGCGATGCACGTGGTGGAGCGCGAAAGCTGAGCCGCGCCAACCCGGAAGTCGGTACTTGTTGACGGCGCGTTGATCCTGCCTATTCATCCTCGGAGGAACCTCTTCCGGTGAGCCGTATGAAACGAATAGGTGTTATAGGACACCCGGAATACACGAACGTGGCGCCCGCTCTGGAGCGGCTGTTGGAACTCACGTTGGCCCACGGTCTCGAGTTGCTGGTCGGTGAGTCCATGCAGACCGGCGTCGCGGCCAGCACCGCGAGCCTGCCTCAGGATGCCGATGCGATCGACTTGCTGGTCACCCTGGGTGGTGATGGCGCGTTGCTCGGCGGTGCCCGATGGGCCGGTCCCGCAGGCACGCCTGTCCTCGGCGTGAACCTGGGTCGGCTGGGCTTCCTCACCGCGGTCACGCTGGATCAGATAGATGACGCCATCCGCAGCATTGCGGACGGCGACTTTGTGATCGACGAACGGATGGCTCTCGAGGTTGCGGGCGAGCACGGAGGCGCGGCCGTCGAGCCGTACTACGCTCTCAACGATGCGGTCCTTCACCGCGGAGGCTTGGTACGGGTCGTCACGCTCAAGGTGTGGGTCGACGACGAGGAGGTAGGTCTGTACAGAGGTGACGGCGTCATCGTGGCCACGCCTACGGGGTCCACCGCCTATTCGCTGTCCGCCGGTGGGCCGGTTCTCGACCCGCGGCTCGACGCGATTGTCATCACCCCGATCTGCCCCCACACCATGGCCGTTCGCCCCCTGGTACTGCGGGCCACGGCTCGCATCACCATCGAGGTCGTAGCGTCGCCGGAACACCTCATGCTCACCATCGATGGACAGGTCGGCTCCGAGTTGAAGCCCGGCGACCGGGTCGTCGTTCGCAAGAGCGATCGGCCGGTCCGCCTCGTTCGACTGCCGGGTCAGTCCTTCCACTCACTACTGCGCCGAAAGCTCAAGTGGGGTGACGTCTCGGAGCGGGTGCAGTCGGACGATTGATTCATCTCGTGCAATCGCCGTGCTGAGCGAACTTCGAATCAAGAACTACGCGGTCATCCAGGACCTTAGCCTCCGCCTCGAACCGGGCCTCGTCGTGCTCACCGGCGAGACGGGAGCGGGGAAGTCGATCATCGTCGGCGCCCTTTCCCTCGTGCTCGGTGAGCGCGCCACCACCGAGGTCATTCGGGCCGGCGAAGAGCGGGCGATCATCGAAGCCGCCTTCGATATCAGCCAGCGCCAAGACCTCCAGCAGCGGTGCGATGAGGCGGGAATCGAGCTGGCAGACGGCTGGCTGGTGTTGAAGCGAGAGGTGAACGCCAGCGGCCGCAGCCGCGCATGGATCAACGGTAGCCCCGCGACCGCCACTCTGACCGGCGAATTCGGCCAGGCGCTCGTCGATCTGCACGGCCAGCACGAACACCAGGCCCTCCTCCACGCCGCTCCTCAGCGCCAGATACTCGATGCTTTCGGTGGCGCAACAAAGCTGGCCGATCAGGTTCACGACACCTGGACCCGGCTCAGCGACGTGCGGCGCCGGCGCGACCGGGTGCGGGAGCAGAAAGCGCACACCGAGGAGCGGCAAGAGTTCCTGAGACATCAGGTCCAGGAAATCGACGATGCGGGCCTGGATGCGATCGATGAAGACCTCAGAATGGCCGACGAAGAACGACGCCTGGCGCACGCCGAGGAACTGATGGAGCGTACCGAGCGATTGCACGATGCCGTCTACGCGTCAGAGGGCTCGGCCTACGACCGTCTGGGGTCGTTGCGCCGCGAGCTCGATGCCCTCGCCAAAGTCGACCCCTCCGTCGAGGGCCAGTTCGCCGAACTGTTCGACACGATCTACTACAATCTCCAGGAACTGGGCGAGCGACTGGCGACTTACAGGGCATCGATCGATCTCGATCCCGCTTCCCTCGATAGGGTCCGTAGCCGGATCGATACGCTCTACCGCCTCAAGTCCAAATACGGCCCCACCCTCGAGCACGTCATCGCCGCCGGCGATCAGGCCCGCAAAGAGCTGCTGACTATGGACTCAGCGGAATTCGAGCTCGACGAGCTGGGTCGTCAGGATGCCGAGCTGACGGCCGAGCTGGAGAAGCTGGCGGCCAAACTGAGCAAAGCGCGGTCGAAGTCGGCCGACGCCCTGTCAGCCGAAGTGAACGGGATACTGCCCGAGTTGGGAATGCCCGACGGACGCTTCGAAGTCGCGCTGCTCGAGCGCCCGGCCATCGGCGCGACGGGGGCGGAAGATGTGGAGTACCGCGTTACCCTCAACAAAGGCTTCGAGCCCCGCGCCCTCGCCCGGGTCGCGTCGGGCGGAGAGCTCAGCCGGGTCATGCTGGCGCTGAAGACCATCCTCGCCCGGCTGGACAGTACTCCGACCCTCATCTTTGACGAGATCGATGCCGGGATCGGCGGGATCGTCGGTCAGAAAGTGGCCGAGCGATTGAAGATCGTGGCCGGCCACCACCAGGTCTTCGTGATCACGCACTTGCCTCAGATCGCCGCCGTGGCCGACCACCACCTTCTGGTGACTAAAGGCACGAGGGGCAAAACGACCGCGACCGCGGTCTCCGAACTTTCCGGCGATGACCGGGTCCGCGACCTCGCCCGCATGCTGGGTGGCGACCCCGATAGGGAAGAATCCCTCTCCCACGCCCGCTCCCTGATCGAAGCCCAGAACCCCTCAGGGTAAACCACCCCAATACATCTCGTACTCGTACTCCTATTCGTACTCGGAAGCACGCAGCGAGTACGATCACGAGTACGATCACCAGTACGAGTACGAGTACGAGCGGGTCTGAGATGTGGAAGGTTCGTTAGCGGAAAAGACCCCAGTAGAAGCGGCTGGCGATTTCCCAAGAGGAGCGTTCAGGGACGTAGCCGTTGCGGCCACTCACGACCTTCAGATAGCGGAGCTCGACCTCCATCGGCAGGCCCCGCCGTCGATCCCCCGACCAATCGGTCGTCTGGTACCGGGCGGCGAAACCCACGGAGCTGGAGTTCCACTCCGTGCCCAGTGCCAAATCGGACGGCACGAGCGCGGCGCCAGGATCGATCGCTTCCGCCGCCGCGAAGGCGTCCAGCCCGTGCTTCTGGTAGCGGTACAGCCCGGCAAACGTGATCACCCGGGTCAGATTGAAGCGCGGCGCCACCGCCAGCGTCAGCACGTCACCCGGATTCCACCGCACCAATGCCGTGTAGGCGCCCAGCTGGATCGGGGCGGCGGGCGTCGTAACCAGCCGCTCGATGTCAGCCTCCAGCTGGAGGTTGTAGCTGGCGTACAGCGACATCCAGAACCGGGAACCGTACGCGATGTCGAACGTGCCCCGGACCTCGATATCGGGCTGTCCCTGGCCCGTCCCCGGGTCGAAGATCCGGTTCGGCGCCGGCGGCGCACCGGTGGGGAAGCGGTACAGCGCGTCGAGCTTCAGGCGCATCGGCACCTTGGGCCTGGGATCGCGTGGCGTGGCCCGGAAGCTGTTCAGCGGCTGCAAGCTCAGGCCAAGCTCCATGTCGCCGAACTTGAGTCCGGTGTCCCGAGTCTCCGGCGCCTCGATCCCCCATTCCGGCCCCGACGTCATACCGACGGCCCTCGCGGTGTCGATCGGTGCCGCCAGGGCCAGGTCGGGGATGCTCAGGTCGAAGGAGTCGAAGCCGCTTTGCATCGAGACGTAGAGGTCAGAGAGTTCTTGCCCCGTCGATTCGATGTTCGTCGGGACGAAGGTCTCGCTGCTCAAATCGGTCAGACCCGCTTCCATCACCTGCGCCTGCGCCAGCAGCGCTTCGGCCCGCGCTTGGTCGACGGGGCCGAGCGTGTCCGCTGCGACGATCGCTTCCAAATCCGTGATCCCGGTATTCAGCCCCTGCAGGAACCCGGCGGCATCCCCTCCGAACGCGGTGATGGAATCTCCGGCGCTTCTATCGTTCAGCAACGTTCCGACAAAGCTCTTGCCCTTGACCAGCGGAACGACACCGAACACAGACAGCCAATCTGTGGCCCCGAAGCTCACGGATATCGGGACGCGGGTGTGCTCGATCAGGACGTCATAGCTGACGCGAGACAATAGACTGGGAGGCGGGGCCTCCAGTCCTAGGGCGGGGTAGAAGACGGCCAGTACCGAGTCGAGGCTCGAGAGACCCGGCTCCAGCTCTGAGTCGATGATGGCCCAGAAGGCCTCCGGAAACGTTTGTTTCTGCCCGTCCGGCGTGAATCGCGCCCTCGTCGACTGCGACCCGCCCTCGATCCCGATCTGAAACTCGCCGCCCAGTGGCTGCTGCGCGTCGATCCATTGGGCCTGTGCGGCCGAGGGGAGCAGCACCAGGGCGATCGACAGCGCCAGCCATCGATTCGCGCCCCAACTTCCCTCGTTCTGTCTTCTCGGTCCGCCTCTCACCGCAGTCTCTTTCCGTGCCGTCATGGGTAAGCGTCGGCTATATTTGTGTTGCCAACGGCAGGCGGCGGTAATATGAGCACCCGATCGCTTCACGGACAGGGAGCGGAGCCCCATCGGGAAGAAGAAAGTTTGACAGCCGCCCGGCGTCGCCTACCTTAGTCAGAAGTCCGGTGCCGTAGCCAAGTGGACTAAGGCGGGGGCCTGCAAAGCCCCTATTCGTGGGTTCGAATCCCACCGGCACCTCTCCCGCCCGTGCCCTGCCGGAGAGGCCTATACGAGGAGCAAGGTGCGGATTCGCGGGCCGCTACGAAACTCGTCGGAGCTCTGAATACGGATTTTTGTTTCAGAGGAAGGGAGGAGTGTCGTAACAGGTCGGCAACCCGTTGGCAGAATGTAACTTAGCACGCAGGACTTGCTCTAAGGGGAGTAACGGGCCAATATTGTTAGTTGACCGACCCTCGTCCCACGTCCGTCACGGGATGAAACGCTGTATCCCCCGTCTGCTCGAGTGTCATCGAGGTCTGACCTTGCTCGAGCTCGTCATGGTGCTGTTCGTCCTGTCTTTGATGTTGGCACTGAGTTTCCCGCTATTTACAAGCCTGGCGGGGCGATTCAAGGTAGGTAGCGCGCGAGATGTGTTCATCAACACCTACGCGCGCACGAGGGCGGCCGCCGTGCAGTTCGGCCGGGATGCCCGGCTGAGGATAGACGCCGGCAACGATCGGTTTTGGGTGGAGGTGGATACCGGAGTACCGCCGGCGCTGGCTACGGACACCCTCGGGCCGGTCGTGGATGTGGCTCGGGATTACGGCGGCGTAACGATGTTCTCGGCGAAGCAGAAACTCTGTTTCGATGCTCGAGGTTTGACTTACTCGGGTTCAGATGGGTGCGAAACGCACGACGCTGTTATAACTTTCTCCAGATTAAGTCGTACGGACACCGTTCAGTTGTCGTTGGGTGGCACCGTCGTCAGGCGTTTCTAGAGGGCCTGAATGAAGAAACTGGACAACCGATCCGGATTCACGATTACCGAGCTGCTCATCTCGGTGGTCATCATCGCCATCGGCGTGGTGGGGTTTGCCACAGCGGTGGGGGTGCAGAGCATGGAGCTCCAGATCGGCCGCCGCGACACCAACCTCTCCATGTCCATCACTCGGAAGGTAGAGGAGTTGAAGTCTGTGCCGTACGATTCGCTGCAGACAGGCTCCGAGGTCGACGGCGACTACTCGCTCGCCTGGACCGTCCAGGCCGGCAATCCCAAGCGCGTGGTACTCGAGGCGCAGTTCGAATCCACCCAGGGTAACACGCTAGCCGACACGGTCGTCTTTTACGTCCCAAAATGAAGCGCCAGATCCCGCTGAGATCGCGGGGATTCACTATCGTCGAGGTCCTGGTCGCCATGACCCTGACCGGGATTGTCGTCGCCGGTACGCTCCGTGCACTCACCGCCCAGAAGAGATTCTACGCCCGCCAGGCTCGCATCCTGGATGCTCGTCATGCCATGCGGGCCTCGGCGACGATACTGGCGTCCGAGTTCCGGGATGCCAGCGCCGTGGGCGGCGACTTGTACAGCATCGACTCGGACAGCGTCGGACTCCGCTCCACCGTCGGCTTTGCGGTCGTATGTGGGATCGACATCGGTACCGGCCGTTTGTCGCTCAAGCATGCTTCGGGGCACTTCAGGACGGCCAACGCGGACAGCGTCCTGGTGTACGTCGAGAATTCCCAAAGCGACTCCGACGATACCTGGCTAGCGGCGCCCGTTGTTTCCATCTCGACCTCTGGGCCGGCTTGCGCCGACGCGTCCACCGCCGACCGACATATCTATGTTACTGGGTCGCTGGCCGGCGTTTGGGTTGGCGCCCCGCTTCGGCTGTTCCACCCCTACGTATACGCGCTGTTCGAGATGGACGGTCGCTGGTGGCTGGGCCGCCGCAATCGGGGCGATGGGCCGGATTACGTTCCTGTCGCCGGACCGCTGGCGCCACCGGGCGATGACGGGCTTGAGCTCGCCTATTACGACTACCAGACGCGCCTCGTCACGACGGACCGAACCAGGGTGGGTCGCGTCGAGATCTCCGTCCGCGCGCCCACGAACCGCACGCTGAGCGATCCCGCCTATCGCGATCTCAGCACCGCGACTTTCTTGCGGAACAATCGCTGAGGAACTCGAGCATGGTGCGGATCCCGAATCGACTGAAGGATAAGGGCGGTTTTGCCCTCGCCATGGCGATCTTCGCGCTGGTCCTTTTGGCCGCCGTCGTGGCCGGCGGTTACTTCTCAGCCTCCCAAGAATTCCATATCGGTCGCGGCATGCGGAGCCTCACCACCAGCATCTACGCCGGAGAGGGCGGAATCCTCGAGGCCATCGACGATTGGGATGGAGAAGCGACCTTCGCGCTGGCGCCGGGTGACACGCTCACCATCGGCCCGGTCACTTTCGAGGGTGGCGGTAGCTACATCACCAACATCATCCGCGTGGGCAGCGCCGCCGACTCGGTCAAGCGTTACTTCTATATCGAGGCGATAGGCCGGCCGCCGTTGCCCAGCATGGGCGAACGTCGTCAGGCCATGGTTGTCCGGGCCGGCAACCCGAAGTTCTGCTGCGATGGCGCCATACGGGTGAGCAATACCCTGGCTTTCGCGGGCGGGGGGGAGCCGCGAATCTATGGCAATGACAACAAGATCACGGCGTGGGGAACGATCTGTGATGCCTACTCCTTCTCGGATACAACAGGAGTCGTCATCAACGACTCTCTGCTGATTAACAACACGTCACTCATCGACGGCGTACCGCCGATTTCGGAAGACTACCCAGCACTGCCTGAGAACCAGATCGCCTTCCCGGGCTATACCTGGGATGATCTGGTTGCTCTCGCGGACCACCACTACTCGAGCGGCGATCACAGTGTGAACGGCTCGTCTATGTCGCTGGACGTGAATGGCGACTGCGATCGCAGCGACCCCCAAAATTTCGGCGCCCCGCACAGTCCAAGTCACCCGTGCTTCAATTACTTCCCCATCATTCACGTGGGGAACAACGGCAGCGGTCGCCTGACACTGGGGAACGGTGTCGCCCAGGGCATCTTCCTGATAGAGAACGATCTTACTCTGGTCGGTCCGATCGACTTCTATGGGATTGCCCTGGTCCGCGATGACATCACGATGCAGGGACCCAGCACGTTCTATGGGTACGCCTGGGCGGCGGATGACGCTAACCTCACCGGCTCTACACCACGCTTGTACCTGAGCCGCTGCGCCGTCGAGCGGGCGATCGGCCTCTCGAACCTGGCGCGCCCCAAACCGGTCGACCAGCGGGCCTGGGCAGAACTGTTTTAGAGCTTGGATACTCCCTGCTACCGCAGCCTTGACACCGACGCTAAAATAGAAGGCACTCCCAAAGGCGAATCGGTGCATGGCTGGCTTTCCCGCACGGCTCAAAGATACGAACGGCTTCGCTCTGGCGATCGCGGTCTTCGCGCTCGTCTTATTGGCGGCGATCGTGGCGGCTGGGTACTTCTCCGCTACCCAGGAAACCCAGATCGGCCGCGGCATGCGAAGCCTGACCACCAGCATCTACGCGGGCGAAGCGGGTATCTACGAAGTTCTGCAGAATTGGGACGCCACTGTCTATGTCGACCTCCAACCCGGTGACTCCCAAACCGTCGGCCCCGTCGACCTCGAGGGCGGTGGCGGATACCAGGCCAACGTCATCCGGGTAGGCCAGGCGGCTGATTCCGTAAAACGCTACTTCTACGTCGAAGCGGTCGGCAACACGCCGCTCCCCACCCTCGGCGCTCGCCGCCAGGCGATGGTGGTGCGGGCCAGCTACCCCAACATCTGCTGCGACGCGGCGCTCAAGGTGAATGGAGACGACCTCGACTTCGCTGTCTCAGGCTTCGACCAGAAGATCGACGGTCACGATTACAGGCCCTCGGCTTGGGGCGCCATCTGTGATGCGTTCCCGATAACCGACACGACCGGCGTGATCATCCCGGACACCATGAGGATCAACCGCCGCGAGCTGATCGATGGGGTGCCGCCCATCGTTCAGGACCCCAGCTTGGTGGAGGGGCAGATCTTCTTCGATGGCTACACCTGGGCCGACCTGGCTGCGCTGGCCGACCATAGCTTCACCGGCAACAAGACGTTCGTTGGATCCAGCAAATCGGTGGTGAACGGCGAATGCGATAGGGAAGACCCGAACAATCTCGGCGCCCCTGACGACCCTGGCCACGCGTGCTTCAACTACTTCCCGATCATCCATGTCGGGAACAGCCTCGTCTTCAGCATCGGGGCGGTGCAGGGGATCTTCCTCGTCGAGGGCGATGTCTCCGTCATCGGTCCGGTCACCGTCTACGGGATCATCCTCCTCAAGGACGACCTCTTCGTGTCCCTGCCGGCAACGGTTTACGGGTACGGTTGGGTGGGCGACGATGCGAACTTCGCCGGCTTCCGCCCCGATTGGTTTCTCAGCACCTGCGCCGCCAAGCGCGCCGTACTTTACTCCAACATCACACGCCCGGTCCCCGTCGCCCAGCGAGCGTGGACGGAGCTCTTCTAGGCCAGCCCGCTAGCTTCAGACCTCCAGACTCATCGACAACGCCCGACATATCTGGTCCGGCAGGTCATTCCGATTGTCCTCGGCCACTTCGATGATCTTTACGCTCGAGTGCCGTTTCAGTGAGTCCAGCCTCGCATGACGCCCCGCCATGATTGTCCCCAGTATCGCTGCCCGCGACGCGGCGATCAGCGGTACCAGCAGGGCAGAGAACCGCTCGCTGAACAGCTCCATCTTGCCGATCTCGTCCACGACGAGCACCGGCGCCCCCTCCCTCAGACCTTCCTCCAGCGCCCCAACCCCCAACTCCTCGAAAGAAGCCACGTCCACCCCATACCGTCCCACCCGCGGCCCCTCAGCTCCCACACGCGCCAACCGGCCGCGCTCCCCACCCAGCGTCACCACATCGAACCCCACACGCCGCCCCCTGTCGCGAACCTCCTCCGTATAGAAGCCCGCACACCGCTCAACCCCGACCAGTTCCACCGCCCGCTTCACCACCGTCGTCTTCCCACACCCCGGCCGACCGGTCAACAAAATCCTCGGCTTCGATTGACCCGTGTCCACTCAAGCCCCCTAATCCCAACCCAAGATTCCACTCCCCGACCCTCTCAAGCCCCGAATCCCAGAATAACAAATAAACGAGCATCCCGGGCCCACGGGATGCTCGTTAGGGTGAGAATGTGCGTCTTGTAGGCGTCTTCCAGCGTGGAGCCGCTGCAGATTCTGGACGGAACGGAAGAAACTGCCTCAAAAAAAGAACGGAGCCTCTGAGTCGCCCTCCCCCGCCGTTTTCCCTGTCCGGCTAAGACGCTCGAGACTCCGCTCTTCACCCGTTGCATTTCGCAAGGGGCGTTCCCAAAAGGGGCCAAACAACGTAAGTGATTATATCACAACAGCTTGGGCGAAAAGCGAGGTCGCGCTCCCGCTCCCAATATCGGATACTTTTTGCACATTGCCGGCAATCTTTACCATCTTCACCCGTCGATGGAGCCAAGTGCTTCGCCCTCACGGAGTTAGTCCGCTTCGCCACCCGCCCGAAAACCGCATGGCCGCGCCGCTCTCACGGAAACCTACCCCGACAAGCTGATGTTAGTAACTTATACGGACTCGTTATCGAAAGCCGGTAGCAATGCAAATGTTTGCCTTGAACAGTGTTGAGTCGTAGCGCTTTCAGGGCTCACGAGGAGGCGAATGCACCGTGAATAAGAAGCTCTCGCTGGCCATCGGGGTCTTGGTGGTTGTAGTGATCTTCGGATACTTCGCGTTCGGTGGTCTCGGCCGCAGCCTGGTCTACTTCTGGACGCCCTCGGAGCTCCTGGCCGAGGGGGATGCCGCGTACGGCACGTCTGTGAGGTTGGGCGGCATGGTCGAGCCGGGGAGCGTACGCTGGAATCCGGAGACCCAGGATCTGCGATTTCGACTCGTGGATGACGGCGCCATCGTCGAGGTACAGAGCGCCGGTGTACCGCCGCAGATGTTCCTGGAGGCTGCCGAGCATCAGCAGGCGATCGGCGCGGTGGTCGAGGGTTCACTGACGCGTGAGGGCGTCTTCCGGGCCACCAATCTGATGGTCAAGCATTCCGAGGAGTATCGAGCTCCCCAGCACGAGGGGGACCGGACGGAGTACTACCGGGATCTGTTCGAAGAGCAGGGTGCGGAGACCGGATCATGACGAGTTCGATCGGATACTTTGCCGTCGGTGGCGCTCTGCTGCTCTCGTTGGTCGGTAGTCTGGTAGCGTTCATCTCGGTCAGGTCGAAGAACCCGAAGGCCGAGATCTTCGCGCGCCGGGCGGCGTACGGCGTGTTCGGGCTGGCGACGCTGGCCCTCGCCACCATGGTCTACGCACTGGTCGCTCATGATTTCAGCGTCAGCTACGTGGCCCAGGTGGGCAGCCGCGCCACGCCGCTCTTCTACACGGTCATCTCGCTCTGGTCATCGCTGGACGGGTCGATTCTGTTCTGGGGCTGGATTCTGGCGGGATATACCGCGGCTGTCGTGTATGTCTACCGAAACCGCTACAAAGAGTTCATGCCGGCGGTCACCGGTACGCTGCTCGCGGTGAATATTTTCTTCTGGTTGCTGCTGGCCTTCCCGGCCAACCCGTTCACACCGGTCTTCCCGGTTCCGCCGGATGGGCCGGGCCCGAACCCGCTATTGCAGAACCACCCGTTCATGGGGCTGCACCCGCCGCTTCTCTACCTGGGGTACGTCGGACTGGCCGTGCCCTTCGCCTTCGGGATCGGAGCGCTGGTCACCGGTAAGATTGGTGGCGATTGGATCCGGGCTGTACGCCGCTGGGTCATGGCGCCCTGGATCTTCCTCACGGCGGGCATCGTCGCCGGCGCCTGGTGGTCCTACGAGGTGCTGGGCTGGGGCGGCTACTGGGCGTGGGACCCGGTGGAAAATGCCAGCTTCCTGCCGTGGCTCACGGCGACCGCGTTCCTCCATTCGATCATGGTCCAGGAGCGACGTCAGACGCTCAAGACTTGGAATATCCTTCTGGTCATCGCGACCTTTGTGCTCACGCTGTTCGGTACGTTCCTGACCCGCTCCGGCATCCTGGAGAGCGTCCACGCCTTCTCCGAAGGGCTGATCGGTCCGTTCTTCCTTGGCTTCATCGCGTTCGTGATGATCGTCTCCATCGGGCTGGTCGTCTGGCGAAGCGACGAGCTCAAGAGCGAGCCGGCCTTGGATTCGCTGGCCTCTCGCGAGACTGCGTTCTTGCTGAACAATCTGCTCTTCGTGGCCTTCACGTTCACGGTCCTGCTGGGCACGATGTACCCGATCATCGCTGAAGCGGCCCGCGGCGTCAAAGTCAGCGTCGGCGCCCCTTACTTCAACCAGATGAGCGTGCCGATCGCCCTCGCCCTGATCTTCTTTCTGGGTGTCGGGCCGGCGCTGCCCTGGCGGCGCGGTACTCCGGAGCTGCTCAAGAAGAAGTTCCTGTGGCCCACGGTCATTTCGCTGGTTGCCGGCGTCGTCTTCTTCGTCCTCGGCATTCGCCACTTGATGACGCTGTTAACGCTGGTGCTGGGCGTCTTTGCCGTCGGTCTGATCATCGGTGAGTTCGTGAAGCCGGTGCAGGCGCGGCGTCAGGCCCACGGCGAGAGCATCGGGACGGCGCTCTCGACGGTGGTCAACAAGAGCCGTCGACGCTATGGCGGTTACATCGTACACGCCGGCGTCATCGTAATGGCCGTCGGCATCGCCCTATCGGCCACCTACCGAGCCGAGACGGAGGTCACTCTGCGCCCCGGCCAGATGGTCAATTTCGAGGGCTACAACATGCGTCTCGATTCGCTCTACGCGGGTCGTGAAGCGCATCGCGACTACGTGGAAGCGGCGGTCAGCGTCGGCAAGGGCGAATCGTTGGGCACGATGATGCGGCCGCGGATGAACTACTACCCGATGTCGCAAACCCCGATTGGGACGCCCGCTGTACGATCGCGGCCTAACGAGGACTTCTATCTGAGTCTGGCGGCCTACGCTCAGAGCGGCGCCTCCGCCACGATCAGCGTGATCGTCAACCCGATGGTCGTCTGGATTTGGATCGGCGGTGGCATCTGCGTTATCGGCGCGCTATTCGCGATCTCGTCGCTGGGGTTTGGCGCCGACCGACCCAAAGAAGGCACGCCGGAACGGTCACGCGCCGAGCCCGTCGAAGCCGGCGTGGGAGGTGCAGACTGATGCTGAAAAAGATGATGATTCCAGCGGCCGTCACGATTCCGATCATCGCGCTGCTCTACTACGGTATGCAGCGCGATGTGCGAAATGTTGAGTCGCCGTTGCCGGGACGCGCCGCGTTCGACTTCACAGCGGCCACGCTGGATGGAGACACGCTGAGCCTGTCCGATCTGGAGGGCAAGGTTGTCGTGCTCAACTTCTGGGCCTCCTGGTGCGTCGCCTGTATCGACGAGCACAGGGTCTTTGTAGAGGCCGAGCGGTATTACGCCGACCAGGACTTTCAGATGCTGGGCGTCGTCTACCAGGACGGCCCCGCGAACGCGCAGCGCTGGATGCGTCAGCGCGGCGGCAACTGGCCCAGCTTGATCGACCAAAACTCGCGCATCGCCATCGACTACGGCGTCTATGGTGTTCCCGAAACGTATTTCATCTCCAAAGATGGGCGTATCGCCTACAAACAGATCGGCCCGGTCAGCGGTCCCATGATGCAGATGTGGGTCGATCGCCTGCTCAATGAACTGCCGGGTTCCGAAGTGACGGCGACCGATGTCGAGGTCCCGGAGGGCCGCAGCGAGGGCCACGTGAGCGAGGTCCCGGCGTCAGCCGCGGATCAGCAGAGTGGGGGGGACCAGCCTTGAGCGTACGTCGATTCGCGATGCTGATCGTCATCGGGCTGGCGGTCGGACTCCTCAACGGACCACAACTCCCGGCGCAGCAGCAGGGTGCCACGGCCCAGGCCGAGCAGGTGGAGTACGACGCCGAGTTGGAAGCGCAGGTGAGAGAGCTCGCCGCCAAGTTGCGCTGTCCGACCTGCCGTGCATTGTCGGTTCAGGATTCACCTTCCGGTATGGCGCAGGAGATGCGCGACCTGATTCGTGAGCAACTCGTTTCGGGCAAGACGCCCGATGAGGTCACAGCCTATTTCGTCGACCGATACGGCGAGTGGATCTTGCTGAAACCGAAGGCCTCCGGGTTCAACTGGACGGTCTGGCTGCTGCCCATTCTCATGCTGGCCGGCGGCCTGTTCTTCGTCTTCCTCACCGCCCGGCGTTGGGTAGAAGCTGGTAAAGCTCAGACAGAAGCACTTGGCGAGGACGTTGACGCTGGAGAGATCTAGATAATGGGAATGACGGAGTTCCTCCTGGTCGTCGCCGTCGGCGGCGGTATCATAGCCGTCCTCTTCGCCACCTTCCGTGGCGCCGCGGGCGACCCCGAAACGGAAACCTCTGAAGCCGCAGCCGAACACGTCGACGGAGACGAGGCTCTGGTAGGGCTTGCCGAGCAACGGGAGGCCGTGCTTCGCTCGATGGAGGAGATCGAGGCGGACTTCGAGGCCGGCAACCTGTCGGAAGAAGATTTTCGCTCGCTCCACGCCAGGTACCAGAAGCAAGCGGCGGCTCTCGGCCAGCGGATGGGTTCGGCCAGCGCGGGAGAACCTGCCTCAGGAGCACCGGCGGCCGCGTCTGCGGCTCAGGGCTCGTGGGTGACGTCGGCGATCGGATGGGCCGCTGGCGGCGTCGCCTTCGCCGCCCTCGCCTGGCTGGTCATGTCACAGGCTCTCAGCCCCCGCGGACCGGATGGAGTGATGACCGGGTCGATTCCGGGTCAGGGGATGGGTGGGAGCGCGACGGGAACGACGCCGATCGCCGACGTGGACATGAGTCAGCTTGCCGCCCTCGAAGGTGTCGTGGCCAGCGATTCGACCAACGTCGAAGCGCTCGTCGAGGTTGGCCATCTCTATCTAACACTCCAGCGCTACGGGGAAACGACCCAGGTGACCATGAAGGCGCTTGAGCTCGACCCCGATAATCCCGAGGCGCTGACACACCTCGGAATGATCTTGATGTCGGTCGAGCACGTCGCCGATGCGATAGGCGCTTTCGATCGTGCCCTCGCCATCGATCCAACGTTCGGCGAGGCGCTTCAGTTCAAAGGGATGGTTTCGTTCGTCAATCAGGACTTCGCTGGCGCCGTCGAGGCGTGGGAGCGCTACATCGAAGTCGTCCCCGAAGGCGAACAGTCGCCGCGAGTCAAGGCGATGCTCGGCATGGCGCGGGCAAGCGCCGCCGAGCAAGGTCAATAATTCGCATCACGGTTAGCTTGCGACGTGAGGAGGGGAAGGGGTGCGTAACACACTCGCAGTCGCCGTCGGATTGGCAGTCCTCTTCAGCCTACCGAATAGCGCGGAGGCGCAGCGCTTCGGTGGCACGTTCGGCGGTGGAGCCGCCTTCTGGCTCGTCTATGTCGACCCCGGTATCAACACCGAGGACAGCTTCGATCGCGATATCGGCAACGTTGTGGCCCTGGGCGCCCGCGCCTTCTTCCAGACCGGTCGCGCGCGACTCGGCGCTGGCTTCTTCAGCGGCGGCTTCACCGACGAAGGGACGAACGACGCCGGTAACAAGGTGACGGGAAGCCTGTCTTCCGGAGGCTTCATCGCCGAGTATCTCGCCCTGCAGACGAACTTCGAGATCGCCGTCGGCGGCATGGCTGGAGGTGGCTCCATTACGGTCGAGGAGCATATCTCTTCCTCCGGAGACCTCGAGAACCTGTTGCGGCGTCGCACATCCTACTTCGCCGCCTACCCGTGGGTGAGGTTCGCCTACAACCCGGCGCCGCTCGTCAACGTGGGTATCGATCTGGGCTACTACTTCGGCACCAACGATGTGGGGGGATTCGCCGTTGGTCTCGACATCGTGGTTGGCCTGATCCCTTAAAGCCCCGCATACCCTACTCCGTCCGCCCCTTCGCAAAGGGAACCTTCGGGTAGTTTCGGTGGTTTAACTATTGACGGGGCAGACGAGCCATCTCGGCACCGCGTGAGGTAGATTTACTTCCCTTTTCTCCCGGGCCTTACGCGGGTGTCTTGCCCCGTCCCTTCCTTCCCAGCCGATATCTTTCCTTTGAGACGGACTCACATACTGTTCTGCTTCCGCGAATACCCGATTCCAGATTGCCAGGCCCTCTTCCTGCTCTGACCGTCGATCATTCCCCGCTCTTAGGGTTTCCGCACTTCTAGCACTATATTTGTGGCCAGATTCATACCGGAGACCTGCCATCTTGGCCGGCCGTGAGGCGGCTTCGGAGATCAGCAGGGGAGGAGGCGGACAGATGGACAATGCGATTCGCCGTATCTTTATGTTCCTGCTCGGCGTCTCACTCGGGTACTGTACCGGCTTCCAGGACGCCAGGAAGAACGAGCACAACGTCATCGTCCGCATGGTTCATCGCGTGCAGGCGTTTGGCGAATCGACCGTCAGCGAGCGCGAGCAAGCAGTGGAAGACGCCGTAGGGCAATAGTCGCCTCGGCCGCTATCGTCGTCTACACGGCTTCCAGCAACGCGACGTGGCCCATGCCACCCGCCGCGCAGATGCTGACCACCGCTTTCCCACCCGTCTGACTCAACTGCTTGACCGTCTGCGATAAGATGCGAGCACCGGTGGCGCCGAACGGATGACCCAACGCCACGCTGCCACCGTTCGGATTGATCCTGGTCTCCGGTACAGTCCCCAGCTCGGCCTCGACACCGGCACGCTCACGCACCCAGCCGCGGTCGTTCAGCGCTGCGATGGTGCAGAGCACTTGAGCCGCGAATGCCTCGTGAATCTCCCACAGATCGACATCGCCGTAGGCCAGGCCATGACGCTGCAGCAAGCGGGGCACGGCAATCGTCGGTGCCATCAGCAAGCCGTCCGCATCGATGTCGACGGCGGCGACCTCCCAGTCGATCAGCCGTGCACGGTACGGCACATCGTTGAACCGTTCCAGCCCATCCTCGGTCGTCACCCAGCAAGCGGCGGCGCCGTCGGTCAACGGCGAGGAGTTACCCGCTGTCAGCGTCCCGCGGCCGCTGGTTCGATCGAATACCGGCGCCAGTTTGCCTAACTTGTCCAGCGACGTGTCGGTGCGGGGAATCGCATCGCGCTCGAGGTCGGGGAATTGGTCTGAGACGAAGACGAGATCGTCGAAGAAGCCACTCTCCCAGGCGGCAACCGCGTTCTTGTGGCTCGCCAATGCGAAACGATCCTGGCTGTCACGATCGATGCTCCAGGCCTTTGCTGTTATCTCGGCATGGTCGCCCATCGACAAACCGGTGGTTCGCTCCTTCACTCTGGGCGCCGACAACTTCAGGTGACGCAAGCGTAGCTGTCCCAACGCGGTCAAGAAGGCGCCTGTCCCTTTTGACTGGGCCACCCGACGAACGACTTGGCTCATCCCGTGCGTCAGGCCGGTCTGCACTTGGCTCATCGACTCAGAGCCCCCGCACACAGCAAGATCGATCCTCCCGGCTTTGATCTGTCCGGCGGCGTGTGTCGCCGCCGCCAGGCTGGTGGCGCACTGCTGCACTACCGTCAGCGCGGGGACATGGGGCTCCAGCTCGGTATCCAGCCAGACCTCTCGAGCGACGTGGCTCACGGTCAGCGACGGGATAACGGATCCCCAGACGATTAGGTCGGGAGCTGCGCCATCTCGTAGAGCGGTCACCGCCTGCCGCACGACCGGCACCGACACGCCGACAGCATCCAGGTGCGCCAGCGGCCCATCGATCCTCGCGAAAGGCGTGCGCGGTCCCGCGCACACATAGATGTTGCCTCGATCTCTCGTCTTATCTGTCTCCATCGTCGGCCTCCTGCTACTCGGCTAGGCGACGTCAAAACCGCTGCGGCCTGTCGTCAGGTTCCCCCCAGCTCGGCGACCGTGGCGAGTACCGCCCGGGTAACTTGCGCCATGAATTCAAAATCCAGGGTGTCGGCCCGGTCGGTGACTTGATGGTAGTGCGGATTTCTCAGAAACGCGGTGTCGGTGATCATCAGGGAGGGGTAGCGCCGATCCCAGAACGACGCGTTGTCGCTCAGCCGGGTGAGCGGCAGCGCCCAGCCCCTCAAGTACGTGCCGTAGGTGACGACGACCAGCTCGGGCACGTGGCGAGCCGCCGCCCCCGCGAAGCCGCGCAGCAATCGACGCGATCGACGGTCACCCACCGCTGCCAGGAACGTCCCCGAGTCCGGGACACGCTTGAAGATGAACGGCGGAACCTGTTGTGTCCCCGAACGGCGATCGGTGTAGCCCACCATCTCGAGAACCAGGGCGCCCGCGTATTGTCGCCCCTCCTTGCGAGCTTGCCGAGCGAACCGCGCGCTTCCGACGCGGTAAGTGCCCACCATGTCCTGGGGTTCTTCCAAGTTGAACCCGACGAACTGGATGGTTCGCTGCGGTGCCAAACTGGCCGAACACCGGGCGACCTCCAGCATCGTGGCGACGCCGCTGGCGTTGTCGTCGGCGCCCGGTGAGCTGGAAACGGTATCGAAGTGCGCGCCTACCAGCAGCCAGGGGAGTTTCGGCTCCGAGCCTTCCAGCGTGCCGACCACATTGTTGTAGCTGATGTCGCGGAGCGTGAATGGTTGCCGCGTGACGGACAGCCCGGCGGCGCTCAACTCGTCGACCACGAACGCCTCGGCCTCGGCGAGCGCCTCCGGTGCCGCCTTCGGATGGCGCGGCCCCTCCAGCCGCCGGACATCGCGCTCGAGGCGAACGGGATCGACCCGCGCGAGGATATCGGCCAGGTGCGTGTCATTCATGGTCGCATGGGAGCGGCGACCGACGTGTCCTAGTGCTCGATATAAGCCTTCTCGATGATCACTGGCTCCACGGGCACGTCAGCCATGCGGCCGACGGTCTGCGTCGGCACGTCGGCGATTGCATCGACGACGTCCATACCCTCGATCACTGTGCCGAACACACAGTAACCCCAACCTGCTTGCGTCGGCGCGACGTGATCGAGATTCGGGTTGTCCACGTGGTTGATATAGAACCCGGCCGATGCGCTGTGCGGCTCCCCCGTGCGGGCCATCGCCACGGAGCCGCGAACGTTCTTCAGTCCGTTGTCGGCCTCGTTCTGCAGCGTGGGCTTCGGCGACTGCCGCGCAGCCATCTCGGCCGTGAAGCTGCCGGTCTGGATCATGAAGCCGGATATCACCCGGTGGAAGGTCAGGCCGTCGTAGAACCCGTTCTCGACGTGCCACACGATGTTCTC
The DNA here is from genome assembly GCA_039586795.1 of Gemmatimonadota bacterium. GTDB lineage: Bacteria > Gemmatimonadota > Gemmatimonadetes > Palauibacterales > KS3-K002 > Kutchimonas. Next base: position 109,058 of record JBDHJS010000006.1, read on the forward strand.
CACTGTCTTCGGCGCCGCCTCACGGTCCAGTTCCATCACGATCTTGCCCTTGTTCGTCTCCAGCACCACTCGTGGTGTCATGCTCATCGTCCCCAGATCTGGTGGAAGCGGGGCGTCCTCCGACCCGCCAGCCGTGTCCATGTTCGCGCTCTCTTCGCTAGCGCAGCCGAAGGCCGCGATCGCCACGGCCAGCAGCATCATCGTTCCACGCCGGTTCATATGCGTTCCGTCCCTTCCTGTCTGTGTGCCCGCATTGACTACCGTCCGGCGGCCCCATCACGCGCCCGTCTTGTGCCCAAGGGGGCCGCCACCAATACTCAACGCCTGTTGCTTGCCCACATGATGGACCATCAACGCCCGTTCCGCTACCGGAGCACTTGAGCCCGGAGGCCCAAAATAGACCCGACAGCTCTCTCCCTTCTGCCCCCCGTTCTCGCCATCGGTCTGGCCATCTGGACCCGCCAGGTCTACGTGGCCCTCGCCGCCGGCATCTGGCTCGGCTGGACCATCCTCAGCGGCGGCAACCCCATCGCCGGCCTCGGCGGCGCCATCGAGGGGACCGTGCAGGTCCTGGGCGACCCGGGTAACGCCCGCGTCTTGATGTTCAGCATCTTGATCGGCTCGCTGGTCATTTACGTGGAGGCGTCGGGGGGTGTTGAGGGATTCGTGCGCTGGCTCGAGGGACGCCGATTGGTCAGAAGCGCTCGCGGCGCCGGCGTGCTGGCCTGGCTCATCGGCATCGCCATCTTCATCGAGTCGAACATCACTCTTCTGGTAGCTGGCGCCGTGTGCCGCCCGCTCTTCGATCGCTACGGGTCGGCGCGGGAGAAGCTGGCGTATATCGCCGACTCGACGTCGGCGCCCATCTGTATCCTGATCCCGTTCAACGCCTGGGGCGCGTTGGTGCTCGGAATACTCGGCAGCCTGGCGGTCGCCGAACCGCTCTCCGTCTTCGTCGCCGCGATCCCCCTCAATCTCTATGCCATAGCCGCCGTCATCCTGGCCGGCTTCACCGCGTTCACCGGCCTCCAACTCGGGCCGATGAAGACCGCGGAAGCGCGCGCCGCCCAGGGGATCGTGCTGAGCCCCGAGGGAGAGGCAACCGTAGATGAGGAGCTGTTCAAGGTGCGGTTCTCCCGGGACGTGCAGCCACGCGCGGTGAACATGGTGGTTCCGATTCTGGTGATGGTCGCCACCATGCCCATCGGCCTCTTTGTGACGGGCGACGGCGTGCTCGGCCAGGGCTCGGGCTCCACCAGCGCCCTGTGGGCCGTGATCGCCGGCAACATCGCCGCCGTGGTGCTGATACTCATCCAGCGTTTCGCGTCATTGGATGAGGTGGTGCGCGTCGGTCTCAAAGGGATGGAGGCCCTGCTTGGCCTGGTGCTCATATTGCTGCTGGCCATCACGCTCGGAGATATCTGCGTGCGCCTGGGGACGGGACCCTACGTCGCCGAACTGGTCCGCGACATCGCCCAGCCCGTCCTGCTGATCCCCGCCACCTTCCTCGCCGCAGCCTTCGTCGCCTTTTCCACCGGCACCAGCTGGGGCACCTTCGCAATCATGATTCCGATCGCCGTACCCGCCGCCGAAGCTCTGGGTCTTCCGCTTGCGCCATTCCTGGCTGCCTCGCTGTCAGGCGGCGTCTTCGGCGATCACGCCAGCCCGATCAGCGACACGACGATCGTCGCCTCGCTGGCCTCGGCCACCGACGTGATCGACCATGTCCGAACCCAGATACCCTATGCTGTGATAGCAGGCAGCGTTGCTATAGTCGGGTTCGCTATAGTAGGCCTGTTTGTTTGACTATTTCGACAGCCGACAGCCGACAGCCGCGTACCAGCGACCGAGGACAATTCGGCGCCCAACTCCCGACGCCCGAATCCGACGCCCGACTCTCGCGAACGTCGAATTACGAGAGTCGGACGTCGAACGTAGATCGCCGAATTGTCCTCGGCCGTCGAGCGGCGAATATCGGCTGTCGGCTGTCGAAATAGCCAACGATCGATGCCCGTCCCCCGTCGGCCGTCGAACGTCGCCCGTCCCGATCCTATTCCCCGAATCCCCGATTCCTCTTCCCCCGATCGCAAAGAGCATATAGCTTCCCGCCCAGATACAGCCCCAAAACCCCTTGGATGGCTTGATGTCTGAAGAAATAGTCTATTTGAACGGGGCCTTCGTGCCCCACGCCGAGGCAACGATTTCCGTCGAGGACCGCGGCTTCAACTTCGCCGACGGCATCTACGAGGTCATACGCGTCGTCGCCGGCCGGCCGTTCCGTATCGAGGCGCATCTCGATCGCTTCGAGGGCGGCGCCCGGGCTCTCGAGATCGATCTGCCGTACGAGCGCAACCGCATCCGCCAGGCCATCGTCGAGACTGCCCAGGCCAACTCGGTGGAAGAGGGGACGGTCTACGTTCAGCTGACCCGGGGCGCGGCGCCTCGTAGCCACGCCTTCCCCGGAAGCGTCACCCCAACGCTGGTCATGCTGGCCCGGGAATCCCCCGGACCCTCGAAAGAGGCGCTCGAGAACGGCGTCGCCGTGGTGACCGCCCCCGATCTGCGCTGGGGCTACTGCGAGGTGAAGACGATCGGGCTGCTCCCCAACGTCATGGCTTATCAGTATGCTCGATCCGAGGGCTGCTTCGAGGCGATCATGGTCCGCGATGGCGTGGTAACCGAAGGCGCCCACACCAGCGCCTTCTGCGTCCGCGACGGCGCGGTCTACACCCACCCGATCGACAACCTGTTGCCGGCGATCACCCGCAAGTTCTTGATCGAGGCGTTCCGCACCGAAGGAGTCGAAGTACACGAGGTCGGTGTCCCGGTAGAGCAATTCCGATCCGCCGACGAGGCGTTCCTCACCGGGACGACCACCGAGGTTATGGCCATTGTATCCATCGATGGTGAGCCGGTCGGCTCCGGTACGCCGGGCAGGCTGACGCAGCTGGGCTTTGAGTTGTACCGACGCGAGTTGGACGCGGCGCGCGCCGCAGCGGCCGGCTGAAGACTGGACAGCACGAACTTGATGCCAACAACGGAAACCGATGAGGTATTGAAGATGGGACGCAGCGAGGACTTGATTCGCGAAGTCGATACATGGAGCGCGCATAATTACCACCCGCTTCCCGTCGTGTTGGAGCGGGGCGACGGATGCTGGGTCTGGGACGTGGACGGTAATCGCTACCTGGACATGCTGAGTGCCTACTCGGCTGTGAACCAGGGTCACCGTCACCCACGGATCATCGCCGCGATGACGGAGCAGGCCTCACGCCTGACCCTCACCTCGCGCGCGTTTCACAACGACCAGATGGGAGCCTTCCTCCACAAGGTCTGCGATCTGGTGGGTTACCCGAAGGCACTGCCCATGAACACCGGCGCCGAGGCGGTGGAGACCGCCATCAAGGCCGTCCGCAAGTGGGGGTACAATGCCAAGGGCGTGTCGCCCGATGCGGCAGAGATCATCGTCTGCGAAAACAACTTCCATGGTCGCACGACCACCATCGTCGGCTTCTCCAGCGAGGAGCAGTATCGCGCTGGGTTCGGTCCTTTCACGCCCGGTTTCCGGCTGATCCCGTACGGCGATGCCGATGCGTTGGCCGACGCCATCAACGAGAACACCGTCGGTTTCCTAGTCGAGCCGCTGCAGGGCGAAGGCGGAGTGATCGTACCGCCGGACGGCTTCATGAAGAGAGCCGCCGAGCTCTGCCGCGAGGCGAACGTCAAGTTGATGGCCGATGAGATTCAGACCGGGCTCGGGCGCACCGGCAAGATGCTGTGCAGCGATTGGGATAATGTTCGGCCCGACGTCGTGATGCTGGGTAAGGCGCTGGGCGGCGGCGTCTATCCCGTCTCCGCATGCGTCGCCGATGAGGATGTCATGGACGTCTTCGCGCCCGGCGACCACGGATCCACCTTCGGCGGCAACCCGCTGGGCGCCGCCGTCGGTAGCGCGTCACTGGATGTGATTGTCGACGAGAATCTCTCCGAGCGTGCCGCCGAGCTCGGTTCCTGGTTCATGAACGAACTGGTCGGCATCGGGTCGCCGCACGTCGAGGAAGTCCGCGGCAAGGGCATGATGATCGGCGTGGTAATCAAGGAATCGTCGGGTACCGCGCGGCCCTTCTGCGAAGCGCTGATGGCGAAGGGTATCCTCGCCAAGGAGACGCACCACCAGGTGGTACGGTTCGCGCCGCCCCTGGTCATCACGCGCGAGATTCTGGAAGAGGCGCTCGAGTCGATCCGTCAGGTGCTGTCAGCCTGAGGCCAGCGGTAGGACATCGGCCACAACTCGACGGCCGTCATCGTGCCAGCGCAGTCGCGCTCGTGGCATGATGAACATGCGCCCGTCTCGCAGGTCCTCGAGCAGCAGCGCACAGACCGCCGCGTCACCGCTCCAGAAAGTGCGTTGTCCGAAGAGATGCCCGTTGCTGCAGCGCTGGCGACCGAAGAAGTCGCACTGCGTGTACGTCCCGCAAACGGGGCAGGGGATTTCGATCGGATAGGGCCGGCGGACCGGCCATATTTCCGCGTCCCGCCAGCGCAACTCCGTCTGCGCCTCGGGGAATGGCGACGATGCGAAATCTTCGGGACCAGCTTTGAGAGGATCCATTATCGCCCATAATAGCCGGGTCGCCCGCTTGCGGGGAAGCCCGGGCAATGCCGACCTCCGGCTTCTCGGCGGTGTCTTCGCCGCTGTAGCGCTCGGCGCTTGCGGCGATGCGCCGCGCGTCGGGCCGCCGCCGGAGATGCCGCAGCTGTCTGCCCGCGTCGAGGTCGAAGAAGCGATCGTCGAATTAGTCGCTCAGAACCTCGAGATCGTCTGGAGCATCGATTTCGCTCCCGACGGCAGGATCTTCCTGACCGAGCGACCCGGTCGCGTCCGCATCATCGATCCCCAGGACGGGTTGCTGCCAACGCCGTGGGCCGAGATCGATGTGTGGGATCGAGGTGAAGCGGGGCTTCTCGGTCTGGCGCTCCACCCGGCCTTCGCCGATTCCGCCTTCGTCTATGTCATGTACACGTACCGAACGGTCTCCGGGCCGCATGGCCGCGTCAGCCGGTTCCGTGAGGTCGATGGACGGGGCGATGCGGAGCAGGTGATCCTCGACGGGATCCCGGCCGCCGCACGGCATTCCGGCGGGGCGCTCGCTTTCGGACCTGATGGCAAGCTCTACGTCGGGACCGGCGACGCGACGCGCCCCGTCATAGCCCAGGCCATCGCGTCGTTGGGTGGTAAGATCCTGCGGATCAACCCCGACGGCTCCATCCCCGACGACAACCCCTACGGGGCTTCGCCTCTCTTCGCGCTGGGTTTCCGCAACGTGCAGGGCTTCGATTGGGACCCCATCACCGGACACATGTTTGCCACCATGCATGGCCCCACGGGCGAGTGGCGCCTGTTCGGACGCGACGAGGTGAACGTAATCGAGCCGGGTGGCAACTACGGGTGGCCCGTGGCCGTCGGTGTCAGCGCTACGCCCGAACTGGTCGATCCGCTCCTCGAGTACAGTCCGGCCGTGGCGCCGGCTGCGGCCGCGTTCTATGACGGGCCGATAGCGCTGTGGCGTGGCGACCTGTTCTTCGCGACGTTACGCGGCGAGCATCTGCATCGCGTCACGTTCACGGAGGACAGAAGCGGGGTCATCGCCATTGAGCGACTCTGGCCCGATGTCTATGGCCGTATCCGCGCTCTGAGGCGCGGGCCGGATGGATATCTTTACTTCGGTACAAGCAATCACGATGGCCGAGGTTATCCGCGCCCGGGAGACGATCAGCTGTTCCGCGTCGTGCCGGCTGACGACATCACGGAATGACGTGTCATGCTAGAACCCGGACTACTCTACTTCGCCTACGGCTGTAACATGGACCGCGAGTTTCTATCGGAAGTCCTCAGCTTCGAGCTGCGGCCCGGCTACGTGGCCCGTGCCGACGGCTGGCGCCTCGCCTTCAACAAGGGTGGAGAAGGCGAAGGCGACTCGGTCTGCGTCAACCTGATGCCGGCTGACGATTGCTGCGTTTACGGTGTGATCTTCAGCGTGCCCAACAAGTCACTCCCGGCGTTGGATGAGTTCGAGGGCGTTCCAGAACACTACCGGCGCGAGACGTTGTGGGTGCAGCCGGAGGGGCGTCACGGCCGACAGGCGGCTCTTGCCTACGTGGCTCAGCCGGAGTGGGTCGTGGAGGAGGGAGTCCTCGATCCCGACTACCTACAGACGCTTCTTCGTGGCGCCGCCGACCACGGCTTGCCCGATATCTACATCGATTGGGTGGCGGATCTGGCGCGTGGCGCGGCGATCGGCCCGTTCAGGCCCCTTACATAGCCTTCGACAGCGCCTCCGCTTCAGCTTGGATCAGCTCCCACGCGCGAGTCACATGCTGCTCCGTCGTTCTTATGTTACCGATCGCCAGCCTCAGGGTGTAGCGATCGCGCAGCTTGGTATGCGACAGGTAGATCTCGCCGCCAGCGCTCAGACGTCGGAGGAGCTCCTCGTTGAAATCGTCCAGCTCCTCGTCCTCCAACGCCGCCGGGTGCGCCCGAAAGCAGACGACGCTCAACGGTGTCGGTGCCATACGCTCGAAATTCGGATGCGCGTCTACCCAATCCGCAAACTGCGCCGCCAATCGAATGTGCTCCCGCAGGCGTTCCGCGATTCCCGCCGAGCCAAAGGCCCGCAGTACCATCCATAACTTCAGTGACCGAAATCGACGGCCCAGCGACACGCCCCAGTCCATGTAGTTCTTGATCTCAGCCTTGCTCGAATCCGTTCGCAGGTACTCCGGTACCAGACTAAATGCCCCCGTGAGCATATCCGGGTCACGGACGTAGAGCGCGCTGCAATCGATGGGAGTGAATAGCCATTTATGTGGGTTGACGACGATCGAGTCCGCGCGACCGCAGCCGTCCAGTACGTGCTGGTGTTCCGGAACGATCGCTGCCGGCCCGGCGTAGGCCGCATCGACGTGGAGCCACAGCCCCTCAGCCTCGCAGACGGTGGCGATCTCGGACACCGGGTCGATGCTGGTTGTCGAAGTCGTGCCCACCGTCGCGGTGACGCAGAACGGCAGATGTCCGGCCTTGCGATCCTCGGCCACCGCGTCTCTCAGTGCGGCGACATCCATGCGGAAATCATCATCGCTCTGGATCTTTCGCACACCCGCCTTCCCGAGTCCCAGCACGATCGCGGCCTTCTCCACCGACGAGTGGGCCTGGTCCGAAGTGTAGAGCCGAAGCAGCGGCAGGTCCGTGCGCCCCGACATCCCTCGTTCGCGTATCTCCAGATCGGTCAGAGCGTGTCGCGCCGCGGCGATGGCGCATAGCGTGGAAGCCGAAGCCGTGTCCATGATCACGCCTTCGAAGTCTTTGGGCAGCCCCAACAGCTGGCGCAACCAGTCGAGCGCCACTTCTTCCAGTTCCGTGGCCGCCGGCGACGTGCGCCACAACATCCCGTTCACGTTCAGCGCCGCCGACAGCAATTCGCCGAGGATCCCCGGCGCCGAGCCCGAAACGCTGAAATAGGCAAAGAAGTTGGGATGGTTCCAATGCGTGTTGTGAGGCACGACCAGCTTCTCGAAATCGTCGAGGATCGCATCGATCGACTCGGCCTCCACCGGAGGCGTTTCGGGCAGACTGTCTTTCAGGCATCCGGGCTCGACCTGCGGGAGCACCGGAAAACGCTCCGGGTTCTCCAGGAACGATGCGACCCATTCGATCGCGCGTGCACCGGCGCGCTGGAAGTCCTGAAGCGGAATATCGCGGCTATTCGTCATCACACATCTCCACGAAACGACTGCGAAAAGCGCAATCTGATTTGCGCCGATTGGGCGGTCGGGATAGCTTCCGTCGTCTTCAAGAACCCAATACGTCGAGCCGCGCTCGACAGCAAGTGGATCGGAGTAAATCAGTGCCTGGAACCGATAAATATGCTCGACGCCTGGTCCCGGCGCTCCTCTTAGTCTCGGTACTCGTTGCCTGTTCGCGCTCCGATGAGGTCGGCTGGTCGGAACGGGAGATGCCTGACAGTGCGGGAGCGGACACGCTTGCCGGTGACGTGCAGGGCGACTATTGGGAGCGGGAGTATATCCGTCTGTCCACCGAGCTCAGCTCTCTAATGCAAGCGGCGATGGCGGACGAGCAGCTGCAGGCCGAGTATCAAGCACTCATCGCCGACGTCGATGAGGGAGTCGCCGAAAAGTCGTCGTTCTATCGCGGTCTGATCGACCGGCGCGAGGAGATCGAAGCGCGCTTCGCGGAGGTCGAGGAAGAGGGCAAGGTGATGACCGAGCGCGAGCGCGGTGAGTTGCGCATGCACTATCGGAACATCCTCTACGAGCTCGGTCGCATCCGCGAGTACGAACTCCAGGCCGGCGATTTCAAGGATCAATTCTGGGAGTTCAAGGTCAAGCTGTTCGATCGGATGCGCGAGCTGGCACCGGAGCGCGCACCGGACATCGACAAGCTTCAGGAATTGGAGCAGAGTCGGCCGCCCGACGTCGAACTGCCCGGTCACCTCCAGGCTCCACCGGAAGGCTAGCGAATTGATGAAAACGGGCCGGGCTGCCGTTGGAGGCTGCCCGGCCCGTTTTGGTTTGTGCCGCCGCCTCAGTCGCGTTTCAACTTCCGGTCGAAGAAGTCCGCCGCCGCCTCATAAGCCGCCAGCCAGTGCGCATGCGTCAGGAAGCCGTGAACCTCGTCTGGGAAGATGAGCTGCTCGAATTCCACGCCACGGACCCGCAGCGCCATGACCAGGTCGACCGTTTCGCTGAACGGGACATTGCGGTCGTCGTCTCCGTGGATCAACAGGACCGGCGATCGCCAGGTATCGATGTCGGCCATCGGTGACGACGCAAACGCCGCGTCCGCTACCTCTGGGAACCTCAGCGTGTCGTAGGCCGGGTAGAAGTTCTGGATCACCATGTTCCAATCGTGCACGCCGTGCACGTCGACACCAGCCGCGAACAGATCCGACGCCCGGGCCAACCCCAACGCTGTCAGGTACCCACCGTACGAGCCGCCCCACAAACCGATCGCGTTCGGGTCCACATCGTCCCGAGCCCGCAAGTACAGCCCCGCGCCCAAGACGTCGTTGAATTCACTGGCCCCATTGGCGCCGTAGTTGAGCGCCTCGCGGAATTCCATACCATAACCGATTCCGCTTCGGTAGTTCACTGACAGCACGATATAGCCGCGGCTGGCCAGGTACTGGTTCAACGCGTAAGCGTTGTGATAGTACCCGCGATAGTGCCAGCCCAGTACCATCTGGCGACGCGAGCCGCCGTGGAAGAACAACACGGCAGGATATCGCTCTCCGCGCCGCGTCCGCGGCGGCATGAACAGCTGTCCATGAATCGGCATCCCATCCGCCGCCGGGAAAATCACCTGCTGCGGGACAACCAGCGTGGCGCTCGGGAAGTCACCGGGGATCGCGTCAGGCGCCAGATCGCGTATGTCACCGTCGACCAGCAGCGCCGGTCGGGCAGGTGAGCGGGCGTCAGAGCGCAGAAAAGCGATCGCCGCTCCGTCGGCGGTCTCCACCGCGGACCATTCGATGCCGTCGCCCCGGGTCAATTGGGTTGGTGAGCCGCCAGAGGCGGAGACGCTCCACAGGTTCCGTCGATCGATGTCGCCCTGGTTCGAATTGAAGATGATCTCACCACCATCGGCGCTCAGCGCTGCGTACTGAACCTCGAACTCGCCTGGCGTCAGCAGCCTGGCGTCTCCACCGTTCGCCGGCACCGAGTACAGTAGCGTCCAGCCGTTCTTCTCCCACGGGAAGACGATCCGATCGCCAGACCATAGCAGTTGATTCGATGCCACTACCCCACGAAATACGCTCCCTACACCGGGGTCGGCTCGCCAGATTTCTCGCGACGCGGCGCTCTCCACATCGGCGACGCGAATCGACCACGGTTCGCCGCTTCGCCGCTCGACGAAGGGTACGGGCCGCCGGGCCGCCGCCGTGCGGATGAATGCGATCCTGGCTCCGTCCGGCGACCAGACGGGATTGTTGTCCCGGTCCACCGAAGGGTCGAGCCAGGTGATCCGCTCGCTTCCCCGGTCGAACACGCCGATGAAGGCGTGATCGCCGCGAGAGCTGACGAACGCCAACTTCGAGCCGCCGGGCGACCAGCGCAGCGACCCGAGGCCGCCGCGCGCCTTGATCCACGCCTCGGGTTCTCCGCCCTCCAGGGTCACTTTCCAGATGGCGCCGCTCTTCAGGTAGGCGACAACGTTGCCGGTGGGCGCCACCGATGGCGATGCGCCTTCCGCCAGAACGCGCGGTTCGCCGCCCGCCGTGTCCACGATCATGATCTCACGTGTCACGCCTTCCGGAAGGCTCAGGGGATTTGGATACTCGCCGCTGCGGTTCGTCCCACCACCGCGGACGAACACGATCGATGCGCCGTCCGGCGTCCACTGCAGGTTGGAGATCGCCTGGCCGTCGTCTTCCTCATACGTGGTGAGTTGGCGAGCAGCGAAATCGGGCCCTCGGGCCATCCAGATGTTCCTTACGCCGCGCTCGTTGAACACCCACGCCACGGCTGATCCCGTCGGCGCCGCTACCAGGTCGCTGGGGAACGGCGAACTCATCACCTGTTGGACCGTGAAGCGTTCCTGGGCCAAAGCTTGGCCGGCTAACGCGGACACGGCGATCAACGTGAGCGCTATCGATCTGCCTCCAGGCTGCCGCATGGCTGCCTCCTCATTGGAGAGTTCGTGCACCGTGGAATGACTAGGATTTAGCGTGCCCGGTAGGAGCGGCGCAACGGTGGACGGATGCTCGCGCGCCGCGGCCTGGCACCACATCTTGTAAAGTTCGACCACCCACAGGCCAGCGCAAAGGAGTGGAGAGATGCGTACGGTGCTCATCGCTTTCGTCATCGTTCTGACCGCAGTGGGTCAACCGGCAGCGCAGCAGGTCGCGGACACCACGTTCGTGCCCGAAATAGCCGCTCCCGCCTACTCGGAAGGTGAAGGCCCGGTCGTCTTGATCGATGAGGCGCACCACAACTTCCACACCGCCAGCGGTCGTTACTTTGCCTTCGCCAGGCTCTTGGGGCGCGACGGATACGTCGTGCGGCCTTCCGACCAACGCTTCACGGCCGCGGTGCTGGGCGCGGCGGATATCCTGGTGATCTCCAATGCGCTGGCTGAACAGAATGTGGAGGATTGGTCGTTGCCCAATCCGTCGGCCTTCGACGATGATGAGATCCTTGCTGTCAGAGAGTGGGTACGCGACGGCGGATCGTTGTTCCTCATAGCCGATCACATGCCGATGCCCGGCGCTGCCGAGAAGCTGGCCGCCGTCTTCGGTCTGTACTTCAACAACGGTTTCGCCTTCGACACCGCTCAGGATGGGGGCGCGCTCATCTTCCGTCGTTCCGACGGGTCCCTGGTCGATCACGCCATCCTCAACGGCCGTGGACCGGACGAACGCATCGACTCCGTTGCCTCCTTCACGGGACAGGCGTTCCGAGCCGTGCCCTCGGCGGAGCCGCTGATGCTGCTCCCCAACACGGTCGTCCTGCTGATGCCTGTCGAAGCCTGGGAGTTTTCGGATCAGACTCCGCGCCTCTCCGCCGCCGGCATGTTGCAGGGTGCCGTGCTGCGATATGGCGAAGGCCGCGTCGCCGCTTTCGGCGAAGCGGCCATGTTCACCTCCCAGATGTCAGGGGACGAAAGCTTCGGGATGAGCCTGCCTGTGGCGGCGCACAACGCCCGCTTCCTGATCAACATCATGCACTGGCTATCGGGATTGCTGGGCGACTGAAGACCACCGGACGAGGCTCCGATGTTGCCGGAGGTTCCTCCTTCCATTTAGCTTGCGCCACGCAACGACCGACCTGCGGTCGATGGTTACCTTGTCTAACGGGAGTCTCGATGGCTGTATTCCGGGCCGCGCGGCATCTGGTAGGGCTCTACGCTCTGTGCTCGCTGACCGCCGTGCTCCATCCCATCGCCGCCAGCGCTCAGCCGTCGGCCGGTCGCTTCACCGTCCCTGACGGATTCCGGGTGAGCCTCTACGCCGATAGTCTTGGTGGGCCATGGGGCCTGACGTTTGGGCCCGATAGCCAGCTCTACGTTTCTCTTCGTGGCGACGGCGCCGTCGTTCGTCTGGTCGACGAAGACAACGATGGGGTCGTCGACTCCATCGCGACCGTGGCCATTGGCCTGAACGCGCCGGCCGGCATCGCGTTCTTGGGTGTGGATCTTTGGGTGGCGGAAGCATCGCGCCTCACCCGGGTGATGGGTGCTGCCTCCGAGATGCCCGAGCTCGATACTGTCCCGGCGGTCGAGTTTCCAGACGGCGATAACCTTCCCGCCAGTTTGTTGCTGGAGCCCTCCGCGCTCGCGTTCTATGTTTCGGTCGGCGCCGATTGTGATGCCTGCGATACCGACGACGGGCGGCGCGCGACGGTGCTGCGCTACGACACCGCCGAGAGGAATGTTAGAGTGTGGGCTCGAGGCCTCCGTCATGCGGCCGGCCTCGCCCTGAACCCGGCCACCGGTGAATTGTGGGCGACCGAGAGCGGGCGTCGCGGCTTGGGCGCCGACGTACCCACCGACGAACTGAACACGGTTCATCCCGGTCGCGATTATGGCTGGCCCTACTGCCATGGGCCGCGCGTGGCCGCGCCGGAGTACGCCGACCCCCGGCGCTGCGACCGCACTGAGAGCCCGGCGTTCATGTTCCCGGCGCGATCGAGGCCCCTGGGCATTGTGCTATACTCCGGCGATACCTTCCCCACGGATTTTCGTGGCGATGCCTTCATCGCGCTGGGCGGCTCGCCGGCCGGCCTCGTCGCGCCCCAGGTTGCACGACTGCGGGTGCGCGAAGGGCGGCCCGCAACGCTGGAGCGCTTCATGACCGGTTGGGGTGCCGAGGCCGCCAGCCCTGGTTCGCCGGTGGCCCTCGCCGTTGGTCCGGACGGCTCGCTCTACATCGCCGACGAAGCGGCCGGCCGCGTCTGGCGGGTCGTCTACCACGGCGTCGCTGTAGACCGGCCCTGAACCGCCCCTAGCTCCGCCCTTTCCCAGCCGGCCCGCATCCCGTATGTTGGATGCAACCGGCTGTACCGCATTACTTTGGAGTGACGATGGGAATTGGCAATTTCGGTTGGACCGAAGGCCTGCTGATCGCCTTCCTCTTCTTGCTACTCTTCGGGGCCCGCCGGCTGCCGGAGATCGGCCAGTCGTTGGGAAAGGGCATCCGCGAGTTCAAGAAGTCGCTGACCTCTTCGGACGATGAGCCCCAGGTCGGATCCGCCGACAAGGATCCGGCTCAGGTCGAGTCGCCCAGGCAGCACGAGGAAGCCCGCTAGGATTGTTCGGCGTCGGCCTGGCCGGCTCCGTTCGTGAAACCCTGTCTCGGACGATAGATGCACGCTGCCGCGTACCTAACGTCGAGTGAGGCCCGAGACCGCCTGCAGAAGGCGCTCGGCGGTTCTTACGATCTGACCTTTGCCTCGAGTTGGTCGGATCTCGATCATCTCATCCGGCGGCTGGCGACCGAAGTCATTATCGTCGATCCCGTGCAACCGCACGAGGCCGAGGTCGCTGCTGTCGAACGCCTTCGCGCGTACTACCCTTCGCTTCCCGTCGTCCTCTACATGCCGTTCGGTCCCGAGCTCGCCGATGCTCTCTTGAGATTGGGCAGCGTCGGCGTCCATCGCGCCGTCTTCTTCGACCACGGCGATACTGCAAAAGAGCTCAAGACGGCGGTCGAAGAAGCGCTCGCCGTCTCCGTGCCCGAACACATCTTTGGACGCATCGTCGATGGGCTGGAGCTCGTATATGGGGACGTCGACGGCGAGTTCCGCGAGATCAAGGAAGCGATCCGCGTCGCACTCAGAAACGTCGACACCATCCGCTCCGCCCTCGACTGGAGCGGCCACCTCGATCTGCCGCACCGCTCGTTCTATCGCAGCTTTAGCTCGTTCGGCCTGCCGACGCCCAAGACGTGCTTGCTGTGGCTTCGCCTGATGTACGCGGCCAAGCTGCTCGAGGACCCGGGCTACAGCCCCTACGATGTCGTTCATCGTCTCGGCTACAGCGCGCCCTCCAACTTCTGGCAGCACGTTCAGGACACGCTCGGGTTGCGCGCTTCGGAGCTGCGTTACGCGGCCACCTTCGAGACGCTGCTGCGGCGCTTTCTCTCCGACCAGATGAAGTCGCACGAGGTGAAGCGCGCCTCGGGGTAATCACGCCGTCGGAATACCGTGGCAGTATCCTCCAACCTGCTGTACTTTCCTAGACACTCGTCTTTGACCACCCACTTGTGTGACAGATCGTGCTGCTCGGTCGCGGCTTTGCCGAGCGCGAAGGTGATTCAGGAGCCATTCTCTCCGGGAGGTAGTTCATGAACTCTGTGAGATATGCGGTTCTGGCCAGCACCTTGGGCATTGCCCTGGGATGTGCGCCGGCTTCCACGCCGTCCTCGTCCGAAGAAGATGTCGCCGCCATCACGCGCGCGAGCCAGGAGTGGGTAGCGGCGTTCGAAGCGGAAGATGTCCCGCGCGCGATGTCGTTCCTCGCGTCGGATGCCGTGTTGGTGCCGCCGCACGAGCCGCCGCTTTCAGGGGCCGAGGCCATCGAAGCTTGGACTCGGCGAATGTTCGAGGCCATTACGGTCGAATCGGCGAACACCACGGTCGACGAGGTGCGAGTGGCGGGCGATTGGGCGGTTAGTCATGGCGTATGGCAAATGTCGCTGACCATGAACGGTGTTACTGTTGGAGATACCACTCGCTACGTACTGATCTGGGAACGTCAGGCTGACGGCCCCTGGTTGATCGTTTACGATGTCTGGAACAGCGCGCTGGCGGCAGCCGAAGGTGGATAGACACGCGATCAGGAACGCCGGGGCTATTCCAACCGGCGTGAAGGTCATCATTGGTTTCCACATTCTGAATCTCCTCCTCTGGTCGTTCGGTCAGACGGGGGCCGTCTTCTTCTACGACACGGTGGCGGCCTGGGGCCTCCAGGACCCGCGGGCGCTGCTCGATCCCGCGATCGTTGAAGTCAACCGGGGGATCGGCCTGGCGGACACGCTCGTCATGTTTCCGCTATTCGCGGTAGCCGTGGTGGGGCTCGTGCGCGGGAAGTTCTTCGGGGCCGTAGCGTCGTGGCTGGTCTTCGGCATCACTCTGTACTGGCCCGTGGTGTTCTGGACCAGTCAACTCTTTTTCAGGCGTGGCGGAATCGAGTATCGACCAACGCCAGCTGCTGCGATCGTCCTGCCCGCTGCGTTCATGCTGTTCGCGGCTTGGGGGAGCTGGTATCTGGCCAAGATCTGGCGGGAGGAGACATGAATTGGGTCGCCCTGGGAGCGCTAGGGGAGATGCTTGGTGCGGTGGGCGTCATCCTGACCCTCATCTACCTGGCGCGCCAGATTCGTCAAAACACGAGGGTCATGCGCCTGTCGACGTCGCAATCCGTGGCCACGGCGGCGCGTGATTGGAACAGACCGCTGCTCCAGGACCCCGAGTTGGCCTGGACCTTTCAGTTGGGTACCGAAGACCCGACAAAGCTAGATCCCAAAGAGCAAGCGCGGTTCGTCGAACTCTGCTTCTCTCTGCTCAGGATGTTCGAGGATGCGCACTACCAGTATCACCAGGGCGCTCTCGACCCGGGCATCTGGGAAGGCTACGAAAAGCTGTACGCTACCTATGCGAAAGCGCCCGGATTCCAGGGGTATTGGAAGGTCCGGAAGCAGACCTTCCGGCCAGAATTCCGTGAATTCATCGACGGGTTTGAGCCGACCGATGTCGCCACGTGGGGGACGTTGGATTGGAGATCTCTGATAGATCAGAGCTAACGCATCGAGGGTGATACTGCTGCCATGAATGGGCTGGAGGTACTTCCGACTTCGTCGAGGATAATCCTCTATCTGATCCTCTTGCTGATCGCGTTCTTCACGGCGGCCGTCACCTGGGCTCAGCTCGGGTGTATCAGAGGTCGATTCTTCCAGAACCCTGACGGTACGGTCGATGACTGGCGCGAGCAGAAGATCTTCTACGGGATGGCCTGGGCCGACCTCATCGTCGCCTGCCCGTTGTCCGTCGTCGGCCTGGTATTGACGTTCACCCAACCCCGGCTCGGCCTGCTGATCATCGCTGGCGTGAGCGTGTGGTTCGTCTGGGCCAACGTCATGACGACGGTCACGAGCCTGCGTTTCGAGAAGCCGCGGATCACGCTCCAGTGGCTGTTCGTCTTTCCGTTAGGCATCCTGGTCGGTCTGGGTTACTGGATTTGGATTCTGGTTCATTTCCATCTCGTCTATGGATAGGCCGGCGAGTGTAACATGTCCTCGGTAGCCGAAAGGCGTTCCGAAGATCCGTGGCCCGACTTCAAGTGGCCGGTCGCCGTGGCGCACCCGATAGCGGCATCCGCGGGCAGGGTCTGGAACGCCATCTCGATGCCCGGCAACCTCGAGTTGTGCCACCCTTTTTGTGCGAAGAACCCGATTGAGGTTTGGCCGGGCGAAGGCTCCCGGGATGAGATTCACTACCTGAGCGGTTGGGTTTTCGAGCGCCGATTCACTCGATGGATTGACGGGGTTGGCTATGACCTGGAGATCGGTAGACAAGGCGGAAGGACGTCGTTCGTCTCCTGGCGCATCCTGCCGGGTCGTCAACAGGCCTGTACGCTGAGGATCGCCATCTATCCACACGTGATTCAGAACGTGCCCCTAGCGATCCGTTGGCTCCCGCACCTCGTGTGGATCAGACCGATGATCAAGAGCTACCTGTCATCCGTGCTGCGTGGGTTCGAATGGTACGTCACCCGTGGCGTACCCGTGTCGGACAATCAGTTCGGTTCGCACCGCTGGTTCTCGACCGCGTGATCGCACCGGGAGAGACTCCCCTATGACCGAACACTCCTCTTATCGAATCCTCCTGACCGGTGCTAGCGGTTTTGCCGGCGGCGCGGTCCTGAAGCTTTGCTTAGACGACCCACGGGTATCGGCTGTGACAAGTGTTGGCCGTAAAGCGTCAGAACTGGAGCATCCCAAGCTCACCGAGGTGGTGCATGCGGAATTCGACGCCCAATCCGCCATAGCGGATCATTACCGCGATCTCGACGCCGTCTTCTTCTGCCTGGGGATCTCGCAGAGCGATGTGCGCGAAGAAGAGCGATACCGAGAGATCACCTACGGTTACACGATGGAGAGCGCGCGCCTGCTAAGAGAGTACAGCCCCCGGGCGGTCTTCCACTTCCTTACCGGCGCCGGTACCAATGTCAACGGCCGATTCATGTGGGCGCGGATCAAGGGCGAAGCAGAGCGCGATCTTTCGGCCATGGGTCTCGGCGGTGCGGTCCACTACCGGCCGGCGTTGATCGTCGGCCAGGCGTCCGAAGAGCCGCGCTACGCGATGGAGAAGTGGATGCGGCCACTGGAGTTCCTCTACCGGCCCTTCAAGAGCTTCTCGATCCGCACCGGTGAATTCGGCTGTGCGATGATCCAGGCGATGGTGGAGGGCCTGACGGACGCCGTGCTCGAAAACCGCGACCTGCGAGTGCTTGCCGAGCGCTACCAAGAAGCCGACGATTCGTGACAATAAGAACCGCGAGGAACATCATAGATATTGAGGCACCAACATCGTTCTTTGTGTGGCGCACGATCATCTTCAACCTGGTACCGTTCATCGTACTATTGATCATCAGATGAACGAGGATTTGCCCCGTACTTCTCGACGGCACTGCAGAGGGTAGGAACAGTGAGTTGGAAACCGGTGGTACCCATCTTCGCCGCAATTCTTGTTGGGGTCGCGGCGGAATCGAGTGGTCAACAGCTGGCGGTCGTCGGTCCTCTCGAGCACGTCTACGCCACGCACGGCGGACAAGATCTCATAGCCTACGTGTTCGCGCCCGAGGAGAAGACGCCAGCGCCCCGTTCTGCCATACTCGTCTTCCACGGTGGCGGCTGGCACATCGGAGCGCCACAGTGGGCCTTTGCCCGGGCCCGGCACTTTGCCGAGCTCGGCATGGTCGCCATCTCGGTGCAGTACCGGCTGTCGGACCAGCAGTCGATCACGCCGCTGGAGGCGATGGCCGACGCGAGGGCGGCCGTGCGCTGGGCGCGCTCACACGCGGACGATCTGGGGATTGCCAGCGACCGGATCGCCGCCTACGGCTGGTCGGCCGGTGCGCACCTGGCCACGTGCGCCGCGGTCTTCAACGACTCTCTCGAAACTGGCGTCAGCAGCGCCCCAGATGCCCTGGTCCTCGTTTCGCCCGCCGTTTCCCTCGAAGGAGACAGCTGGCCGCAGCGGCTGCTGGGGGACAGGGCGAGCGTGGATGAGATTTCGCCGGACATGCATGTACGGCCGGGACTGCCTCCCACGATCATCCTTCAGGGGCGAACAGATACCGTGACGCCAACGGCCGGTGTAAGGCGCTTCTGCGACCGGATGCGTGATCAGGGCAATCGGTGCGATCTTCATGTCTATGACGGGGTCGGCCATCTGTTCACGCCGTCGTCCGAGCCCGACTACGGGACCCCGAAATCGGACGCCGAAGTTGAGGCCGCCGCTTACGCGGAGGCGGACAGGTTTCTGGTTTCGCTCGGGTTCATCAACGCGGTAGAAGGCACATGAACGAGGACATGCCCGAGGCCGTCCGCCTGCTTCAGGAGGCGCTGTCCGGCCCTCCCGGCGTCTCGGAGGTGACGACGCAATCCGGCCGTCGAGTGCGGGTCGAACGTGATCCCGAGCCAGGCATTCAGGTTCGACTCGCTCAGCTGGACTCAGAAGGACCACGAGCGGAGTGGCGGGCACTGTCGGTGGACGCGGTCGAGGAACGCCCCGAGTCCTATCCGGCCGATCTTCCGTTTCTGCCCGGAGTGGAGGCATTGCTCTTCGTCTTCGGTGACGCTGCCAGCGTTACGTGGAGGCCGACAGGAGCCTCCTGCCCGGTTCCACCAAAGCAACCCGACGAGAGCCTGGCAAAGATCTCAGAGCGACTCAGGGAAATTCACCGGAGCAGCGAAGGAGACGACTCTACCACCAGGGCCGAGGTCGCCAGGAAGGTGAAAGAGGTTCTCGATTCGCTGGATCCGGAGACTTGCGGCAAGCTGGAAGATATGTGGCAGCAGATGGAACCGGAGGAAGAGATACTCTGCCGGTGAAGAGCTCGCGTGCACGTCTCGAGCGGGAGGGCTACGAACGTAGCATTATCATGATGGTTCTGGGCCGAACCGTCATCATGGTTCAAAAGCCGGCGGAACGGTAGCGGAAACGCCATGAGCACGTTCGAATACCTCGCTGTCCTCATATCTATCATCGTGGGTCTCGGCATTACCCATTTGCTGGCCGGAGTAGGCCGGCTGATCAGCAGCGCGGATCGCCCTCGTGTCTACTGGGTCCACTCCCTATGGACTTTCTACCTGTTCGTCTATTTCGCAGCGTTCTGGTGGTGGCAGTTCCAGTTGAGCACGGTCCAGCAATGGACAGTCGGTATGTATCTGTTTCTAATCCTTTATGCGACGCTGTTGTACTTGCTGTGTGTCATTCTGTTTCCGGGCGAGCTCCCGGCGGATTTTCGCGACTACTTCTTCTCCCGCCGTAAGTGGTTCTTCGGCTTATGGGTTGCCGTGTACCTGATCGATCTTGGCGATACCGCCATGAAGGGAAGTGAGCATTTCGCCAGCTTCGGCCTCGAGTACCCCGTGAGTATCGGGCTGCTTATCGTCTTGTGCGCGGTAGGGTTCTTCTCGTCCAACGAGCGATTTCACGGCGCATTCGCTGTAGGCGCCTGCATCTTTCAACTCTATCAGTTCTCCTGGACTCCGAATTTTCTTGGGTGAACACTGTCCATCGACTCATATACGAGACTAGCTTGCTCTGATGTCGGGACACGGATGGTCACGGGAAAGACGAGGTGCTAAAGTGCGGTTGAAAACTAGCTTCGCAGGGCTGTCGATTGTCGTCGCGCTTTTCGCGTGTCAGCAACAAGCTGATCAGGCAGAAAGGGAACGTGAGCTTGCGGGGGTATGGCGGCTCGTATCCTGGCAGCTCACGAACGCTGCCGGCGAAATCAAGTATCCGTACGGGGAAACACCTGAGGGGCAGATCATCTACACTGCCGGGGGCCAGATGTCGGCGCAGCTGATGTACCCCGGGGCCGAGTTGGGAGACATGTCGGGACTCGATTCCGCAGCTGCCATCTCCCAGGTCTCCCGGACGTTCTTCGCGTACTACGGGACGTACACGGTGGATGAAGTCGCCGGGACTGTCACCCATCATGTCCGGGGCTGCTTGAGGCCGGACTGGGTTGGGACCGATCGCGTTCGTCATTTCGCGTGGCTGGATAGAGATCGTATTTCGCTCTCCGCGACGTTGGAGGGCGATACAACAGTACCGGGGGAGAACGTCCTTGTCTGGGAGCGCGTTGAGTAGGCGGAAACCACTGATGCCAACGGACCTTCTGGAGCGCTATCTCCGGCTTCTGGGTGTTAAGGCAGTCCCCCCGAGTCTTGACGGGCTGCGGGAGCTTGTTCAGGCGCACCTGTGCCGGGTCCCGTTCGAGAACGTGTCCAAGCTCCACTACATGAAGCATCGGAATCTCAGGGGATTGCCCGACCTGGAGCTGTACCTCGATGGTATCGAGCGGTTCAACTTCGGGGGGACGTGCTATTCCAACAACTACTACCTGTATCAGCTCCTTGCGAACCTGGGTTATCAGGCCACGCTGTGTGGCGCTGATATGTCGAGCCCCGATGTTCATCTGGTAAGCATGGTAGAGCTGGACGAAGGCCAGTACCTGGTGGATGTGGGTTACGCGGCGCCATTCGCGATCCCGCTGCCCCGAGACTCGACGATGGACCACGTCATCCACCTGGGGAGTGATCGCTTCGTGCTCAAGCCTCAGGATGAAGATGGGCGCTCGCGGCTGGACTTGTACCGCGACGGAAAGCGGGTACATGGCTACGTTGCCAAACCGTCCCCTCGGCAGATAGATGAATTCAAACCCGCCATCGCCGACTCCTATCGGAGCGACGCGACGTTCATGAACGCGCTTCTGCTTGCGCGTCACTGCCCCGATCGTTCTTTGGTCATCCACAATCGGACGGTCATCGAGTACCGGGGGACCGGGCCAGGCGTAAGTGCCCTGGTGGAACGAAGCGAACTGAGTCAGGCGATAGCGGAGCATTTCGGGATTCCCGAGCGGATCACGACTGACGTCGTGAATGGACTCGAGTTGTTGGGAGACGCGTGGCCCTGAGGCTCCAATGACCGTGGTCGAGTACCAGATCGACGTCCCGACCCGCTTCTCCAGGACTCTGAAACCGGACGATTACCCTGATGTGAGGATCGTAGCGGACGACGCGGCCGCCGGTCTCACGCTGAGCAAGTTCGAAAGATTCCCAAGCGGGATCCTACTGCTCAAGTACTCGGTGGATCGATAGATCACATGGCTTGCCACGCCCCCGGGCTCGTTGTTCTATTCACATTCCGCTGGCGGCAGTGGCGTGGAAGCCCAAGCACTGACTGACAGCAGCATGGGGGAAGAAGCATGCAACGTCGTTTCCAACTGATTCTTCTGGCGGCCCCGTTTCTCTTGGGCGGCTGCGTGAGGATCGAGTCGCGAGACCCACAAGCGGACGCCGCAGAGGAGGTTCGCGCCGTTGATGAAGCGTACGTGTCCGGTTGGCGCGCCAACGATGCCGCGGCGGTCATGGCGACGCTGGCCGACGACGCGATACTGCTCCCGCCGGGCGTGGTCCCGGTCCAGGGCGCCGCGGCGATCCGAGATTACTGGTGGCCGCCGGGTGGGCCGACGACGACGATCACGGAATACGAGAACAGCATTGACGAACTCGATGTGTCGGACGATCTGGCTTTCGTCAGGGGCACTGCGGACCTGACGTTGGAGTGGGCTTCGGCGGACGGGATTCAGCAACAGTCGGGTCGTAGCGCCTACCTGATGGTGCTGCGTCGCCATTCTGATGGCGCGTGGAAGATCACGCACCGCATGTGGGGTAGGGTGCCGAGGTAGATGACGGTCTATCGAAATCTGGAGGGACCGGTGCGCGCAGCTGTCTCACTTGGAGTTTTCTTTGCTGTGATCCTCGCGTCGCCAAGTATGGCGCAGGAGCCTTCGTCGATCTCGTTCGCTATCGGGGCCGGGCCGGCTCTGTAAGTCACCACCCGGCTTTCACTTGTGCTCGGTACAGCCTAGCTGACCGCCTACCTGCTACTGATCCGGACGATGCTCGAACGCTTCAGGTTTCGGACGTCGGCGCGTCTGCACGGTTCGCGCAAGCGCGCCCGTCTCGTTCAGTGCGTCAGCTCCCCGAAGTGACCGACGACCGGGTGCACCAGCCGCTCGAAATCGGAGTACTTGACGCGTACGGCCTCCCGATGGTCGCCGGCGTTGAAGACGATTCTTTCGTCTTCCGCCAGCCGGTCATCGACGAACACGCGCTGACCGTACAGGTTGCCCAGCGGCGGCATCGCCCCGGGCTCGCAGTTCGGGAACAGCCCGGAGAAATCCGATTCCTCCGCCAGCCGCAGCTTGCCGGCGCCGACCAGGTCGGCCAGCAGCTCCGCGTTCACGTGGTATGACGCGGGGACCACGGCCATGATCGGCTCGTCGTCGGCGGTGAAGAAGATCACCGTCTTCGCCCACTCGTACCCCGAGATGTGCGACACCGCTGCTTCCTCGGCCGCCGTGTATGCGGTGGGGTGCTTGATGACCTCGAACTCCACGTGTTCCGATCTGAGGAATTTCTGTACTTCCGGAGCGAGTGACATGGGGTCTGACCTCCATGCTGGCCGGGTTTGGCCCAACAGAACTTCAGGAAAAGGAAGGGTTTCGTGCTCAAAGACAAGGTGGCAACTACGCTCTGCCACGCGCAAGAGGCAGCTGCCGGGCACTCCTTATGAGTTAGCTATCATGTTAGTTAAGCAAGCTATCACGTGGCTATTATGTCGTCGCCCGGATTACTTCTCCAACAGCTTCAGAAACTGCTTGAGTGTGTACGTGTTGGCGACGTCCTTTTTCTCCAGCCAGCCGCGGCGCGCCTGATCCACGCCATAATTCACGAAGTCCAGCTCGCCGGTGCGATGGGCGTCGGTGCTGATGACGATCTTGACTCCGGCCTCCCGGGCCATCTGCAGGTGGAAATCTCGCAGATCAAGGCGGTCCGGTTGAGCGTTGAGCTCCAACATAATGCCGTGGTCCTGAGCGACCTTCACCAATTCCTCAACGTCCACCGGGTAGGGTTCGCGCCGATTGATCAAGCGGCCAGTGGGGTGGGCGAGGATGTTGACCATCGGATGCTGCATCGCTTTGGTGATGCGCCGGGTCATCTCCACGCGGCTCATGTTCAGCTTGTGGTGCACAGAGATGACGACGATATCCATCTCGGCGAGCAGATCGTCATCCAGGTCGAGGGATCCATCGGCCATGATGTCGACTTCCGCCGACTTGAGGATCCTTATCGAGTCGTACTTCTTCTGGACCTTCTCGATCTCCTTGTACTGCTTGCGAAAGTCTTCCGGTTTGAGCCCCGCCATCGCCAGCGCCGGGCCGTGATCGGTGATCGCCATGTACTTGTAACCCAGCTCATCGCAAGCGCGTACCATCTCGTCGACGGTGTTCTTTCCATCGCTGTACTGCGTGTGCATCTGCAGGTCGCCGCGGATGTCTTTTCGTTTGATGAGCTTCGGCAACCTACCATCCGCCGCCGCCGCGATTTCGCCCCGGTCCTCGCGCAGCTCGGGCTCGATCCACGGTAGATCGATGCTCTCGTACACGTCCTCCTCTGTCTGACCGGCGATCAGCTCATCGCCCTTGAAGACGCCGTACTCGTTGATCTTGATGCCGCGTTCTCTACTTATGCCGCGGATCACGATGTTGTGGGCCTTCGAGCCGGTGAAGTAGACCATGGCGGCGCCGTAGCTCTCGCGGTCTACGAGTCGCAGATCGACCTGCAGCCCGGACTCTAGGCGGATCGAGCTCTTGGTGTGGCCGGCGACCAGAACGTCCCGGGCGTCGGGGTAGGCCACGAAGTCGTCCATGATCGACGAGCCCTCGTCGGTCGTCGCCAGGATGTCGATATCGCCCACCGTTTCGTTGCGCCGCCGGTAGCTGCCTGCCACCTCGAGGTCGACCAGCCCCGTCGATTTCTTCAGGTAGGCGATCAGTGGGACCACGTAGATGTCGGCGTCCGATAGCTTGAAGCGGCCGGCCCGCGCCTTGAGCTCTTCGATGCCTTTCAGCACGCGGGCCTGAAGCGTCGGACCGAACCCCGACAGCTCGGAAAGCCGACCGTCGTTCGCCGCTTCCTCCAACTCGTCGATCGTCGTGACATCGAGCCCCTGCCAAACCTGGCGGGCCCGCTTCGGTCCCAGACCCGGGATGTGCATGATCTCGATTAGCGTGGCCGGCACTTCCTTGCGAAGCTCGATCAGATACTCGATCTGGCCCGTATCGTGTAGCTCGCGGATTCGGGAAGCGGCGCCTTTCCCGATGCCCGGCAGATCTTCAAGCTTTGCGTCCTCATCTTCGAGCAGCGACTCGATGGGCTGGGAGAGCGTCTCGATCGTGCGGGCGGCGTTGCGGTAGGCCCGGATACGGAACGGGTTCGCGTCCTGGATCTCCAACAGGTCGGCGATCTCCTCGAACAGACGGGCGTAGTCGATGTTCTCCACTTCAGATCGCGCCCTTCGGCAGCATCTTCAGGAATTCCTCCTCGGTCAGCACCTTGAGCTCCAGCTCGATGGCCTTCTCGTACTTGCTGCCTGGATCGGTCCCGGCCACCACGTAGTCGGTCTTGGCGCTCACGCTGGACGCCGTGCGGCCGCCCAGCGAGCGAACGATCTCCTGCGCTTGACTCCGCGTCAGCTTTTCCAGGCCGCCGGTGAACACGAAGGAAAGCCCGGCGAAATCGTCACCGCCGGTCGTCTCTGTGACCTCCAGCGTCAGCCCCCGCTTCTGCAACTCGGCGACGGTCTTCCGTGTCGTCGGGTTCGACAGAAAGTCGTAGACCGCTTCCGCGACGATCGGCCCGATTCCGGGGACCGCCTCCAGTTCGTCGCGCGATGCGCTCAGCACGGCGTCCAGCGACCCGAAGGCTTCCGCCAGGTCGCGTGCCGTCTGCGTCCCAACCTCGGGAATGGCCAGGGCGTAGAGAAAGCGATCCAGCGTGGTGTGCTTCGCCGCTTCGATGGCGTCCACCAGGTTCTTCGCCGAGAGTTCCGCAAAGCCGTCCAGTTTCTGCACCTCTTGGGCGTCCAGCGTCAGCAGGTCGACGACGCTTTTCACGAAACCGGCGTCGAGTAACGCCGACACGGTGCGTCCACCTAATCCCCGGATGTCCAGCGCTTCACGGGTTGCGAAGTGTAGGATCCGGCGCTTCAGCTGAGCCGGACAGGCCAGTCCGTTGGGGCAGTAATCGAGCGGGCCGCCCGGGCTGATGACCTTCGCGCCGCAAGACGGGCAACGGTCCGGCATCTTGAAGCGGGCCTTTCGCTTCTTACCCGGCACGTCGATACGCTCCAGCACTTGCGGGATCACGTCGCCGGCGCGCTGGATGCGGACTCGGTCCCCCACGCGAACATCCAGTCGCTCGATCTCTTCCCGGTTGTGCAGCGACGCTCGAGAGACGGTGACGCCGCCGACGTCGACGGGCCGCAGCATGGCCACCGGTGTCAGCTTGCCGGTGCGCCCCACCTGGACGGCGATGTCCATGATCTCTGAGATCTCGCGGCGCGGCTCGAACTTGTAGGCGAACGCCCAGCGCGGATGGTGAGCCGTGGCGCCGAGTCGGTCGCGGGCGGCCAGGTCGTCTAGCTTGATCACCACGCCGTCGATCTCGTACTCGAGCTCGTCCCGCTCGGCCTCCAGGCGATGATGCAGGGCGATGGCGCCATCGATGTCGGCGCTCTCCTCGATGTGGCGGCTCACTTTGAAGCCCCAGTCGCGGAGTGCGCCCAGGACATCCCGCTGCGAGGCGAAGCTGGCGCCATCAACCCGCATGATCTCGTAGGCGTACACGACCAGCGGGCGCCGGGCGGTGACGCTCGGGTCCAGCTGACGCATCGAGCCGGCGGCGGCGTTGCGCGGGTTGGCGAAGGCGGGGCGGTCGTCCTGGGTGAGACTGGCGTTCAGTTTCTCGAATTCGTCGATCAGCATGATCGCTTCGCCGCGGATCGACAGCAGGGAAGGCACGGGTCGGTCCTCGTCCCTGAGCTTGAGCGGCACCGAGCCGATAGTCCGTACGTTGGGCGTGATGTCCTCCCCGACGCGCCCATCGCCCCGGGTCGCGGCCCGCGCCAGTTGACCGTCCTCGTAGACCAACTCGACCGACAGACCATCCAGCTTGGGCTCGACGACATAGCTCACCGCTTCGGCATCCAGCCCACCTCGAACCCGCGAGTCGAATCGCCGTACGCCATCTTCTTCATCGTCGGAGTCGAGGCTGAGCATCTGGGCGGTGTGAGGCACTTCGCTAAAGCCAGGTCTCAGCTGCCCTGATACGCGCTGCGTGGGCGAATCGGGGGCGGCGAGCTCGGGGTGCTCTTCTTCCATTGCCTTGAGCTCGCGATAAAGCTTGTCGTACGCGGCATCGGAGATCTCCGGCGCGTCGAGCACGTGGTACAGGTGGTCGTGGTGCCGGATCAGCTCCCGCAGCTCCTCGACCCGCTCCCTGGTCACGTCGCGCTTCTTCGCCGCCACGTTCGGCTATTCCTCCTTCTTCAAAGGCTCATCCTTCCGCTCGTCGTCTTCCGCGCCGGCCACCTCACCCTCCGCGCTGCGGCCCTCGCGGACCGGTTTCCCGAAGTTGCGCCAGCCATGGGCCCACTCCCACAGCTTGGCGGACGCCTTCCCGTAGACCGTGTCCGCCGGGAACTTGCCGTCGGCATCCCGTGCGCCGGCCTGCATACCCGCCAGGATCTGCCAGCCCTCTATGTGGAACTGACCCTCACGCACGGCGTCGATCACCTCGTCCCCCAACACCAGGTTCTTCATATTCCGCTCCGGGATGATTACGCCCTGATCGCCCGTCAGCACGCGCCGCTTACAAGCGCGGTAGAACCCTTCGATCTTCGTCGTGACGCCGCCGATCGGCTGGATATCACCGTTCTGGTTCAACGCGCCGGTGATCGCGATCCCCTGATTCAACGGCACCTCCGCGACGGCGGAGACCAGCGCGTAGAGCTCCGCCGCCGAGGCGCTATCGCCCTCGACTTCTTCGTATAGCTGGTCGAACGAGAGGCTGGCCGACATGATGAGCGGGTGGTCCTGGGCGAACAGGTCGCCCAGGTATCCGGAAAGCACCAGCACGCCCTTGTTGTGCAGTGGACCGCCGAGGCGTACCTCGCGCTCGATATCGACGACACCGCTCGTCCCCATGAACGCGCTGCACTCTATCTTGATCGGACGGGCGAACGAATGTTCGGCGGCGGACAGCACCGCCAGTCCGTAAAGTTGACCGACCTTCATGCCTCGCGGTTCGACGGCCAGCGTGTTGTCTTCGATCATCTTCAGCAGCTCGCGCTCGGGCCGATTGACCCGCTGCTCTCGTTCTCTGATCGCGAGCTTCACATCGGCGAGGCTGACGACGTCGCGTTGCTCGTTCTGCGCGAAGAAGCCGGCTTCGCGGACCAGGTCACCGATGAAGCCGAATTGCGTCGACAGGTGGTCCTGGTTATCGGATAGCCGCGAACCAAACTCGATCACGCGCGCCACCGCGTCAGCTTCGAACGATGGAAGCGCCTCCTCCTCGCAACGGGCGGCGATGAACTCTGCGTATCCGCGCTCAGCCTCTGGATTTCGATCCATATAGGGACTGAAATCCGCTTTCACCTTGAACAGCTCGCTGAAATCTCTGTCGTACGCGTGAAGCCAGTAGTAGGTGTAGGGTTCGCCGATCAGCACGACGCGGCAGCGCAGAGGGATCGGCTGCGGCTTGAGCGTCGTCGTCGCGACCAGGCTGGTGTACTCGATGATCTCTTCCAGTCGGATCGCCGATGTGCGCAACGCGTTCTTCAAGGCGGTCCACGCGATCGGCTTCTGTAGCAGGTCAGCGGCCTCCAGAACCAAGTAGCCGCCGTTGGCCCGGTGGATGGCGCCGGCGGTGATCTGACTGAAATCGGCGGCCATCGTTCCGAACTGGACGCGATGCTCGATGCGGCCGATGAGGTTGTGGTAGGTCGGGTTCTCCTCGAGGACGACGGGCGCACCGCTGTCCGGGTTGTTACACACCATCACGTTGACCCGGTATTTCGCCATCGGGTCCTCGGCCTCGCCGAACGGCGATTCGCTGCTCGACTCCTCGTTTTCCCCCGCGAAGTAGCCCGCGTTCTTTACGATGTCCTCGGCCAGCTTGTTGATGTGCCGGACCACGGCGGGGACGTCCTCCCAGCCCGCCTTCAACTCGCCGACCAGATGGGCGACGACGTTGTGCGCCACCGAGTGTTGCAGGTCGATTACCCGGCGTTGCGCGTTGCGCTCCATCTCCCGCGCTTGACGCTGCACTTCAGCGAACGCCTTCTCCATCTCACGGCGCTTCGTCATGATCTCTTCCTGCTCGGCCTCGGGCAGCGCCGCGAACCGATTCTCGTCGATCGGCTCGTTCCCCATCGCCGGAGCTACGACATAACCGGCCGGCGTCTGCACCAGCGTCACGTTGTGTTCCTTCTCCATCTGACGCTGGAAGTCCTCGATCATATCGCGCTGGTTCTCCATCGCGGCTTCCGCCACGTCATCGCGCTGTTTCCGAAACTCCTCGCTCTGGAGCGCCCTGGGTAGAGACGTCTTCAGCTCTTGGAGCATGTTGTTGATGTCGTCGCGCAGGTTCGGGCCGCGGCTCGTGGGGATCTCCAGAGCGAGCGGCTCCCGGGGCGCGTCGAAATTGAAGACGTAGCACCAGTCCGGAGGCGTCGGCTCGTCCGCGGCGCGAGCCTCCAGCAGCTGCCGGATCATCGTGGTGCGCCCCGAGCCGGGGAGGCCCGTGGCGAAGATGTTGTAGCCGATATGGCCGACCTCGAGGCCGAAATGGACGGCTCGCATCGCCTGGTCCTGGCCGATGCTTTCATTCAGCGGCTCCAGTTGGGCCGTCGTCTTGAAACCCAGCGATGCCGGGTCGCAGGTTCGTCTAAGCTTCTCCGGCTCTAGGGAGCTCGGCTTGGGGGCGGTCACGTGGCTCTCCCTTCGAATGGGCTGCGGCGTGATAGGGTATTTCTCTTGTGAGGGAATACTAACGTGGAACGGAAGCCCGCGTCTATTGTCGCCAGCCCGGGGGCGGCGGGCCTGAGTGTTAGTCGTTTTAGAGCTTCAGCGACCGGCGTGGGGATCACAAGTGATAATCGCTCCACTTGACCGATGCTTGCCAAGATGCAGCTAGGTATTCCAAGCGTCTACTGGAGGTGAAGCCATGAAATACCGACGCTTGATAGCTGCTGTTCTTCTGCCGCTCACTCTGCTTGTTAGCACTGGCTGCAGTTCGGCCACACTGGTCCCGGTTGAAGACCTGAGGCCCGTGCAGGGCGATGAACTCGAACCGGGCGAGGATGCCACCGAAGCTGAAGCTGTGTTGGGGCTTGTGACCTTGAGTGGTGAGAAGGTGCGTTTCGATGACTGGGTCGTGCCCGTAGGCGATACGTTGCACGCTACCGTCGGAGGCGAACCATACACAGTCGCACTGGACCAGGTTGACCAGGTCGTCGTGAGAAGAGGGGTTAGTACCGCTGGGAAGGTTGTCGTCATTGTTCTCTTCCTAGCCGCGGTCGCTACGGCAGCAGCCCTCGCTGCCTTCAGTCAATCTACCTTGATCTTTTGACGGTGGGTAAGCCATGAAGTACCGACGCTTGATAGCTGCTGCGCTGATTCCCGCGACACTGTCGCTAGCGATGGGCTGTATGCCTACTTCAACGTTCAAGGTGCCTACTTCTGAGCTTGAACCCGCAGAAGGTGAGCGTCAGGCCGAAGCTGTGAGAGGGGTTGTGACTTTGAGCGGGGAAGAGGTGCGATTTGATGATCCGGTCTTGCCTGCTACCGATACGTTGCACGCTACCGTCAAGGGCGAGCCTTACAGCATCGCGCTGAACCAAGTCGATAAAGTCATGGTGAAGCGCAAGGACACCACAAAGCTCGTCCTCCAGGTGGTGACTGTGGTTTTGGTTGTTGCAGCTACAGTGGTCTACTACGCCTGCTGCTATGAGATCGGCTATGGGGGCGGAGAGTGAATTACCCTTTGTCCAACTTTAGCGCAGCAGAATTGATGCAATACCGCACACCGCTGGGCTGCGGACCGTCCTCGAAGACGTGCCCCAGGTGGGCGTCGCAGGCCGAGCAGAGGACCTCGGTGCGCCGCATACCCAGGCTGTCGTCGGCGGCCGTGTCGACGGCGTCGTCGCTGGCCGGCTGGTGGAAGCTGGGCCAGCCGGTGCCCGAATCGTACTTGGCCTCCGACTCGAACACGGGGTTGCCGCAGCACACGCAGCGGTAGGTGCCGCTCTCTTTGCTGTCGTGATACTCGCCGGTGAAGGCGCGTTCGGTGCCCTTCTGGCGCGTGATCCGGTACTGCTCGGGGGTCAGTTGGGCGCGCCACTCGTCGTCGCTGCGGGTAACCTTCTTTGGCATATGTGCTCCTCGCTGGGGTGTTCGACATGATAACGCCCGAAACAGCATTTGGGTTCTGGAAGGATCAGGGGATTACGAGATTCGGGGCTTCGGGGGGTTGAGGCTACGCCGCAGGCACCAGTTCCAAAATCCCCAATCCATAATCGTTGAAACAGCTTTGATAATTGAAGAACGCTCAGTATTCCCCAACTCAGATTACCGATATCCAAGCTCCCAATCCAATCCCTATATTGCGTCCGCGACCTGCCACTCCTTAGAATGGCCTTTCCCTCATTGCCCGAATTAGGAGAGAATGATGAACTGTCGCGCGTTGGTCATGATTGGCGTGATCTTGTCCGGTACCGTGATCGGCGGGTCACCGGCGCAAGCTCAGGACTGGGACGCCGTTGAGATCGAGACGACCCCACTCGCTCCCGGCCTCTACATGCTGACCGGCCGCGGTGGCAACCTGGCGATCTCCATCGGGGACGACGGCATCTTCCTGGTGGACGATCAGTACGCCCCGCTGACCGAGCAGATCCTGGCCGCGATCCGCGAGCTGGACGACGGACCGATCCGCTTCGTGATCAACACGCACTGGCACGGCGATCATACCGGCGGCAACGAGAACATGGGCGAGGTGGGGGCGCTGATCGTCGCTCACGACAACGTGCGCCGTCGCATGAGCGTCGAACAGTTCATCGAAGCGTATGACATGCGGGTCGAGGCGTCGCCCGAGGCGGCGCTCCCCGTCGTCACGTTCAGCGAGGACGTCACCTTCCATCTCAACGGAGACGAAATCCACGCCTTTCACATCCAGCATGCTCACACCGACGGCGACGCCGCCGTGATGTTCAGGAACTCCAATGTCCTTCATATGGGGGATGTCTACTTCGGCGGCATCTATCCGTTCGTCGATCTGTCGTCCGGCGGATCGGTAGACGGGATCATCGCCGCGGTCCGCAACGCGCTGAACATGATCGCCGATGACACTCAGGTCGTCCCCGGACACGGTACGCTCTCCCGCAAGCAGGGACTTGCCGATTATCTGGAGATGCTAGAGGACATCCGCGGCCGGATCGCCGAGCTCGTCGCTGCCGGCAAAACGCGGGACGAGGTGATCGCCGCCAAGCCGACGGCGGCTTGGGACGACGCCTGGGGCGGCGGCTGGATCGATGGCGACGAGTTCGCGGGCACGCTCTACGACGATCTGTCCCGCAAGATCAACTAGTCTTTGGAAGCAGGGCCCCGTCGGATCCTGTACGCCGGCGCGTCCAACGGCGCCGCAGCGGCCCCGCCGCCCGGTATCCCAACAGCACCAGCAGGATGGCGGCGAAGATCGCGGGCTCCCGGATATCGGCCTTCACCAGCCACCAGAAGTGTAGCACGCCAAGCGCCGCCGCGACGTAAACCAGCCGGTGTAGCCGCGCCCAACGCTTGCCGCCCAACCGCTTCACCATCTTCTTGGTGGAAGTCACGGCCAGCGCGGTCAGCATGAGCAGCGCCGAGAAGCCCACGGTTATGTAGGGCCGTTCCCCGATGTCTTCCAGGATGTACTCCCAAGCGAAGAATTGATCGACACCCAGGTAAATGGAGAAGTGCAGCGCCGCATAGAAGAACGCGATCAATCCGAACGTTCGCCGCAACTTGATCAGCCAACCAGTCCCAGTCAGTCTACGCAACGGCGTCACCGCCAGCGTCGTCATCAAGAACGCCAACGCCCACCACCCACTACGATGCAGCAACTCCTCCACCGGATTCGTCCCCAGCCCACCCATCGCCGCATCCCAACCCAACCAAAGGAACGGCACAAGAGCCAGGACGATGACCCCGAGGTGTATCCCCCGTCTCACCTACTTACCCTCAATGCTCAATGTCCCATGCCCAATATTCAATGTTCACCATCAATTAGTAATTAAGCGACAAATCCATCCCCGAATAGAGCTCCGCCACCTGCTCCCCATACCCATTGAACGCCAGCGTCGGCCGCTTTCTGAATTCTCCAATCCGCCGCTCCCGCGCCTGACTCCACCGCGGATGATCCACCTCCGGATTCACATTGGCGTAAAACCCATACTCGTTCGGTATCGACATCGCCCACGTCGTCTTCGGCATCTCTCGGGTGAACCGCACCTTCACGATCGACTTGATGCTCTTAAACCCGTACTTCCACGGCACGACCAGGCGGATCGGAGCACCATTCTGGTTGGGCAGCGTTTCCCCATACAAACCCACTGAAAGCAACGTCAGTGGATGCATCGCCTCGTCCATCCGCAGCCCTTCGATGTACGGCCAGTCGAGGACGTTGCGGCTTTGACCCGGCATCTGCTCCGGGTCGTGAAGCGTTTCGAACTCGACGAACCGGGCGTGAGACGTCGGTTCGACGCTCTTGATGAAGTCGCCGAGCGGGAAGCCGAGCCAGGGGATCACCATCGACCAGGCCTCGACGCAACGCAGCCTGTAGATGCGTTCCTCCGCCGGGAAACGCTTCAGTATGTCTTCGATATCATAGGTGCCCGGCTTGTTGCACTCACCTTCGACGGCGATCGTCCACGGTCGCGTGCGCAGGGTGTGCGCGTTCTTGGCCGGATCGCCCTTGCCGGTGCCGAACTCGTAGAAGTTGTTATAGCCCGTCACGTCTTCGTAGGGCGTGAGCTCTTCTTCGCCTTGCCGCCCGGCGGCTTCGTCTAGCCCGCCGGTACAGGCGAGCAGGGAAGGGGCCGCGGCGGAGAGTCCCAGTCCAACGCCCAGGCCCGCCGCCCGGCCGATGAACTGCCGCCTGCTTATATAAAGACCTTGATCGGTTACTTCCGATTCCTTGATATCAGGGGGTCGCCTTATCAGCATCGATCCGTCGCTCCGTCCAATGGCCGGAAGAGGCTTCCGGCGTTGCTGCACTCTCTTTCCTGCCTTCCAACACTGTGTCTGGGGCCCGGGTTCCCTCCGGGGGTCGAGAGGTGACCTTGACGTTGGGCTGGCGCTTCCCGACTTTAGCATCTTTCCAACCATCCACCACTGGAAGCAGAAGGATAGGCTGATGATGAGATTGCGCACATCCTTGTGGCCGACGCTCTTCCTTGCCGTAGCACTGGCGTGGCCGGGCGCCCTCGAGGCCCAGTTCAACGATCCGCCGGGACCGGCGGCCTACGCGCTACAGAACGTGACCGTGGTGCAGGCCGATGGCTCGCGGATGGACAGCGTCACCCTGGTGATCCGGGGCGGCATGATCGAGGCGATGGGACCCGGCGTAGCGGTTCCCGGCGACGCCCAAATCCTGGAGGGCGACTCACTGTGGATCTACCCGGGACTGATCGACGCTCAGGGCGACGCCAGCTACGAGTTTCCCGAGATCGATCTCGATTTCAGCGAGATCGCTCGTTGGGATCCGCCTCGTGAGGCGCAGAGCTTCATGCCGAGCCGTCGCGTGGTCGATCATCTGACCGCGACCGGCGGCGACCTGGCCGACCAACGCCGCATGGGCGTGGTCGCCGCGGGGCTCGTCCCCGGCGACCGGCTGATACCGGGCACCGGCGCGG
Organism: Gemmatimonadota bacterium; assembly: GCA_039586795.1. Lineage (GTDB taxonomy): Bacteria > Gemmatimonadota > Gemmatimonadetes > Palauibacterales > KS3-K002 > Kutchimonas. The sequence goes on from JBDHJS010000006.1 coordinate 143,168, forward strand.
TGGTCGTGATGAGGACCGACGCCGAGCTGCCTGCCGAGCTGGTCGCCCACCCGATGACCGGCCCGGCCTTCTATTTCCGCGGCGCCCAGGGTGTGTACCCCGGGACGCTGTTCGCGGTGATCGCGTTCTATCGACAGAGCTTCGAGGATGCCCGTCACTATCAGGCCCATGCCCAGGCGTACCAGCGGAATCGCGATGGCGTGCGGCCGGTGGCAACGGATCCCGATTTCGATGTTCTGCTGAGCGTGATGGAAGGTGAGGAGCCTGCCTTCTTTGTGGTCGACTTCGGCCGCGACATTCAGCGTGTGCTGAGACTATCGCAAGAGTACGGATTCCGCCCGATCATCGTCGGCGGTGAGGAGGCTTGGAAGGTCGCCGACGAGCTGCAGGCGGCCCGTGTCCCGGTGCTCGTTTCCCTCGATTTCCCGATGCCGGAGCGCTGGAAGCCGGAGGCGGACAATGGCGACTCGAACGGCGAGACCGATGCAACGGCGGAGCGTGAGAAGATCCGGCTCGAGAACATCTACGCCAACGCCGGTCGTCTCGAGCAGCAGGGTGTCCGTTTCGCGCTGACCAGCGGTGGCGGCGACGCCGATCTGCTGGAGGGCGCGCGCAAGGCGATCGAATACGGGTTGTCAGAGCAGGCGGCGCTTCGGTCGTTGACGACCGTGCCGGCCCAGATCCTCGGTGTCGAGCGCCTGCTGACCATCGAAGAGGGCGCCTCGGCGACGTTCATCGTCACCGACGGCCCGCTGTTCGGTGAGGAGACGGCCATTCGCTACACCTTCGTCGAAGGCGGAATGGAAAGGGGCAGGGAAGCCCGAGGTGGCGGCGAGCCGCCGGCGGTCAACGTTACCGGCTCTTGGGACCTGACCATCGAGGCGGAAGGCGAGGCGATTCAGGCCAAGCTGGAGATGGAGCAGGACGGTGCCGAAGTGACCGGAACGATGGTCAGCCCCTTCGGCCAGGCCAACATTACATCGGGTATGGTATCTGGAAACGACATTGAGCTCACTATCCTGTTCAACATGGGCGGTGAGAGCATGGAGATCGAGATCACCGGCACCGTCGAAGGCGATTCAGCCTCCGGTTCCGGCGACTCGCCGATGGCATCATTCACGTGGACCGCAAAGCGGACTCCGGGAGGGAGGACTGACCGATGAGAAAGCTCGGAATTCTCTTGGCGCTCGTCGTCCTCGCGGCAGGGCCGCTGGCGGCGCAGCAGGACAACTGGGTGCCACAGATCGAGCGCGGATCAAACGACTATCCGCGCGGCACGATGGTCATACAGAACCTCGATGCCGTCTGGACGGCGGCGGGGGAGGTGCTGCAGAACGTATCGATCGTCGTGCGAGATGGAATCATTCGGGAGATCGGCGCTGAAGTATCGATCCCCGACGGCGCGGTGGTGATCGACGGGAGCGGCATGACCGCTATCCCGGGCCTGGTGGATGAGCACTCGCACACCGCAATGGACCGCAGCACCAATGAAGGGTCGACACCGATCTCCTCCGAGGTCCGGGTGCTCGACGCCCTCACTCCGGAAAGCTTCAGCATCTACCGCGCGTTGTCCGGTGGCGTGACGACTTCGTTGATCCTCCACGGCAGCGCCAACCCGATCGGTGGCCAGGCGGCGATCATCAAGATGCGCTGGGGCATGGAAGACCCCGACCAGCTGTTGATCGACGGCGCTCCGCAGATGATCAAGTTCGCGTTGGGCGAGAACGTCACGCGCAAGAACTCGAGCGGCGGCAGCGGAATACAGCGGTTTCCGATGTCACGTGCCGGCGTCGAGTCGTTCTACGACCAGGCGTTCACCGCCGCGACCGAGTACAAGGCGGCTTGGGACGCTTATAACAGGAGCCGGGGCGACTACCCGGTGCCACCGCGCCGCGACCTGCGGCTCGAGACACTGGTCGACGTGATGGAAGGGCGGATCCTGGTTCACGCACACTCGTATCGTAGCGACGAGATCGTCATGCTGATGCGCGTCGCGGAGCGCTACGGTTTCCGCATCGACGCCTTCACCCACGTGCTCGAAGGCTACAAGGTCGCCGACGAGATGGCAGCGCACGGCGCGTCGGGCTCGACGTTCTCCGACTGGTGGGCCTACAAGCTGGAGGCCTTCGACGCGATTCCCTACAACGCGGCGATCATGCACGAACATGGCGTGCTGACCAGCCTGAACTCGGATATCTCGTGGCTGCAGACCTTCATGGTCTACGAGTTCAACAAGGCGGTGAAGTACGGCGCCGTGTCCAAAGAAGACGCGTTACGGATGTTGACGGCGTATCCGGCACAGCAGCTCCACCTGGAGGACCGGATCGGTACGCTGGAAGTCGGCAAGGAAGGCGACGTCGTTCTACTGAGCGGGGATCCGTTCGATTCCTATTCGCGCGTCGAGAAGACGATCGTCGATGGCATCGTCTACTTCGATCTGGAGAACGAGGCGGATGCGCGGGGCGCGCCCGTCAACGCGATGCCGGCGGTTGTAACGCCGGTGGCGGCGGCGCCGCGGACGGCGATGACCGCCGCACCGCAGACATCGACGAACAGTTCCAACGGCTCGAACGGCGATACCCAGGCCCCGATCATGGCGCTGGTCGGTGCTACCGTGCACCCGGTCTCCGGCCCGGCCATCGAGGACGGTACGGTGATTGTGACCGGCGAGCAGATCTCGTACGTCGGGACTCGAGGTGGAGCCGACATCCCCAACGATGCCGAGGTGATCAACGTCGCCGGCAAGCACATCTACCCCGGAATGATCGATCCGATGACGCAGGTGGGGATGGTCGAAATCGGTTCGTTCGGCGCCGCTCACGACGACCGTGAGACCGGGCGCTACAACCCGCATCTGAACTCCATCTGGAGCGTGCACCCCCACAGCGTAGAGATCCCGGTGACGCGCGCCAACGGAATCACGGCGGTGCTCGCCGTGCCGGGTACCGGGGTGATCCAGGGAGCCGGCGGTGTGGTCCAGCTGACCGGTGACACGCCGGAGCGGATGGCCGTGCGCGAGCGGGCGGCTCTGGTCATCAATTTCCCGTCGCCGAGCGGCCAGGCGTGGGACGATGCGGAGATCAAGGGCGATCGGCTGGAGGAGTTGGTCGACCTGTTCAACCGCGCCGTGACGTTCGCTAACGTGCCGTCGACGAAGGATGATCCGACGGCCCCGTTCGACGGTAACGGCAGAACACTGACTCGGCAGCTGCTCGAGGCCATGGTGCCTGCCGTAACGGGCCAGATGCCGGTCTTCTTCAGGGCGCGCACCGAGCGGGATATTCGAACGGTCCTGTTGTTCCTGGATGAATTCCCCGAGGTCGACGCGACGATCGTTGGCGGCGACCAGGCGTTCCGCGTCGCGCAGGAGATCGCCGACCGTGGGATTCCCGTCGTCGTCGGCTCGGCAGGCTCGCCAACCATGGATCGTGATGATCCGATCGCCGCTGGCTTCGCGAACGCCGCAATCCTGAACGCGGCGGGTGTGAAGGTTGCATTTAGCACTCAGGACTACGCCAACGTGCGTAACCTGCCGTATCATGCGGCCAAGGCGGTAGCGTTTGGACTGCCCCAGGATGTCGGGCTGCGAGCGGTGACGCTAAATGCAGCGGAGATCCTCGGTGTGGCCGACATGATGGGCAGCATCGACGTCGGCAAACGGGCCGACCTGATCATCACCAACGGCGACCCGCTACAGATCGTCACCAACGTCGAGCGCATGTTCATCGCGGGCAAAGAAGTATCGCTTTCGAGCAAACATACCGAACTGTACGAGGCATTTAGGAATCGACATTGAGGAATGCGTAGAATAGGATCGGGACAGCCGACAGCCTACAGCCGACGCACGACGGCTAAGTAGACTTCTCGGCGCACGACGCCCGACGTCCATAAGAACGACGCCCGAACGTCGTTCAACGAACGTCGGGCGTCGTGCGTCGATCGCCGAACAGGACTCGAACATCGAGCGGCGGCTGTCGGCTGTCCGCTGTCGAAATCAAACGGCCGCCCAAAGGGCGGCCGTCCTATAAATCACTGGGGATCTGCCTTAGTTACGAACCGTCACCAGCGGCGCATGCGCAGCGAATTGACAACAGGCGAGCGCGTGTAGTTGATGTGTCGCCCGGGCTTGCACGAATCGCCGCCGCGACCCATGCCCGCAGGCATTAGTACCAGAACACGCACGCGGTCCATGCCATTCCCCTGGCTCCCTTCTCCGCCCATCGCCAGCGTGGCGGAAGCGGGCACCGGGGTCCGCATCGGCGTCAGCCCCGTCTCGACCGTCACCGGCGTGGTCCGCGGTCGTGGGACCAGGGGCGCTGCCGGCGGGCCGTTCTGAGCTCGCTCCAATACGAATGGGTAATCGGACAGGTCCGGGCCCACGGCCGCGCTCGCAAGTTCAATCACCGGCTGGAACTGCGTCGGCGTCGGAGACGACGGCCCATCTCTGACCTCTGGCTTCTCGACTTCCGTGTCTGGCGGTAGCGTGACGACACTAAGGGATCCCTCCGCTACATCGCTGGAACCGAAGTTCAGGCGACCCAGCCCCAGTAGCGCGCCATGCACGAGCAGGGAGATTGCAAGGCCGTATACGAGAATCCGCATGTATCGAGCCTCGCGTCGCTGCCTGCGCATGGTTCCTCCTCTCGCTCTGTGAGTTGCGCTCCCGGTATCACTAAACATTATTGCCACATCCGTTTCCCCGGTCAATGACCAACGAAAGGACAGCCAGGAGCCCCAATATGTTAGCGTTCTACCTCACCTTAGCCCTCTTTTTCGCCCCCCAGTCCGCGAGCCCCGTCCTGTATGAGGTTTCCTTCCCCAATGCCGTCCACCACGAGGCGGAAATCCGGGTGACGTTCTCGGAAGTTCCGGCGGGTCCGCTAGAGGTCCGCATGAGTCGCTCGTCGCCGGGCCGTTACGCGATCCACGAGTTCGCCAAGAACGTCTACTCGGTTAAGGCGGTGGACGGGCAGGGGGCCGCGCTCCGGATCGATCGCCCCGATCCGTACGGTTGGGATGTCATGGGGCACGATGGGACGGTGACGATCTCTTATACGCTCTTCGCCGACCACGCCGACGGTACCTACTCGGGTATAGACGAAACGCACGCCCATCTGAACATGCCGGCGACCTTCATGTGGGCGCGCGGCATGACCGATCGCCCGATCCGGGTGACGTTCCGCAGACCCGTGGGTTCGGGTTGGAAGGCGGCGACCCAGCTGGCACCGACCGCGAATCCGTTGATCTTCACGGCGCGCGATCTGGACTACTTTCTGGACAGCCCCGCCGAGTTGAGCGACTTCGAGCTCCGGGAGTGGCAGGTCGCGGACCAGAGTGGTGAGTACACGATCCGCGTGGCAATGCATTCCCGGGGGTCGGATGCCGCGCTGGAAGAGTACGTTGACGGGACGATGCGGTTGGTGGAAGAAGCGCAGGCGGTGTTCGGGGAGTACCCACGCTTCGACTACGGAACGTATACGTTCATCGCCGATTACCTGCCCTGGGTATATGGCGACGGCATGGAGCACCGGAACTCGACCATCCTGGCCAGCAGCCGGACGCTCGAGAGCGGCGCGTCGAGCTTTCTAGGGACGGTCTCTCACGAGTTCTTCCACGCCTGGAACGTCGAGAGAATCCGACCCGTTGGACTCGAGCCGTTCGATTTCGAACGAGCGAACCTGTCCGGCGCGCTATGGTTCGCCGAAGGCTTCACCAGCTACTACGGCGGATTGCTGATGCGCCGTGCCGGCATCATCGATGATCGTGACTTTGCTCGTCGTTTGTCCGATCGCGTGAGCACGGTGCTGTTCAGCCCGGCGCGTGACTACTACGGTCCGGTCGGAATGAGCCATCAAGCTCCGTTCGTCGATGAAGCCCGTCACGTCGATGTCACCAACGGTGACAACACGTTCATCTCCTACTACACGTGGGGCGCGGTCATCGCCCTCGCCCTCGATCTGACCCTTCGCGCCGAACACGATACCGACCTCGATGCCTACATGCGTGCCGTGTGGCAGAGGCACGGGGCGAAAGAGGTCCCGTACACGATCACGGACCTCGAGCGGATACTCGCGGAGGTGAGCAACGATGCGGTCTTCGCGTGGCGGTTCTTCGACAACTACGTCCACGGACAGGAGGCCCCCGATATCGAGACGTTGCTCGCGCTCGCGGGCTTCGCTCTGCGTCCGGCGCGTCCCGGTGAGGCCACGTTCGGTTGGGCGGAGCTGGAATACGGGGAGCGGGGCGCTCGCGTGACCCGGCCGACGATCATCGGGACGCCGTTGTACGAAGCGGGCGTCGATCACCGCGATGTGATCCTGCAGCTCGATGGGCGGCCGATGATGGCCCCGGATGTTCTTGAGTTCGTGATGAAGTCGCACCAGCCCGGAGATACGGTGGAGATCGAGTTCGAGTCGAGGGGCGCGGTTGAGCGGGCGACGATTACGTTGATGGAGAATCAGTGGATGAGGGTCGTGCCGTTGGAGGAAGTTGGGATGGAGTTGAGCGCGGAGCAGAGGGCTTTTCGGGGGGATTGGCTTTCAAGCAAGACCGAGTAGGAGTACGAGTACGACCCATCCCGTCCTACTCGTAGTCCTGCTCGTACTCGGAGGCGCAGCCGTCAGCACGAAACCCACCACGGGGCATCCTCGTCAGGATCCATAGTTGAGGCCACAAGACACCAGGTTGGAGACCAAAAGCTATGGATTCCGTATTCGCCGAACTCCGCTACGCCGTTCGTCGACTCGTAGCCCGCCCCGGCTTCGCGATCATCGCGCTGCTCACGATGGCGCTCGGGATTGGCGCCAACAGCGCGATCTTCAGCATCGTGAACGCCGTGCTGCTACGTCCGCTCCCGGTTGAGGAGCCTGGCCAGCTGGTCGAGATCTATTCCCAGGAAGAGGATGACTCAGAGCCGGTCACCCAGGCCTACCCCGACTATCTCGACATCAGAGCCCGCGACGACCTGTTCTCGGGCGTGATCGCCTACACGGCGGACTTTCTCAGTCTGAGCCAGAACGGACGCTCCGAGATGCTGTTTGGCGAGGCCGTGTCGGGCAATTACTTCGAGTTGCTTGGCGTGCCGGCGGCTCGGGGCAGGGCGTTCATCGCGGCGGAGGACGATGTGCCGGGCGCGACGCCCGTCGCGATGATCAGTCACGGCCTGTGGACCCGGCGCTTCGCAGCGGACCCGGGCATCGTCGGTCGAACGCTCACTCTGAGAGGCCGGCAAGTCGAGGTCATCGGGGTCACCCCAGAAGAGTTTACCGGTCTCTATGTCGGGATCTCCACCGAGATCTGGGTGCCGCTCGCCGCCCAGAGCTCTTTGAGGCCGGGTGATGATCTGCTGGATGATCGAGATAGCCGGTGGCTGATGATGAAGGGTCGGCTGGGCGAGGGAGTCACATTCGATCAAGCGCAGGCCGGGCTCGATGTGCTGGCTCGCCAGTTGGCCGAAGCCTACCCCGAGTCTAACCTGAACCGCCGCTACCCTATTCTGCCGACGAACGATGTTCGTATCCATCCGATGGTGGACCGGGCGATCACGCCGGTGGCGATGATGTTGATGGTTGTGGTTGGGCTCGTGCTGCTCATCGCCTGCACCAATCTGGCCAACCTGCTACTGACGCGCGCCCTGGCGCGCCGCAAGGAAGTCGCGATCCGCCTGGCGCTGGGCGCCGGCCGCTGGCGACTGATGCGGCAGCTGCTCACCGAGAGCTTGTTGCTGGCGTTGGTAGGTGGCGCCCTGGGCCTCGCCCTGGCCAGCTGGACGTCGACGCTACTCGTCAAGCTGCAACCCCAGGCGCTTTTCACTGTGAACCTGGACCTTGGTCTCGATTACCGAGTCTTGGGCTTCACGCTGATCATCTCCGTGCTCACTGGTGTCCTGTTCGGTCTGGCGCCGGCGCTGCAAGCGACGAAGCCCCAGGTTGTACCGGCGCTCAAGGACGAGACCGTGGTCTTCAAGGGTGATCGACGGTTCAACCTGCGGAACTCGCTAGTCGTGGCGCAGGTCGCCGTCTCATTGGTGTTGCTCATTGGCGCGGGGCTGTTCGTTCGCAGCCTGATGAATGCGCAGAACATTGAGACCGGCTTTGAACGCGAGCACGCGGCCGTGATGACCCTCTTCGTCGACCTGAACAACAACTACACCGAAGCGCAGGGAGAAGCGTTTCTGACGGAGCTCACGTCTCGGGTGGCTAGCCTGCCCGGCGTGGAAGGTGCGGCGCTGGCCAGTCGCCTGCCGCTGGGCGCGGCGATCCACACGAACGAGTATTTCCCGGAAGGCATCGAGCTGGCTGACGACGAGGGCTTGTCCGCCGATCAGGCGACCGTGAGCTTGGGGTATTTCGATGCGATGGGTATCCCGCTGGTCTACGGGCGTGACTTCGGCGAGCAAGACCGACTGGATGCACCGCTCGTCGTTATCGTCAGCGAGGCCGCCGCCCAACGGTTCTGGCCCGGCGAGAACGCGGTCGGCAAGCGCTTGCGCGTTGGCAGCATTGATGGTGAACTGCACACGGTGATCGGTGTGGCTCGCGACACGAAAGTCCGAACGCTCGGCGAATCCCCCCGGCCCTACGTCTACCGTGCGTTCTTACAAGACTATCGACCGTGGCTCTCCATGGTCGTTCGCACGGCGGGAGATCCGGCGGCCGTGCTCCCCGCGCTGCGCGGGGAGGTGATGACGCTCGATGAATCGATGCCCATCGTCGAACTCAAGACGATGAGCGAGCACCTGCAGCTGATGCTATTCCTACCGCGAATGGGTGGAATGCTGTTGGGCGTCTTCGGAGCGCTCGCCATGCTGCTGGCGACCACGGGGCTCTACGGTGTCATCGCCTACAGCGCCTCGCAGCGGACCCGGGAGGTTGGGATCCGCGTGGCGCTCGGCGCGGCGCAGGGCGATGTGGTGAAGATGGTCGTGCGGCAGGGGATGATCCTGGTGATCGTAGGAACGGTGATCGGTCTCGGGCTAGCCGCGGCGGCGACACGCCCGCTGGGCAGCCTGCTCTATGGCATAGGCTCTTGGGATCTGCTGACTTTCCTCGGGATCACGTCGTTGATGATATCGGTGGCGCTTGCGGCGAGTCTGATTCCGGCGCTGCGGGCCGCGCGGGTCGATCCGATGGTCGCCTTGCGCCAGGAGTAGGCTTCGTCGAGCACGAAAGCGAGCATGAGCAGGAGCAGGACCGAGAACTCCTGCTCGTGCTCGTGCTCGACAACAGTCCGCTAGGACTCCTCTAATATCTTGGCAACAACCATCTCCCCCATCGCGGAAGTCGAGATCCCACTCCTGGTATCCGCTGACGGTATCGCCTTGCTCGCCAGCAATTCGCCAACCGCGTTCTCCACGCGCGCCGCCGCCCGATCCTCCCCCAGGAAATCCAGCATCATGCTCACCGCCGAGACCATCCCCAGCGGGCAAGCCACGTTCTTGCCCGCGTGCTTCGGCGCCGACCCATGGATCGGCTCGAACATCGAAGTCCGTCCAGGATGGATGTTGCCGGACGCCGCAATTCCCATCCCCCCCTGAATCATCGCGCCAAGGTCCGTGATGATGTCGCCGAACAGGTTCGTGGTCACGATGACGTCGAACCACTCCGGGTTCTTGACCATCCACATGCAGCACGCGTCCACGTACGCGTGGTCGGTCCCGATACCGGGGAAATCCTTCGCCACGTGCGCGAAGGCGCGGTCCCACACATCGTGCGGACGTATGGCGTTGTCCTTGTCGACCAGGGTGACCTGACCTTTGCCTCGCGCCTCGGCCCGCTTCGTCGCCAGCTCGAAGGCGTAGCGCGTTGCCCGCTCGCAGCCCTTCCACGTGTAGATCCCGTTGACGATCGCTACCTCGTCCGGCGTGTTGATCTTCAGGTGACCACCGATCTGCGAGTACATCCCCTCCGTGTTCTCACGCACGACCACGAAGTCGATGTCTTCCGGCGTCTTGTCCTTCAGTGGGCACAGGTGCTCTGAATAAAGCTTGATCGGCCGCAGGTTGATGTACATGTCGAGACCGAAACGGAGGCCGAGGATCACCGAACGTTCGACCAGGCCGGGCTCGACGTCAGGGTGGCCGATCGCGCCGAGCAGCACAGCGTCCAGAGTGCCCCATTCGTCGATCACCCTGGCCGGGACGAGCTCCTTCGTCTTGATGTAGTATTCCCCGCTGTAGGGGTAGTCGACGAGCTCGTAATCGAAGTCCTCCAGCTCGGCCACCGCCTCGAGCACTTTCAGCCCCTCCTGGGCCACCTCGGGCCCGATCCCATCACCGGGTACCGATCCGATCTTGTAGGTCTTCATCAATCCTCCCTGGGGCGACGCTTAACGTGTCGCCGGCTCCGAACGTCCTTAGAGAAGGGGAAAACTAGCCTTCCACGGATCGGCGTAAAAGAGGGTTGGGTCGCCGGGACGCAACATTGGCCGACCCGCGGTGTCGGGATAGATTTATCGGCCCGGCCAGGGACCATTGATTGGAGGATCGACTATATGGCGAAGCCGCATTTCCCTTGGGGCGAAGGGGTCTATCCAGCGGGCGGCATGGCGTCTGCGAAATGGAGCTATGCGCACGACCTGGTGAACATGTATCTCGGGATCGCCCACTTCGCTGACAACGAGCTCTCGCCAGAGGAACAGCGAACCTTCATGTCGCGGTTCGGACAGTGGATCGAGGACGTCTCGCTCGAGCAGTTCGAGCAGATCTGGAGTGAGGTGGTGGCGGCCTACGAGGCCCATTCGAGCCGGGAACAGCGCTACGGCGCCTACCTGCAATCCGCATTAAACGTCGGCCGCTTCTTCGGCGACACGAAGGAGAGACTTCGAGCGGTCATCCGCGACCTGGTCGAGATCGCCGGCGCCGACGGCAAGCTCCACGAGAACGAAGTCACGATGATCAAGGCCGCGGCCGTCACGTACGGCCTGAGCGCCGACCTTCGGGTCAACGTGAAGACGGGGCGCGTCGAGCTGACCTTGAGCGAGGCGAATTGAGTCGTTTTTGCGCCTGATCTGGAGAGGCGTGGGGCTCGAGCGGGCTCCATAGCCTTGAAATCGTTGAAGTAGCAGCGTTTTCCTTGAGATTTGGTGGGAGGTAATAGACGGTACACTCTTGCTGACAAACGTGTTATATTAGTAATCCCCACCGGTCCGGTATTCCCCAAGATCCCTGACGCGTCCCTTTGCGCGGCGCTGTGCATCGGCGCCGGAATACGCGATGGCCGAAAGAGCGACCAATTCGAGAAGACCTACGCGTACCTCGCTCTACCGCGATGCGACTTGGCTAGCGGTGGCGCTGCGCTGGGTCCTCCTGGCGGCGGGCGCGTTCTGGCTCTATCCAGCTTACGGTCTCGAGACGGTCGCGGCCTGGATCCTCATCGGCGTCGCCGTCTACAACCTGCTGTTGACGGGACTCCATTGGTACAAGCTCCACCCCTCCCTCTGGTTTGTCGCGCTGTTCGATCTTGCCGCGATCACCATCCTCCTGGTGCTCCTCGGCGCGGCGACGAGTCATGCGATCTTCGTGTACGGATTCATCATCCTGGCGGTCGGTCTGGCGTATGGCTGGAAGGGGATCGCTTTCGCGCTCACCGGCTACCTGGTGGCTGAGTACGGCATTCTGCTGGCCAGCGTGGCCGAGCGGCCGGGAACCGGCTCGCTCATCGCCCGGATCGGGTCGATCGCCGTCGGCGCTCTGGTACTCGGAGCGTTGGTCGAGCGGCACGAGAATTTGCGTCTACGGCTCGCCCGGGCGACCGTCGAGCTACCCACGCAAGGCGTCTACGGTCTCCAGGAGTTCACGAAGGCGCTGGAATACCTCCATAAGCTGGCGGCACGTGGCAGATGGCCGTACTCGGTCATGGTCATCGACATCGGACTTCCCGGGATTGAACCGTCCTACAAGGGTCCCGGCATCGCTGAAGAGCTGCTGCAGCAGCTGGCGGCGGAAGCTCGGTCCGCGTTGCGATCGACGGATATCGTGGGCCGCGTGGGCGCCGACGTCTTCGCCATCGCGATGCCCGATACTCCGAAAGAAGGCGCCGAGCACGTCGCCACCCGGATCAGACAGCGACTCATGACTCGGGCCGAGAATCTCGAGTACTTCATCGGGCTGGCCGAGACGCAGCCGTCCCGCAAGAACGGCTTTGACGAGTGCCTGCACGCGGCGTTCGCCGCCGCGCGCGAGTCGAAGCTGGTCCCGGTCGCCTGAGCGACCGCCGCATTTCCTTCCCTAGCTGTCCTTTCCGCAGGTCCATCGACCGCCTACCTTGGCGTCGGAAACTCGAACGACTTTCAGCGGATAGGATCAGCTATGCGGCTCCGTCTAGTTGGAACCCTGCTTCTGTTCACCACGGTCAGTGCGGCGCTTGCACAGGACCCGCGACCCAGCACGGTCGCCGGGCGGTCGACCGTCTATGCGCCGCACGGCGTCATCGCCACCAGTCAGCCACTGGCTAGCGCAGCGGGTCTTGCCGTGCTTCAGCGCGGCGGCAACGCCATCGACGCCGCGGTGACCGCGGCTGCCGTACTCAATCTGGTCGAGCCGCACATGACGGGGATCGGCGGCGACATGTTTGCCATCCTCTGGTCGGCGGAGGAGGGCTCGCTGGTGGGGCTCAACGCCAGCGGACGGTCCGGCTCGCTGATGACTCGAGACGAGCTGGTGGCGCGCGGTCACTCGACAGTTCCGCTGCATGGCGCCGAGCCGATCACGGTGCCCGGTGCGCTCTCGGGTTGGGCGGCGCTGCTCGAGCGATACGGGACGATCAGCCTGGCGGAAGCGCTTCAGCCGGCGATCGAGCTTGCGGAGAACGGGTTTCCGGTCTCGCCGATCATCGCGCGCCAGTGGGCGGCCGAAGTGGAGAAGCTGCAGCGGGATGCTGGAGCCCGGGCCACCTACCTGGTGGACGGACGGCGGGCGCCGGAGGCGGGAGAGTGGTTTCGGAATCCGGATTTCGCGGCGTCGCTGAGACTGATCGCGGAGCAAGGTCCGGGCGTGCTGTACGGAGGCGATCTGGGCCGCCGAATCGTCGAGGGTGTACAGGAGCTGGGTGGCTTCCTGACGCTGGAGGATCTCGAGAGCCACGAGCCGATCTGGGTCGATCCGATGTCCATCGACTTCAAGGGCTACCGCGTGTGGGAGCTTCCACCCAATGGGCAGGGGATCGCGGCGCTGGAGATGCTGCGCATCCTGGAGGGTTTCGACCTCGAGCGGATGGGTCACAACTCGGCTGAATATCTTCATCATCTCATTGAGGCGAAGAAGCTGGCGTTCGCCGATCTGGCTCGTTGGGTGGGCGATCCGGAGTACATGACGATCGAGCCGCAGCAGCTATTGACCGACGAGTTCATTGCGTCGCGCCGCGCGCTGATCGATCCGCGCCGTGCGGCGGAGCGTGTCGAGCCCGGCGCGGCTGTAACGGCGAGCGAGACGATCTATCTGAGTGCGGCGGACGAGAGCGGCAACATGATCTCGTTCATCAATAGCATCTATTGGGAGTTCGGTTCGGGCGTCGTCGTACCGGGCACCGGCTTCGCATTGCAGAACCGGGGCGCCGGCTTCAGCATGGAGCTCGGCCTTCCGAATACCGTGGGGCCCGGAAAGCGACCGTTCCACACCATCATCCCGGCCTTCGTGACACGACCGCTTCCGAGTGGCGGCGAGGAGCCGTGGCTCAGCTTCGGCGTGATGGGCGGCTCGATCCAACCCCAGGGGCATACTCAGGTTCTGCTCAACCTGCTCCTCTTTGATATGGACCTTCAGGATGCGATCGACGCGCCGCGCTTCCGGCACTTATCGGAACAGCGGGTCGCGCTGGAAGCGCCGATCTCCGCAACGGTGCGAGCGGCGCTCACGGCGATGGGACACGAGATCCTGCCCGACGGTTCAGTGGCATTCGGCGGTAGCCAGGCGGTGATGCGCTTGATGCACGGTTGGGCCGCCGGCTCCGATCCGCGTAAGGACGGCTTGGCCGTCGGATATGAATAGACAGATGGGAGTCGGGTGATGGCGATAAAAGCGGCGGTGATGACGGGGCCGAACCAGCCGATCGAGATGTGGGAATTGGAGAACCCAACGATCGAGCCCGGTGGTATCTTACTCGAGACCGTAGCCAGCGAAGTCTGCGGGACGGATGTCCATCTGCACCACGGTAGGTTGGCCGGCGTTCCGTACCCGATCATCCCCGGTCACATCAGCGTCGGCCGGATCATCGAAGCGAACGGTGTCGATACCGACGCGATGGACGTGCCGATCGCGCCCGGCGATCTGGTGACGTTCTATGACGTTCACGAGACCTGCCACGCGTGCTACTACTGCACGGTGGCAAAACAACCGAATCGCTGCCCGAGCCGCCGCGTTTACGGAATCACCTACTCGGCCAACGAAGGGCCGCTGGGCGGTTGGGCCGAGCGGATCTACTTGAAACCGGGCGTGCAGCTGCTCAAGCTGCCCCAACTATTGACTGCGGAAGATGTGATTGGCGGCGGCTGTGGTCTGTTCACGGGCTTCGCGGCCGTGGAGCGCTCCGATCTGGAGCTCGGCGATACGGTGCTGGTACAGGGGACGGGCCCGGTTGGGCTGTCGGCGATCGCGTTCGCGGCGCTACGCGGTGCGGGCCGCATCATCGCCATCGGCGACCCTGAAGCTCGACTCCAGTTGGCGGATGTTCTGGGCGCCGATCTTGTGTTGTCCGTCGGCGGCGTGGCGGAAGAGGATCGTGCAGCGGTGGTGAAGGAACTGACGAACGGGCGGGGCGTCGATGTGGCGATCGAATGCGCGGGACATCCGACGACGATCCCGGAAGGCTTTCGCTTGCTGCGGGATGGTGGGACGTATGTCATCGCGGGGCACTACACCGACGTCGGAGACGCCAGTATCAATCCCCATATCGACATCAACAAGAAGCACGCCGACGTGAGGGGGCGCTGGGGACTCGAGTTCAGCCACCTCTATCGTGCGCTTCTCCTGCTCGCCAAGAACCATGACCGCCTCCCCTTCGCCAACGTGATTGGTCAGAGCTACACCCTCGAACAGGCAAACGAAGCCCTGGCTGACGTCGAGGACCTCCGAGTCACCAAAGCGATCATCCGACCCCAATAGTCGTACTCGTACCTCCTTATCTTACTCGTGATCGTACTCGTACTCGAGAACACCGCCGAGTACGAGTACGATAATGAGTACGATAACCAGTAGGAGTACGAGTACGGCGATTAGAAGCGGTGGCGGCGGTCGAGGCGGAGGCTGAGACTTTCCGCTATTTCGAGGGCGGAGCGGTACTCGGAAGATGTCAGTCTGCGGTTGAGTTCGGGGAAATGCTCGGCGCAGACCCGGCCCGCCGGCCGATACTGATCCATCAGATTCACGTACGAGTCGGGCCCCAGTTCCTGGGCGATCCACTCGAGGATCGCTCGCGTCTCCTCCAGGCCGCCCGGCATCACCAGGTGTCGGATGAGGACGCCGCGCGTCGCCAGGCCATTCGCGTCGATCTGTAGCGGGCCCACCTGACGGTGCATCTCGGCGATCGCCGCCCGGGCCGCCTCCGGATAGTCCGCAGCCTTGAGGTACCGCTCGCTGCTCTCCGCTGACCAGCACTTGAAGTCGGGCATGTAGATATCGACGATACCGTCGAGCAGTACGAGGCTCTCGAGCGCGTCGTAGGCGCTGGTGTTGTACACGATCGGCAGCGTAAGACCGTTGTCGGCTGCGATGGCCATCGCTTCGAGAACCTGCGGGACCACGTGTTCGGGGGTGACGAAGTTGATGTTGTGGCAGCCTAGCCTTTGAAGCTCTAGCATCATCGCCGCGATTTCCTCCGGCGGCGAAGCGGCCCGCGAACCGCCGGGCTTCACGGCCTGGCTTATATCGTAGTTCTGGCAGAAGACGCAGCGCAGGTTGCAGTGCGAGAAGAAGATCGTCCCCGAGCCGTTCCAGCCGCGCAACGGATCCTCTTCCCCCATATGCGGAAAGCAGCTGCTGACGACTGCGTGGCGTCCGGTCTTGCAGGCGGCCCACTTGTCCTCGAGCCGGTTGACGCTACAATCCCGGGGGCAGGCACGGCAGTCCGCCAATCCTTCGACGGCGCTCCGCGCTCGTGCATGGAGCTCACCGCTTCCCAGGTTCAGGTAGGCCGCTCGGGTCATAAAGTAAGCCTCGTCCATTCTTGCCCAGCGCATCAAGATAAGAACGACGCCGGGCGATCAGCCAGACAGGACCGGGCGCGACTCGGTGGCAGCGCTCCGTAGAAGAGGCTTCGCAGGCGATGGACTTTCTTCTGAGGATCCCGGTGGCGATTGTGGGGCTGCTTCTGGTCCGTGGGTTCATCTATCCGCGAGGCTGGGCAGGTCGTCGCATCGGTAGTGCGCTGCTGGCCATCATCGGCGCGGCGATGGTCCTGCCGCTGGCGTCATACGATTCGCTGGGTGCGGTTGCGGCTCTAGGCCTTACGGTCATCACTCTCGTTCCTTACCGTCAACTTGCTATCGGTTTCTTGAAGATGCGAACCCGGGCAGGCCTGCGGGCGCTGGCGGACGAGTGGGGTACCATTCTCGATGAGGATGCGGAGACCGGGCGCTGGGACGTCGAGCGAGAAGTGGAGGGCCGGAGGACGTGGGTGGGAAATGTACTGACCCACAAGGGATCCATCGATCCGAACGTGCGTAGAAAGGAGGTAGGTTACATGCTGGCGTTCGTGATCGAGCTCGATGAGGAGCCACCGTTTCTGGTTTCACTGATGTTCGGTTGGGACAAGCCTCGCTATTTCGAGCGCGAATGGCGAGCGACACACGTGATACACGGAGAGTACCTGTCATTACCGTTTGGCGATATCGGACTGGAGCGCGACCGCGGCCGAGCAACCGGCGGGGCAATCGACCGGCTCGTTCAATTGGCCAGCGTGGATGCCCGAGGCGACGGAAAGCTGATGGCTTTGGGCACCGATGCGTCGGCCTTCGCGCGGCTGTTCGACGCGGATTTGCAGCGGGCGTTCGCGCGCGTCTCGTCGCAGACCTACCCCTACGAGTTGAACGTGACCCCGACCAGCGTCAACATCTACACGACCTACTGTCCGGGCGAAGTGCAGAATGAGAACGTGCGGTTCTTGGAACGGTTGGCTCGTCGCCTGGCGGGAGAGGCGGCGCTCGGCTGACTTCACCTTGTGCAAAACCCGCTATTTCTTACATTTTTCAGTGTCGTACTGCGGCTTCCGCTCCAAGCGGCCGCTCCCCCCGCAGAGAGCCCACCACACGGCTGGAGAGTCCCCATGTATAGAGGCGTGCTCGCTCTTTTCTCGATCCTCGTGTTGTCCAACGCGGCGATCGCGCAGACCGACTGGGAAGAGCAGGTAAGGGAGCAGATTCGCACGGCGGGTCTGGTGTTCGAGCCCGAGGGTTACGTGATGTCGGGGAAGACGTTCAGCGGCTCACTCAAGGATGAGGCGTCGGACGACTTCACGATCGAATTGGAGGGTGGCGTCAGCTACTACTTGGTCGGCGCCTGCGACAACGACTGCCCGGACATGGATCTGATGTTGTTGGATGCTTCGGGCAACGAGGTCGATCGAGACTACGAGGACGATGCGTTACCGATCGTCTTCGTAACCCCGACCCGAACCGCCGACTACGTCGTCCACGTGTACATGGCGAACTGTACGAACGAGCCGTGCTACTACGGAGTCGGCGTCTTCGCCAGCAGTGCTGCCGGCGGCGCATCGGGCGGTACGAAGGGGACGCAAAGCTACAGCGGCCGACTCGAGAAGGGCGACGAGCAGCTGTCGAGTAACGAGTACTACGACTCCTACACGTTCCAAGCAGCCGCTGGTGAGACGGTCGTCGTCGACCTTCGCTCGGGCGACTTCGATCCCTTCCTCATTCTCATGTCGCCCACCGACAAGGACACGCAGAACGACGACTATGACGGCTCCAGCAGCCACTCGCGCATCGAGAAGATTCTCGACGAATCCGGGGAGTGGAGGGTGGTGGTGACGTCCTACGAGGCCGGTGAAACCGGTGCGTACGATGTGACCATCGAAACCTCGGGTGACGGGGTTGCCCCGGCGACGGTCGGCGGCACTCAGTACGAGAGCGGGCGACTGGCCAGTGGGGACTACGAGCTTAGCTCGGGCGAGTACTACGACAGTTACACGGTTAGCGGGAGCGCCGGCGATCAGATCGTTCTCGATCTGCGATCCTCCGAGTTCGATCCCTACCTCATCCTGATCACGCCGAGCGAGGAGCAGTTCGAGAACGACGACTACGAAGGCGATGCGAGTCGATCGATGATCTCCCTGTCGCTGCCGGAGAGCGGCCAGTACGAGGTGATCGTCACGACGTACAAGCCGGGCGAGTCCGGGGTCTACGACTTGAAGATCGACTGGCCGGAGATCTCCTACACCAGCGGCGACCGAACCGAGTACGGTACTCTCGCCGTGGGAGACGAGCGACTAGAGTCCGGCGAGTACGTGGATGGGTTCGAGTTCCAAGGCCTACCCGGCCAACGCGTAACGCTCGAGCTATCATCGAGCGAGTTCGATACCTACTTGATCCTCGTCGACCCCAACGGTGAACACACGGAGAACGACGACGCGGAAGGCATGCCCGGTCACAGCGTGATCGAGGCGGATATCACGGAGGCCGGCACGTACATCGTGGCCGTGACATCGTACAAGCCGAAGGAAACCGGTTCCTACGAACTGAGCATGGAGTTCGGCGCAGCTGTCGCGTCAACCGCCGGGCAGCGTGATGTGTCCTCCATCGCTGTTGGCGGCAGCGTGGGTGGTAACCTGGAGGCTGGTGACCTACAGCTGGAGGCGGGTGAGTACGGTGACGTCTACGTGTTTGATGGCACGGCCGGCCAAAACGTCAGTGTCGAGATGGTGTCATCAGATTTCGACACCTACCTGGTTCTGGCGACTCCGGGAGGCGGCCAGATCGAAAACGATGATCACGAGGGTAACACCAACCGGTCCCGCATCGATGTAACGCTGCGTGAGACCGGACGTTTCCGGATCGTCGCCACGTCTTATCAGGCGGGCGAAACGGGATCGTACGAAGTGACGCTGGCCTCCAGCGCGACCGCCAGCGAGCCGGTAGTCGCTTCGACAGGCACCACAGGGAGCGGCCGAATCTACGGCGTGTTCATCGGAATCAGCGACTATCCCGGCGAGTCGGATGACCTGATCTACACGGCAGAAGACGCGCTGAGGGTCCGCGATGCCATGGCGAGCGCCGGAATGTCGGCAGGCGACGCGATTGTGCTCACCGACCAAGACGCGACTGCCGCCAACCTGCAGAACGCAGTGCAGACTCTGAATAGTCGCATGGGCCCGAACGACACGTTCATCTTGTTCTACTCAGGTCACGGAAACAGAATCCCACGGTCCGACTTCCAGACTACAGACCCGGACGCGATGGACGAAACGATCGAACTGTATGATGGCCCGGTCACCGATGACCAGGTGAACGCGATGTTCGGCGAACTCAACTCGGGCACATCGATCATCGTGCTGGATGCGTGCTTCAGCGGTGGGTTTGCCAAGGACGTCATCTCGGCACCCGGCCGCATGGGCCTGTTCTCCTCGGAAGAGGACGTGACGTCGTCCGTCGCCGTGAAGTTCCAAGCCGGCGGCTACCTCGCCGTGTTCTTGGCGGAAGCGGTGGGCGAGGGGCGCGCGGACGCCGATCGTGATGGGGCCGTATCGGCGCTCGAGCTGAGCCAGTACCTACACGAGCGTTATCGCACCGACGTGAAATCGGCGGGACCGGGTGAGTATGTGCGCACCGGCGGCCCGCAGTTGGGATATCAGCACCTGGTTGTCGATCGAGGGAGCATCGGACCCTACGATCTGCTATTCGTACTCCCCGGCAACTAGCTCGGGGCACGATTCTGGATGTTCTCGGCCGGCTCTATATGGCATAGAGCTTGCCGCTAATTCACAGTGATGACGTACGATTAGCCCGGGCCCGCCACGGGGCGCCAGGCGTCATCGGCCTTTCGTAAGGCTCCCAGATGGCAGGCCCTAAGCCATAATAGTCATCCGGAGCCGCTCATGAAGCGACATTGGGGCGCAATTGCGGTGGGTGTGGGTCTCGTTGTGGGCGCCCCCGCACAGGCCGCAGCGCAAGATAACGCGGCATGTCTGGCTTGCCATTCGCGTGCCGCGATGTTCCAGGGTCGAGAGAACGCAGACAGCCTGGTCGTAACGGAAGCGGAGTACGCCGGGTCGGTGCACGGCGCGATGGGCATGACGTGCGTGATGTGCCACCGAGACCTGGCGGGATCTTCCTTTCCGCACGTGTCGGATTTGGCGCCGCCCGTCTGCTCGAGTTGCCACGTCGGCGTTGGCCGCCTCTATGATGAGAGCGTGCATGGCTATGCGCTGAGCCGCGACAACCCTCGCGCTCCAAGCTGCGTGACCTGTCACGGGCGGCACGCGATCCTCCCGAGCGGCGATCCAAACTCTCCAACCTACAGGGCGAATCTGGTCGTAACCTGCGCAGCCTGTCACGGTGAGGCGGGGTTGCTCACTGACCAGGTCGTGCGGCTTCCCGAGATGGTCTCGTCGTACGCGCAGTCGGTGCACGGCCGGCGGACCGCTGCGGGCGACACGGCGGCGGCGTCGTGTTCGGACTGCCACGGAGTCCACGGTTTGAAGGGGCCGAACGACCCAACATCCTCCATCAACCATGCCAACGTGTCCGCAACCTGCGGACAGTGTCACGGTGAGATCGCGGCTCTGTACGAGCGGTCGATCCACGGCCAGGCGTTAGCCACAGGCGTGCGCGACAGCCCGACCTGCATCGATTGTCACGGAGAGCACCTGATCCTCGGGCACGAAGACCCGGACGCGAGGACCTGCGCTTCGCAACAAGCGACGCAAACCTGTGGCCCCTGTCACGACGATCCGGTGATCATCGCCAAGTACAACCTGCAGGGTGGCGTGGTCGGCACTTATGTGGACAGCTACCACGGCTGGGCATCGCGACGCGGTTGCGAAGAGCAGACAGTCGCGTCATGCGTGGATTGTCATACAGCGCATCGCGTGCTGCCGGATTCGGATCCAGCATCGACCATCCACGCTGAAAACTTGGTCTCGACCTGCGGACAGTGCCATGAGCGGGCCGACGAAAGATTCGCTCGCGCATACACTCACGAGACGACTTCGATCACCACGAATCCCGTCAATAGGAGTATCCGCATCATCTATATAGTCGCGATTATCGTGATTATCGGCATCATGGCTCTGCACAACCTGCTCGTGATGAACTACTTCATCATCGAGCGGCGCCGGGCCGAAAAGCGGACTACAGAGATCCTGCGTCTCGATAAGTCTCAGATCGTGCAGCACCTGTTGCTGGCATCGTCATTCACCGTGCTGGTGATCACCGGGTTCGCGCTACGCTTCCCGGAAGCTTGGTGGGTCACCTTCCTGTCTGAGTTGGGGATGACCGAAATCAGGCGCGCCGATACGCATCGTGTCGCGGCTGTGATCCTGGTCGTTGTGTCACTCATGCACGTTTACTACGTGATAGCGAATCGCCGGGGTAGGGATGAGTTTCGCGCCATCCTACCCGCTCCTCGGGACTTTGTGAACTTCTGGAACGCGCTTCGCTTCTACACCTGGAGGACCGAGAAGCACGTGGAGCACGGTCGCTACGACTATACCCAGAAGGCGGAGTACTGGGCGCTGATCTGGGGCACTGTGCTCATGGTCCTGACCGGTTTCGTTCTCTGGTTCCCCACAGAGGCGGCCAATCTGCTACCCAGCTGGGGGATCCCGGCGGCGCAGACGATCCACTATTACGAGGCCTGGCTGGCGACGCTCGCGATAATCGTCTGGCACTTCTTCTTCACGATCTTTCACCCCGATTTCTACCCGATGAGCTGGACGTGGCTGTCCGGCAAGATGACGAAGGAGATGGTGAAGCAACATCACCGCCGGTGGTACGACAGAATGGAATCGGCGGAAGAAGGCGGTACAGACGTGGAGGACCAGACAGACTAGCTCGAGGAAACGACGATGAAAAGACTCCCCCCCAGCATCCTGCTCCTTGCCGTCGCCGCCCTGGGAGTGACAGCGTGTACGCAGCCGGCGACCGACGACGGGCTCGTCCAGATGGCGAGTGCGTCATTCACCCCCATACCATCGAGTCCGCCAGAGCTTGCCGAGACGCCGCTCACCGACGACATGGTCGAGCTTGGCAAGATGCTTTACTTCGAGCCACGCCTATCGTCCAGCTGGCTGATCAGCTGCAACACCTGCCACAACGTGGGCCTCGGCGGCGTCGACCTGCTCGAGACCTCGATCGGGCACGGCTGGCAGCAAGGGCCGCGCAACGCGCCCACGGTCCTGAACGCCGTATTCAATGTCGCCCAGTTCTGGGACGGCCGCGCCAAGGACCTGATGGAGCAAGCCATGGGACCTGTGCAAGCTGCCGTGGAGATGAACAGCACGCCGGAGCGGGCGGTGGCGACGCTGAAGAGCATCCCGGAGTACGTGGAGCGATTCGGCACGGCGTTCCCTGACCAATTCGACCCGGTAACGTTCGAGAACATGGCGCGCGCCATCGAGGCGTTCGAGGCTACGTTGCTCACGCCGAACTCTCCGTTCGACAAGTTCCTGGCGGGCGAGTTCGATGCTTTGAGTGCCCACGAGCGGGATGGACTCGAGTTGTTCATGAACCGCGGCTGCGCCGCCTGCCACGGCGGCCAGAACATGGGCGGATCCGGCTACTTCCCGTTCGGGGTCGTTGAACGGCCCGCATCCGACGTTCTGCCTCCTGAAGACAAGGGGCGGTTCGCCGTGACCGGAACCGAGGCCGATGAGTACGTCTTCAAATCGCCGTCCCTGAGAAACATCGCGCTTACCGCGCCCTACTTTCACTCCGGCTCCGTCTGGGAGCTCGAAGAAGCGGTAGGCATAATGGGTTCGGCGCAGCTCGGCGCGATGCTGACCGAGGAAGAAGTGCAGGCGATAACCGCCTTCCTCGACGCGCTGACGGGCGAACAGCCGAAGATCGAGTATCCGATCCTGCCGGCTCACACCGCCGATACGCCGCTGCCCGATGTGACGGTCGGGACGGCCGTGTCACCACACTAAACTGGCCCAGGGCGACCTGGAGCGCGTTGGCCGTGCTTCAGGTCCGCCCCGGACCGGAGTTCCGGCCACGTTTTTTTGGCGCGCGGAGCTTGGATACGGGCGCCGATTGTGCTAGCTTCAACGCACGGGAGATGCCGCCGACGCGCGGCCCATTGATCCCGACCCTGCTAAAAGTTCCCCGCCGCAAAAGAGCCAGGAGGCTGTGATGGAGTCCAGCGTCATCACCCTTAGCCGGCACATCGTGGAACAAGAGAGGCTGTACCCGGAAGCGACGGGAGCGTTCTCGAACATCCTGTACGACATCGCTCTGGCCGCCAAGATCATCAGCCGCGAGGTCAATCGTGCCGGTCTCGTCGATATCGTCGGCAGCGCGGGGAGGTTCAACGTGCACGGCGAGGACGTCCGCAAGCTGGATATGTTCGCCAACGACGTGATCTTCGACTCGATGGATCACACGGGCAACCTCTGCGTGATGGCATCCGAGGAAGTGGACGACCCGATCCCGATCCCGGAGCAATTCCCCTGCGGCAACTACGTGCTGCTCCACGATCCGTTGGACGGTTCTTCCAACATCGAGGTCAACGTTTCACTGGGCACCATCTTCTCGATCCACAAGAAGGTATCGACGGGTGACCGCGGCGAGATGCAAGACCTTATGCAGCCGGGCCGCCGGCAGCTGGCGGCGGGTTACGTGGTCTATGGGTCGTCGACGATGCTGGTCTACACGACCGGCGCCGGTGTGCACGGGTTCACGCTCGAGCCGTCGATCGGCGAATTTCTGCTGTCGCATCCCGATATGCGCATCCCCGAACCCGGCAAACACATGTACAGTGTCAACGAAGCTTATTACAAGCGCTGGTCACCGGGGCAGCAGAAGGCTGTCGACACGCTGAAGGACCAGGACTACAGCCTTCGCTATATCGGTTCTCTGGTTGCCGACTTTCACCGCACTCTGCTTTACGGCGGCATCTTCATGTATCCTTCCGACAAGAAGAGCCCCAAAGGAAAGCTCCGCCTTCTCTACGAGGCGTCGCCGATGGCCATGGTGATGGAGGAAGCGGGCGGCGCCTCTTCGAATGGGAGAGTATCAATTTTGGATGTAGAGCCGGAGGAGCTGCACGAGCGGACGCCGTTGTATTTGGGGAATAAAGACCTCGTCAAGATGGTGGACTCCGCACTCGCGGAGAACGGCTGAGTGTGTTTTGCTGGGAATCGCGATTGATGAAATCGGGATTCCCAGCTGGGTAAGTTCGAGCTGTCCTGAATTATCGAATCGGGTTCAACGATCCCCTCATTCTGGATTCTGGATCTGGAGGTGGCCACCGGACTAACGGTTGTGTCCGTTCCGCTTTTTTAATCCCCGGCTCCTAAGTATCGTTGAATCCGATTCGATAATTCCCACGCAGTTCCGCGTCCGAGGACCCATCCGCTGCCTGCTGTGTACAACCGTACACAGCCGATTATCTTTCCACAGCCCCACAATTGAGGCGTGATTCCCAATGATCCGCTCTGCTCGCTTTGCCGTCACTTTGCTCGGTGTGCTCTCGACAACCGCGTTTCTGTCTCCAACGGTCTCTCAGGAGGCCGCGGTTCGCGCCGTGCTCTTCTACTCGCCGACCTGTCAACACTGCCACGAGGTGATCAATAACCACCTGCCGGGCATCTTCGAGCGGTTCGGCGGAGCGGCCAGCATCTTCTTCGACCGGACGAAGCCGCAGGGACAGGCCGGCTTCTATGAGATTACTAACGGGCGGCTGCAGATCCTGCTTATCGATGTCGCGTTGCCGCAAGGCCAGGCGATCTACCGGAGTTGGGCTACGGCGCATTCAGTCCCTCAGCGGGAATGGAGCGTGCCGCGACTCGTGTTCGCCGACTCGAGTCTTGTCGGCTCGTTCGACATACCGGAGATCCTGCCGCAGCTCATCGAGGAGGGACTCGCCGCGGGCGGTGTCGACTGGCCAGACATCGCCGGGTTCAACTCCGCGCTGGCGGCGATCCCGCCACACGCCCAGCCGACACCAACGGATGGGCCGCTTGCGGAAGATCCAACCTTCGCAGAGGAAGACTCACGCACGGTCGAAACACCTGAGGAAGTGATTCCAAGTCGCGCGCTGACGGTTGCCGAGAAGTTCAATCAGGATCGCGTTGGAAACAGTTTGTCAGTGGTCGTGCTTCTCTTGATGGTAGCCAGCCTGGTGGCGCTGTTTGTTTTCATGCGCGCGGCGCCGGCCGGAGAGCGGCTGGGGGTCGCGGTGCCGGTCATCGCGGTGATCGGCGCGGCGGTCGCGGTCTATCTCACCTACGTCGAGACGAGCGGCGCGACGGCGGCGTGTGGGCCGGTAGGCGACTGCAACACGGTGAACCAGAGCGAGTATGCCAGGCTGTTCGGCGTGTTGCCCGTCGGGTTGCTCGGACTGATCGGCTATCTGGCAATCCTCGCGGCCTGGGTGGTGTCGAGATTGGATCTGGGAACCACATCGGACTGGGCGATCTTTTCGGTGCTCGGGATGGCGGTGCTCGGTACGCTGTTCTCGATCTATCTGACATTCCTAGAGCCGTTCGTGATCGGGGCGACCTGTATCTGGTGCCTGTCATCGGCGATCGCCATCACGTTGCTGATGTGGTTGTCCGCTCGACCGGGCCGCGAGGCCTGGCAACGTCTGAACAGTGTGCCTGGGGATGGGTAGCGTGCGAGGTGGGGCGGTGCTGCTGGCCGTCGTAGCCGCTTGCGGTACTACCGAACCCGAGCCCGGACCCGAGCCGGTCCCTCCCGCTCCACCCGCCAGCGCCTGCGCGCTGCTCACCGACACTCTGGGAACAGCGGATGAGACACGGGTCGCGCTGCTCGAGCCGGTGAGCGCCTCCTCGGCGCCCCGCGCGCGCAACGAGTCGGAGCGCTTTCTGTTTCAGCAAGCCTACCAGACCCTGATTCGCGTCGACTGCCACGGGCGAGTGGGTCCGGGGCTGGCGGAGAGCTGGACGTCAGAAGATGACGGCCGGAGTTGGCGGTTCGTGTTGAGTGAGGAGGCCCGTTTCTGGGACGGGACGCGTGTCACATCGGAAGACGTGATACGCGAGTGGGAGAGCGAGCCGTCCTGGGGAGGCCGAGTCTCCATTACGGCCGAAAGCGAGCGCGTATTCGAGGTCCAGTTCGACGGTCCCCACACTGATGTGCCCAGAGAATTCGCTGAACCCGACCACGCGATCACGCGGCCGCAAGAAGATCCGGCATGGCCCGTGGGCACCGGGCCGTATCGCCTCGAGGGGCCGGTACCCAGCACTGACTTCTCGCACCTCGAGGTGAACGCCTACGCCGTTGATCGTCGTTCGCCGACGATCTCGTTTCGGCTGGCGACGACGACCGACGCCCGTGACCAGCTGGACGACCGTATCGATGTGATGATCACCGGCGATCCCGACGTCCTCGACTACGCGGCCCGTCGGTCGGGAATGACCTCCATGCCGTTGCCCTGGAACCGGACGTACGTGCTCATGTCACCGACCCGGGTTCGCGAGCTGCGGGCCGACGTTGGCACGACGCTGCCCGTCGTGCCGATGGCGATGCGTCAGGCCCTGGCCAGCGATGCGGTGAGAGGCGACGCCCGCGAGCACGAAAGCAAGGCGTGGTGGGAGGAAGAGTTGAGCTGCCCGGCCGAGGTCGAACGCTTGCGAGAGTTGCCGCCGGCCGTGCCCACGGCGGCTTACCGAGTGCGGGGTCCGCGGCGCGTCGTGTACGTAGAGGGCGACGCCGTGGCGCAAGCGCTCGCCGAGAGGATCGTCGCGCTGGCGATGCGACCGGTCTCGGTGGAGCAGTCGACGGCGCTGGCGAACGGGGTACCGGGTTTGGGCGAGGCCGACTACGCGTTGCTCGTCGAGGGTTCGGGGCCGGATGAGTTCGAAGAGTCGCTGAACGACGGAGACGAGTTCCTGTTCGTGCTGGCGTTGCCCTCGCGTTCGCTCGACCCGTGCTATCATCTGACTCGACTTGCCGAGCGCGTGCCCTGGCTCAACATCGGCTGGCTCGATCCGGCGGCGACGATTCTCCCGCTGATCGACACGCGAAAGCACGTCGTGGCGCGTGACGGTGCCGTTTCGCTGTCCGTCGGCTGGGATGGTACGGTGTTGATCGGCGAAGGTGCAGCCGGGGGGCGCCAACAGTGACGCTGCGAACGCGCTTACGTCTGGCCTTTCTGGCGATCGTACTTCTACCCGTCGTCGGTTTCGCTTTGGGCGTGCGCAAGGCGATGAGCGACCGTCTGACGGCTCAATACCAGCGGCGCGTGGAAGCTCTGGTCGACGTGATACGAGATGACCTGAACGCGAAGAGCGAGGAGATCCGCCACAAGCTCGCGACGTTGGCCGTATCGGCCACGCAAGACAACCGCTTGAGACTCGCGGCGGTAGACGACCTATCGTCGGAGCGAACCTACCTGCTCGACTATGCCGGCAACGCGATGCGTCTGTCGGGTCTTTCCATGCTGCAGATCCAGAACGTCAGAGGCAGGATTCTCAGCTCCGGCCACTTTCGTAACGAGTACGATCGGGTCGAGTCGGGCCTGACTCGCAGGCTATCGTCGGCGCCGGGTGGAGCGGCCCTGTTGGAAGCGCGCACGCCGGAAGGCCCGTTTCTCACCCTCGCCGCCGTCGACTCGTTCAGCGTGGGTGGTCGGCGATTCAGTGTGGTGGGCGGAGAAGCCGTCGAGCGAGGCTTCCTGACTAGGTTGGCACGGCAGGATGACCTGACGGTGTCGCTGATCTATCCCGGAGGTGTGCTCACATCCCGTGAACTGGCCCCGACCGAGGCGGCAGGTGATAGTGCCGCGGCTGTAGCGTCCGGGGAAGTGATCGCTGAGCTCGCGGTGCCCTACATCGATACCGAGCGGACCGCGCTGACCGAAGCGCGGATCGTCGTGATGCACGGGCTGGGGGAGTTACAGGCGCTGCGTCGCGACGTCGACCGCTGGCTGATGGTCGGTGTCGGCGTCACGGCGCTGATCGCCTTCTTGTTGGCCACGTGGCTTGCATCTCGGATCAGCCGACCCCTGGCGGATCTGGCGGACAAGACAGCGCGGATCAACCTGGACCGACTGAACATCGATTTCCGCAGCGGCCGCAAGGACGAGGTCGGTAGCCTCTCCCGCTTGCTCGGCGCGATGACGGAGCGTCTGCGGACCGGGGCGGCGCGGCTCAAGGAAGCCGAACGCCGGGCGACGATCGGTGAACTGGCGCGCCAGGTCAATCATGACATCAAGAACGGCTTAATGCCGATCCGTAACGTCCTGCGTCACCTGACGCAGGTGGCGCGTGACGAGCCGGATCAGCTGGCCGACGTGTTCGAGGAACGGCAAGGCACCATCGACTCCAGCATCACGTACCTGGAGGACCTGGCCTCGAACTATGCGCGGCTCTATCCCCGTGTGCAGCGCCTCCCATGCGATGTGGACGTGGTCGTGCATGATGTCGTGTCCAGCGCCGGCAGCCGGGAGAACATCGAGTTGCACGCCGAGCTAGATGCGGGGGGCGCCTCGGTGGTCGGAGACCCCGTGGCGCTGCGGCGGATCGTGGAGAACCTGATCGACAACGCCATCGATAGTCTCGGTGATGCACCGGGCTCGGTAGCGGTTGCCACTCTGATCGAAGATAGCGGCAACGGCACCCAGATGATCCGCGTCAGCGTCTCCGACACGGGGTGCGGCATGAGTGAGGATCAGGTCGCGCAGATCTTCGACGACTTCTTCACGACGAAAGAGAATGGTACCGGCCTCGGACTGTCGATCGTACGGCGCCTCGTCCTGGACCTGAACGGTAGCATTCGGGTCGAGAGCGAGGCGGGCCAGGGGAGTCGATTCATCGTAGATCTGCCGGTCAGCGATACGGCGGCCGGATCGGATGCAAACTCGAGAGAGGAAGACGGCGCGTGACGCTCGTTCTGGTTGTCGATGATGTGGCCGCGATGGCGGAGCAATACGCCTACGATCTGAAACGCGTGGGTGGCTATGACACGCTGATCGCCCCGGGTGGCGCCGAGGCGCTCGCGCGACTGGAGGGCGAGGCGATCGACTGCGTGATTCTCGACCTCGAGATGCCCGGCGTCGATGGGTTCGAGGTGCTACGCTCTATGAAGGAGCGGCGTGACGAGACGCCGGTCATCGTCTACACGGGCACCGGCGATTTCGAGCGCTGCGTGCAGGCCATCAAGCTCGGCGCCTACAGCTTCATCGACAAAGCAGAAACCATGGAGCGCGTCGTTCGCGAGGTGGAGAACGCCCTGGCCCACGTCCGGCTGGTCGCTGAAGTCGAAGCACTACGGAACGAGCTGGGGACCGATTCTCCGCTGCTCGGTTCTAGCCAGGCGATGCAGGAGCTGAAGGCGGCCATCGCCCGCGTCGCCGCTATACCCAGCCCGGTCCTGATCGTCGGAGAGAGCGGGTCCGGCAAGGAGCTGGTCGCCCGAGAGCTGCACCGCCTTGGCCCGGTTCCCGACCGGCCGTTTATCGCGATCAACAGCGCCGCTCTGCCGGAGAACCTCGTGGAGAGCGAGCTGTTCGGTCACGAGCGCGGCGCGTTCACCGGGGCCAACCGCACTCGGAAGGGCGCCTTCGAGACCGCGGCCGGCGGCACGCTCTTTCTCGACGAGATCGGTGAGCTGCCGTTGCCCGCGCAGGCGAAGATGTTGCGCGTGCTCGAGGAGCGTCAGGTCACCCGCGTCGGCGGCGAGCGAACGATCGATGTGGATGCGCGGGTGGTCGCCGCAACCAATCGTGACTTGAGCGCGGAAGTCGATGCGGGGCGCTTTCGACAGGATCTGTACTACCGGCTGAACGTCCACGAGCTCCGCGTCCCGCCGCTCCGCGATCACCTCTCCGACGTCTCCGAGCTCGCCGGGCACTTCGTCACGACCACGTGCGCCCGCTTCGGCGTACGACCGAAGACGCTCGCCCCCGAAGTTGTTGAGCGTTTGATGACCCATCGGTGGGGCCAGAACAACGTCCGCGAGCTTCGCAACATCGTCGAGCGGATGATCATCGCCTGCGACGGCGACGAGATCACCGCGCGCCACCTGCCCCCGGGCATCGGCGGTGATCAATCGGTGACCCCGACCGACGGCGCCCGCACCTTCCAGGAACTCAAAGCCGAGGCGGAGCGCCAGATCATCGTGGCCGCCCTCGAACGAAACGACTGGCACATCACCAACACGGCAAAGGAGCTCGGCCTCGCCGACCACGCCAGCCTCCTCAAGATCATGCGCCGCCACGGCCTCAAGCGCCGGGAGTAGCGTGTCCGGGGGTACACGACAACCCTGACCGAGCCCGTGTCCACCCGGACACATTCCGCACCCCGCAAATCGGACAACACCCCTCACCCCTCACCCCTAACCCCTTACCAATAATACACTTACAAGCCTAGCCGTTCATCGTGCGCCAGATTGGCCCCGCGAA
Organism: Gemmatimonadota bacterium; assembly: GCA_039586795.1. Classification (GTDB taxonomy): domain Bacteria; phylum Gemmatimonadota; class Gemmatimonadetes; order Palauibacterales; family KS3-K002; genus Kutchimonas. The sequence continues at coordinate 173,697 of JBDHJS010000006.1, forward strand.
TGCCTCTGTTGGCGGGCGAAGGAGGAGCCCACGGGCGCCCCGAGGGGCGCGCAACCGGAAGGAGCCAGGCGATGAACGGATTGAAGAATCGGAGTGAGGTGGTGTGGAGCGTCGCGGCGCTGGCGCTGCTTTTTCTGTTGCCGCTGTTCGGGGTTGCATGCGGTGGTGACGAGGAGAGGCAGGAAGCGGAGCGCACGGCCCAGCTGCCCCCGAAGATCGAGTTGCCGCCGCCGGCGGTAGTGGAACCAGAAAAGCCGGAGGTGGAAGAGGTGGAGCCGGCCTTCGTCGAGCCGGAACCGCCCCGCGAAGTGACGTACTCAGAAGCCGAGGCGGTGTTCCTGGATCGTCGCTACGACGAGGCCGCGGAGATGTTTGTCATCTACACCGAGCGCAAAGCGGAGAACCCCTGGGGCTTCTACATGCTGGGACTTTCGGCGTGGAAGTCGGATCAGCACGGACTGGCTGAGGATGCGTTTCAGCGGGCGCTGGAGTTGGATCCTTATCACGTGAAGAGCTGGATCAATCTGGGTCGTGTGCTGCTCGATCAAGAGCGGTCGGAAGAAGCACTGGAGATGATCAACGAAGCGCTGGCCCTCGAGCCCGAGTCGAGCGTTGGGTTCCGTTGTCAGGGCCGGGCGTTTCACCAGATGGACATGCTGGACGATGCCGTCGATTCGTATCGCCAGGCGATATTGATCGACAACGAGGACGTCTGGTCGATGAACAACATGGGGCTGATCCTCATCGAGCAGGAGCGGTTCGACGAGGCGCTGGCGCCGCTGGCCCGTGCCGTCGAGATCGACCCCCAGATCCCGATCTTTCATAACAACCTTGGCGTGGCGCTGGAGCGGACCGGTCATTTCCGGGCTGCCGAAGATGCGTTTCGCGCGGTGCTCGCCCTGGACGAGAGCTATCTGAAGGCGGAGATCAGCCGGGCTCGCGTCGAAGGGTTGGTCGAGGATCCGAACATGCTCCCGGTAGACCTCGCGGAGCTCGCACAGAGTTTCGTGGATGAAGTGGAAGGCTGGAGTGAGGCGGTGGCCTACCGGGAGTGGCCTGACTTCGAGGAGGAACTGCCCGAGGTCGAGGCGATCGTGGTGAGTATCATCGATACGACGGTCGTGGACACGATTCCTGTTACGCCGGAGCCTGAGGACACTACGAAGGCTGAAGGTGGGGGAGGGGAGTAGTGGCTCCGAGCAGGAGCAGCAGGAGCAGGATAGGACGGGGGCGGGTGTGTTACTGTGATGCGGGACAGGCGACTTAGCCCCCATAACGCGAGATGCGGCCGACTCTCCTCCCGGCCGCATCTCGCATCACTTTCCGCCTACCACCCACCACTAAACCGTCGCCCGACGAATCTTCCGTTTTAGCCGCTTGATCTTCTGGCGACTATCAAGCATCGTCTCGCGGTCGCCCGACGCTAGGGCCTCGTCGCGCTTCACTTTCAAGGCGCGGATCTGGCTCTTCATCTTCGCTTTGTCGATTCCGACCACGTTGTGGTGCGCGTGATCCTCGATGCCCAGAACCTTGCACAGCTTTGGCAGCAGGTCCTCTTTGTGCATCGTCAGGAAGCCGTGCAGCTCGTCGTGATCGCCCATTTCCTCGGCGATCTTGCGCAGCTGAGCCACCGGCTTCTTGTGCAGTTCGTCCCACGTGTACGTCATCCGTTGCCTCCCAAAGACGCTCGATTCCAGCCGTCCGCCAAAACTTCGAAGGTCTGGATGATGCTCGATTCCACCCCGGGATTCAAGGGTCGGCCAGGCCGCCCACTGGCCCGAAAGACGAACAACCGGGGTTAGCAGCGTCTCGTTTTGCCTGCGTGCCGCCACCGGCGGGGCGTGCTACATTCCTTCCCCGCCACACGAGCGTCCACCGAATGTCGAACCGGAAGAACACGGAGGCCGGTCGCTATGAATTATCGGCTCTATCGCACACAGACTTCGCTGTTTGCCGGATATGGAATCGCTTTGCTCATGTCCTTCGTCGCAGCTGGCTGCGCGGTCGACTCAGGCGAGGCGGATCTGCTGTTGGTGAACGGTCGTGTCTACACGTTCACCTGGGACGATCCTGCCGTCGACGGAACCCCGGCGGTGAACGCGCCCTACGACGCCGACGGCTGGCACCCCGACGCCGAGGCCGTCGCGATCTATGGCGGTGAGATCCTGTTCGTTGGCAGCAACGATGCGGCGGAAGCGTACCGCGGCAGCCGGACCGAGGTGATCGATGTCAACGGGGCGACGATCTTGCCGGGCTTCGTGGACTCGCACACCCACATCGCGGGACTTGGCGCCAACCTGGAGCGGGTCAACCTGGTGGATGTCACGACCGAGGAAGAAATGGTGGAGCGCGTCGTCGCCCGGGCGGCAGAAGTGGAGCCGGGCGACTGGATCATCGGCTGGGGTTGGGACGAGGGAGCGTGGGCGGATCGCTACCCGGACAACCACATGCTCAGCGAGGCGGTCCCCGACAACCCGGTAGTCCTGAGTGGCCTTCACGGGTTCGCCGCACTGCTGAATCGAAAGGCGCTCCAGTTGGCCGGCATCACCGGGTCAACAGAGTCGCCCGTAGGCGGTGAGATCCGGTTGGACTCGAGCGGTCAGCCGACGGGCATACTCGTCAACAACGCCACCGACCTGCTGGATGAGGCGCTGCCGGAGATCACGCAAGAGCAGTTGGAGACGCGGGTCTTGGTCGGGCTGGAAGCGATGGCGGCCTCGGGTTACGTGGCGATCCACGAAGCCGGCGCCGGTGCCGATCTCATGGCCGCGTTCGGGAACATGGAGCGGACCGACCGCTTGCCGATCCGGGTCTACGCGATGCTGAGCGGAAGCGATGAGCCGCTGCTCCGCGAGTGGCTGGAGCGCGGTCACGAGACCGAGCCGGAAGGGATGCTTTACACCCGGTCGGTGAAGGCGTTCTACGACGGCGCGCTCGGTTCACGCGGCGCCAAGCTCCTGGAGCCGTACTCCGATATGCCCGGTCACACGGGCGTCAGCGGAGACGAGTATGGCTTCAACGAGGAGATGATCGCCGAGATGATAGCCGCCGGTTTCCAGGTCTGCACCCACGCCATCGGTGATGCGGGCAACCGGGAGACGCTCGACTTCATCGAGGCTGTCTACCAACGCCACCCCGACGCCCGGAACAGCCGTCACCGAGTCGAGCATGCCCAGGTCGTCCATCCCGATGACTTCGAGCGGTTCGCCGATCTCGATCTCATCGCGTCGATGGAGCCGCCGCACGCCGTGGAGGACAAGACGTGGGCCGAAGATCGCCTCGGGCCCGAACGGGTGAAAGGCGCCTACGCCTGGCGGACCATGCGGAGGCAAGGGGTCCCCCTCACCTTCAACTCCGACCTCGCCGGCTCCGATCACGACATCTTTTACGGACTCCACGCGGCGATCACCCGCCGCGACAAGGAGATCGAACCGCCGGGCGGCTGGTACCCAGAGCAGAAGATGACGGCGGAGGAAGCGGTGCGCGGCTACAGCGTCTGGTCCGCGTACTCGGCGTTCCTCGAGGACTACAGCGGCGTCCTCGAGGCGGGTCGTTGGGCCGATATCACGGTGATCGACATCGACCCCATGGTTGTCGGCAGCACCGAGCCCGAGCGGCTATTCGAAGGCTCGGTCTACATGACGATCGCCGGCGGAGAAGTCGTGTATCGAAAGTAATGGCGCGTCGTCATCGTTCGTCATAGAAACGCCAACTCGCTTCGTAGTCACGCGTCAGCGGCAATCCCGCGATGCGGGCACGCACCAGCTCCACCGGCATCCGGCCGCCCAGCATCACGGCGTCGTGGAAGTCGCGGGCCGTCATGCGGCCGGAGTCCACCAGCTCGTTGTGGAGCGCGTAGAACTGTAAGCCGCCGATCAGGTACGCGATCTGGTAGAGCGGCGAATAGACCGCGCTGCGGCGCACTTCGGCTTCCGCGTTTGCCTGCTCGTGGCCCACTCGCTCCACTAGGAAGTCGATCGCCTGCTGCGGCGTCCAGTTTCCCAACTGCCAGTTCAGCGAGAAAACGATGCGGGCCGCCCGGTGCAGCCGCCAGAACAGCATCCCGATCCGGTCCTCGTTGCTGCGTGGGAAGTCGTTGTCCCACAATAGCAGTTCCCAATAGAGAGCCCACCCCTCGCCCCAGAACGGCGTGCCGGGACGGTGCCCGTTGAAGCGACGGGTCATGAAACCTTGCAGATGATGGCCGGGGATCAGCTCGTGGTGCACGGTCGCGAAGTTGAACGACGGCGTGTTCCCCCGCATGCTCATCAACTTGTCCTCGTGGGTCATCCCCGCCGTCGGGTAGGAGACACGGGTCGTCTCGCCGCCGCTGAAGAACGGATTGCGAAGCTGCGCCTCCGGCGTCTGCATGGCCAGCCGCCAAACCTCCCTGGCCAACGGCGGCATGGTGATCGCATCCATCGTCGCGACGAAGTCCTCCGAGTACTCGGCGATCTCGAAGATCACCCACGGCTTCTCGCCGGGCGGCGGGGCTAGCGTCTTCACGTACTCCAGCGCCGCCTGCCAGTCATCGCCGAACCCCATCGCGTTCGACACGGCCCGGAACTCGGCTTCGGTTCGCTCGAACTCGGCCCAGCCGATCTCGATGAGCTCTTCCGCGGTGTACGGGATCATCTCCACCGCGAGGTAGGCCCGCAGTCCGTCCTCGAGCACGGGGTCGCCGACGATCGGCGCGTCGCCGCCGGCAAGCGTCCCGACCAGGTGCTTCTCGATCGCCGCCGAATACGATTCCAGCGCGGTGTGCAATCGATCGTGCGGTTCCGTCACCCACCACGTGTACATCGGGTCATAGCCGGAATAAAAGGTATCGAAGTCATCCACCGCTCTCTGCAGATGACGCACGTAGCTGGCCGCTCGCGCCGCCACCGCCGGCGTGTAGTCGGCCCCGTCTTCACTCTGCGCTGCATCCGCCAGACCCCGGGTGAGCTCATCGACCTCGGCCGCCACGTCGTTCAGGGTCTCCGCCGTCTGTCGCGGGTCCGCTCGAACCCGGTCGTATCGCCTCTCCGGCAGTTGGCGCAGCCGCTCCGCAAACGGAAACAGCGGCGCGATCTCCGCCCCACGCACTTCTTCCAGTCGCAGCATCTCCCGATCGAAGCGGATCCGGTTGCGTAGCAGGATGTAGTCGATTCTGCCCTCCTGGCTCAGCCCGTCGAAGTCGAGTTCCGCCAGCCGCGCCTGCCATGCCCGGTAGAATTCGTCCAGCCGCGCCTGACGCACCGGCGAGTACTCGATGGGGTAGCGGCGGTTCAAAGCGGCGAGGTCCAGGCTGTAGCGCTCTAGCACGACTCGCAGCTCGCTCTCGTTCCGAGCGTGTTCGACGAGGGCCGACAGGACCGGCGGATCGGCGGCCCACCCGTCGGTCGCTGATGGAGTCGACTCCTGAGCCGTGAGTCCTGCGGGCACCATGATAAGCAGCACCGCAGCGCCGGCGGCGAGTCGCGCGACGAGTGCATTCCAGTGGCGATCCATTGCAGTGCCTCCTTGGGAGTGAGGGTCTCCCGAATCTTTCATGAGTCTGACCGGCGCGCAAACGCGAGCTTCTAGCGCTGTTTGGAAATAGCAGTCGTAGGCCCCGGAGCGTCTGAGCCCCGGGGCCTCTCGCGAATCAGACAAGCTGGCGAGTCATTCGGATTCAGTGTAGAATCGTCTTTCGCTTTTTGCGCACCTTTTGAGGAGCGGTGTCTCGTCGACCGGCTGATGCACCGCCAAGCACGTCTTGACAGAAAACACCGGCGCCGGCTTCGGAACTTTCAAGGGCGTATTTACCCCCAGCATCCTCACGATTCTGGGGGTCATCATGTATCTACGGTTGGGATGGGTCCTGGGAAACATGGGGCTCTTCCTCACCCTAGTCGTCATCACACTCGCCAGCTCGATCACCTTCCTGACCGCACTGTCCATCGCGGCAACGGCGACCAACATGCGGGTGGGCGGCGGCGGCGCCTATTACATGATCTCGCGCTCGTTGGGGATCGAGGCGGGCGCCGCGATCGGCGTGCCCCTCTTCTTTGCCCAGGCGCTGGGGATCTCGTTCTACATAGTCGGTTTCGCCGAATCGGTGAACCAGGCTTTCCCGGCGCTCCCGCCCGCGCCTGTCGGCGTCGTCACACTGCTCTTGCTGGCGGCCCTGGCATACCGATCGGCCGATCTGGCGCTAAAGAGCCAGTTCGTCATCATGGCGGCCATCGCGCTTTCGCTGGTCTCGTTCTTTGCCGGCGGCGCCCCGGCGGATGGATTCGAACCGCTGGGCCTGACTCCGGAGCGCCAGTCGTTCTGGATCGTCTTCGCCGTGTTCTTTCCGGCTGTCACCGGGATCGAGGCGGGGATCGCGCTTTCGGGCGACCTCAAGGACCCCGGTCGCTCGTTGCCACGCGGCACGCTCGCCGCCGTGCTGGTCGGCTACGCGGTGTACATGGCGATTCCGATCTTCATGTCACGCGTCGTGCCGGAGGACGTTCTGCTCAGCGACCCGCTGGTCATGCGCAGGATCGCGCGCTGGGGCGACGCCATACTGCTCGGCGTGTGGGGCGCGACGCTGTCCAGCGCTATGGGCTCGCTGCTCGGGGCGCCGCGAACGCTGCAGGCACTTGCGCGTGACCGGGTGGTTCCACGGTTCTTGGGACGGGGATTCGGTCCGGCGGATGAACCGCGCATCGCCACCGCCATCGCCTTTGCCGTGGCGCTGGTCGGTATCACGGCCGGCAACCTCAACCTGATCGCGCCCGTCTTGTCGATGTTCTTCCTGACGTCCTACGGCTTTCTCAACATTTCCGCTGGCTTGGAGGGGCTGATCGGCAGCCCGTCGTGGCGGCCGCAATTCCGCACCCCGTGGTGGGCATCGCTGCTGGGCGCGTTCGGCTGCTTCGCCGTCATGTTCATGATCAACCCGGGCGCCACATTCATTGCGGCAGCTGTCTCCGGTGGTGTCTTCTACATCATGCAGCGGCGCGAAATGCGTGCCTACTGGGGCGACATGCGCCACGGCATACTGACGCTGCTCGCCCGCTTCGCCATCTTCAGACTCGCCGCGGCGAAACCCCACGAGCGCACCTGGCGCCCGAACATCCTGGTGCTGAGCGGCAGCCCCACCTCGCGATGGTACCTGATCGAGCTGGCCGACGCCCTCACCCACGGCTCCGGGTTCCTCACCGTGGCCACGGTCGTGCCTGAAGACTCGGCGGTCGGAGAGCGGGTGCACGAAGTCGAGGCGACGATCGCAGACTATCTGCGCAAGCGACAGGTACCCGCGTTGGTCGAGGTCCACCTGGCGGACGACGTCTTCACGGGTGCCGAGGCGCTCGTGCAAGCTGCCGGGATCGGCCCCCTCTACCCGAACACGATCGTCCTCGGCGAGACCGAGCAGCCGGAGCACATGGGGAAGTTCGCTCGCCTGATCCGCTTGGCGACCAAGCTGCAGCGCAACTTGATCATCGTGCGGGAGCCCGACATCGAAGTCCCGGAGCGCAAGCAACGACGCATCGATATCTGGTGGGGCGGCGAGCGTCAGAACGCCGGGCTGATGCTGGCGCTCGGGTATCTGCTGCGGATGAGCCCTGAGTGGTGGAAGTCCACTCTGAACGTGAGGACGATCGTTTCATCCGAGGAGGAGATACAGGTCGCGCGCAGCCGTCTGGACGCCATCGTTACGAAGCGTCGCATCGAGGCGGACATCGATGTCATGTTGCGTGACGCCGGCTCATCCTATCTCGACATCATCCGCCAGGTTTCTGGCGATGCCGACCTGGTCTTTTTGGGGCTGCGACCGCCCGATCCCGACGAGAGTTTGGAGGACTACACGCGCTACTATTCCCAGCTGCTCGCCGATACCGATGGCATGCCGGCTACCTCGCTGGCGCTCGCCGCCGAAGACATCGACTTCCAACGGATCTTCGAGTAAACCGTATTCCGTCCTGGAGAGACTTGTCGGCGCCGGGCGCCTCTCTACGGTTGAGTCAACGGCACCGTGACTCTCCGCTCTTCGTCTGCCAGCGAGTTATAAAGCTTCACGAATGAGACCGGGCCGTCAGTCAGCGATCCGATGAGCGCGTCTCGCCCCAAACGCTCGTCGATGGTTTGGGCCATGTAGGCGCCCACGATGTAGTAGCCGCGGCGCGTCACGCCGGTACGCCACGACATGCGCTGTAGCTCCTCCTCCGAGACCTCTCCTACCTCCTGAAACAACTCGTTGACCTCGTCGAACAGGCGCTCCACTTCGTCAGGGTTCTCCAACAGTCGGAAGTCGACCTCGTCCGGGGCAGGGAAGAGGGAGTTGGCCTGATACCCGACGTAGGTCGCCGTCCCCTCGTTCTGCAACGCGTCGAGCATCTGATAGAGCTGCTCGTTCTCGAGCTTGGGCTCCGTCCGCAGCGGGCGCGAGTGCGAATACCCAACGTGAAAGATCTCGTGGGTCAGGTTGTTGAAGATGTTCCGAACATCACCCTTCCAATATGAAGCGGAGACGTTGATCACGACGCCGCCCGACACGAACGACCGGGGCGGAACGAACGCGACGAAGTAAACCGGGATGCTGATATCCATGTCTTCAGGCAGGAACGAGCAGACCAAGGGGATCGCTTGCTCGAGAAACGTCTCCTGGGAGGACACGATGGAGTCGGTCATGATGAGCAGCGGGTGCTGGCTCCGCTCCTCCTCGCTGAGCTCCGCCAGCTCGCCGACCTGCCTCCAGAACTTCAGATAGGGTATCCCCACATTGACCGCGTCCGCCCACGCCTTCGTGTATATGAGGGGCTTCTCGTTATCCCAGACGCTGCCGCCTTCCTCGATGAACTGCTCAGGATGGCGGACCATCTTCTCCAGCGTTTCGGTCTCGAAAGCAACCTGTGAGTCTAGGCATGAACCGTTCTGTTGGGCGCGAACGGAAGTGGGTAGGGTGCTGGCAATCGCCAGCGTCAAAGCCAGAATTGGATATCGCATCTCGTGCCCCTTGTGCCATACTGAATCGTGACGACCCGCTGGGTCAGACCGAGGACGCACGAGGAGCCCAGCGTGGCTTCTCTCTAGCTCGAGATACACGAACGCGATCTGTTCTATTCGAACAGACCGCGCTCGCTGACCAGGTACATCGCAAAGCTGCCAAGCCAGTGGCCACCCTCGTAATGCGCGCCGGTGACGGCGGCGAGCCCCGCGTCGCGATGCGCTTGTGCCGTGCGCGCGAGCGCCGGTCGGCGCGGGTCGGAGGACGGTAGGCCGACGACGATCCCTTCCAGCATCCAGGCCCGGCTCAGGTTGAGGCCGTCCAGGTGCGCCAGCTTCGGGTCGCCGGGGTCGCTCACCACGGCCGGCGCGATCCAGACCTCGTCCGCCTCGCCATCCGGGATCGTCGGTAGGAAAGAGCTCAGCCAGGTTGCGAATTCCGGCGGCCCGAGTATGCGCCGTATCAGATCCGCCTCGGCCAG
>JBDHJS010000025.1:0-93702 GCA_039586795.1 Gemmatimonadota bacterium
TTGACCCCAGGGTTTGCCCTACCGATCAATCCCCGACTCTCGTAGCCCCCGAATCCCAGAATCGTCACCGCTCCTCCTCCTCTCGCAGATGTCCCAAAGCATCCCGAAGTTCGGCACGTGCCCGGTGGAGGAACGTCTTCACGGTCCCGATCGGCACGTCCATGATCTCGGCGATCTCCTCGTACGGTCGACTCTCGATGTGCCGGAGGATGACGGCGGTCCGGTAGTCGGGGCGGAGGCGGGCGATCGCCTCCTCGATTTCGCCTCCCAGCTCCAGCGCCAACATCTCCTGCTCGGGTGACTCATCGTGTGCCTCGAGTACGATGCGGGTCTCCTCTTCGCGTTCGGCGTCGGCGGCGTGTGGAGACCCGTGGATCGATACAGTGGGGAGTCGTGCCCGCCGCAGATGGTCGATGGCGTGATTGTTGGCGATTTTGAAAAGCCACGAGGAGAAGCGGTAGCTGGGGTTGTAGCTGTCGAGGTTGTTGAACGCTTTGACGAAAGATTCCTGGGCCAGGTCCTCCGCCTGCTCCCGATCGCCGATCATGCGATAGATGAGGGAGAACACGGGACGACGGAAGCGCTCGAGCAACTCGTGATACGCAGCCTCCCTGCCGTCGAGTGCCAGGGTGACCAGCTCCTTGTCGTCAGCCTCCTTGATGCCCGGTGCTGGCTGGGAGCTAGGAGTCTGGCTGGCCTTACGGCTGGGGACGCGCTCCCGACTCACCGGGTTGCCGGGCCTCCACCGCGTCCGTATGTTCGCGGCCGATCATGACAGCACTCCCACCGGAGACCCCCCTGGAAGCCGAATCGCCAGAGGAACAAGCCCGTGCCGTTCGGGACATGTTCTCGGCGATCGCGCCGCGTTATGACCTTCTCAACCATCTTCTCAGTCTCAATATCGATCGGTCCTGGCGGCGTCGTGCCATCAACGAGCTTGCGTGGGAGTCCCGACCAGAGGGCGTGTATCTGGATCTCTGCACCGGGACCTACGATCTAGCGCTTGAGCTGACCCGACGGGACGGATTCGGTGGCCATGTCGTGGCGGCTGATTTCTCCCGGGCGATGTTGCGAGCTGGGCTTACCAAGCTGGAAGGCCACCCAATCGCGCCGGCGTGCGCCGATGCTCTGCGTTCGCCGTTCGCCGCCGCCACGTTCGACGGTGCGATGGCGGCCTTTGGAATCCGGAACCTGGCAGACATCGAAGTTGGCCTGCGCGAGATCCTGCGGATTCTACGGCCTGGCGCCCGGCTCGTCATCCTGGACTTCGCGATGCCGACACGCCAACCGCTCAAGTCACTCTACCGAATCTACTTCACACGTATGCTGCCATCCGTCGGGCGCTTAATCTCAAAACATAGCTTCGCATACAGGTACCTACCAGAGTCGGTAATGCGATTCGCGGAGCCGGCGTCATTGGGCGAGCTGATGTCGAGGGTCGGTTTCAAGGAGGTCGAGTGGCAGACCCTGACCGGCGGCATCGCGTGCGTATGGCGCGGCTGCTCCGCCTAGCTCGATTCTGTCTCTCTTTACCCTTATCCTTATCGTTCTCCATATCCGAGGCGATCGGGAGGACGACTGAGCTGGAGAAGGAAACGAAGGACCACGACCGCTAAGACGGGGCGACAGCGATAATGGCCTACAAGAACTTGCGGGAGTTCATCGACGATCTCGATAAGCACGGCGAGCTGATCCGTATCACGGAGCCCGTGTCGGTCGATCGAGAGATCACGGAAATCGCGGACCGCTGTATGAAGAGTGCCGACGGTGGACCGGCGCTTCTGTTCGAGAACGTGAAATTGTTGAACGGCGATACCAGCGAATTTCCGGTAGCGATCAACATCTTCGGGAGCTACCGCCGTATGGCCATGGCCCTCGGCGTGCAGTCGCTGGACGACATCGGGAGGCGCATCGAGGCGATGCTGAAGATGGGGGTCCCCGATTCGTTGGCCGACAAGATCGCCATGCTGCCGAAGCTAGCCGAGCTTTCCAAGTTCCCTCCGCGCTCGGTACGGGGCACACCACGATGCCAGGATGTCGTGCTCCGGGGAGATGACGCGGATGTGACACGGATTCCGCACCTCTGGTGTTGGCCGGATGATGGGGGCGCGTATGTCACGCTTCCGCTCGTCGTCACCCGCCACCCGGTAAGCGGCCTGTTGAATGCGGGGACGTACCGAATCCAGGTGCTCGACCAGCGACGCCTGGCGATGCATTGGCAACGTCATAAGGTCGGCGCGGCGCACTGGCGAGAGATGGCCCGGCGCGGAGAGCGGATGCCCGTTGTGATCTCGTTGGGTCCCGATCCGGCTACCGTCTATTCGGGTACGGCTCCGCTGCCACCGCAGGTCGACGAGTTCATCTTCTCGGGCTTCTTGCGTCGGGAGCCGGTGAAGCTCGGGCGGGCGATCTCGAACGATCTGCCGGTGCCCGCAGAAGCCGAGATCGTCATCGAGGGCTACATCGATCCGGCTGAGGACCTGGTGCTCGAAGGGCCGTTCGGAGACCACACCGGTTTTTACTCGCTGGCCGACTATTACCCGTGCGTTCACGTCGAGGCGATCACGTACCGCAAGAACGCCATCTATCCCGCCACGATTGTCGGGCGACCGCCGATGGAAGACTATTACATGGGCCACGCAACGGAGCGGATCTTCCTTCCGTTGCTTCGGTTGACCCTGCCGGAGGTCGTGGACTACCACATGCCGGCCGAAGGGATATTTCACAATCTGGTGTTCGTTAGCATAGACAAGCAGTACCCGGGGCAGGCGTGGAAAGTGATGAACGGGTTATGGGGGCAGGGGCTCATGTCGTTGGCCAAGGTGATCGTTGTCGTTGACGCCGACGTCAAGGTCAGCGACGTGCAGGAAGCGTGGTGGGTTGCCCTCAACAACATCGACCCTGAGCGCGACGTGCGCTTTAGCATGGGACCTGTAGATGTCCTCGATCACGCGTCTCGAGCCTTCACCTACGGTAGCAAAATGGGCATCGATGCTACGCGAAAGTGGCCCGAGGAAGGCTTCGATCGGGAGTGGCCGGAAGTGATCGAGATGGATGACGAAACAAGGCGGCGGATAGACGCGGTCTGGCCTCGACTTGGGCTTGACCTTGACTAACAATAACAATTACGCCAAGTTGTTGTGCGCGTAGTTGTTATCCCTCCCCTCGCGTTCTCCCAGCGTATCTAGTTTAAGCCACTCGGAGGCAGTGGTGTCTATTCGATCCTGGTGGACGTCCGTCGACCTGACGCGATCTCTCTTCATCGCCGTCGGAGGCGTCGTGCTTATCACGATTGTCAGCTTCTTTGGCCTGGCGTGGAGCGAGGCGGGTGAGCTGATAGAACCGGCTGTGGAACGGCAGCTCGAGGAGCGCTCGACCTCGGCCGTGGCGATCATAGAGAACACCGTGCAGAGCGCCATCGTGCAGGCCGAACTCCTCGCCCAATCGCCGGCGGTCTTCGACGTGGCCATTCGTGGCGGTGAGATAGCGCGCCGTCGGGGCCTCGAGCAGCTCTCGATAGAAGAGCTGGAGCAACAGATGGCCTCGGCGCGTTCGCTGATGGCCAGTCCGGCCATGGATCGCCACCTACGCTCCATAGTCGAGAATACCCTATTCGCTGAGATATTCATCACTGATGTGAACGGCTTCGTCGTTGCGACCAGCGGTTTGACATCCGATTTCGTCCAGCGAGACGAAGGCTGGTGGCAGGAGGCATACGCCGGCCTGGCTAACGTGTCTGAAGTGGACGTCGATGAGTCCGTTCAAGCCACTACTCTGTCGGTTTCCGTGCCGGTGAGGGGTGCCGGTGGCGCAACCGCCGGAGTGATGAAGAGCGTCATCGATCTGAGGCAGTTGGGGACAGCGCTGTTGGCAACCGCAGGTTCTTGGGGCTATGTGCACGTGGTGGATGACCGGGGCCTGCTGATCAGCGCCCCGACCGGGGAGCAGCTGCTAGAGCCGTATGCGAATCGCGGCGCGCTGGTCGAGGGTGAGGTGATCCGTGCCGTCGACCGACAGGGCGGAGCGATCGTGGGCGTGGCGCGGAAAGTCTTGGGCGGCAGGTGGACTGTCGCCTATTGGGTGCAAGAAGAAGAAGCCTTCAGTCTACTGTTCGCTGCGCGTAGAGCCGTGGGGTACGGGTTTGGCATCGCGTTGGCAGCCGCTGTGATTGGCGTGCTCGTCGCCGGCTTCTGGGTCCGACGCCAGATCAGTCAGCCTTTGCGGGCCGTAGCGGCGGCCGCTGACCGGGTTGGCAGCGGTGACCTGCGCGTCACGGTGCCGCGGGTCGGGAGAGGCGAGGTCGCAAAGCTGTGCGATGCGGTGCGCGCGATGGTCGGCCGACTGAGCGAGCTTGTTGGAGGGATTCGTGAAGCGAGCCTGCATGGGCAGGGGCGCAGTGAGGAGATCGCCGGCGCCGTGGAGCAGCTGTCCGCTGGCGCACAGGAGATGACGAGCACGCTCACCCGTCTCACGACCGAAGCGGCGGAACATTCTGACACGATTCAGGCGATCAACCAGCGGATGAGTGCTCTGAGTACAGGAGCTCGAGAGCTCAGCGAGGGCGCCAGCGCGACCACCGAACGCAGCACCAAGGTGCGCGAGATTTCAGAGCAGAGCCGGAAGCAGCTGGCCGACAGCCGCGCCCAGGTTGAGCGAATGTCAGAGCGAGCCGATCTCGCTACGGCGCAGTTGCTCGATTTCGTAGAGGCTGCACAGCAATTCGGCGAGTTCGTCGATTTGATTCGCCAGTTCGCCCGGCGAACGAACCTGCTCGCTCTGAATGCGGCCATCGAGGCCGCAAGGGCCGGCCAGGAGGCCCGGGGCTTCGGCGTTTTGGCGGAAGAGATTCGAAAGCTGGCCAGCCAGGCCGGCGCTGCTGCGGAACGCGCTCAGGTCACCAGTGACAGCATCGTCGGACAGCTGGAGACGGTACAGAACGCGATAGAGCGAACTCAGGACGCCACACATCAAATCGGCGACGTTGTCGACGCGTTGAACGAAAGTTTCTCCGTCGTCGATCGTACCACTGCCGAGGCTGAGGAATGGGCTGGCCGGATCGACGAGGTCAGCACCAGCGTGGACGGCAGCGTGCAGGCCACCGCCGATCGTGTGCGAGATGTCGGCGCCGGAATCAGTGACTTCGCCGCCGCGATGGAGGAGTTGGCTGCCGGGATGGAGGAACAGAACGCCTCCACCGAGGAGATCGCTGCCGCAGTGACCGGTCTCAATCAGGCGGCCATGGAGCTGGCCACCCTCGCAGAGTTCTTCATCATCGATTTCCTTTCGGAAGCGGATGCCAAAGAAGCCAACCAGCAAGAAGAGAACCAGCAAGAAGAAACCCCGGAAGCGCGCCGAACGGCCCACGCCGCCGCCAGCTGAGCCAGACGAAAAGGACGTCGATCGGGCTTGGCGTGAGGCCACGCAGCAGAGGCTGAAGCTGGCCGCGCGCGTACCCTACATCCAGGCTCTGGCTTGGGGGACTCTGGTGGCGCTGGTCGCTGCTGTGCTGACCGGCTTTCTCAGGATATGGATCTGGGTCCTTGCTCTCGAGGCGATCGCCATCGGAGTCATCATCGGTGAAGCGGCGGCAGTTCCTTCATCGGTGCGACGGCGGCAGCCGCCTCGTTGGGGCTACTACTACGTCTTTGGGCTCGGCTGCGTCTCGTATCTGCTGGTGCATATCACCTTCTGGCTGGCGAGCAGCGGGTTCATGCCCGAGCAATCGTTCTTCGCATTTCTGCAAGCGGTTCCCTCTGCAACAGCAACGCCCTTCTTCCAAAGCGTCGACCTTGCACGCCAGATCTCACTGGCCACGGGTGGTGCCACCGTCATCAAGTATTGGCTGTGGGTGGCGGAAGGCCTGTTGATGGGGCTGGCCGCCGTGCTGGCCTATCGAGGCGGCTCGGTTCGCAGGCTCAAGACCTGAGCGGCTTGGCAACGACGCTGCGGTCTGATAGACTGTTGCGTTCGCGGCCGTAATTCCATCTAGCAATGTGACAGTGTGAGCGAGCCCCAAACCTTGCAGGGGACGAATCGATTCGTCCTGTATAACAACCTGGTCAAGCTGCCGCATACGGCGTTCGCGCTGCCGTTTGCGTTGGTCGGTGCCGTTCTGGCTTCCTACCGCTACGCGGTATCACCGTGGCAAATCTTCTGGGTGGTCGTCGCCTTCACGGCGGCGAGGTTCGCGGCGATGGCGCACAACCGTGTTGCCGACCGAGAGTTCGATGCTAGGAACGAGCGCACGGCGGGTCGAGAGATTCCGGCTGGGCGGCTGACCGTTCGCGAAGCGAAGATCGCCATCGTCGTCGCCTCGGCCGTCTTCTTCGTCGCGGCCTGGATGCTTAATCTCCTTGTCTTCGCCCTCGCCCCCATCGCGCTCGCCTGGCTGTTGACCTACTCGTATCTGAAGCGTTACACGACCTGGACGCATATGGCGTTAGGAATCGCGGACGGTATTGCACCGGCGGCTGCGTTCCTAGCCATCTCGGGTCGCTGGAGCGAGCCATGGTACTTGCTGCCGCTGCTCGCGTTTGGTGTCGCTTTCTGGGTTGGAGGCTTCGACATCTTCTATTCGCTGCAGGACGAAGAGTTCGATCGCCAGCAAGGACTCCACTCGATCCCGTCACGCTATGGTAGGTCGACTGCGATCTGGTCGGCACGAGTCTACCAGGCACTTGCCGTCGTCTGTCTGCTTGCCGCAGGCTTCGTGATGCCGGAGACCGGGCCGCTCTACTTCATCGGCGTGGGAGTCACCGCCGCCTTACTACTATATGAGCACTCGCTCGTGCGCGCCGACGATCTTTCGAAATTGAACGTTGCGTTCTTCAACGTGAACGCGCTGATATCGGCACTATTCTGCGTCTTCGTCTTTCTGGACAGGGTGATCCCATGAACGCGCCCCTCGTTGTCGGCGTCACTGGCGCCTCCGGCTCGCCGTACGCGCTGCGTCTGATCAAGGCGCTGGTCGATCTTCAGGTGCCAACGTACCTGATCATCTCGAGTCACGGCTGGCGGCTGCTACGCTACGAGTCCGGGATAAATGATGAGGCTGCCTTGCGCGAATACATCGGCGGCGACTGGAGCAACGTACAGATCTTCAGCAACTCGGACCGCGGCGCCGTGCCGGCATCCGGTTCCGCCATCACCCGCGGTATGGTCGTTTGTCCCTGCTCGATGGGAACCCTGTCGGCCATCGCGAATGGCAGCTCGCGGTCGCTCATCGAGCGTGCCGCTGACGTGATGCTGAAGGAACGCCGCAAACTAGTCGTGGTCCCGCGAGAGACGCCGCTCTCCGAAATCCATCTGCGCAACATGCTGACCCTGGCGCAGGCCGACGTCGTCGTGATGCCGGCGGCGCCGGGTTTCTACGGCGCGCCCGACAGCATCGACGACCTCGTCGATTTCATCGTCGCCCGCGTCCTCGATCAGATAGGTATCGAACACGACATAGGAAAGCGCTGGAGCGGAGAGTGAGCGAGTCGCTTCGCATCGGCCTGATATCCGACACCCACGGTCTGCTCCGCAACGAGGTGTATGCCGTGTTCGAGGACGTAGACGAGATTCTGCACGCGGGCGACATTGGCGAGCCCGCCATCCTCACCGAGCTGGAGGTCATCGCTCCCGTATGGGCCGTCTCTGGGAACATGGACGGCTGGAGCGTGCGGGAAGTCGCTCCGGAGCGGCAGGAGATCGAGCGGTTGGGTCACAAGATCGCCGTGGTGCACGGCCATCAGTGGGGCTCGCCGAAAGTGAAGGACCTGGCGGAGGCCTTCCACGACTTCTCAGCCGTCGTCTACGGTCACACCCACATCCCGCTCATCGAGAAGACCGCCGGGCCTCTGGTCGTGAATCCGGGAAGCGCCGGGCACCACCGGTTCGGCAAGCGGGTGACGGCGGCTGTTCTCACCCTCGAGCGTGACCTGCCGCCGGCGGCCACGCTCTTCGATCTTTTTCGCTAGAGCTCACTCACTACGAAGCGCCGAAGCAGGGTCGACCTTGGTCGCGCGTCGCGCCGGGAGATAGCTGGCCAACAGCGCCGCGGCGAACAGCGGCAAGCCAACGCCCGCGAAGAGGAGGGGCGCGGGCCTTGGCACGCCGGACATCGAGCCGGACATCACCGTACCGAGCGCGACCGCGATGACCAGGCCTATGGCGAGGCCGATAGCCGCCAGCTTGGCTCCGTGCTTCACGACGAGGCGGAGTACGTCACCCGTCTCCGCGCCCAGAGCTATGCGGATCCCAAACTCGCTCATTCTTCGATTGACCGCGTAGGCGACGACGCCGTAGATCCCCAGGCACGCAAGGAGCAACGCCAGTATGCCGAACAGGGTCATGATTCCGGACGCCAACTGGAATGGCCCCAGCGACTGAGCGACCACCTGATTCATCGTCCGGACTCCCCTTACCGGTAGTCCAGGGTCGACAGACCATATCGCTTCACGTGCCGCGGCTGCCAGCGCGGTGGGATCGCCATCCGTTCTGATGACCAGTTGCAGGCCGCGTGTTCGGTACTGGCTCTGAGGGAAGTAGATCTGCGGCCATACGTCGCCGATCAACCAGCGATGCTTGACGTCCGCCACGACCGCCGCCACGGATGCCCAACCGCCCTCAGGATCCTCTTCATCCAGCAATACGCGTCGGCCTACCGGGTCCTCGCCCGGCCAGAAGCGCTCCGCCATCGTCTGGTTGATCGCGATGACGTGTGGCGCGTCTGCATTATCGGCATCGTTGAAGGCACGTCCACGAAGCAGCGCTATGCCCATCGCGTCGAAGTAGCCTGCCGTGACGTTGTTGAGATTCGCGAATAGCTCTTCGTCGGAAGACGTGGGCTCATAGCCTTCTACCTCGAACCCGATGACGCCCGTGGAGAAATCCAACGGCAAGTGGCTGACTCCGCCAACCGACTCGACGCCGGCAATGGCTTCGATGCGTTCGGCCACCTGCTCCTGAAACGCAGCGCGCTGCTCCTGTTCAGGGTAGTTCGCTGTGGACAGCGTGAAGCCCATGGTCAGCACGCGGTTGGGATTGAACCCCGGGTCGACGCGTTGCATCCGCATCAACGCCTGGGCTGTCAGTGCGGCGCCCACCATCAGCACCATCGTTGCCGCGACCTGCGAGACGACGAGGGCGCTGCGCAGCCGCTTCCCTTTGACCCCGCTCGAGCCCTTGCCGCCTTCCTTCAGGCTGGCGGCCACGTTGAAGCCGGACCCCTGCAGTGCTGGCGCCAAGCCGAACAGCAGCGTCGCTGCGATTGCCACCAGCAACGTGAAGAAGAGCGCCGCGGCGTCGACGCGAGCGACGCCGACTCGATACAGATCCTCGGGCATAACAGGCCCGATGAAGCTCACCACGATGACGGCGATCAGGACGCCCAAAGCAGCTCCGATGAGTGAGAGGACGCCGCTCTCCGTCAGGAACTGACGGATCAGGCGCAGTCGATCGGAGCCCAGCGCGGAGCGGATCGCTACTTCCCGCTCTCGGGCCAAGGCGCGGGCAAGCATGATGTTCCCCACGTTGGCTGCGACGATGAGCAGGACGAAGCCGACCGAGGCCAGCAGCAGGAGCAGCATCGCTCGGATCAGCTCGTAGTAAAACAGCAGACCGGCTCGAATAGGCACAGCACGCACACCGAACTGACCGTCCAGCTCGGGATAATCGGCGCTCAGCCGCGCGTGTATGGTCTCCAGCTCGCTGCGGGCCTGTGCAAGTGTGGCATCCGGCCGCAACCGACCGACGATCAGGTAGCGGCCGTTGGCGCGATCCTCACGGGTCGGGTCCAGGCGCAGCGCGCTCCATATCTTCACGCCGCCGTAGGGGAAGTTGAAATCGGCCGGCATGACGCCGACGACCGTGTGTGGCACTTCGTCCAGCGTCACGGTCTGCCCTATGATGCTCGGATCGCCAGCGTAACGCCGCTGCCACAGCCCGTGCGACAGGATCGTGACTGGCTCCGCACTCGGTCGGTCCTCGCCGGGTAACAGCCCTCGACCGAGCTGCGGTTCGACACCCAGTACGCCCAGCATGTTCGACGACAAACGACCCACTACGACGCCTTCTGGCTCACCATGACCGCCCAGGTTCTTCGACGTGTAGTCGTACACGGCCATATCGTCGAACGACTGAAAGCCTTCCTTGAAATCCACGTACTGGGGAAGGGAGAAACGAGCCATGTCGAAGCCGAGCCGATGATCAACATGGAATAGGTGAACCAGGCGATCGGGCTCGCGGAACGTCAGCGGCCGGAACAGGTAGGGGTAGACGAGGCTGAAGATCGCCGTGTTGGCCCCGATCCCGAAGGCCAGAGTGATCACGGCGACGATGGCAAACCCTGGATTTCGGCGCAGGGTTCTGAACGCGTAACCGAGGTCCTGTCTAATTGAGTCGATCATGTCGACGGTCCTTCGAAAACAAAGTGATCGAGCGTGGTCATTTCCCAAACACTACGCCGTCGATCGCCTGCGGTTTCAAGTCTAAGTCTCATTCCGGTTACGATCCTGGTCTCCGCCTCGGCACTCGTCAGCTTGATCGTCGTTGCTCGCAGGTCATGCGCGTGACATCTTGGATCGGCCCCATACTTCTTCACCCTCTGCCTGGCGACACTTGAACGAGGACATCCACCGCGTTCGAAAAGCACTCTCGAGTCGTTACGCGATCGAGCGCGAGCTCGGTGCGGGCGGCATGGCCACCGTATTTCTGGCGCGCGACCTGAAGCACGTGCGCGAGGTGGCGGTCAAGGTCATGCGACCCGAGCTCACCGCGGCGGTGGGACCCGATCGGTTCCTGCGCGAAATACGAATCACGGCCAAGCTCAACCACCCGCACATTCTCCCGTTGCACGATTCCGGCGAAGCCGACGACGTGCTGTACTACGTGATGCCGTATGCGGCGGCGGGATCGCTCCGCAAGCGACTCAGAAAGGAGACCCATCTCCGCGTTGACGAAACTGTGCGCATGACCGAGCAAGTCGCGTCGGCCCTGGATCACGCGCACCGTCACGGCGTCATCCATCGGGATGTGAAGCCGGAGAACATTCTGTTCTCCGAACGGCTACCCGTTGTCGCCGATTTCGGTATCGCCAAAGCCGTTAGCGATGCCGACCAGGAGCATCTCACACGGACGGGCGTGCCTGTGGGAACGCCCGGCTACATGAGCCCGGAGCAGGCGATGGGCCAGGTCGACCTGGACGAGCGCACCGACGTGTATAGCCTGGCCTGCGTCGTCTACGAGATGCTGATCGGCGCCACACCTGCCGTATGGTCGGCGCACGATGCTCAGCGACTGGGAAGATTCATCGACGCGCCTCCCGAACACCGGGAGCGCCTCGATCTAATTCCGGGCCGGATCGAGCAGGCTCTGGTGAGGGCGCTGGCGGTGAACCCCAACGATCGCTTCCAGACGCCAGGCGAATTTGCCCATGCCCTGGAGGTAGCCGCCGACACCCGCGGCACGTACAGCGATGAGCAGGTGCGAGAGATCCTGGGACGCGCCGCCGAGCTGCAAGCCGAGCAGCCGACCGGCGGACTGACGATCGGCGCCGTCGAGCAGGTCGCCGCAGACGTGGGCATCCCGCCCGAGCATGTCCGGGAAGCTCTGCGTCAACTGGAAGGTCCGGCGACTGGATCCGCGGGGCCGCTTGCTCTACGGGAACCGTCCGCATTTCCCAAGCTCAAGGAGAGGCCGAAGTTCTTCGATAGCCCGCCACCGCTGTCGAAGATGGACACAGTCAGCTTCGAGCGAACGGTCGACACGGAAGTTTCACCGACTCGGTTCGAGGCGATCGTACAGGAGATCGAGAGAAGGCTAGAGATCGTTGGTCACGTCTCGATCCTCGGCCGATCTCTCACCTGGAGCCCGGCGGCGCCTGCTACCGACGAGCGACGTATCGTGATCACGATGACACCCAGCGGTCACCTGGGCCATCAGACTCGAATCAAGGTCGAAGAGAAGATAGAGCTGGCCGGCTGGAGGCAGGGGGTTCCCGCCTGGGCGGGGATCGTCGGCGGGTTCATCGGCGTGATGATGGGAACGACAACCGGTGAGCCGGCTGCCGTAATTCTCAGCGGCGCCATGTTCGGCGCGCTGGGAGTGTTCGTCGGCAGGAATGGCACGATCGCGGCATTGGCCGATGCCCGTCGACCCGAGCTCAGGAAGCTGGCGAACACCTTGGAGGCGCTGGCCAGCGCGCCGGAGAGCGACGGCTAGGCGCGCTTTCTGACAAGTCGAAGGTCTCCGAAGTGTTACTCAGGCCTGGCATCCAGGGCAGTAGTACGCCGAGCGTCCGGCGAGTACAACGCGAACGATCTCTCCGCGACAGCGTCCGCAACGCTCGCCTTCGCGGTCGTAGACTTTGAGTTCGTTCTGAAACGCGCCACCCTCGCCGAGCACGTCTCGGTAGTCGCTGAAGGTCGTGCCCCGCCGCTCCACAGCCGCGGCCAGCACCTTCCTGATCGCCCGATGCAGCCGTCGGGCATCGTTGCGGTCCAGGCTGCGCGCCGGTCGTCGCGGGTCGATGCGCGCTATGTAGCAGGCCTCCACCGCGTAGATGTTTCCGACGCCGGCGACGCGGCTCTGGTCGAGGAGCCAATTGCGAATCGGTGCTCGCGAGCGGCTCAGCAAATCGCCGAAGACCCTGGGTGTGAAATCGTCCGAGAGTGGCTCGATTCCGAGGCGTCCGTCGAGCTCGGCATATTCATCCGGCGTCAGCACCCACATGCGGCCGAAGCGGCGCGTATCGTAGAAGCGGAGCACGCCGGCGTCCTCGATCAACAGGCTGATCGACAGGTGAGGCTCCGCTCTGAGGGGTGAAGGATCGCTCCAGGTGAAGGTGCCGGTCATGCGCAGCTGGGTGACCCAGTGCCGGCCATCGTCGAGTACAGCGTCGATCCACTTGGCCCGGCGCCCGACGATGTCGACGCGATGACCGGTCATCTGGCGACGAAACGCCGCCGGCCGCATCGGCGCGACCACCTCGTCGCGATGGATGCGGATGCGCTCGATTCGGCGACCTGCGATGGCGGCGTGGAGGCCGCGGGCGATGGTCTCCGCCTCGGGAAGCTCCGGCATGTTCGGCTACTTCCCTCTACCGATCTCCCGGTGCGCGATATCGCGACGGAAGTACTTCCCGTCGAAGTCGATGTCTTCGCACGCCTGGCGCGATTTCTTCGCCGCCGTCTTCACGTCGGAGCCCAGGCCGACAACGCCCAGGATCCGGCCGCCACTACTGACGAGTTGGCCTTCCGGATCGCGCCGTGTGCCGGCGTGAAGTACGATCAGGTCCGGATCATCTTGCAGCGACGGTGGAATCGAGATGACCTTCCCCTTCTCGTACGAACCGGGATATCCCTCCGCCGCGAGGACGGTACAGACAGCGGCTCCCGAGCTGAAACGGAAGTCAGTGCTGCCCAGCGTGCCGCCTCGGGCGATGGTCAGGCATGCTTCGGTGAGCGAATCTTCCATCAGCGGCAAGACCGCCTGCGTCTCGGGATCGCCGAACCGAACGTTGAACTCGATGACGTACGGATCGCCGTCCATGATCATCAGGCCGGCGTACAACACGCCCTTGAAGGTTCGTCCCTCATCGCGCATGGCGGCGAGAGTCGGCATAACAACGCGATCGCTCACCTTGTCGATCAGCGCGTCGTCAGCGATCGAGACCGGCGCGTACGCACCCATGCCTCCGGTGTTGAGCCCCGTGTCGCCCTCGCCGATCGCCTTGTGGTCTTGCGACGGAATGAGCGGTAGGGCATTCACTCCGTCCGTCAGATAGAGGAGCGACAACTCTTCGCCGTGAAGGAAGTTCTCCACGACGACGATGTTGCCGGCCGAGCCGAACTGCCGATCCACCATCATCGCCCGTGCGGCTTCCACCGCCTCGTCAACGGTCCGACAGACGACGGAGCCCTTGCCCGCGGCGAGGCCCGAGGCTTTGATGACGATCGGCGCGCCACGCTCGCGGATATCGGCCTCGGCCGCCTCGAACGAGTCGAACGTGTGGTGACTGGCGGTCGGCACTCCAGCCTTTTCCATCAGATCCTTTGCGTATGCCTTCGATCCCTCGAGCTCCGCGGCGGCGGCCGACGGGCCAAACGTCGTCAGTCCGCGTTCCTGGAACGCATCCACGATTCCGTCGACGAGCGGCGCCTCGGGTCCAACGATGGTGAGATCGACCTCGCGCGAACTGGCGAAGTCGGCCAGTTTATCGATCTCCTCTGGTTTCAACGTGACCGACTCGGCGAGCGCTTTCGTACCGCCGTTTCCCGGCGCCGCGTAGATCTGAGCGTCGGGGTCCTCTTGCTTGAGCTTCCAGATCAGAGCGTGCTCTCTGCCGCCCGATCCTACCACCAGGATTCTCATTGTTGATCTCTCGGCTGTGTCGACTCGGAGCCAGGTCTCATCGATCGGGTAGGGCTTTATCGAGATCTTCGATCAAGTCCTCGACATCCTCGATGCCCACCGACAGACGCACCAGCCCGCCCGTTATCCCCATCTTGTTTCGCTCCGCCTCCGGTACCGCGGCGTGAGTCATCGCGGCCGGATGGCTGATCAAACTCTCGACTCCGCCCAAGAAGATGCGTGTCGCACGGACGAACGATTCGGCGCGCTCGCGTGAGCCGAGCTCCAGCGAGACCATGCCGCCGAAGCCGCTCATCTGTTTCTTTGCCACCTCGTGTTGCGGGTGGGTGGGGAGTCCCGCGTAAAAGACCTGTTGTACACGAGGCTCATCCTGTAGCCATTCAGCGATTCGGCGGCCGTTCGCGTCGTGCGCCTGCATCCGCACGTGCAGTGTCTTCGTACCGCGGAGCACGAGCCAGCTGTCCATCGGTCCGGGAATGGCGCCGGCCGACTTCTGCAGGAATCGAAGCCCCTCGATGATCTCGTCGTCCGAGGTAAGGACGATTCCGCCGACCACATCACTGTGACCGTTCAGGTACTTGGTGCTGGAGTGGAGCGCAGCGTCCGCCCCAAGTTCGAGCGGCCGCTGGAAGTAGGGCGTGGCGAAGGTGTTGTCGACGACAAGCTTCGCGTTGGCATCATGCGCGATCTTCGCCGCCGCGGCGATATCCGTGATGTGCATCATCGGGTTGGTGGGCGTCTCGACCAGAATCAACCGTGTCCGATCGCGGACCGCTGCCCGAATAAGCTCCAGGTCCCGTGTATCTACAAACGAGAACTCCAGGCCCAGCCGCGAAAGCACCTGTCGGAACAATCGGTCGGTGCCGCCGTAAACGTTGGAGCCGCAGATGACATGGTCGCCGGCGGACAGCAATTTGGCGACCGCTTCGATCGAGGCGACGCCGGAGGCGAAAGCGGCACCGTGCTCCGCGCCTTCCAGGGCGGCGACGTTCGCCTCCAGTGCGGTCCGCGTCGGGTTCGAGACCCGGGCGTACTCGTAGCCCTTGTGGACGCCGATCCCTTCCTGCGCGTAGGTCGAAGTCTGGTAGATCGGCGTCATGATGGCGCCGGTCGTCGGGTCGGGCTGTTGTCCCGCGTGAACGGCGCGGGTGCCAAAGCGTTGGTTTTTTGTCGGGTTCATGAGCGCCTTCAACAGCTCTTCGCTGATTTCTTGCCTGTGGTGCTCGGGCTTGCTCTCGGAGTAAGACAGTCTAGTCCCCCGTACCGTCGCCGTCCAGCGAGCCCGCACGGTTGAGTCGCGGGGGTGAGTCGGGTTAATTAGGGCGGTTCTTGTCGCCCGTTCAGAGGAGATCGAACAGCTCGATGGCCATTCCGGACACACTCATCGTCGGCGTTTCAGGGATCAGAGGACGCGTCGGTATCGACCTGGATCCCCAGCTCGTGGCGAGTTTCGCGGCCGCCTTCGGGACCTATGCCCGCCAGCAAGGTTGGGGCAGCCACCTGGGGCTCGCCCGGGATTCGCGGCCCAGCGGACCGGCCTTCGCCCTCGCGGCGGCGGCGGGTCTCAACTCGGTAGGCTGCCGGGTAAGCGACTTCGGCCTGGTTCCTACGCCGACCGCGCTTCTGGCCTTCGAAGAGAACAGGCTGGCCGGCGGGATCGTGGTCACCGCGAGCCACAACCCACAGGAATGGAACGCCCTCAAGCTGGCCAGCCCCGACGGCGTCTTCCTGACGCCGGCGCAGGGGGCTGAGTTCTTACCGGCCATCAAGGAAGGGCGGCGACCGGAGTATCTGGCGGGCGACGGTGAGTTCGGTGCCGTGCAGGAGGTGCCCGGCGCTGTCGATCGCCACCTCGAGCGGATCCTTGAGATCGATCTCATCGACCCCGCGGCCATCGCCGCCCGGGGCCTGAAGGTGGTTGTCGATTGCACACGGGGCGCCGGCGGTGTGATCCTCCCTCAACTGCTGGAGCGGCTGGGGTGCCAGGTGGAGTGGATCGATCGGGAGCCCGATGGCCGCTTCACCCACGAGCCGGAACCCATCCCCAAGAACCTGACCGCTCTATGTGAGAGAGTCCCGGCCGTCGGCGCCGATGTGGGAATGGCCGTCGACCCGGATGCCGACCGGCTCGCGCTGGTGGATGAGACGGGGCGCTGCATCGGTGAAGACTACACTCTCGCTCTGGTGGCCAGGCACGTGCTGGCTCACCGGCCGGGAACCGTCGTCGCCAATCTGTCGACAAGCCAGATCGTTGAGGTGGTCGTGGAGAAGGCCGGCGCCGACTATCAGCAGACGCCGGTGGGCGAGGCGAACGTCGCGGCCGGTATGCGGGAAGCCACGGCCATGGTTGGCGGGGAAGGCAACGGAGGCGTCATTCTGCCCGAACTTCACCTGACTCGGGACGCGCCGCTGGCAGTCGCGCTGATCCTACAGCTGCTGGCGTCCGCGGAGGGTCGAGTCAGCCAGATTGTGGCGGAATATCCACAGTTTCAGATCGTGAAGGACCGATTTCCGCTGCCAGAGGTAGAAACGAGGGAGATCCTGGCCCGTGTGGAACAGGCCTTTTCCGGGGCCGAGATCGACCGCCGCGACGGGGTGCACCTACGGTGGCGGGACCAGCGAAAATGGCTACACTGCCGGCCTTCCGGTACGGAACCGATCTTGCGGGTGATAGCCGAGGGGCCGGCCGAGGAGGAGGCCGAAATCAGACAACTGGTGGACGCTGCCGGCGCGATCGTGACCGGCGGCAGGTGACAGGCGGGAGAGACCACACCTAACATGTGCGGGATTGTCGGATACACAGGGTCTGCTGAGGCAGCGCCGCTGCTGCTGGACGGATTGCGTCGTCTGGAGTATCGGGGCTACGACTCGGCGGGCATCAGCGTATGTTCGAACGGGTCGATCGACACGCGAAAGATGCCGGGCAAGATATCGAACCTGGCGCAGTCGATCGGCGGTGACCTTCCCAAGGGGACGACCGGGATCGCTCACACGCGCTGGGCGACGCATGGTGCGCCTAACCAGATCAACGCCCATCCCCACCACGACTGCAGCGGTGAGATATCCGTCGTGCACAACGGCATCATCGAGAACGCCGTCGTGCTCAGGCAAAAGCTGGAGGAGTTGGGTCACACACTGCAGAGCGAGACCGATACGGAGGTCCTCGCCCACCTGATCGAAGAGGCCTACGAGGACAATCTCGAGGACGCGGTGGCGGCAGCGCTGCAGCAGGTCGATGGGACGTACGGCATCGCGGTCGTATCGAGCCGCGATCCCGAGAAGTTAGTCGCGGCCCGCAATGGCTCGCCGCTGTTGCTGGGGATCGGCGAAGAGAACACATACTTCGTCGCTTCTGATGCGGCCGCCATCGTCGAGCACACGCGCGATGTCATCTACCTGGATGATGGCGAGCTGGCCGTCGTCAATCGTGATGGGCACCGGACGTTCGACCTCAAAGGCGAGACGCTGACGAAAGAGGTCAGTCGCGTCTCCTGGGACCTGGGTACGATCGAGCGCGGCGGATTCCCGCACTACATGTTGAAGGAGATCTTCGAGCAGCCCAACTCGGTACGCGACACGATGCGCGGCCGGTTGCTGGTGGAAGAAGGCCTCTCACGCCTGGGCGGTCTGTCCAGCTGTCTGCCGTGGAAAGAGATCGGTAACTACAACCGTATCGTGTTGACCGCGTGCGGAACGTCATGGCATGCGGCGCTGATCGGCGAGTACATGCTCGAGGAGTTCGCGCGGATCCCGGTCGAGACCGAGTACGCATCGGAGTTCCGCTATAGGGATCCGGTGCTCGACGAAAAGTCGCTGGTCATCGCCATCTCCCAGTCGGGGGAAACAGCGGACACGCTGGCGGCGATTCGCGAGGCGAAAGCCAAGGGCGCTCGGGTGGCGACCATCGTCAACGTCGTCGGCTCGACCATCGCCCGCGAGTCCGACTGCGGCGTCTACATCCACGCCGGCCCAGAGATCGGTGTCGCCTCCACGAAAGCGTTCACCTCGCAGGTCGTCGCCCTGGCTCTCATCACGCTCTACCTGACCACGGGCAGCGAAGAGATGCGGGAACGCGCCGGCGAAGTGGTCGCGGCGCTGGAGAAGCTGCCGGACCAGATCGCTGAGATCCTGGAGCGGAATGACGAGATCCGCGCGATGGCCGAGCTCTACCACCTGAACCAGAACTTCCTCTACCTCGGCCGCGGCTACGACTTCCCGGTCGCGCTGGAGGGTGCGCTCAAGCTGAAAGAGATCAGCTACATCCACGCCGAGGGCTATCCGGCGGCGGAGATGAAGCACGGCCCCATCGCTCTGATCGACGAGAACATGCCGGTCGTCTTCATCGCGCCCAAGGGCCGCGTCTACAAGAAGATCCTCTCCAACATCGAAGAGGTCAAAGCCCGGGGCGGCCGGGTGATCGCGATCACAACCGACGGCAACGGCGAACTGGACCGCCTTGCCGACCACAGAATCTCGGTGCCCACGACGCACGAGATGCTGCAGCCGGTGCTCACGGTCATTCCATTGCAGCTCCTGGCCTATCACATTGCTGTGCTACGCGGCTGCAACGTGGACCAGCCGAGGAATCTGGCGAAGAGCGTTACGGTGGAGTAGGCGGTAGACGGTAGACAGTAGACGGTGGGGTGCAGACAATCTGTATCCCACCGTTCGTTTTACTCCGTCCACCGTCCACCGTCTACCGTCTACCGTCCACTCAACTGCCGAACTTGCTTCCCGTAAGACCCCTTCCCAACTTCAACCCCCATGCGAGTCGTTCTCCAGAGAGTATCCCGCGGCGAAGTCCGCATAGACGGAGCGGTCGCCGGGTCGATCGGGCGCGGCTTTCTGCTGCTCGTCGGCTTCACGGAGGGAGATGGCGAAGAGCAGATCGCCTGGATGGTCGACAAGGTACGCGGCCTGAGGCTGTTCGCCGATGCGGAGGAAAAGATGAACCTCGGGCTGGACGACGTGGGCGGCGAATTGCTGGTCGTCTCGCAGTTCACGCTGTACGGCGACGTGCGGAAGGGTCGTCGGCCCTCGTTCATCCACGCGGCGGAGCCCGCCGAGGCTGAGCGGCTCTACAACCGGTTCGTCGAGTTGTTGCGGCAGGGAACGATCCCCGTGGCAACCGGTTCGTTCGGCGCCATGATGGAGGTTGATTTCGTCAACGATGGGCCCGTGACGCTCATCATCGATAGGGAGTAGTCGTACTAATGCCCGAAGTGAAGAAAAACGAAGCTACTTCGATCGTGCTGATGCTGCTGGCACTGACACTCCTCACGGCGCCGGCGCTGGCTCAAGAGGCGTGGGACTCTAACACGGTGCCGTTCGATGAGCCGACCAGCTGGCAGCAGGCGGCGGTGAATGCGTTGATCCGACATTTGCCGCCTGACTCCGGCTACTTCGTCCTCGGTCCGCTGGACCGAACGGCGGACCTCCCCGACACGCTGGACTACGTCCGCACGACGCTGCGGATCATCGCGCCCAACCTGCGCGCTTCACGTAACATCATCGGACACCTCTGGTTACCGACCGGCGGAGTGGCGTTGGAGGAGTTGCAGCCGTCAGACACGCTGATCATTCCTCACGCTTTACCGCCGGGTTACTCGGGCCGGTTCCTGAAAGGGACAATCGCTGGGGAGCAAACCCTGATTCAGGTGTTCACGGTGAGGGAGCACCGCTGGCTGTTGTGGGCACAGCGAGCACAGGTCGAGGGCATCACCGAAGAAGTAGCCGGCCCGATAGCCCGCTACGCCGCTGCGGTCACCCGGCATCTCGTCGCCTTGGATAGCGGTCTCACCCGGCCGGGCGCGCCGAGAGCCAGGGACTACGGCCTCGAGCCCTTGTTCGATCTGTATGCCACGCCTCCCGGGCCTGTGATCAGGGATCGTGAGGGCTACGAACGGCTGCTCGCCGAGAACCGCGCGTTCTCGCTCGATGGTGTGGTCACCGATGTGGACGGTTTCGTGCCAAGTCTTTCGCTGGTCAGGCGGCTCGGGGAGAACGCCGATCCGGTGCTGTTCAATAACAAAGATGGCGAGATCGCGCTTCAACATCGGTATCGGAACTTCGAGGAGTCCGGCGGCCGCTGGTACGGTTATCCCGTGTTGAACTCCACCACCATCACACGTCTCCGGCCCGGTCGGTACATCTACATCTGCGATCGCTACGGGGTCATTCGCGTCGCTCCGGCACCGGCGGTCCCCATCAGCACCAGCGTAACCGCCGCCTTGCTCGCGCATGGAGAGCCGCTACGCGCCGCTGGCGAATTGGTCATCGAAGCGCCAGCGACGGAGCCCGTCCGCGTCTCTGAGATCAACGTCATGTCGGAGGAGTACTTCTTCAGCAACCTCTCGCTGACGTTGTACGAGGATGTGGAATTGCGCGGTAGCCGCTACGTGTCGGCCGTGGGCCATGTGCTGAGGGCGCTCGATCTCGGCCGCCTGTCAACAGAGGATATCCTGATTCGCAAGTACTGATGAAGTCAGGTATGCCGGGTTCGATCTTGAAGACAGCTTCACTCGTGGCCTGCGTCGTGATGGCAGGCGGTATGGCCGCGTGCTCGGCAGACCCCCTTTCGGTACAGCAGCCAATCGGCGCCATCGAACTCTCTTCCGATTACCTACCTCTCGTCGAGGGCTTCCGGTGGGCGAAGCAGACGGCGCTCGCCTACGCTTACGAGGGCGATCCGGTAGGGAAGTGGTTCGAAGCGGCGTTGCCGGGACGGGAAGCCTTCTGCATGCGCGACGCTTCTCACCAGGCGACCGGGGCGTTGGCTCTGGGACTTGCCGACCACACCAAGAACATGATGCGCAAGTTCGCACTCGGCATCGCCGAGTCGCGGGACTGGTGCAGCTACTGGGAGATCGATCGCCACGATCGGCCCGCTCCCGTGGACTACCGAAGCGACGAGGATTTCTGGTACAACCTGCCCGCCAATTTCGACGTCATCCAGGCCTGCTATCGGATTTACGAATGGACCGGCGATCGGGACTACCTGGACGACGAGGCCTTCCTCGAGTTCTACCGCCGCAGCCTCAACGACTACATCGAGACATGGGATATCGATGGTGACGGCTTGATGGAAAGCCCGGCCGAGAACGGTATACGCGGCATCGCGACCTACTGGGAAGGCGGCGGACCCCGCGCGGCTACCGGTGGCGATCTCGTCGCGGCCCAGTACGCCGCCAACCTCGCCTACTCAAAAGTGCTCGCGTTACGCGGTGAGGCCGAGCAATCGGAGACCTACGGTCGCGAAGCCGATCGACTGCGCGGTATGTACAACTCGGAATGGTGGGCCGCGGATTTCGGGCGCTTCTATACCTCCATTCTCGAGGATGGAACGTTCGATACGACGCACATACCGGCGATGCAGATCTTCCCCATGTACTTCGGCATCGTCTCTCCCGACCGTGCCGACCGGCTGTTCCGTGACCACAAGCCGGGTGTCAACGTCGAAGAGAACTCCTATCTCGCGGAGGTCTACTACGAGCACGGTCGAATTGAAGCGGCTTTCGATTTCCTGATGGCCCAGATGGATCCGACTCTCGAGCGCCGCGACTACCCGGAGAATCCGTTCACAGCCGTCGGCGGTGTCGTGCGGTACCTGGCCGGTGTGCGGCCGATAGCCTCGGAGGCAGTCGTCGAAACGCGCTCACGCTTACCCGACGCCATCGGCTGGGTTCAGCTCGAGCATGTAACCGTGCTGGACAATCAGATCGGCGTTCGACACGAGAGCGATGCTGAGACCCGCTTTGTGAACGAATCGGGCGCCGCAATCCGCTGGCGTGCCGTCTTCCCGGGCGAGCACGGATCGCTGATCGTCGACGGCGCGCCGGTTGATGCGCAGGTGCGTCGGACGAGCTACGGAAGCTCCGAGAGCTTCGTCGAGTTGGTCATCGATCCAGGCGAAACCCGAACCGTCAAGGTCGAGTGAGATGAACGACAGGACGCGCCGGTTTTGGATCCGCCTTCGGCTCATTCTCATCCTGTTGCTCCCCGCGACGGCGAGCGTCGGCGGTCTGCTGGATGCGCGAAACACGATGAAGGTGGCGGCCACGTGGCCCGAGATGCTGGCCGTCCTGACCCAGCTTGCCTAAGTGTTCTTCGGTGCTCTGGCGATCCCGGCCATCCTGGCCAAGCACGCAGCGGCGAAGTGGGCGCTCATCGGCTGGAGCGTTATGGCCACGGCGACGGCCGCCCTCGCCACGCACGTCTGGGGTGGGTCCGGGCTTGGCACCACGCTGGCCTCGGGACTCGGCGCGGCAGGGCTTGCGGCGCTGATCGTTTGGGGTGGGATCGCCTCTGCAAGGACCTGAGCCAACCGTTATCTTGCCTATATACCTCCGTTAGGGAGCGGTTGCGGTGAGACGATACCGAATCTACCAGGTCGACGCTTTCACTACAGAGAAGTTCAGGGGTAATGCCGCAGGGGTGGTGCCCGATGCCGACGGGCTTAGCGAAGATGAGATGCAGACCATCGCCCGGGAGCTCAACAACTCGGAGACCGCATTCCTATTGTCGCCAGCTGGGCCCGACCACGAAGTCTGGGTGCGCTTCTTCACGCCCACGACCGAAGTGCCCTCCTGCGGTCATGCGACCATCGCGGCGCACTACGTTCGCGCCATGGAGATGTCGCTGGCGCCGTGCACGGTGGTTCAGAAGATCGGCGTCGGCATCCTGCCGGTGGGGATCGAGAGAGATGACGCCGGCTACCGGATCGTCATGACCCAGGGCGCCATCGAGTTCGAGAAGCCGCTCTCGAGCGACCGAGCCGAGGAGATCATCGTTGCTCTGGGACTCGAGACCAGCGCGCTGGACGAACGCTGTCCCGTACAGGTGGTCTCTACCGGCCATTCCAAGGTCATGGTCGGGATTCGATCGCGAGCGGTTCTCGATTCCTTGAACCCGAACATGTCGGGTTTGGCCGAGATAAGTGGTCGAATCGGTTGCAACGGGTACTACGTCTTCACGCTCGAGCCGGTGGCGGACGACGTGCTCGCCCATGGCCGGATGTTCGCGCCGGCGATCGGGATTCCCGAAGACCCGGTGACGGGCAACGCCAACGGTCCTCTGGGAGCCTATCTGGCCCATCATAAGCTGGCAGAACCACAGGAAGGCGTCCTTTCGTTTCGGGGGCGGCAAGGCGAGGCGATCGGTCGGGCCGGCACCGTCGAGGTCGAAGTCGAGGTCGAGGACGGCGAGCCTTCGGTGGTAAGAGTGGCGGGTCGCGCCGTCATAGCATTCCAGTCCGAAATCGAACTCTGAAGATGATGATCGTATGCCGCACCTGACCCTGGAGTACACGGCGAACATTCAGCGCGAAATCGAATTCGAGGAGCTGTTCTGCCGATTGCACGATGTGCTCGCCGACGTCGGCGGCATCAAGAAGGAGAACTGCAAGAGCCGGGCAGTCCAGCGCGACCGGTTCTACTTGGGGGATGGTGATGAGTCGGGGTTCGTTCACCTCGACGTTCGGTTCCTCGAGGGGCGGGCCCCCGATGTGAAGCAGGTGATCGGAGCCACCATCCTGTCGGTCTTGCTCGAATACTATGTTGCGGGTGAGGAAGAATTCGCTCCGCAGATCACTGTAGAGATCCGCGATATCGAACGCGCGGCATACTTCAAGTACCCTGAAGGCACTCTCGAGCGCCCGAGGGAGGCCGATTCAGGCGACCCAAGGCACAGCAGATAGCATAGGACGACGACCACGAACGAACGACGCTATTCCGAGAACGAGTTCGCGCTGATCCTGCGTAAGGCATTCGAGCTACAGGAGAGAAGAAGCGCTGGCCAGCTGGCAGATCCCGCTGACGGACTGTCGCTCAGAGAGATCCAGGCTGTGGCGCAGGAGGTCGGTCTGGATCCGGCGCTGATCGAGCAAGCCGCTGCCGTCTTGCCGGCTGAACCTCGGAGCACGGCCGCCCGCATACTCGGCGGTCCCGACAAGTATCAAATGCAGTACAGCGTGCCGGTCGAGCTCTCGAGCGAGGGCCAGCGAAAGGTGATCGACGCGGTTCGTCAGGCGACGGGCCATCATGGCAAGGTCGAGGAAGTCATGGGCTCGCTGGAGTGGCAGACGGTCGGCGAGGTCAGCGTGATACAAATGACGGTGAGCCCGAGCGAGGGGAGCACCACTGTTCGCGTGCTCGTCAACCGCGGGCCGGCCGGCGGGCTCCAGTACGGTCTGACGATGGTCGCTGGATTCGCCGGCATGGGAATCGTCGGTGCGATACTCGAGCCAACGACTGCCGCCGGGATCATCGGCGTCGTGGTGGGCACGCTCGGCACGGCAGCCATCACCGCGCGCACGATCTGGGCGACGACGACCAAGAGCTTCCGTAAGAAACTGAATCACCTGATGAGCGCGGCATCGCGGGCCGCGGACGAGGCCGCCGAGGCGGCGAGCGCGCGTGAGGAGTCCAACGAGGGATGACCGCAGCATGGCGAACAGCGATGAGTCTCGACTGAGAGAGGTGAATCCCGTCATCCCGGTGCGGGATATGGCCCTCACCCTGGCGTACTACGAGGAGAAGCTGGGCTTCGGGCGCGCCTTCGATAACGCTGATGACCCGGATGGCCCCATCGACTACGCGGGTGTTCAGCGCGACGGTCTGACGCTGCACCTGCAGGCCATGTCGGAAGGTGAAGGTCCGACCATGCCGCTGATCCGCATACGCGTCGACAACATCGAGCCGCTGTACGAGGAGTACGCGGCGATGGGAGTCGTGGCGCCAGGCGGACACCTCGAGGCGAAGCCCTGGGGTACCCGGGAGTTCGGCCTCTACGATCCTAATTCGGCGGCCCTCATCTTCTACGAAGACCTGTAGCTCGTACTGCGACTGTCTTTAGTTTCGGCTATGCGTCGACAGCATCACTGGGAAAAGGTCTATCGGACCAGCGACGAGACGCAGGTCAGCTGGTACCAGGCTGACCCCGAGATATCGTTGCGGCTGGTGGAGGCGGCCTGTTCGGACCGGGAGGCGCGGATCCTCGATGCCGGGGGCGGCACGTCGAGGCTGGTCGATCGACTGCTCGAGCGCGGCTACCGGCATGTCGGTGTGCTGGACGTCTCGGGCGCTGCCATCGAGATCGCCCAGAAACGACTTGGCGAACGGGCGATAGAAGTCGAGTGGTTCGTCAGCGATGTCATCGGCTTCCACACGCTGCATCCCTGGGACGTCTGGCACGATCGTGCCGTGTTTCATTTCCTCGACTCGGAGTCCGATCGACTCGACTATCGCGCGTCAATCTCGAGCGCGCTGGCCGCGGGCGGCCAGTTGGTGATCGGTACCTTCGGTCCCGAAGGCCCAGAGCGGTGCAGCGGCCTCGATGTGACTCGCTACAGCGCCGACCGCCTGGCGGACGAGTTGGGCGACGAGTTCGAGTTGCTGCACGAAGAGCTGGTCGATCACAGCACACCCGGCGGCGCCATCCAGCAGTTTCTGTTCTGCCGTTTCCTCCGCAAGTAGATTTGCCGGGCCCTGACTTTCTTCTGACTGGATGACAATGCTGAGAAGAACCACGCTTGCGCCGCTAGCGCTATTCGTTCTGGCTACTGCGTGCATGGGCCAGAGCTTTTCGTACGAGGCCACGTTCGACGAGGTCTGGCAGACGATCAACAGCCGCTTCTACGATCCGAACTTCGGCGGCGTCGATTGGGACGAAATCGGAGTGCGTTACCGACCGCGCGTCGTCGGCGCCGACAGCGACTCCGCTTTCTACGTGACGCTGAACGAGATGCTGTTCGAGCTCGGCGTCTCCCATATCGGAGTGATCCCGCCGGACCATCCCGAGTGGATCGGCGCGCCGGCGGTCTTCGCCGACGGAGAAGTCGGCGCCGATGTGCGGATCCTGAACGACGAGATCGTCATCATCTCGGTCAAGCCCGACTCGCCGGCCGAGGCCGCCGGACTCCGAGCGGGGATGGTCATCCAGCGCATCGATGGCCTCATGTTGGCCGAGATGCGAGCCGAGGCTTTGGCGCCACCTGTGGCGGCGATCGATACGAGGATGATCGTCAACGAGAACGTACAGGGCCGACTCTACGGCCCCAGCGAAGCGGA
The DNA here is from genome assembly GCA_039586795.1 of Gemmatimonadota bacterium. Taxonomy (GTDB): domain Bacteria; phylum Gemmatimonadota; class Gemmatimonadetes; order Palauibacterales; family KS3-K002; genus Kutchimonas. The sequence continues at coordinate 26,421 of JBDHJS010000025.1, forward strand.
GGTGACCGTCGAGATCGGCCGCGGGGAGGAGACCAGAGCGATGACGCTTCGTCGTCAGCCGCGGCCGGGTCGCACCGAGTTCATGGAGGGCATTCCCCCCATGTATCTGGAGTTCGAGTCGCGGCGCATCACGGGACGGTTCGGCTACATTCGATTCAACTCGTTCCACGCGGCGCTCCTCGATGACATTCTCGACGCGATCGATGGGATGCAGGACGCGGAAGGAATCGTGATCGACCTGCGAGGTAACCCGGGCGGTGATTTCCGGGTCCGGCGCGCGTTGGTGGAGAAGCTGGTTGCCGAGCCGGTGCGCTTCTGGACCTACCGGGGCCGCAACGGCGATGACGTGATCCGCGTGGAGCCTCACCCGCGCCCCTACACGGGCGCGGTGGCGATCATCGTCGACCGAACCAGCGCGTCCTCCAGCGAGGAGTTCTCCGGCGGACTTCAGGCGATAGAGCGTGCGGCGGTGGTGGGAGAGCGAACGCCGGGAAGCGTTCTCGTGGCTGACGTCGTACAGCTGGAGAACGGTGCGACGCTGGTCTATCCCGTGGCGGAGACGCGGGTCGCGGACGGAACCGTACTCGAAGGTCGCGGCGTCATCCCTGACATCCCAATCGAGCTCGACATCGAGTCCCTGTCCGAAGGTCGGGACGTCCAGCTCGAGGCGGCGCTCGGCTATCTGCGCGAGGCTACGCGTCGCGGTGGCTCACCCGACTGACGAGACCGCGGCAGCGTCGGTGGAGTTTCGACCGTTCTCCCAGGGCACGCGAGGTCTTGTGTTTGACGTGCTGCGCCGCAGCTATCAGAAGCTGCTGGACGAGTTGCCGGATGCGAAAGTCGAGGAACTGGTCCTCGATTGGCGAGCTTACGATGATGCGGTATTCGATGAGCCGGACACGGTGGGCGACTGCGGCTTCTTCACATGCTTGGGCGACGAGTTCATCGGGTTCGCCTCATGGAACCCGCTCGACTGGCCCGAGACCGCGGTCATCGGCCACAACTGCATCTTGCCGGACCACCAGGGCCGGGGCTACGGTAAACGCCAGGTCACGGAACTCGTCGCGCGGTTCACCCGATCGGGCTTCGAGAAGGTGAGCGTTGAGACCGACGAGCATCCGTTCTTTGCGCCGGCACGTCGCATGTACGAGAAGTGCGGTTTCGAGGAAGTCGGCCGCCGCCCGGGTGTGCTGATTGAAACGTGCGAGATGATCGAGTACGAGAAGCGACTGGAGGACGCGGCAGCGAATGGCGACGACAGCAGCTGATCTGGCACAGCGGCTTGCCGAGCAGCCGATAGTCCCGATGCCGGCGACGGAGTGGGCGGAGCTGACTTCGCAGGTAGAGATCGTCGAGCGCCACGCCACGCTGGTGGCCGGGGATCTGCTGATCGTGCGGATCGGAGGACTCCTCGCCGCGGTGGAAGAACCGAAACCGGACGAGCGGGTCGTTCGCCGCCTGGCGGACGACGATGAAGCGCGAAGTTTCGTGGAAGGGCGGCTCGAGCAGTACGAGCGGATGTGGGACGGCTGCGGCTGCAAGATCGAGTACTACAAATGAACGCTTCCCGACCGATGGGCATCACCCTGCTCGCGATCGTGCTCACAGGAACCGCGATCGGCGGCGCCGTCGCCAGCGTGCTGTTCACCCGGTACCTGAATGTCGGCTATTCAGGCCCGATACTCTTGGCCGTCAGCGTCTGCTACTCTGCCTGCGCCCTGGCCAGCGCCTTCTACCTCTGGCGGATGCAACGCTCCGGGCTGAGATATTTCTATGCGTGGGGTGCGCTGGCCTTGGTCTTCACGGTACTGATGATGTCGACGCCGGAGCGGGCGTCGTGGCAGATGCCGCTGGCCGTCCTGGGTGCTGCGGTGGCCGTCCTGGTGTTGGGCGCGTACGTAAACCGTTCTTTGAAGGACGTAGGAAAGTGATGAGCGAATTCAGCGCGGCACCGGTAAAGCCCTCAATCTCGATCGACGATCTCGCGAAGATAGATGTCCGGGTCGGCACGATCGAGCGGGTCGAAGACATCGAGAAGTCGGACAAGCTGGTGAAGCTCAGCGTGAACTTCGGCGATCACACCCGCACCATCCTCGCCGGCGTCAAGCAGGAACGGGAGAACCCTGCCGAACTCGAAGGCGCGCAAGCGTTGTTCGTCATCAATCTCGAGCCGCGCAAGATGATGGGCGAGCTATCGGAGGGGATGCTGTTCGACATCGGGTACCCGGACGGCATCAAGCCCGCGCTCGCCGTGCCGGAACGCAGCGTCCCCAACGGGGCGCGGTTGGGGTAGCCATTCAGAGAGCCTTCGGCCCATCTTTCTTGATCGTGGACGAGCAACCCAAGTCGCTGTCCCCTGGAGACAGGCAGACGTTGCTGCAAGTCGCCCGGCTCGCCCTTCCACTCGTCGACGCGTGCACATGTAGATGTGGTGTGAACGCTCTTTGTACTACTCCTGGCTATTTAATTTCGCACTCGTCCGCACCGGGATCTATGGTGACTTGAATCGTGTCGACGGCTATCCTCCCGATGTCATCGGTCACGGTGAAGATCAAAGTCGCTGCGCTCGAGAAGGATCCCTGGAAGCTTGTGGAACTGCCAGACGCGTCGCCTGACCAGGCATAGTCGTACGGCGTTGTACCACCCGAGCCGGCGCCAAGCCACAGGCACTCCTGATTCCTTCGGACGGTGGTAGGGCCGGTTATGCTGGAGAACACCGCGCCGGGACAGTTCGCGGCTTGGGAGCTGACAGTGACTCCAATCGAGTCAACAGCCTGCCAACTGATGCTATCGGTGACAGTGAATATCAACGTGTCTGAGCTGGACAAGGCACCCAGATAGTCAGCGGAGGCGCCAGAGGCTCCGCCGGACCAAGCATACACGTACGGCGTTGTGCCACCCGAGGTGCTGGTTGACCACGTGCAATACTGGTTTGGCTTCACAGAAGTGGGGCCCGTGTTTATGCTTGTCGTCACGTCGTTTGGCATGGTCACACTAACGCTATCCGACCGATCACCGAGGCGGGCAGTGTTTTCTATGGCCGATAGCTTTCTATGCTGAACACGGTACCTGAACACTTTGCCGGCATCCGCTTGCGAACGCGTGTCTGTGTAGGCCGAGTCGTTCACCGGTTCCCAAGCTAGCTCTGCCCAATCTGTGGACGAAGGGCTGACTAGCCTGCGTTGAATTGACGTTGGCAGACTCTCCTGGTTGGTCCAATCGAGATCTATGTCCTCCCCCGTGCGAACGGCGGTGAAGTTGGTCGGTGCGTCCGCGTCAAGCTTAGTCCAAAGCCTTAGGTGAAGGTCATAGTTGCTCCCGGGCTTCTCAACTGATGTGTCGGCGCTGACTCCTGGTCTGATTCCGAGGTACACGCACTCCGCTCCCGTCGGGACCTCGATGTCGCTCTCGGTGAACGAATGTGTCGGACCGCCGTCGTGGCCGTGATATATTGAAGCCAGGCGCTCGACAAAGGTACCTTCAGTAGCTGGCGAAGTATCGCATTGCTTACCAGTCGCAAAGTAGAACTTGTCTAGGATGTAGTAGTCATTGGTCGGATGGTCATTCTCGTTGAAAGCAAAATCGATGTCGAAATTGAAAGTGTCCAGCGCGTCGTACTCCCAGCAGATATCAGGAGAGTTATGCGCAATACTATCGCCGTCAAGGTGGCCATTGAACGTCACTTCCTTAGTTGTACCGCCCACCTCGCAGGAATCCGTCGTATCAGTGCCTGCCAAGCCATCCGCCTGGACCCAAGGAAGGAACTCGTATGGTGAGGTCGGGCTGTCGGTGCAACCGACGGCCACAATAGCAATGGCGCATGCCATCAACACGAGGCCGGTGATCACCAAAACGAAGGGTCGTTCTTTGCTGCTCATAGTTTCACCTACTCCTTCACTATCGGGACACACTAAACCGTCGCCCGGTCCTTATGGATACGGGCCTTGAACAATTGAACTGGCTTTAATGGATTGGGACTGTGCGAGCGCTCGCCGAACGAGTATTCGAAGAAACGGCAGCTGAATAGGCCCTACTGCCGTCGTAGTCTCTGCATACTGCCGCCGTCGGTGGGCCAGCCGGCCGTTAGCGGTGGCGTCCGCCCCCACACCGCGACCAGGTCGTTTTGATCACTCGCGTAGATTACGCCTTCGGGAGATACCGCTACCGAGCCGTACAAAGCGCGACCAAGACTGGTGCGCCAAACCAATGACCCGTCGTCGTTGTTGACAACACAGATCTCATTTACACCTGGGTCTGTAGCGCACAGAACAACGAGCCGATTGTCTGACAGCAGCGCCGGCGCCGAACTACCCCAACTGCTGGTAACACGAAGCGTATCCGCCTCCCAGCGAAGGTTCCCGTCTCGGTCAAAGCTCCTGAGCCTTCTCCAGGACTGAACATAGATGTTCCCAGCCGCGTCAACTGCTGGGGAGGAAGGATCTCCGTCAGAGCGGCCTGAAGTCGCCCCATCCACTTGCCACTGCAAGACGCCGGTAGTGTCATATACAGCCACAGCGCCACTAAAGAAGGTTAAGACGATCCTATCCTCGAAGAGAGCGGGGTTCGAAAGCTCAAGGCCGCCATCGGTCTGGATCGTCCAGTCAAGAGTCCCGTCAGACGAAACACGCGAGAGGTACCCATTCCACGCGCTATCCTTCCACCCTATGTAGATCTTGCCGCTGCTAGCAATTACGGGTGCGGCTCGCCAATCCATAATGCCCGATCCGTCAAGCAGAGTGCGCCATACTTCTGCCCCGCCTCCCGAGATGCGGGTGACTACTCGACCCTCATTCTCGTCGGAAGAGGCATCTACACACACCGCCGATCTATCATCATCAACGGCAACACCACTCCACGAGGTACCGCACATTGGGACGCTCCATTCGAAGGATCCGTCAGGCGCGTTGCGTTGTAGGCAGCGGCCCCGAGTCGTGTAGACCGTACCGTCCGACATCACGCTTCCTGCTAAGTCTGCAAAGCATGCGGGAACCGAGTAGGCTACGGTCCCGTCTGGGTTCACCACTGTTAGATTCCCGGGGGCCTGTTCAAACCTGACGGTGTAGATTCGGCCGGCAGCATCTAAAGAAGGGCCGCTCACTGTTTGGCTACCGGCTCCCTCCACGACCCACCTAAGGTCGCCGACATCTCCTACTCTCACCTCCACGCTGTCTTCGAACTCTCCATTCATCAGCGCGAGCAAATACGCGGTTCCGCGACCGATCCCCTTCACGGTCGCCTCGCCACGTTGCGTCTGCATCAACTCTAGCACAGCATCGTCCGAGATCGACCAGTCCACCGTATCCGGCAGTCCGGGCCCCGACCAGTACTCGACCTCAGCCTCGACTGTGGTCTCCTCCGCAAGGAAGATGGACGCCTGCTCCGGCAGCAGGGTCCCGTCGAGTGCGAGATCGACTCTAACTTCCGTGCTGTCCGTGAAGACCTCGTTCATCAAGGCGATCACGTAGGCTGTTCCCCGCGTGAGAGCTTTCACGCTGGCCTGACCCGGACCGGTTACCGATAGCTCAAGCCTAGTGCTGTCTGAGAGGGACCAGACAACGCTGTCTGGTGCACGTGAGCCCGATGGATACTGAATAGTGGCTTGGATCGGCACTGATTGACCGAGAAGGACCGCAGTGTCGGTCGGAACCAGCCGCCCCGACAGCGCCTCTTCCGGGCTCGTGGTACTGTCGCACGCTCCGGCGAGAGCGAGAGCAGCAATTGCTATGAGTCCGAGCGTCGCACGGACGTGCCTAATCTCCGGCTTCGTGTCGGGAGTATCTTCAGGGAGGGAGATGCTCATTCCCCTCGGCTCATGCTTGAAGGCGAGGCTAGCCCAGGCTCAGAATGAGATGAACAATGAAACGCACGAGGAACAATTCCGCTGCGGGACAACACCAGAACAATAGGTAATCTTATCCACATGGTCAAGCCTTCTGAGCAACCGTTGTATGAATTGGCCAACTTCTGAGCCCTGCGGCTCAAGCCCGCTCCTAGCCTACCAACTCGATCTGTAGCGTGAAGGGAAGCCTGACTCTGCGGTTTCTAACCGTCGATGTCGATCGACGATCTCGCGAAGATCGATGTTCGAGTAGGCACGATCGAGCGGGTCGAAGATATCGAACGGTCTGACAAGGCGGTCAAGCTCAGCGTGAACTTCGGCGATCACACCCGCACCATCCTCGCCGGCGTCAAGCAGGAGCGGGAAGACCTCGCCGAGCTCGAAGGCGCGCAAGCGTTGTTCGTCATCAACCTCGAGCCGCGCAAGATATGGGCGAGCTATCGGAGGGAATGCTGTTCGACATCGGGTAACCGGATGGCATCAAGCCCGCGCTCGCCGTGCCGGAACGGAGCGTCCCCAATGGTGCACGGTTGGGGTAGCCATTCAGAGGGCCTTCGGCGCATCTTTCTTCATCGTGGACGAACAACCGAAGTCGCTGTCCCCTGAAGACAGGCAGACGCTGCTGCAAGTGGCCCGGCTCGCCCTCGAGCAACGGCTGGGCGAGGGCAGGGTGCAGGCGTTCGATGCCGACTCGGAGGCGCTCTACGAACAGCGCGCCGTTTTCGTCACGCTGCGCAACCGCGAGAGCGGAGAACTGAGAGGCTGCAGGGGCGAGATACAAGAGCGCAGTCCCCTCATCGATGCGGTCGCCCGGATCGCCATCGCTTCCGCCACGGATGACGCCCGATTCCCGCCTGTCACCTTCGAAGAGCTTCCCGATATTCACATCGAGATCAGCGCCCTGACGCCCATGCGTCACATCGACCCGGAGGATGTCGAGGTCGGCCGCCACGGGCTGTGGGTCGTGCAGGGCTTCTACTCCGGATTGCTGCTGCCCGGCGTCCCGGTGCGTTTCGAATGGGACCGGGAGCAGTTCCTGAACGGAGTTTGTACGAAGGCGGGCCTGCCGGAAGACGCGTGGAAATCACCCGGCGCCGAGCTGTTCGGATTCGAAGCCGAAGTGTGGGAAGAGTAGCGGCGTGGACAGCCCACGTCTGATACTGGCCTCCCGCTCGCCGCGGCGTGCCGAGCTACTCGAGCGACTCGGTCTGGACTTCACGGTCAACGTCCCGGATGTCGACGAGTCGCTGGTGCCCGGCGAGAGTCCGGCGGATGCCGCGCACCGCCTCGCACGCCTGAAAGCGGAGTCCGTCCACGGTGATGGCGGTGCGTTGGTCATCGGCTGTGATACCCTTGTCGTGCACGGAGGCGAGATCCTGGGAAAGCCGGCTGACAGAAATGAAGCGGTAGAAATGGTCTGTCGGTTGAAGGGTGATGAGCACATGGTTTACACCGGTGTCGCCATCGCCGCACCCGGTCGAACCGAAAGCGCGGTCGAAACGACCCGCGTCTGGTTTCGGGAGCTCGAAACTATCGAATGCCGGGAGTACGTGGCTACCCGGGAACCGATGGACAAGGCCGGCGCTTATGGTATACAGGGGTTCGGCGCGGCGATCGTGGAGCGGATTGAGGGTGACTATTTCAACGTGATGGGTCTACCGATCCAACGGCTTCTGGAGCTCTTTCGGCGATTCGGCTGGCGCTATGCCTTCCGGGCCGAACTCGTGCTGCTCAAGTAGGTCTCCAGTCGGCGGCGGGAATCCGGGAGCCCGCTTGCACACTGTGACTTCTCTCATTTTTGAAGATTAACCTGGGTGTTTGGCCCACCTAGAGGAGGAATGCAGACATGATGAAGCGCGGAACTGGACTGACGTTGATGGTCGTAGCCGTAGTGGCGTTAGCGATTGGCTACTTGGTCGGGCGCACGGGCGACAATTCTGTGGGCGCCCAGGAGGTGAGCCCCACGGAGCCGCACGAACGCGACTTCTACGTCCCCAACAGCGAGGCCCTGGCCCGGGACGAGATGCGGGTCATCGCGTGCGGCACCGGAATGCCCACGACGCGCGCGGCCCAGGCGGCCGCCTGCTTCCTGGTCGAGCTGGGTAACGGCGATAAGTTCTTGTTCGACGTCGGCTCCGGTTCGGCTGAGCGTATCTCGTCGCTTCAGATTCCTTACGACTATCTCGACAAAGTCTTCATTGGCCACCTCCACGCCGACCACTTTGGGGCGCTCGGGGAACTGTTCATCGGGGGCGCGCTTATGGGACGCCACGTGCCGCTCCGCATCTGGGGGCCGAATGGCCCGGTGCCGGAGCTCGGCACTGCCTACGCCGTGGACAAGATGGTCGAGATGTACACCTGGGATCTCGCGGGCCGCTACGGTATGACGGACACCCGCGGCCTGACGGTTGACGTCACCGAATTCGACTATACGGGTGAGAACCACGTGGTCTACCAAGTGAATGGGGTGACGATTCGGGCGTGGCCGGCCATTCATGCCATTGATGGTCCGGTGAGCTACAGCTTGGAGTGGAACGGCCTCAAGTTTGTGTTCAGCAGTGACACGTATCCCAATCGTTGGTTCAACCAGTATGCCTTGGATGCCGATCTGGCCATTCACGAGTGCTTCGTAGCGGTACCGGCGATAGTGAATAAGCTCGGTTTCACGCCCGAGGCGGCGCTCATGGTGGGGACGCAAATCCACACCGCCCCCGAGGCGTTCGGCAAGGTGATGAGCACGATTCAGCCGCGCATGGCAGTGGCCTATCATTTCTTCAAGGACTTCGACACGACGGGGGATGTGTACGAGCGGATCAAGAAGACATATGACGGCCCCTTGAGCCTGGCCGAAGACTTCATGGTCTGGAACATCACGAGGGACGAGGTCCGCGTGCGCATGGCCGTCGTCGAGGAACGCACCTGGTCCCCGCCGCTTGCCAGTCCGGCCATCGCTCCCGATATGGCGGATCGAGCGGCCATGAGCGAGCAGTTGGGTTGGGAGATCGGTTACTCGGACTTCATAGAGAGCGGCATCTTTGACGTGGATGATGTTCTGCGGCCGATCTACGAGGAAGCGAGCGCCATCGTTGGCCGGGAGTTCCCCTATCCCGAGCGCAACCGGTAGGACCCGGTCAGACACGATCGCTCGGTCTTTCGGCAAATGATCGAGCGACAGCTGCGGTGGGCTACTTCGCTTCCAGTTCCGCCAGGTAGGCCCGGCACTCGATCGACTCCAACGTCCGGGACTCATCTGTTTGAACAACGAAGTCGCCCAACTTGCCGTCGGGGGCTGGCTCGAACGTATCGATGTCCTCCACGGGCCTGAGGACGACGATCATACGCGAGGTGCCGGGACGGTAATCGTCGAGGTGTTCCGGCGTGCCGGTGCCACGGGCGACGTGGAAACTGCCCACCATGTGCAGCACGAGGGCGTTGGGCTCCTGCGCCAGGTACTCCGAGATCCAGTACGCCATCGTCGCATCCCACAGCACCTGACTGTGCAGCTGGTTCCCCATGTTGCTGTGCGATCCGACGGGCGCCCGGGCCTGCACCGCCTCTTCGCCTTCCTCGGGCTCGGGGATCGGCAGGCCGCACTTCGTGCCCTCCTGCTCCATCACCTCGGATATGATGTGGATCCACTGATCGCGGTATTCCTTGGAAGGCTGCCCGTAGGGCAGGGGCGCCAGGGTGGCCAGGGCCTCCGGGCTCAGATCGTTCAGCGACTCGCGCCCGTGCAGCGTCACCCGGCTCGCGTAGCGCCGGGGTGCGTTCGACGCGATCACGGTCAACCCGTTCTCCTTCGAGAACTCGATAAGCGGCCGGTAGTCGGTCTCGTACCTGGGCCACGGCCGACTGTCGGCGCGGAACGCCCGCTCGGTGATCAGGCCGGCCAGGTATTCGTCGAGGATCGGTTGGGCATCGCGCTGAAAGAACTCGAGGGAGAGCGCCAACGGCCGGGGCGCCCCATCGTTCGATCCCGGCGCTCCGTAGGCTTCGTACGCTCGCTGGAGCAACTCGGCCTCTAGCATGTGGCCGGTGGGGTCGTCGTGGGCCTCGCCGATGAAGACAACCTGGTGTCGCCCCATCTCGGCGACGATATCGTCGATCGAGGCGAGCTCGCCGGCCCCCGTGAACACGCGGTATTCGCCCGCCACGTAGGCGGTGTCGGTGGACTGCGGGGCAGCGTCCTGTGCGTGCGCCGGCAGCGCGACCAGCAAAACGAGCGGCAGTGCCGCGAAAAGCGTCGTTCTGTTCATGGAGGGGATGATAATAATGTGATTCGCGCATGGGGAGACTGACGAACAACACTGATAAACACCGGGCTTGCCCGCCTGACCACGTTCGCTAGCTTGACGCCAATGTTCGCCTGCGCTTTGGCGCGAACTCCCACATTACGACTTCCACACCGACGACCGTGGCGATCGAGATTCCCCAGGCGGTCCGCTGGCACGACGATGCCGTGCGGATCATCGACCAGACGCTGCTCCCCGGCGAGTACCGGGAGATCAATCTGGTCGAGGTCGATGAGACCATCGAGGCGATTCAGGCGCTGAGAGTCCGCGGCGCGCCGGCGATCGGTATCACCGCGGCGATGGGACTGGTCGCTTCCCTCAAAGCGCACACTCAGAAATCGCTGGAAGAGTTTCACGAGCGACTGGCAGCGAACGCGGCGGCGATCCGCGCGGCGCGACCCACGGCGGTGAACCTCGCGTGGGCCATCGACCGGATGATCGCGCTGGCGGACGAAGTGAATGACGCGACGAACGCGCAGCTCTGGGAGATCCTGCGGGAAGAAGCGGTCGCGATCCTGGAGGAAGACCGGGAGATGTGCCGGCTGATCGGCGAGCATGGGTTGGAGCTCGTCGGCTCGGGCGCCACGGTGATGACGCACTGTAACGCGGGCGCGCTGGCGACGGGCGGCATGGGCACGGCGCTGGCGCCGATCTACACGGCGGCCGACCGCGGGATCGCGGTGAAGGTGCTGGCCAACGAAACCCGACCGCTGCTGCAGGGCGCGCGACTCACCGCCTGGGAGCTGAGCCGGGCGGGTGTCGAGGTGACGTCGCTCACCGACAACATGGCGGCGGCGGCGATGCGGGAGCTGGGCGTCGACCTGGTGATCGTGGGCGCAGATCGCATCGTGGCGAACGGGGATGTCGCGAACAAGATCGGGACCTACGGGTTGGCGGTGGCGGCGCGTCATCACGGTATCCCGTTCTACGTGGCGGCGCCGTCATCGACGTTCGATTTCGAGCTGGCGTCCGGCGACGAAATCCCCATCGAGCAGCGCAGCGCGGACGAGGTGCGCCACGGGTTCGGTCGACAGACGTTGCCGGATGATGTCGCGGTCTACAGTCCCGCATTCGATGTGACACCGGCGGAGTTGATCACGGGCGTCATCACCGAGCGGGGGATCTTCCGGCCCGGCGAATTCGAAGCGCTGCGGTAGACAGAGGGGTATGAAGATCTATCGGGCGCGGCGAAAGACGGTTCTCTGGACTAACGGCATCCTCGTACTGATCGGGCTGCTGTGTGTCTTCGGCATCGTCTTCGCGGAGCCAGCGATCCTCTATGCCGTGTTCCTGATGTTCACTCTCTTCCGCTGGTATCAGATTCTGAGGGTCCCCATCGAAGTGACGATTCACGATGACGGCGCGTTGGAGTTCCGCGGCGTCATCGGCATGCGCAAGATTCAGCCGAAACAGATCGAACGATTGAAACGGGTGGGGCGCGGCATCTATATCGAACATCCGGAGGGAACGTTCAACCTCTACGGCAACATGGAGGGGATCGAGGAGCTTCTCGCATACATGACGAACGTGAATCCGAATCTGGAGCGCGTCTGATTCTTCAGCCGGACAACATGATCGCCACCTGATAGGTTACATGATAGCTACATGATCGACGACAAGAACGAACGGCGCGTGATACTCGCCATCGATCAGGGCACGACCGGAACGACAGTGCTTGCCATCGGGCACGACGGAGCCGTCGTCGGCCGCGCCTATAAGGAGATCGAGCAGTTCTACCCGCAGCCCGGATGGGTGGAACATGATGCGGAGGAGATCTGGCGCTCGGTGCAGATTACAATCGCTGGCGCGCTGGAGAACGGAAGTCTGAACGGTGATGATGTGGCGGCCGTCGGCATCACAAACCAGCGCGAGACCGTCGTGCTGTGGGACCGTGCGACCGGCGAGCCCGTTCACAAGGCGATCGTCTGGCAGTGTCGCCGCACGTCGGAAACATGCCGCGAGTTGAAACGCGCCGGCCACGAACCACTGATCCGTAAACGCACCGGGCTAGTGATCGACCCCTATTTCTCTGGAACCAAGGTTGCCTGGTTGCTCGACAACGTCCCGGGCGCACGTGAGCGTGCGGAAGCTGGAGAGTTGGCGACGGGGACGATCGATAGCTGGCTCATCTGGAAGCTGACGGGAGGCGCAGTCCACGCGACGGAACCGACGAACGCGTCGCGAACCATGCTCTACCGCATCGACGAGCTGCGTTGGGATCCCGAGCTGTGCTCGATCCTCGGCGTGCCCGAGTCGTTACTTCCTGAGGTGAAGCCATCCGGTAGCGTCTTCGGTACGTCGGACGCGGCGGCCGCCGGGTTCGAAGCGCCGGTGGCATCCGCGTTGGGTGACCAGCAGGCGGCGCTCTACGGTCAGGGTTGCTGGGAAGCGGGGATGGCGAAGTGCACGTACGGAACCGGTGCCTTTCTACTGGTGCACACCGGTGATGAGCTGGTCCCGTCGGAGCACGGCTTGCTGACTACGGTGGCCAGCGGCCCGCGCGGCGAAGCGGCGTACGCCTTGGAGGGCTCGGTCTTCATCGCCGGCGCCGCGGTGCAGTGGCTGCGCGATGAGTTGGGGATAATAGAGAGCGCGCCGGAGACGGAAGCGCTGGCCCGTTCGTTGGATTCGAACGACGGCGTCTACTTCGTCCCCGCGTTCGTCGGTCTCGGCGCGCCGCACTGGAACGCCGAGGCCCGGGGCACGCTGGTGGGGCTGACCCGGGGGAGCGGCCCCGCCCATTTCGCCCGGGCGTCGCTGGAGGCGATGGCCTACTCGGCAAAGGATCTGCTCGACGCGATGGCCTCCGACTGGGGTCAATCGATACAGGTGCTCAAAGCCGACGGCGGAGCGGCGGCCAACGATTGGCTGATGCAGTTCCAGGCTGACGTGACCGGCATACCTGTCGGCCGGCCGGCGCTGGTCGAGACGACCGCGCTGGGCGCCGCGGCGCTGGCGGGTCTGACGACGGGGTTCTGGTCGGATCCGGAGCGACTCGCCGAGGTGCAGAAGCTGGAGCGTCAGTTCGATCCGGCGATGCCGGCGGCGAAGCGCGACGAGCTGCTGGCCGGTTGGCAGCGCGCGGTTAAATCGGCGGCAACGTGGGCTTCTGGGGGCGAAAGTGAGTGAACGATGAACCAGCCACTTCGCGTCGGCGTCATCGGTAGTGCCACTTGCGACGCGGAGACAGCGGCCGCCGCTCGGCGGGTGGGTGAGCTCATCGCGAAAGCGGGTGCGGTACTGATCTGTGGCGGACGCGGCGGCGTCATGCAGGCAGCAGCGGAAGGCGCCCGCGACTCCGGAGGCCTGACGGTCGGAATCCTGCCGGGCGAAGATCCGGCTGGCGCCAGTCCCGGGATCGCGGTGGCGATCCCCACCGGTCTGGGCGAAGCACGGAACGCCGTCGTCGTCAACACATCGGATGCGGTCATCGGCATCGCCGGCGCGTGGGGTACGTTGTCAGAGGCGGCCTTCTGTCTCAAGAAGGGAGTGCCGCTCATTCTGCTCAGGTCGGAGCTGCCCGACCTACCGGTGCCGTCGGCGGAGACATCCGAGGAAGCGGTGGAGTGGGCGCTGGGACAGGCGCGAGAGAGGAGAGGATGATGCGGCGACACGGATGGGTCGGGGCGTTGGATGGCTGAGCTGGGCGAACTCACGCTCTGGGCGGCGCTTCCGCTCTCAGCGTTGGCCGCGGCGCTATCGATAGCGGGTGGCTGGCTGGGCCGCCGCACTCCAGCGATAGTCGGCGGACGTGCCGCCGAAGCGACTTCGGCTCTGTTGCTCGTCTCGGTAGCCGGTCTAGGCTACGCGCTCATCATTGTTCTACTGAAGTACGCCTACGTTGCCGCGTACACCGGCTTCCAAGATGCGTGGCCGACACGCCTGGCGGCACTGTGGAGCGGACCGGCGGGCGTCGCTCTCTGTCTGACCACGTTGATCATGCTGGCGGCGGCGATCAGCCATCGACTCGATCGCACGCGATCCGCCGTCGCTCGAACCGGCGTGTTGGCGACTCTCGGGTTCATCGGCTTGCTGGTCGTGGTCAGCCGGGCGCGGCCGTTTCTGCAACCCGAGGCGCCGGCACTGACCGGGGTCGGGATGCCGTTCCGGATGGCGACTGTCGGGTGGCAGCTGGAGATGTGGATGGCGATGCTGACGACGGCGTGCGCCGCGTTTGCGTTCTCCGGCGTCATCGGCGAGCAGCTAGCCGAACGACCCGGCGCGCAGGCGAGCGAACGCGGGGCGGTGCGCTGGGCGGCGGCGTTCATGAGCCTGGCTCTACTTGCCGCGATCTGGCGCGCCTACTCGGTGACCGGTCGGCTGCTCGATGCGACGGGATTGGGAATGATCGCCGTTCACCTGCCCGTCCTGTTGCTGGCATTCTCGTACCTCCACGCGCCGGGCGGCCTGGCGGTGCCGCGTTGGGCGGCGCGCTGGCGTCGGGTCCTGGGTGTCGCGCTCTTTCCCGCATCGCTCGGCGTCGTGGTGGGGCTGCTGTCGGGATTCGGCGGGGTACCGCCGGTGGAGATCTGGGGAGCCGGCCTTGCGGTTGGGATCATCTCAGGCTCGCTGGCGGGTATCGGCCGGGCGCAACCCGGGGTGGAGTGGTTGCACGGAGTGCCCGGCTTCGGAATCTGGGCCTTTCAAGGCGCGCTGGCCGCGCTCGCCCTGACGGGAGCTCTGGCGATTCAGCAGCTGGTCGGCGGTGGCTATTGGGCCGACCTGGGCCCGACGGTGATCCTGGTCGTCATCGCCGGCGCGTGCGGGTGGGCGGTCTCGCGTTCCGCCGGTGGATGGCGCGTTTGGCCGACCGCCGTCACGTTCAGTGTTCTTTCCGCAGTGCTCATCTATTTCATAGCGGGCCGGAACATCGTGTTCGGTCTGGCGTGCGGTCTGGCAGTATCGATGGCGATTGGATTCGCGGCCGATTTGATTCGCGCGCGCGCGGCGCGACGCGCCCGAGGCAGCATCGACGATGACCAGCGGGACGTCTATGCCTCGCGGGCTCGCCGCCGCTGGTCTTCGGCGATCGCGCATGTCGGGATAGCGTCGATCGTGCTGGGCTTCTCGGCCGACGGACTCACGCGGACCGCATCAGGATCGATCAGCCCCGGCGACTCCTTGATCGTGCAGACAACGAGCGGCGCGGTGAGTGCCGTCTACCTCGGCCTCTCTCGTTACCAGACGAACACGATGGACAGGAGAGTAGCCAGCTTCGCATACTATCGGGACGAAGGATCGAGCGAGTTGGTCGTCGCCTCGCTGAGCCGAGACTTGAGGAGCGGTGAGTCCTTCGGCACGCCCGCGCTCATGCGTGGCGCTTTCCGAGATGTGACTCTCAGCGTCGCTGCGCTTCGCGGTCCCGAGGACATACTGTGCAGCATCTCCGCTCGACCGCTCTCCAATCTCGTCTGGCTCGGCGGCTTGCTTTTGTTCGTCGCAGTCGTTCTGGTACGGAGGACGGAGCCATGAGTGCGTTGGCAGCGGTGGTCCTCGGTGTGCTGGGGATCGGCTACGCCGTATGGCCGGCCTTGCAGGCCCGAGGGAAGGGGCCGCTCCCGGATGAGTTTCCAGAAGACGGATACGCGGAGAGCGATGCCGACCGAGAAGGTGAGGTGTTGCGGAGGTGGTCGGTCGAGGCAGGCGAACTGGAAGATGACGAGTCCCCCCCGGCAGCGGACCCGGCGGAAGGAGACCTATAGATGAACATCCCGCTTCTCGACCTGAGGCGGCAGAACGAACCGATCGCCGAAGAACTGATGGAGGCCGTGGGCCGGGTCGCCTCGTCGCAGGGCTTCGTGCTGGGAGCGACGGTGGCCGAGTTCGAGGAGGCGGTTGCCGAGTACACCGGGGCGACGCACGCCATAGGTGTGGCCAGTGGGACCGACGCCCTTTACCTGTCGCTGCGAGCGTTGGATCTGGCGCCGGGCGATGAGGTCATCACGTCTCCGTTCACGTTCTTCGCTACCGCGGGCGCGGTGGAGAATGTGGGCGGTCAACTCGTGTTCGCCGATATCGAGCCGGGCACGTTTAACATCGATCCGGCAGCCGTTGCCGACGCCATCACCGACCGGACACGCGCCATCATCCCGGTGCACCTGTTCGGGCAGATGGCGGAGATGCAGCCCGTCATGGATGTGGCGCGGGAGAGAGGGATAGCGGTGATCGAAGATGCCGCCCAGTCGATCGGCGCCAAGGCGGCCTTCGATGGTGGTTGGGGCTCGGCAGGCGCCGTCGGGACGTTGAGTTGCTTCTCCTTCTATCCCACCAAGAACCTGGCGGGTTGGGGCGATGGCGGGATGATCACGACGAACGACTCTGCCCTCGCCGATCGGTTGCGCCGGCTTCGCGTGCACGGCGAAAATTACGCTAGCGGCCGCTACGTTCACGAAGAAGTCGGGATCAACTCCAGGCTCGACGCGATTCAGGCGGCGGTCCTCCACGTGAAGCTCCGCCACCTGCCCGGCTGGACCGAGATGCGACGAGCCCGGGCCGCCTACTATGATAAAGAGTTCGATCCGGGCGCAGCGGCGGGATGAACTGAAGGCCCATCTCGGTGAGCAGGGGATCGGCAGCGGGATCTACTACCCGCTGCCGCTGCATCTGCAGCCCTGCTTTGAGCACCTGGGCTACGGAGAAGGCGACTTCCCCGAGGCGGAGCGGGCGTCGGCGGAGGTATTGAGCCTGCCGGTGTTTCCGGAGTTGCGGTCCGAGGAGCAAGGAAGCGTAAGATCAGCAATAGAAACGTTTTACGGCTCTTGAGCCGCCGGGGCTTGACCCCGAACAAGACCCGAAGTACTTTGGTCTCTGTCACCCGTGAGCAAGGCGCCGGAGCCGCGACCGGTACCGCTTCACTCAAACCGACATGACAACAGATATCGTTGATCTCCGCAGCGACACGGTCACGCGCCCATCGCCGGACATGAGGCGTGCGATCGCCGAGGCCGAAGTCGGCGACGACGTTCACGGCGACGACCCGACCGTGAAGCGGCTCCAGGAACGGCTGGCCGAGATGTTGGGGGCGGAGGCGTCGCTCTTCTTTCCCAGCGGATCGCAGGCGAACCAGACGGGGATCTTGCTGCACACGCGACCGGGGACGGAAGCGATCTGCGAGGCGAACGCCCACGTCTTGCACTACGAGATGGCGGGCGCGGCGGCGTGGTCTGGCGTTCAGCTGCGGCCGGTGGTGACGGAGGACGGCGTGCTGACGGCGGATCTGGCCCGTCCATTCGTGCGGCCGGAGAACCCGCACCTGATGCGCACATCGCTGCTCTGCGCCGAGAACACGCACAACATGGCGGGCGGCAAGGTGATGCCGTTGGAGACGCTGAGGGGTTTGCGCGAGTTGGCAGATGAGCAGGGAATGCCGTTGCACCTGGACGGCGCGCGACTGTGGAACGCGGCGGCGGCGACTGGCGTCCCCGCGTCGGAGTTCGCCGCGCTGGCGGACACGGTGATGGTCTGCTTCTCGAAGGGGCTGGGCGCGCCGGTGGGATCGGCGTTGGCGGGTACGGCAGAAGCGATAAGCCGGGCGCACGAATGGCGGAAGCGGTTGGGCGGTGGGATGCGCCAGGTGGGAATCCTTGCGGCGGCGGGCCTGTACGCGTTGGATCACAATCTCCCGCGCATCGCGGAGGATCATAAGCGGGCGCGGCGGTTGGCGGAGTTCGTGGACGGCCTGGATGGTTTTCGGGTAATCGCGCCGGAGACGAACATCATCATGATCGATGTGAAACGGGACGATCTGACTCCGGTAGGGGTGGCGAAATCCTTGGAGGAGCGTGGTGTTTGGCTATTGGTTACGGGACCGGATCGGTTGCGGGCGGTGACGCATCTCGATGTGGATGATGACGGGATCGAACGGGCGTGTGTCGCGTTTGAGGAAGTAGCGAAGGAGTGAAGTTGATAATTCGTTGAGCCGTGTTGGCTAGGGTGGCGCGGACGGGTTGGGGAATGCTCGAAGTTGAAATGGTTAAACGCCCAGCGCCCAATTTCCAAGTTCTTCAGGAGGAGAAATGGTTGCAGAGTTGAGTGAAGACAGAAAGAAAGCGCTGAACGTGGCGATCTCTCTCGTGGAGCGGCAGCACGGGAAGGGCGCGATAATGCGTATGGGCTCCGAGGGCGCCCGGGTGAAGGTTGCAGCGATCCCGACGGGCTCGCTGATGCTCGACGCGATGACTGGCATCGGCGGCATCCCACGCGGCCGGGTGACGGAGATCTATGGGCCGGAATCGTCGGGCAAGACGACGCTCACCCTGCATATCATTGCCAACGCTCAGAAGACCGGCGGCGTGGCGGCCTTCATCGATGCCGAACACGCCCTCGACATCAATTACGCCGAGAAGCTGGGCGTCGATATCGAGAACCTGCTGGTCTCGCAGCCGGACACGGGCGAGCAGGCGCTGGAGATCGCCGAGGTGCTGGTGCGCAGCGGCGCCGTCGACGTCGTGGTGATCGACTCGGTAGCGGCCCTGGTGCCGCGAGCGGAGATCGAAGGCGAGATGGGCGCCTCCCACGTCGGTCTGCAGGCGCGCCTCATGTCGCAGGCGCTGCGCAAAGTGACGGGGGCGATCAACCGCTCGAAGACGGCGGTGGTCTTCACCAACCAGATCCGCGAGAAGATCGGCGTCATGTTCGGCAACCCGGAGACCCAGCCGGGCGGCCGGGCGCTCAAGTTCTACGCGTCGCTGCGTCTCGACATTCGGAGGATCGCGTCGATCAAGGACGGCAACGATCAGGTCGGGAACCGGACTCGCGTCAAAGTCGTGAAGAACAAGTGCGCACCGCCGTTCCGACAGGCCGAGTTCGACATCATGTTCGGCGAGGGGATCTCCCGTGTCGGCGAGCTGGTCGACATGGCGACGGAGGCGGAGATCATCAAGAAGTCGGGCGCCTGGTTCTCCTACGGCGATCAGCGGATCGGCCAGGGCCGGGAAAACGCCAAGCTGTTCTTGAAAGAGAACGGTGACCTCGCCGACGAAGTAGAGACGAAAGTGCGCGACGTGATGGGCATCGGCGCGGAGGGTGAGCCGGAGGAGGAGGAGGCGGCCACCGCGGAGGAGCAGTAGGGCGTAGACGGTAAGTGGTAGACGGTAAGCGGTAGACGGTAGAACCTACCGGATGCCGCTTACCGTGTTCGTATTACCGTCTACCGTCCACCGTCCACCGTCAACCGGAGCAACCCGTGCTCGAAGGGCAAGGCCCCGCGCCCACCGAAGAAACCACCACCCAGGCCATCGACGCGGCGCTGAACTATCTCTCCTACCGGCAGCGCACCGAGTACGAAGTGCGTCGCAAGCTGGTCGATCGCGGGTTCGAGGAGGAGGTCGTCGAGGCCGCGATGCGGCGCCTCGAGGCTGTGGGATTGGTCGATGACGATGCGTTCATCGCCGCCTACGTCCGGGATCGGGTCGCGCACCGGCCGATGGGCGTGCGGCGCATGGCGCAGGAGCTATACGCGAAGGGAATCAACCGGGACGCGGCGTTGCCGGTGATCGAGACGGCGATGCAGGAAGAGGGAACGGACGAGATCAGCATGGCGCGGCGAGTAGCGGAGCGGAAGTGTGCGTCGCTCCGATCGCGACAGGAAGAGATCGCGTTGACGCGGAAACGGCTAAGGGATCACCTGCTGCGTCGTGGGTTCGACCCGCGGGTCATTCACGGCGTGCTGGACGAGGTGCTGCCGCGGTAAGCGGAGGAGGCAGAACGTGAGTCGCGTTGGCCAGGGAACAGCGAAAGCGATCGAGCCGGGAGTGCCGGGCGTTGTGCGCCGGGCGCGGCCCGAGGAGGCCGCGGCGCTGAGCGAGCTTGCCCTGCGATCCAAGGCGCACTGGGGATACGAAGCGAAGTTCCTGGAGGCGTGTCGAGAAGAGTTGACCGTCAGGCCCGAATCGATCGACGCGGGTCAGGTTTGGGTGCTGGAACACGACGGACGGCTAGTCGCGTTCTACACTTTGGTGCGTTGGAACTCCGACATCGAACTGGGCCATCTTTTCGTCGACCCGACGGCGATCGGCGGAGGGGCCGGGCGGGCTCTCTGGGAGGACGCGGTGGATCGGGCGACGGAGCTCGGATACGACAGACTCCTGATCCAGAGCGATCCCAACGCTGAAGGCTTCTATGTCAGTATGGGCGCGGAGCGTATCGGCGACGTGCCGTCCCAGGCTCGAGCCGGTCGTACACTGCCCCTTCTGGTCTATCCGTTGACCGAAGCTGTCGATTGACCCATTCATGTTGCTATGAGCTGCAGGTGTTGTCAGGGAGTGGACGACGTCTTTCGTGGGTCCTACGTGAAGCGCGACTTGCGTAAGTACCACCGCAAGGGTCCGCGAAAAACGACGCATATGTTGCTTCGGGTCATCAAGGAGCAGGGTGTCGAGGGGGCGTCCGTCCTCGACATCGGTGGCGGGATCGGAACGATCCAGCACGAGCTGCTCCGGGTAGGCGCCAGCCGAGCGACGGGGGCCGAGGCGGCGATGGAGTTCGTCGAAGTGGTCCAGGAGGAGGCTAGACGCCAGGGCCATGCGGACAAGATCGATGTCCGCTACGGCGACTTCGTCGAGATCGTCGACGACATCGAAGAGGCGGACATCGTGACGCTGGACCGCGTGATCTGCTGCTACTCTGATATGGAGTCGTTGGTCAAGCTTTCGACAAAAAAGGCGCGCCGGGTGTACGGAGTTGTGTATCCACGCGACACCTTCCTGACACGAATCGGAATGATGGTGCTGAACGCGGTCTTCCGCCTGACGCGAAACCCCTTCCGTGTCTACCGCCATGCCACCGCCGATGTGGAGGCGCTGATCTTCGCGGCTGGCTTTCGACAGACCTACTACAAGACGACCCCCTACTGGCAGGTGGCAGTCTTCTGCAGGCGGTAGTTCCTCAGAAAGAACGTCTGGAGCGAAGCTGCGCTATGGTGGTGTCAGCGGTAGCTTTCGCGTGTCCGCGACGGCGGTCCGCTTTGGCAACGAAGGCGCGATGCGCTGGAGGACCTTCTCCGCGGTGGCTCTGTAGGCGGTAAGCTTGCCGCCGTAGATGCTCAGCACACGCGGCGGCTCGCGACGGTCGGTCGGTTCGGCACGAAGTATGACCTCGCGGGTGCGGTGGAATGCGTGACCTTTCCCGGTGGGCAGAACACGCAACCCGGCGAACGCATCGATGACGGCCCCTTCACGGTCAGCCTGGTAGCGCGGGAAGTAACGGTTGAGGATGCGGATCAGGTAATTCTTCTCGGACCGCAGCGCGTGCACCCGATCGGGGTCGCCGCGGAACCGCGTCTCGGTGGTCCCTACCAACGTCTCGCCGTGCCAGGGCATGACGAATATGGCGCGACCGTCTCGCGGACACTCGACGTAGTAGATGCCGCGATCGACCTGTCCACGTACGACGATGTGACTTCCCTGGATGAGCTCGATACCCAGCTGCTTGATGCTGGGTTCGATGCGATCGAGCACACGGTTCACCCAGGGCCCGGCGGCATTGACCATCACGCGAGCCTGGCAGGCCTTTTCGGTCCCGTTCTCCGCGTAGCGAACGATGCAGCCGTCATCCGTGAGTGCGGCACCGATGAACTCGGCTGGCATCGCCAGCTCGGCTCCCAGGCGGATTGCCGATTCCATGACTGCACGCGTGAGGAGCGTATCCTCGGTCTGCGCGTCGTAGTACCGGTATACCGCCTTGAGGTCGTCGGTGAGCAACCCGTCGAGATCGCCCCAGGTCGAGCGCGGCACTCGTCTGAAGCGCACTTGCTTACGCAGGCGACCCAGAATCGCGTACAGCGAGAGACCGGCGCGAATCAGCAATGGGCCGCGGCGCGTGGCGTCGTAGATCGGGATGAAGAACGGCCTAAGCGTAACCAGGTCGGGCGCCAGTTCGAGGAGTAGCGCCCGCTCGTCCAGACCCTCCTGAACGAGGGAGAACTCATAGCTCTCCAGGTAGCGGAGACCGCCGTGGATCAGCTTGCTCGATTTGCTGGACGTGCCCGCGGCCAGTGCGGATTTCTCGATGAGCAGAACGGAGTGGCCGGCGGCGGCAGCGGCCTGGGCGACGCCGACGCCGTTGATGCCGCCCCCCACGACGACGACGTCGTGGGACTCAGTCATCGCGCCGGCGGCCGGGCACGAGCCGCCTGTCGCTCAACATCTCGCCGATGGCCATCGTCTCCACGAACCTGACGCCGTGAGCCGCCAGGGCGAGTGCGAGCTCGGGGTCGATGATCTCGTAAAGAGCCCAGCGCCAGGCGCCGCTCCACAGTTCCTGGTCGTCGGGCACGAGCATGTAGTTGCAGAACAGATACTCGGGCGCGATCGCCTCCGCCGTCTGCTTGACGGTCTCGTTCCATTCCTGAAGCACCCAGCCGATCGCACTGGCGCCTTTCGCCCGGGCGCGCTTGATCGTCTCGGGGTCGAAGGAGATGACGACGCAGCGATCGTTGGCTGGCTTGAGCGCCGCCATCACTTTGTCGACGACGAGGTCGACGCCGAAGCGGTGCACACTCTCGACCTTTAGCTCGACGAAGGCGACGATCTTTTCGTTCTCCACGATGAACTCGACGGCGTCCTCGAGGGTCGGGACGGACGTGCCCTCGAACCGTCCGTGGTGTCGCGAGTCGTCGTTCACCTCGACCTGCCACAGCTGATCGAGCGTCATGTCCATTATGACGCGCTCATCCTTTCCCGTACGCCAGAGATCGGAATCGTGGAGCAGCACCGGCGTATGATCGGCGGTCATCTGAACATCGAACTCGACGTAGCCGGCGCCGGCTTTGACGGCGGCGCGGAGGCTTTCGAGGGTGTTTTCGGGGTAGCGGAGCGCGTAGCCGCGGTGCGCGATGAGGGCGGGAGGGCGGACCCTGACATTGGGTGGCATGATGATCTTCTTCATGGGGGTAATTTGTGGGGTTGGGGATGGGGGCGATAGGGGCTTTGATGATGATTGGTTGATAGCTGGGGGTGATGTTGTTGCTGGAAATGTTCAACACCTAATCCTCAATGCTCAATGGTCATGTGAAGAAGGAACGTGAGTACGATCTTGAGGAGCGGTTGATCAGCTTTGCTGTCATGATTAGCGAGATTGCTGATCGGTTGCCCAGGACTCGTTTGGGGCGCCATGTATATGGGCAGTTGGTGCGATGCGGTACATCCGTTGCGCCGAACTACGCTGAAGCACAGAACGCTGAGTCGAGGAGAGACTTCATTCATAAGATGAAGATCTGCCTGAAGGAACTCGGAGAGACGGTTGTGTGGTTGAAGCTCAGTCTTAGGACTGGGAGCGGTAGAAGGGCTGGAGCGGAAGCCGGGCTCCGCGAAGCCACCGAGCTAACAAGGATCTTCGCCACAAGCATCCAGACCGCCAAACGGAACTCTAGCGCGAGGCGACCCCCCCAATCCCCACCGTGAAGATTGAGGATTAGGTGTTAGGTGTTGAGGATTTTCGCTGGTGTGAAGACCTAGAGCGACAAACTGAAACGGGCCGCAAAAGCGCGGCCCGTCTCACGTCAATATCGAGAAACCTACTCACCACCACCCTCCGCCTGCTCTTCCGGATACAACGAAACCCGCACATAATTCTCAACATTCAAATACAACCGGGCCGCTTCCCGCACGTCCTCCGCCGTCAACGCATCGATATACTCCAAATACGTCGGGATGTCTCGCATGTCTCCGCCCGACGCAACCCGGGCGTTCATCTGGCCGATCCAGTATCCGTTGTTTCGCAGGTTCGTCTCGTTAGAGCGTCGCTGCTGTTCCTTCACCTTGTCGATGTCTTCTTGGCTCGGTCCGTCCGTCTTCAGGCGCTCGATCACGGCGAACACGGAGTCGACCATCTCTTCCAGTCGATCCGGTGACGTGCCGAAGCTGATCGTGTACGAGTATTCCTCGCGGGGGTTCTTGCTCGAGGCGCCGCTGACGCCGACCCCGTAGGTGCCGCCCATGTCTTCGCGCAGCACCTCGCGCAGCTGGATCCGCATGACGCTGGCAAGTGACGCCAGGTGGTGGCGGTTGGTGCGGTTCCACTCGAACGGGCCGGTGAAGACGATGCGCGTCTGCGCTTTCGGTTCGATGCCGCGGTAGACCGTCTTCTCGATCACGCCGGTGGGCGGCGTGATACCGACATCGCGCCAGGCCTCGTCGCGACGCGTGGAGGGGAGGCTGGCCAGATAGGTCTCGACCAGCGGCTTCAGTTCGTCGGGGTCGAAGTTGCCGACGAACATGAAAGTGAAGTCGCTGGCATCGGCGAAGCGATCAGTGAAGAAGTCGTACGAGATGTCCAGGTTCGTCTCGGTCTCGTAGCGTCCGGCGCTGGGCGGCCGGGCGCGCGGATGGCCTTGGGACATGGTGACGGTAATCGTATCGAAGAACGCCGTGTTCGGATCGGCCTGGCGGTTTGCTAGGAAGCCGGCCATGCGGGTCTTCCAGGACTGGAAGGCCTCTTCATCCCTGCGCGGTTGGGTGAAGAACAGGTAGACGAGCTGGAACAGGGTCTCCACGTCCTGCGGCGATGCGCTGCCGGAGAAACCCTCGGACAGGCCGCCGATGAACGGGGACACGCTGACAGCTTTGCCGGCCAGTGCCTTCTGGAGATCGACGAAGTTGAACTCGCCAGCTCCGCTCTGGCCGACTATGGCCGAGGCGGTGGCCGCGGCCAGGTAGTCCTCATCGGACGCCAGCGACGTGCCGCCTGGACTGTAGGCGCGCATCAGGATCTCGTCGTCCTTGAAGTCGGTCGGCTTGAGCAGCACGTCGACTCCGTTTGACAGCGCCCAGCGAGTGATCCCGACCTCGGGCATCTCTCTCGTCATCCTGACCGACCCGGCCACCGGCATCACGGCGACGAGCGGCGCGTCGGCGACCGCGTCCTCGTAAGCGTCGACCTCGGCGGCCGCGGCCGCGGCCATCACCACCCCCAGCTCATCATCGGTCGGGATCTTCACGCCTTCCTTCTCCGGGCCGTTCACCATGACGACGCGGTTGCCGTCGACGATCCATTCGCTGGCCAGGCGGTTCACCTCTTCCAGCTCGATCCCCGGGACGAATCTCTGGTAGAGCCCGAACTCGTAGTCGATGCCGGGGATCGGCTCGTCGTACAGATAGGCCCGGAGGTATTCGGCCGCGTAGGCGCTGGAGTTTGTCTTCTCGCGCTCCGCGTGGGCCTGTTCCATGCTGCGCAACATCTCGGATTTCGCCCGCGCCAGCTCGGTTCCAGTGAACCCGTGCTGCGCGACTCGCGCGCCTTCGATGAGCAGCGCTTCCAGGCCGCGCTCGATCCCGTTCTCCGGGACGGCGGCCACCATCAGATAGACTTCGCTGCTACCGATGAAGCGTCCCTGGCCCGTGAAGGCGAACATGAACGGTGGGTCGGCTTCCCGGGTCTTCTCCATCAACCGGGTGTTGAGCATCTGGCTGAACAGCGACTCGACGAGGGACTGGCGGTAGGAACTAACGTCGCTGGCCTCTCGCGCCGGCTGCTTCCAGTAAATGCTGACTGTGTTGTTGGGCGCCTCGGGATCGCTGGCGATGGCGTAGAGGGTCTCCTCGTGGTCGGGCACGGCGAAGACCGTTCGCTCACGAGGGTTGTCGGCCATCTCGAGGCCGGAGAAGTGTTGTTTGATCAGCTCCTCTATCACCGCCGCATCGAAATCGCCTACGGCGATGACGGCCATCAGGTCGGGTCGGTACCAATCTGTGTAGAAATCGATCAGCGTCTGGTACTCGAAGCTCTCGAGGATCTCGGGCTTGCCGATGGGCAGACGCTCTGCGTAGCGAGAGTCCTTGAACAGAATCGGCAGCTGCTTTTCCTGCATGCGCATCATCGCGCCTTGCCCAAGCCGCCATTCTTCGATGATGACGCCGCGCTCCTTGTCGATCTCCTCGTGATCGAAAATCTGACCGTGGGCCCAGTCCTCCAGAACCAGAAACGCGGTTTCAACCAGCTCCGCGCTGTCGGTGGGCACCTGCAGCATGTACACCGTCTCATCGAAGCTGGTATAGGCGTTGATCTCCGGCCCGAACTGCATGCCGATGCCCTCGAGATAGTCCACCAGCTCCTGCTTCTCGAAATGCTCCGTGCCATTGAACGCCATATGCTCGACGAAGTGGGCCAGCCCCTGCTGGTCGTCGTTCTCGAGCACCGAGCCGGCGTTGAGCACCAGGCGCAGTTGCGCCCGGTCGCGTGGCTCGCTGTTCTCGCGGATGTAGTAGCGGATTCCATTCGGCAGTGTGCCGGTGATGACCGCCGGATCGACTGGCAGCCGCTGGTCCAGCCCGGCCTGGGCGGCTGCCGGATCCTGGGCAGAGGCCGGTCGCAGGCTCAACAAGACTGCGGCCGCGGCCAGCACGGAAGGGAACAGTCGGCGTCTCATGAGCATCACTCCTGGTAACGGGACGGTTGGGTCCCGGGAGATGTAGAGGGGCTTACAAGCTCAATAATATGCCGACGGCGACTCAGGCGGGCCAGAGGGTCAAGCTTGAGTTGGGTTCTCCGTTCGGTCATATTCCAGTTGATTCAAGGACTTTCGGGAATGAGGCTCACACCTCAGTACGGTTCAGGCGATGACATCTGAAGAGATCAGACAAGCTTTCATAGACTATTTCGTGCGTAACGGACACACGCATGTCCCTTCATCTTCTTTGGTGCCGGCGGACGACCCCACGCTCCTGTTCACGAACGCCGGGATGAACCAGTTCAAGAAGACGTTCCTGGGACAGGAGCCGCGGCCGTACAAGCGGGCGACGACGGCGCAGAAGTGCGTTCGCGCGGGCGGCAAGCACAACGACCTGGAAGAAGTGGGTCGAACGGCTCGGCACCACACGTTCTTCGAGATGCTGGGCAACTTCTCGTTCGGCGACTACTTCAAGCGCGAAGCGATTCACTTTGGCTACCAGTTCTTCACCGAGGACCTGGGGTTCGATCCGGAGCGCATCTGGGCGACGATCCACCACAGCGATGACGAGGCGTTCGAGCTGTGGCAGGAGGTGACCGGTCTGCCGGCGGGGCGGATTCTCCGTTTCGGCGACAAGGACAACTTCTGGCAGATGGCGGACACCGGTCCTTGCGGTCCGTGCTCCGAGTTGCACCTCGACCAGCGACCCAAGGGCTCCAAGCAGGACCTGAGCGTGGAGGAGTTCGCCGAGCTGACCGAGGCGGGCCAGATCCTCGAGTTGTGGAACCTGGTCTTCATGCAGTTCGATCGGGACGAAGAAGGCAATCTGAACCCGCTGCCCAAGCCGTCCATAGACACGGGCGCCGGACTCGAGCGCATCGCCGCCGCCGTGCAGGGCGTCGATTCGAACTATCACACCGATCTGTTCATGCCGCTCATCCATCGGGCGGAAGAGCTGGTAGAGAAGAAGTACGAGGCCGAGACGGAGAGCGGCACGTCGTACCGTGTGATTGCCGACCACGCCCGGGCGACGGCCTTTCTGATCGCCGATGGCGTCTTCCCGACCAACGAGGGGCGAGGCTACGTGCTGCGGCGGATCATGCGCCGTGCCGGCCGACACGCCTGGCTGCTGGGACGCCGGGAACCGACGCTGTATGAGATCTGCGATGAAGTCATCACGACGATGGGCGGGGCCTACCACGAGCTCGTGGATCGTCGCGATCACATCTTGCGGACCGCTCGGGCTGAGGAAGAGCGGTTCATGGCGACGATCGACGAGGGGATGCAGCGGTTCGACGAGCTGGCGCCGGCGGGTGGGAGCGGCACGGTCTCCGGCGCCGAGGCCTTCAAGTTGTACGACACCTTCGGATTCCCCCTCGATCTCACGGAGTTGATGGCCCAAGAGCGTGGCTACGAGATCGACACGGAGGGCTTCGAGCGCGAGTTGGACGAACAGCGACAGCGGTCCCGGGATCAGCGCGACAAGCAGCGCCAGCGCGGCGACCTGGACGCGCGCGCCGCCAACATCCCTACGGAAGGCTGGACCCGTTACTCGGAGGACGAGCAGGAATGGGTGGGCTACGAAGAGCTCGTCGTCGATACCGAGGTGCTGGCGGCGGTGCGACAGAACGGGCGGATCGCCATCGAGTTGCGCGGCAACCCGTTCTATGCGGAGGCCGGCGGACAGGTGAGCGACGGCGGCTACGTCGAGGGCGACGGCTGGCGGATGGAGGTGGACGAGGTCGCCCGATTCGAGCACGGGATCGTGATCGCCGGACCGATCGAAGGCGAGTTCAAGCCGGGCAGCGTGCGGGCCATTGTCGACATCGTGCGTCGCAGCACGCAGCGCAACCATACTGCTACGCACTTGCTACATGCGTCGTTGCGGACGGTGCTCGGCGAGCACGTGGCGCAGGCCGGATCGTTGGTCGCGCCTGACCGGTTACGCTTCGACTTCACTCACACCGGTCCATTGACCGAGATCGAGATCGACGAGATCGAGCGACTGGTCAACGAACAGATCTGGGCCGACAAGGAAGTGACGAAGCAGTCCCTTCCTTATCGTGACGCGATCGAGCGCGGCGCGATGGCGCTGTTCGGTGAGAAGTACGGGGATACGGTTCGGGTGGTGGAGGTGCCGGGCTACAGCCTCGAGCTTTGCGGTGGCTGCCATGTCGACACGACCGGCGAGATCGGTTTGTTCAAGATCGTGTCGGAGACGGGTTCGGCGGCGGGTGTGCGACGGATCGAGGCGGTGACCAGCTCCCAGGCGTACGAGCTGGTGAAGAACCAGGAGCGGTTGCTCCAACAGCTGAGCGCCGCGCTCAAGGTGCCGGGCGAAAACCTGGTGAAGCGGGTCGAGACGTTGTTGACCGAGCAGCGCGATCTGAAAGCGCAGCTGCAGAACGCGCTCAGCGGCGCCGCACAGGACCAAGTCGCGGAGCTCATGGATGTGGCGGAAGAAGTGGACGGCGCTAAGGTCGCTTCCGGAATGATCGAGACCGCCGATTCGGAGTCGCTTAGAGCGTTCGGTGACCGGATGAGAGATCGACTGGGTAGCGGCGTGGGCGTGATCGTCGCCCGCGTCGGCGAGCGTCACGCGATGTTGGTCGTGGTGACGGATGACCTGATCGGGAAGGGCCTGCGGGCTGACGCTGTGGTGCGCGAAGTCGCGAAGCTTGCTGGCGGAAAGGGCGGCGGACGACCGCATATGGCGCAGGCGAGTGTCGGCGAGCCCGAGAAGGCGGAGAAGGCGCTGGCGAAGGTGACGGAGATCGTTCGCCCGATGATCGAGCGGGCGAAGGCATGACGGGCGCCGATTGGCTGGAGCGGCGGCTGGCGGATACGCCGTCTCCGCTGCGGGAGGGACTGGAGGAAGCGATCGCCGGCCTCGATCCCGAGGCGGAGTTGAGCGAGGCGCTATTGGCCGCCGCGACCCATACGTTGCAGCGGATACGAGATCGCTTCGAATACCGGGACGCCGCATTCGATCTGCTGGTGGCGGACGGTCTGCTGACGCTGGCATGCGATGCCGCCGCGTTCAGTGATCCCGGTACGGTGGAAGAGCGCTGCAAGGCGATGGGCCCGAGCGGCGAACTGGGTCGGCTGGCGCAGACCTGGGCGGGGAGGGACTGACGAACACCCAAAAGTCGGATCTGCACGAGCGAGGTGGGGACCTGCCAGCCATGGCGGACCTTCACACCCACGTGATACCGGCGGTGGACGACGGCGCACCGGACCTGGAGAGCGCGGTCAGCACGCTGCGGACGATGTCCGAAAACGGCGTCACCGCAGTGGTGGCGACGCCTCATCTCAATGCCTCGAATCTGAACAGCAAACGGCGGGCACGGGCGGACAAGATATGGCCGGACCTGGTGTCGCAGGCGGCCCAGGAGGTTCCGGGTATCGAGCTTCACCGAGGCTACGAGATCCAGCTGGACACGCCAGAACTGGATTTGAGCGACCCCGGTCTACGTCTGGCGGGTACGCGGTTTGCCCTGGTCGAGTTCTTCTCGTTCACCGTCCCGGATCGCTCGGCCGAGGCGCTCGATCGCATAAATGGCAGCGGTTACGTGCCGATCATTGTGCACCCGGAGCGCTATTGGGGTTACGATGAAGAATTCTCGATCGTGCCCAAGTGGCGCGACGTTGGTGCGCTGCTGCAGGTGAACAGCGGGAGCTTGATGGGCGAGTATGGAGAGGGCGTTCGCAAGACGGCGCTGCACTTTCTGAAGCAGGGTATGGTCGACCTCATCGCTTCTGACAACCATGCCCGACCCAACCGTTGCCCGTCGCTTCGTGACGCGTGGGATTTCTTGATCAAGCGACGCTCGGAAGAGCAGGCGCGCCTTCTGCTGTCCACCAACCCGCACCGCATTCTGAATGATGAATCGCCGGTGCCCGTCGGACGTCTCGCGTTGCGACGGGGAATCATGACGGTGGTCACCGAGGCGATCAGAGGAGAATTCTGATGTCCCGGGATGGCATGACCAACGGAGAGGCGCTCGCCGCGCACATCACGAGCGAGCTGCGGGAAGGTGCGGAGCTTGCCGAGCGGGTTGCCGGCTCGTTGGTCGAGCCGATATCGCGACTGACGGCGATGGTTGTCGAAACGCTGGATGCCGGGAACAAGCTGCTCTTTTGCGGAAACGGCGGAAGCGCGGCGGACGCGCAGCACTTGGCAGCGGAGTACGTGATCCGTTATCGGCGTCGAAGGGGCTCGCTGCCAGCCATGGCGCTGAGCACGGATACCTCGGCGCTCACCGCCGCCGGCAACGACTTTGGCTTCGATCATGTCTTTGCGCGGCAGATTGAGGGTGTGGGCGCGCCGGGTGACCTGCTGGTTCTGCATTCGACCAGCGGCGCATCGCAGAACCTGATCGAGGCGGCCCGGGTCGCGCGGGAGCGAGGCGTCAAGACGGTGGCGTTGTTGGCTCGGGATGGCGGCGCGCTGAAGAGCGAGGTTGATCTGGCGATCGTGATTCCTACGGACTCGACGGCGCGGGCGCAGGAGATGCACATAGCGATCGGGCACGCGGTGGCCGAGTGGGTCGATCGGCTTTGGTCGAGTGATGAGAGTTGAGGGTTGAGGTTCGAATGGGCGAGAGCGTCATCGATCTTGGAGGTAAGCGGGCCATAGTCACGGGTGGATCTCGTGGTATCGGTCGAGCCACGGCGCTGATGCTAGCGCACGTGGGAGCCGATGTGGGCATCGCGTACCATCAACGTGGCGCAGAGGCGGAAGCGGTCGTCGACGAGGTCCGGAGCCTGGGCCGAACGGCGTGGTCGGTCGGCTCGGATCTGGGCCAACCCGACGGCGCGGCGGCATTGTTCGAGGTCTGCGACCGTGAGTTCGGTTCGCTCGACATCTTCATAGCCAACGCCGGGATCTGGCCGCCGGAGTACGTTCCGCTGGTCGACATGACGGACGAGAATTGGGGCGCGATGATGCGGGCAAATCTCGACTCCGTCTTCTATACGGTCCGCGAAGCGGCCCGTCGCGTCGTCGATGGGGGCCGGATTATCATCGTTAGCTCGACGGCCGGTCAACGGGGTGAAGCGGGCCACAGTCACTACGCCGCCAGCAAGGGAGCGGTGATCTCGTTCGTCAAGTCGCTGGCCGTGGAATTGGGACCGCGGGACATCACGGTGAACGCCGTTGCGCCCGGTTGGATAGACACGGATATGGCCACGCCCGCCCTGGCGGCGAACGGAGTGCTGGAGCAGGTCGTCGCGCAGATTCCACTGGGTCGCATCGGAAGCGCCGACGATATAGCCGGCCCGATTGTGTTTCTGTGCTCACCATTGTCGCGGCACATCACTGGCGAAATTCTCAACGTAAACGGCGGCAGCGTCCTCTGCGGCTAGAGCGTGACAAAGGGCGAAGTGAGACTCGAGGTACCTGAAGCCGCCAGCGATATCGTTCGGCGGTTGGAAGAGCGAGGCTTCGAGACCTGGGCCGTGGGCGGCGCCGTGCGCGATGCTTTGCTGAGTGGCTCGCGCGCCGACTGGGATCTGGCCACGGCGGCCCGACCTGAGGTCGTCCGCAAGCTCTTCCGACCTTCCTATCCAATCGGGATTCAGTTTGGCACGATCGGCGTCCGCGGAAGCGATGGGTACGTCTACGAAGTCACGACGTTCCGGCGCGACCTGGAGACCGACGGACGCCATGCCGTGGTAGAGTATGCCGACACGTTGGACGAAGATCTGGGGCGACGCGATTTTACCATAAATGCCATCGCCTATCATCCGCTGCGTCACGAGCTGCACGATCCGTACGACGGCCGCGGAGACCTGGATCGCCGAATCCTGCGCTGTGTGGGCGATCCGACCCTGCGCTTCTCAGAGGACTACCTGCGAGTCCTGCGGGGACTCCGTTTCGCCGGCCGCTACGAGCTGGAGATCGAGGACGCGACGTGGGACGCGCTGAAAGCGGCGGTGAGCAACCTGCCGCAGCTGTCCGGCGAACGCGTGCGTGAAGAGCTGCTCAAGGTCCTCGCCGGGCCAGCGCCATCCAGGTCCCTCGAGCTCTATCGAAACTCCGGTGCGCTGCACAGAGTTTTTGGTGAGGTAGCCGGGCTGGAGGATACGGAGTGGCGGATCACACTCGAGGCGATCGACCGTATTCCGGCGGAAGAGACCGGCCTGAGACTGGCGCTGCTGTTTCGTCCGGCGGGCTTTGAGATCGAGGCGATGATGGCGCGGACTCGATTCTCGAACGCAGAAGTGCGAGGCGTCGTGAACCTGGCTGACGCGCTCGACCAGCCCCTCCCGCAGCCCGGCGATGAGGTGTCGGCGCGGCGCTGGTTGCGGGATGTGACGCCGGCTTTGGCCTCCTACACGTTGCTACTTCACATGGTGTTGCTCGAAGCGATGGGCGCCGGTGCAAAGGAGCGGAAGCGCCTGGCGGAGCAGGCTAAGGTGATCGAAACTGTTCGCGAGCGCGGCGACCCGGTGACGCTTGGCGATCTGGCAATCGACGGAAACGACTTGAAGGAAATGGGCATGCTGCCGGGCCCAGAGATCGGACGTGCACTAGAGGCGTGCCTGACCGCAGTAATAGAGGATCCGTCGCTGAACGAGCAGGCGGTGCTGCTCGCTTACGTGAGCGGGATGCGCGACGAAGAATGAGCGACGAGCTGGATCTATTTCCCGATGCTGCGCCGCAGCCGGTGTCCCGGCGGGGACGAATAGCGGACGAGCACACACCGGCCGCGCCGCTGGCGACGCGAATGCGACCGCGCACGCTGGAAGAATTTCTCGGTCAGGATCATCTGGTGGGCGCGGGCAGGATCCTGCGCGAGCTGATCGAGCGCGATGATCTGCAGTCGCTGATCTTCTGGGGGCCGCCGGGTAGCGGCAAGACCACGCTCGCCCGGATCATCGCCGACAGAACACACGCCACGTTCGTTCCGTTCAGCGCGGTAACCGAGGGCGTGCCTCGGGTGCGGGAGATCATAGCGCAAGCCGAGGAACGCCTGCGCGTAACGGACCAGCGAACGATCCTCTTCTGCGATGAGATCCACCGCTTCAACCGGGCGCAGCAGGACGCGTTTCTTCCGCATGTCGAAGCGGGGACTGTCGTGTTGATCGGTGCGACGACGGAGAATCCGAGCTTCGAGGTGAATAGCGCGCTGCTCAGTCGCTCGCGAGTGCTGGTGCTGGAGCCTTTAAGCGCGGAGCACATGCGGACGATTTGCGAGCGGGCGCTGGCCGATGATGAGCGCGGGTTCGGCGCCGAGCAACTCGAGATCGATGATGAGGCTCTGGACTTCCTGGCGGTCACCGGGGACGGTGATGCGCGTCGCGCGCTATCGGCGCTGGAGATCGCTGCCTCCATCGTGGGGCAGGGCGGGCGGATCACGCAGGACGTGGCGGCTGAGGCCATGCAGAAGCGATTTGCCCACTACGACAAGTCGGGCGAAGAGCACTACAACCTCATCTCGGCCATGCACAAGGCGGTGCGTGGTTCGGATCCCGATGCTACGCTCTACTGGCTGGCTCGCATGCTGGATGGCGGCGAAGACCCACTCTACATCGCCCGGCGCATGGTGCGCATGGCGGTGGAAGACATCGGGCTCGCCGATCCACGAGCGCTCTCCGTAACTGTCGCTGCAAAGGACGCCTACCATTTCCTCGGCACGCCGGAAGGGGAGTTGGCACTTGCGGAAGCTGCGGTGTACCTGGCGACTGCGCCCAAGTCGAACCGGATCTACACGGCCTTCGGGCGTGCCCGGTCGCTGGCCCGTGAAACGCCGGGTGAGCCGGTGCCAATGCACATACGCAACGCGCCGACCCGGCTGATGAAGGACCTTGGTTACGGTTCGGGCTATCAGTACGATCACGACGAACCGGAAGGGGTGGCCCAGCAGGAGTACATGCCGGAGACGGTGGGTCGGCACCGGTTCTACGAGCCGACGGGGCGGGGATTCGAGGTGGAGATCAGGAAGCGGCTGGAGTACTGGGCTTCAAAGCGGGCGGAAAAGAAGGACGGCTGACAGGTGCATGAAGCGGGAAGCGGGAGGTCGTCATAGCTGAGAAGATGATCGAGGTCGAAGCGCCGCAGGAGCGAGCAATCTTGCTGAGCGCGCCGGACAAGAGCGTCAGCCGCCAGGAGGCGCAGGATCATCTCGCCGAACTGGCGTCGCTTGTGGATACGGCAGGCGCCGAAGTCGTGGGCACGCTGCAGCAGCAACTGCAGTCACCGCACCCCGCGTACTACATTGGGACGGGCAAAGTCGACGAGCTGCGCTTACAGGTTGCCGCGCGTGATGCGACGCTGGTGATTTTTGACGAAGACCTGACGCCGATGCAGGGCCAGAAGCTCGAGGAGGCGTTGGAAGTCCGGGTGATGGACCGGACGGAGCTGATCATAGACATCTTCGCGTTGCGAGCGCGGACGGCGGAAGCGAAGACGCAGGTCGAGCTGGCCCAGCTTCAGTATCTGCTTCCGCGGCTGAGGCGGATGTGGACTCACCTCTCGCGCATCCGGGGCGGGATCGGGCTGCGGGGTCCGGGCGAGACGCAGTTGGAAACTGACCGCCGGATGATTCGGCGGAAGATCCGCGACTTGAAGCGACGGCTGGAGCGGATATCGCGGCAGCGGGCAACGCAACGCAAAGGTCGTGTCGGCGAGTATCGTGTCGCTCTCGTCGGCTACACGAATGTGGGGAAGTCGTCGATCCTGGCTGGCCTATCCGAGTCAGAGCTCTTCATCGAGGACCGACTATTCGCGACGCTCGATCCCGCGACACGCGCTGTCGATCTGGGCGATGGTTTCCAGGCGTTGGTCACCGATACGGTGGGCTTCATCCGCAAGCTACCGCACGACCTGGTCGCGTCGTTCAGGGCGACGCTAGAAGAGGTGAACGAAGCGGACGTATTGTGTCACGTTGTTGACGTTTCGCACCCCTTGTGGGAAGAGCAACACGTAGTGGTCGAGGACGTGATCGCCGAGTTGCGGTTCAATCCGAAGCGTCGCCTGGTTGCCTTCAACAAAGTGGACCGGCTGACGCATCCAGAGGAGGTGGCGATCGACGAGCGGGCGACGGCCTTGCTTGGAGAGCACGTGTTCTCGTCGACTGTGGAGCCGAGCGGTCTCGAGGCATTACGTGCCGCGCTGAGAACTCTCGCCATGGGAGACTGGCCGACCGTGACCCTCACCATCCCGGCAACCGAAGGTGGAGTGCTTGCCGAGATCTATCGCGAAGGCGAGGTCCTGTCCCGCGAGGAACGCGGTGATCGTATCCAGCTTCGCGTCAGGTTGCGGGCTGAAGTGCTCAGCCGACTGAGCTCGAGGGACGACGTTTCGATCTTCGATGCGCCGTCAGCGGCGTGAGCATGCAAGCGCCACACTGGATCGTTGGGCCCGGTCGGGTGGGAGGCGCTATTGCTTCAGTCCTTGCTGAAGCGAATGGCACAGTCCTCGTGGTCGGCCGAAGTGAGCTGTCGGAAGATCACCCGCTGTTGAAGCTGCGGTCGGTCGAGTTCACTACGGAGTATCCCGGCGCGCCCGATGCCGGGACTCGCGTCTTGCTGACCGTGCCGGATGCCGACGTGCCGATCGCGGCGGCGGAACTGGCGGCGCAAGGTACGCCCGGTGCGGGGTGCACGGCTCTTCACATGAGCGGTGCGCTGCCATCCTCGGCCCTTCAGCCGTTGGCGGATCTGGGTTATGCCGTCGGTTCGCTTCATCCGCTCCAGACCATCGCCGATCAGGCGCACGGTGCGGAGCGTCTGCGTGGCGCGTTCTTCGCGTTCGAGGGCGACGCCGAGGCCAGAGAAGCGGCGGTGCGGATCGTCAACGCGGCTGGAGGCCGGCTGCTCGAGGTTCACGCGGCGGACAAAGCGCGTTATCATGCCGCTTGCGTCTTCGCCTCGAATTATGTCGTGGCGTGCGCCGCGGCGGCGACGCGGTTGCTGGCCGACGCGGTCGGTGTGAGCCGGGAGGAAGCGCGGCGAGCGTTGGAGCCGCTGTGGGGCGGCGCGGTGGCGAACCTGAACGATCTGGGGCTGCCTGAGGCGCTCACCGGCCCGATCGCCCGGGGAGACCTCGAGACGCTGCAATCGAATCTGTCGGTTCTGGACGCATCGACGCGCGCGCTGTACGCACACCTGGGGTTGGAGGCGCTGGCGTTGAGCCGCGAGTTGGGCCTCGACGACATGCCGGCTGACGCCATTGAAGAAGAACTTCGACGGTACCTTGCAGGAGTAGAGTGATGCGGCTGTACATCAATCTCGATCACGTTGCGACCGTTCGGGAGGCCCGTCGCACGGACGAGCCCGACCCGGTTCGGGCCGCGGTGCTTGCCGAGCTTGGCGGAGCGCAGGCGATCACCGTTCACCTGCGTGAAGACCGGCGGCATATCAACGACCGGGATGTCGTGCTCTTACTTCAAACGGTGCGCACCGGCGTGAACCTGGAGATGGCGATCGAGGGTGAGATGGTCGAGTTGGCGCTGGAGCACCATCCAATGCAGGTCACGCTGGTACCGGAGCGGCGCGAGGAAATAACGACGGAGGGCGGATTGGACCTGAGTGACGCCGACCGTCGACGGCGCGCCGAGGGAGTGCTGGCGAAGTTGGGGGATGCGGGCATCAGGACGTCGTTGTTCATCGACCCGGATGCGGACGGGATACGCGTCTCCAAGGAGCTGGGGGCGGACGCGATCGAGCTTCACACGGGCGAATATGCCAATGCGTCGACGGAGCGCGATCGGGAGGAGCAGTTGCAGCGCCTGCGTAAGGCCGCGATCTTGGGGAGGGAGATCGGGCTGGCGGTTCACGCCGGTCATGGCCTAACCTACGAGAACGTCATACCCGTGGCGGCGATCCCGGAGATCGAGGAGTTGAACATCGGACACTCGGTGGTCAGCCGGGCGGTATTTGTAGGGATGGAGCGGGCAGTGAGAGAGATGCTAGAGCTGGTTCTGTCCGCACGGAGCCGGTAGGAGAGCGAGGGAGATGCCCCGAACACTGATGGAGTTCTTCGCCGACGAGGCGAATGACTATCTGAACAAGCTAGAACAGACGCTGGACACGTCGGGCCAACCTGACTCCGACGAGTTGAGGCGTTTGTCGCGAGCGCTTCGGGGTAGCGCTCGTATGGCGGACCAGGAGGCGATCGCTCGGGCTGCCGGTTCGCTGCACACGCTGGCCACGGAGCTGAGTGCCGGCCGCCGACACTGGAGCACGGAGCTTCGAGATACCGTGGTCTCGGCGTTGGGCGAGGTCCGGCAGATGGTCGCGACGGATGAAGCGCCGGCCGACCTGATGGAGCGGGCCAATACGCTGGCGAAGAGGCTGGGCGAGGTGACGGCGCCGACCCCTCCGGCAAAGGACGACGATCGTTTCCGCCGCTATCTGGGTACGGAGCTCCGCGGCCTCGCCTCGGACATCGGCGACGCCCTGGTCATCCTGGAGCGTGATCCTCGCAACCGCGAGCCGCTCAAAAGGCTCCTCCGTCGTATTCGCCCTCTGCGTGGGATCGAAGGTGTCGATGACATCCCGGCAGTCGGTCCCGCGGTGAAGGCGGTGGAAGAGGTGATCCTGAGGATTGCGGATACCAGCGCCACGGTGGGACCGGGTCACCTGGTTCTGTTCAGGCGGGCGCGTCAGGCGCTGGACGACGTCGCTACCGAGTTGATCCGCGGCGGAGAAGGCGTGATGGTGGCGAAGGGCGGTCCGGAGATCGAGGACCTCAAGGATCAGGTTCTCGAAACGGCGGCGCAGCGCGATGTCACCTGGATCAGCGAGCTGTTCTATGACGATGATGGGCTGCACGTAGAGGCTTGCCCGATGGCGGAGCGCGGCGCGGGCTCGCTGGAGGGGTTCTTCCTGCTCGAAGCGACCGGGTGCCTCGATACGATCGATCGAATCCAGGCCGACATGGCTCGGGAGCCGGCCACGGCCAAGAAGGGGGCGGAGCGGTTGGCGTTCACGTTACGCCAGCTCCGGGAGCGGGCGGTGACTTTTGGCCAT
Organism: Gemmatimonadota bacterium; assembly: GCA_039586795.1. Classification (GTDB taxonomy): domain Bacteria; phylum Gemmatimonadota; class Gemmatimonadetes; order Palauibacterales; family KS3-K002; genus Kutchimonas. The sequence goes on from JBDHJS010000025.1 coordinate 64,915, forward strand.
GCGGAGTTGGGGCGTGTGTCGCGCCGCGCCTCCGCCGCGGTTCGCGCAGCCGCGGAGGGTCCAGCGGAGCAGCTTCACGCGATGGCACTGGAGATGGCCGTCACCGCAGAGGCGCTGCGCGGCTATCTCGATGCTTCCGAAGTGAGCGAGCGTGACCAGGCGTTGAAGGAAGCTGAAAGCTCGCTGGCGACCGTGGTACAGACTTCGCCGGAAGTCGCGGTGGCCGAGGCCATCGTGGAATCGCCAGCAGTTGAAGCGCCGGCGGAGGAGATCGTCGAGGAGATCATCGATGTGGCGGACATCGTCATGGACGAGCCGGAAGTGGCTGAAGCCGTGAGCATCGAAGAGTTGCTCTACTCGAAAGAGGATGCCGTCGCTCGGGCCAGATCGTTGTGGACCGAGGCTGGCGATCTCCTGGAGACAGGCCTGCCTGATCTTGGGCGTGCGCAGCTGCTGATCTCGGAAGCGCTCGACCTGCTCGGCCACGCGTTGGACCTCGTCGGCGTGGAAACATGACGCTCCGCTGGCAGACGGCCATCGGGCTCGCCGTCAGCCTCGCCCTCCTCTACTGGGCCCTCCACGACGTTTCGTTCACCGAAGCATGGGACCACATGCGGTCGGCGAATTTGTGGCTGCTGGCGCTAGCGGCGACCGTCCAGCTTTCCACATTCGTCATCCGCGCGATCCGCTGGAGAATCTTCCTCAAGCCGGTACTGGCCGACTCGTCGTTTGACGCCCGGTTCTCCACCACATGCATCGGCTTCATGGTGAACAACCTGTTGCCGGCGCGGGTCGGCGAGTTCGCGCGCGCGTATGCCTTGAGTCGAGTTCAGCCGATCACCGTCAGCGCTTCGTTCGGGTCGGTCGTCGTCGAGCGCCTTTTTGATACGCTGACACTCGTCCTCTTTCTCGCGACGCCGTTCCTCTTGCCGGGCTTCGCGCTGACCGCGGGGTTCGGGGACCAGATCCTGGGCAGAGTGATTTCAGTGAGCGTCATCTTCGGCGGCGCCGTCCTCGTGCTGGTCGGTTTGATATGGTGGCCGGCGATGGCGATCCGGACGTTCAAGTCGACGGTTGGGCGGTTGTTGCCGCACAAGCTGACCGACAAGGTCGTGCAGATGATCGAGTCCTTCGTCGAAGGAATGGGCGCGATGAGGAGTCCCGAGTTAGTGATCAAGGGCTTCGCCTGGTCGTTCGTGCATTGGCTGTGGGGGGCGCTGGCGCTCTATACAGGGATGTTAGCGTTCGGCATCACCCAACCGGGCTTCTTGGGCGCGATCTTCTTGCAGGCCGTTAACGCGATCAGCGTCGCGATCCCATCCACGCCCGGATTCTTCGGCTTGTTCGAAGCCAGCGTGCGATTCGCCCTCACGCCGTTCGGCGTCGATCCCGGCCTGGCCATCAGCTTCGCGTTCGCGTTTCATATCGCCTCTTACATACCAGCGACGCTCCTCGGGCTGTACCTGATGGGCCGCCTCGGACTCACGTGGAGCGAGGTGGGACACAGCGAGGAGATCGTCGAGGATAGCCCGTAGCGCAGCGTCATGGCTGAAGGATGGATGGAAGCCGAGGCCCGCGCGAAGTTGAACCTGAGGCTGCGGGTCTTTCCAGCCGGTGACGATGGATTTCACCCGCTCGAGACGATCTTCTGCCGGATCGACCTGGCGGACCGGGTCCGTGTTCGCCTGTGGCCCGAACCGCACCGGGTGTGGATGCACCTGCGTGGGGGGCTGGACGTTCCCGACGGGCCGGAGAACCTGGCATTCCGGGCCGCGGCGTTGTTTGGAGATTGGGCCGGCGTGCAGGGTGGCATCGAGGTCGACCTGGAGAAGAAGATTCCCCCGGGCTCGGGGCTGGGGGGTGGGTCGAGCGATGCCGCGGCGGTGTTGAGAACTTTGGAGCGGGTTCTCCATCTGGAAGGCGGCATGGAAGCGCTGATGGATATGGCGGCCGAGCTCGGGTCCGATGTACCATTCTTGGCCGCCGATCTTCCCCTCGCCATCGGTCGCGGGCGGGGAGAGCGCCTCGAGCCTGGCCCCGTCCTGGAGACGCGGCCTATGCTGATCGCCCTCCCGGACCTCTCGATTTCGACGGCCAAGGCATATGCCGAGTGGGACGCCGGGTTGGAGCGTGGAGCGGTTGCCGTGGGAGAGCCTGTGGCAATCTCCGAGGAACAGCTCTCCAGTTGGGATCAAGTTCGCGAACTGGCGGTCAACGACTTCGAACCCGTCATCTTGGATCGTTACCCCAGGCTGGCCGGGATCAAGGGGGCGCTGAAGGACAGCGGCGCGACGATCGCGCTTCTATCGGGAACCGGCTCGGCGCTATTCGGGGTGTACGAAAGCGATTCCGAGCGAGACGAAGCCCGATCGCGGTTGGCTGGTGATTTGAGAGATGTGAATTGGGTCAGCGCTCGCGGGCCTGTATGAGGCCGGCGGCGGCTCCGTCCCGCAATTCGGCGTGGACCAGTTGCCCCTCGGGTGGCGGCAGCATGGCCGCGTCGACGCCCGCCGTCATCACATCCCCTCTCTTCCAGTAGGCATACACATCAGGCGCGCAGGAGACGATAGTCACGACGGCGTCTTTACGCCGACGAAAGTCGGTCATGTCGGTGCGTGACAGATAGCAGTTGCGAACCAGTCGTTGGGAGTTGACGGTTGAGATGCCGCTGCGTGGCGTGGGATGATTGTGCCAGGTGCCGATGGCGTTCCTTCCCATGTCACACGCCGAAGCCTGCACTCGTCCGGACTCGGAGGTGAGGATATGCGGCATCCGAAAATCGGTGATATGGAGGTCGGGGCCCCGCCATTCGCCCTCCAAACAGAGGACGAGCTCGGTATCGAACTGAGCGAAGAGCAGTGCGAGGTTGTCGGTAACTTTCGATTCCAGGACCAGCGAGCGGAACTCTCCCTGTCTGCCCAACCCGCCGACCGCCGCCGACCGTCCAGCGGCCAGCGACACGACTAAGATCAGCAGCCAGGTCATCCACCTCACTCTGGGGCACTCCTATTTTGGCAGGCGCTGTGCGCTGAAGAGCGATCGGGCCCGTTGACACAACACTGATCCGTCGAGCAGTCCAAAACAGGGAGGAAACCGGCGAGCAGCACGGCAGGGGCTTAGGATTCATACACGCGGGGGGGCGGGAAGGTTCACCCGGGCTTGATCGGTGCCGCCCTCGCGTAGAGATTCGTCTCACGGGGCGCCGGCCACGGCGCCCAGACTGGCCCGTCGTCTAAGGGCAGGACGCTGGACTTTGGATCCAGAGGTGGAGGTTCGAATCCTCCCGGGCCAATTCCCACCAAGACCCACAGAACTTCTCGGTGTCGCTAGCGACGGAAGCGGCCGACGCCTCCCATACGTGGGTTCACCACGTTGGCGAACTTCGAGCCAAAGCGGTAGCTGAACCCCAGGCTCAGCTCGTATCGGAAATCGGTCTCTCTTTGCCTACGCCTTAAGAGAATGTCGTCGGGGTCGATCCCCGCCGCCGACAGGTAGAATTGGTCTTTGATGCGTGAGATCTCGGCGTCTATGTCGAAATTGAATCCACGGAACAGTCGGTATTCGAATCTCAGGAAGGCTGTGAGGCGATGGGTCTGGGGCTCATCGAGATACTGGATACCATGAAGAGATCCGTGTATCTCACCCCAGGGCTGCTGGACGGCGGCACCGATGTTAAGGACGTGCCGCGGCCGAAACTCCTGGGTCTCGCCCTCGACGGTTTCTTCCATATACCAGAAGGCTGCCGCTTCTACCGAATAGCGGAAGGTAATCTGGCGTCGAGTCGCCTCGGCGTAGGGGAAAATGTTGTACTCGATGGCGGGGCCCGCGAACAGCGCCAAATCCCGGTTGACGCGCGTCGATACGTCTGCTTCCGCCTTTCCGCCGGCAGACCAGCGGTCACCTAGACTCCAGACGGCAAGTAGGCTCGCTGCGTAGTCCCAGTCCTTGTAGACCTCCTCGCCCTCTTCCTCGAAATCGAACCAGTCTCTAGTGAACCGACCGCTCAGGCCCAACAGGATCTTCAGGCTCTCTGAGACGCGGTCAGCCGAAGCCGATCCCCTGATCCCGTGGCTGCTTTCCAGCGTCTCACTTTCTATCGACCCGTCGAAGCTGATCCTGAACACCCAGAGGTTCCATGGATCGTGCTCCTCGCGCTGAACGACGGCCACCTCAGGCGCCTCGTACTCGATGCGCAGGCGTGGGGCAAGCGGTGTGGTTTCGACAAACCCCACCAACCCGACGGCCATGGTTTGAGTCAGACTCTCTCGCACCTCTGCATCGGTGTCGTCTGGATGAGAGATATAGGTGAGCGACTTCTGCTCGTCGCTGAAGTCGCCCCGGCCCAGGTAGTCCAGGGTGTAGTGCCACCCGCCTCCGCCCGTTCGCTGTACGGTCACCAGCAGGTGCACGTCGGCGTCCTCCCGGTCCCGGACCCAATTCACCCAGGTGATCTCGAGCCTGAAGTGGTCGAAGTCGCAGTTCGGAGCGTTGCAGTCGAGGAATACAGTAAGAGCCTCGGCCGCTGTGTCAGCAGGAGGCTCTTGAGCAATGGCGGGGGACTTAAAGGCAATCGTGCAAACGGCGACCAGCACGGTCAACGTGGCCCATCGGTGCATACGTGCGCTCCCTCCCCAGTGGGTCTAATCGCACCGGCAAATCGGACTCTGTCTTTTCCTGGGTACTTCCACGCACGAGATGGGAATCTGGTAGGGTCTCAATCATCAGAAACAGCTTGTCGGCTCCAATCGTTGTGACCCGGCGCTAGTCGAGGCGGCGATCGGGCCGGCTTGGCCTGTAAGTATTTACAAGGTAATGATTTACGCCAGGTGTGGGTCGACGGCGCTTCTAGGAAGGCAGAGCCAGCAGCACCACGAACGCCGCGTAGGCGGCGAGTAGAATGATTCCTTCCCAGCGGGTAAGGCGGAGCGTCGTCCAGACGAAGGGGAGGACTATGACGCTGACGGCCAACATGACGGGCGCCTCGACGCCGATCACGGAGTCGGCCACTGGGATCTCTCTGGCCAGGGAGGCTGTGCCGAGGACGGCCAGCAGGTTGAAGACGTTGGATCCTACGACGTTGCCGACCAGAATCTCTCCCTCGTCCTGAACGGAGGCGGCCACAGCGGTGGCGAGCTCGGGTAGCGAAGTACCGATGGCGACGACGGTGAGGCCGATGGCGAGCTCGGAGATACCGAGGAGACTGGCGGTCTTCGCCGCACCGCTGACGACCATCTGGGCGCCGCCCAGCAGTATGGCGAGGCCGAGGACCGTGAGAAGGATGTGGCCTGCCAGATTACCGCCGGCGGGAACGAACCTCTGGTACTCGACTTCGATGGCGGGCGATTCCCGGCGGGCACCGTCCAGCAGGTAAAGCGTGAACGCGATGAAACCCGCCAAGAGTGCCAGGCCGTCCCAGATAGTCAACATCCCGTCGAGAGCGAAGACGTAGAAGGCGAGGGAGGCGAATATCATGATCGGCACCTCCCGGACCAGCAGACGCATCTGGACGCGGATGGGGCGGATCAAGGCGGCGACGCCGAGGATGAGCGCTATATTTGCGACGTTGGAGCCGATGACGTTGCCGATGGCGATGTCGCCGCTCTCGCGGACCGAAGCCACGACGGCGACGAGCAGCTCCGGCATGGAGGTGCCCATGGCGACGACGGTCAGGCCGATGACCAGTGCGTTCACGCCGAGGTCGCGGGCCAGGCGGGAGGCACCTCTGATGAGGACGTCTGCGCCCATGTATAGGGCGCCGAGGCCCGCGATGAAGGTGATCAGCGTGAAAGCCATAAGCGGGAAATGTGGAGCCGGTTGGCCTCCGGGACAAGGCGGGGGCGATGAGGCTCCAGGGTGTAGTGTGGTGGGGCGTCCCATGTTGACGCCCGTTTCGGGCTGGGATAGCTTAGAAAATCTTTGACTTTCAGGGGCCAAAAGCGCTGATGGATTCTTCGAATATCGACCCGATGAGCAGCGAAATGATGCTGCTCTCGGGGACGGCAAATCGTCCGCTCGCCGAGGCGATCGCGTCCGAGCTAGGCACGCATCTGTGTGACGTGACCATCAACCGGTTCGCGGACGGTGAGATTTTTGTCAGGATCGACGAGAACGTGCGGGGCCGGGACGTATTCATCGTTCAGCCGACGGTGCCGCCGGCCGACAATGTCGTCGAGTTGCTGTTGCTGATCGATGCGGCGGCGCGAGCTTCCGCGGCTCGGGTCACGGCGGTGGTGCCGTACTACGGATATGCCCGTCAGGACCGCAAAGACCAGCCGCGGGTCGCGATCGGGGCGAAGTTGATGGCGAACCTGATCACGGAGGCCGGAGCCGACAGGCTGGTGTCGATCGATTTCCATCAACACCAGCTCCAGGCGTTCTTCGACATCCCGGTTGACCACCTGTACGCATTGCCGGTGTTCGCCGAGCACTACGAGACGTTGAAGCTGGATCCGCTGGTCGTCGTGGCGGGCGACGTCGGGGCGGCGAAGATGGCGCGGGGTTTTGCCCGTCGTGTTGGCGGCGAGATCGCGATGATCGACAAGCGGCGACCGAGCCACAACGTGGCGGAAGTCGTGAACGTCATCGGTGACGTGGATGGCAAGAACTGCCTGCTGCCGGACGATATGATCGACACCGGCGGAACAGTTGCCGGCGCGGCGCGCGCCCTCAAAGAGCGGGGCGCCAAGGAGATCTTCATCTGCGCCACGCATGCGCTATTAAGCGGCCCAGCGATCGACCGCCTATCGGAGCTTCCGGCGGAGGTCACGGTGACCGACACGATCCTGGTGCCGGAGGAGAAACGCTGGCCGGGCCTAACGATATTGTCGGTGGCGGGTCTACTGGCGCGTGCGATTCACTATATTCACGACAACGAGAGTGTGAGCAGCCTGTTCGAGTAGACGCCAAGAAGGCTGGCGTGGTGCGTGGGCAGGTGTGGTAGGAAAGAGAGAACTCAGAGGTATTCCTGATATGGCTACTGTTACGCTAGAAGCGCAACTGAGGACGGAGCGAGGAAAAGGCGCGGCGCGGGCGTTGCGACGCGAGGGATTCGTTCCGGGCATCATCTACGGGCACGGTGAGGAAACGCGCGCGTGCAAGATAAACGCTAAGGAGTTCGAGCGGCTGGTCACCCGCGTAGCCTACGAGAGCACAGTCATCGATCTCAAACTGGACGATGGGAACACGCCGCAGGTGCTGATCCGCGACATTCAGATTCACCCTTATCGTCCCGAGGTTCTGCACGTCGACTTCCTAACGGTGCGAAAGGGCGAGAAGGTGAAGCTGTCGGTGCCGGTGCACCTGACTGGCGTAGCGGCTGGGGTCAAGGAAGGCGGGATCTTGGAGCATCTGCGGCACGAAGTGGAGATCCGCACGATCCCGTCGAAGATCCCCGAGGCGCTGGAGATCGATGTTACCGAACTGACGATCGGGGATCAGGTCACGGTCGCCGACCTGACGACCGACGAAGAGGTCGAGATCCTCGCTGAGATGACGGCGGCGATCGCTCAGCTGGTGCCGCCGATTGTTCACAAGATCGAGGAGGAGGAGGCGGAAGAGGTCGCGGTCGAGGGCGAGGAAGAGGTTGCGGAGCCCGAGGTGGTTGGCCGCGGCAAAGCTGCCGACGAGGAGGAGGCGGCGAAAGAGGAGCAATAACTCTGAAAGCCGTAGTCGGCCTGGGCAACCCGGGAGCCCGGTACGAAGCCACGCGCCACAACGTTGGGTGGTGGCTTCTGGATTCGTTGAAGCGTCGCTGGACGGCGACCGCGTTCCAAGAAGAGAGATTCTGGCTCCGTTCGACGGCCGAGCTTCCCGGCCTCGGCGAGGTGTGGCTGATCAAGCCACTGACGTTCATGAATCGGAGCGGGCTGGCGCTCGTGTCGCTGGTCGAAGGCGAGTCGCTCGACCTGGAGAGCGACGTGCTGGTCGTCGTCGACGACACGGCGCTGGAGCCCGGCAGGCCACGTTTCCGAGCGCAAGGCTCGGCGGGTGGCCACAACGGGCTCGAGTCGGTGGAGCGGGCTCTCGGCACGCCCGACTATCCCCGTTTGCGAATCGGGGTAGGAACGCCGCCGCCAGGAATAGACCGTGCGGACTGGGTGCTGTCGGAGTTCGACAGCGCGGCCGACGAAGATGCGGTTCTCGAAGTGCTGCCGCGCCTTGTGGAGGGAGTGGAAGTCTGGGCGCGTGAGGGAATCGAGGCCGCAATGAACCGATACAATATTCCTCCTCCCGAAGCGGAGGAGTGAAAGTTCGAAAATCTCAACAGTGCTTAACGCCCAATCATCATTGCCAGATGCTCAATGCCCACGCTCGGGGTAACCCGGTCGTGGGCATTGGGCGTTACTTATTGGAGCGGAGGAGGATCAAGTGACTGATGTAGCTGTCAACTATTCGGCGCCGTTAGGCGTGGTCGGTCTGCTCATCGCCGCTGCGATCTTCGTGTATCTGAAGAGACAGCCGGTGGGTTCGGACTTGATGGCCGAGCTCGCGATGCGGATCAAGGAAGGCGCACAAGCCTTTCTCCGGCGTGAGTATTCGGTACTGATACCCTTCATCATCGTTGTCGCGTTCTTGCTATTCCTGGCGCTCGATTCGCTACCCACTTCGTTGGCTTACATGGGCGGCGCCTTCTGTTCGCTGTTTGCAGGGTTCTTCGGCATGAAAGCGGCTACAGAAGCGAACGTGCGCACGTCGGAGGCGGCTCGTGACTCGGGCCAGGGGAAGGCGCTGCGCATTGCGTTCAGCGGAGGCGCGGTGATGGGGCTGTCCGTTGGCGCGCTGGGCCTGGTTGGGATCGGAGCGATGCTGTTCATCTACTCTGGCACGCTTGATTCGGACACTGGGTTCAAAACGTTCAGCGAGATCATTGCCGGGTTCGCCATGGGCGCGAGCTCGATAGCGCTGTTCGCGCGTGTCGGGGGCGGGATCTACACGAAGGCGGCCGACGTCGGCGCCGACCTGGTCGGCAAAGTCGAGGCGGGCATACCGGAGGACGATCCACGTAATCCGGCCACGATCGCCGACAATGTCGGGGACAACGTGGGCGACGTAGCGGGCATGGGCGCCGACATCTTCGAGTCGTACGTCGGTTCGGTCATCGCGACCATCGCGATTGGCGCGACGTCATTGCAGATCCTCTCCGAGCAGCGGCTCGAGGCGATCACGCTGCCGGTCCTCTTCGTGATGTTCGGCCTGGTGGCCAGTGTCATCGGCGTCTTCTCGATGAAGTTGATGGAGAAGATGAATCCGGCGGCGGCGCTTCGGAACAGCACGTACATAGCGGCGATCTTGTTCTGGATCGCGGCCTACTGGCTGACTGGCGTGCTCGATATCTTCGCGGGCAATCCGGCGTTCGGCACCTACGGTCCCTTCTGGGCCATGTTCGGCGGTTCGTTGGTCGGCATCTTCATCGGTCTCTCCACAGAGTACTACACGGCGGGCAAGCCGATCTGGAAGATCGCCGAGGCGTCGCAGACGGGCGCGGCGACCAACATCATCGCCGGGCAAGCGGTCGGGATGCTGTCGACGGCGATCCCGGTGCTGCTGATCTGCGCCGCGATCTGGATCGCCTTCAAGTTCGCCGGCCTGTACGGAATCGGTATTTCGGCGGTCGGGATGCTGGCCACGGTTGGCGTGACGATGTCGGTGGATGCCTATGGGCCGGTGGCGGATAACGCCGGCGGCATCACGGAGATGAGCGGGCTGGGCGCGGAAGTTCGGTCGATCACCGACAGCCTGGACGCGATCGGCAACACGACGGCGGCGATCGGTAAGGGCTTCGCCATCGGGTCGGCCGCGCTGACCGCGCTGGCGCTGTTCAGCGCCTACTCGTCGGCCGTCGGCTTGCAGGAGACCGGCATCAACGTCGTCAACCCGATAGTCGTCATCGGGATCTTCATCGGCGGCACGCTGCCATTCGTCATCGCGGCGCTCACGATGACCGCGGTTGGCCGGGCGGCGGGCGGCATGGTGCAGGAGGTGCGCCGTCAGTTCAAGGAGATTCCGGGCCTGATGGAGGGCGAGGCGAAACCAGACAGCGCTCGCTGTGTGGATATTGCGACGCGGTCGGCGCTCGTGCAGATGGTGGCGCCGGGTCTGATCGCGGTAACGGCGCCGGTCCTCGTGGGCGCGCTGCTCGGCGTGGAGGCGCTGGGCGGTATGCTGGCCGGCGCGACGTTGACCGGTGTGCTGATGGCGCTTTACATGGCGAACGCCGGTGGCGCTTGGGACAACGCGAAGAAGCTGATCGAAAAAGGCGAATTCGGCGGCAAAGGATCGGATCCGCACAAAGCCGCCGTGGTTGGCGACACCGTAGGTGATCCTTTTAAGGATACTTCGGGGCCGTCGATGAATATTTTGATCAAGTTGATGAGCGTTGTGAGTTTGGTTCTGGCGCCGTTCTTTGTGGCGTTGGCTAGCTGAACACTGAACATTGGGCACGGAACATTGGACATTGTGAAGTGATGCCGAGCGTTGAACATTGAGGTATCAATGTTCGGCGTCACCTCAACGTCCAATGTTCCGTGCCCAATGTTCAATGTTCACTATAACATAAAATGAGCCGCGCCCTTCGCGCCGGCATAGTCGGTCTCCCCAACGCCGGCAAATCAACCCTCTTCAACGCCCTGACCACCTCGAGCGTACCCGCCGAGGCCTATCCCTTCACGACGATCGATCCCAACGTTGGCGTCGTCGAGGTCTCCGATCCTCGGCTCGACAGGGTATACGAGCTGGTGAAGCCGCCTCGGAAGGTTCCCGCTACGATAGAGTTTTTCGACATAGCAGGCCTTGTCGAAGGCGCTCATAAAGGAGAAGGGCTGGGTAATCGCTTCTTGGCGCATATCCGAGAAGTCGAGGCGTTGATCCACGTGGTTCGCTGCTTCGACGATCCCAACGTCGCTCACCCGGCGGCATCGCTCGACCCGGTCCGGGATGTGGGGCTGGTGGAGACCGAACTGCTGCTGGCCGATTTGGAGACGGTGGAGAAGCGGCTCGACCGGACCGAGCGGGTGGCACGCTCGGGTGATCGGGACGCGCAGCGTGAGACGGAGTTTCTCGAAAGGGTGAGGGAGTGGCTGGGCGAGGGGAAGGCGGCGCGCGGGATGGAGTGCAGCGAGGAGGAATGCGACGTGCTGCGCTCGCTATTCCTGCTGACGGGAAAGCCGGTGCTCTATCTGGCCAATGTCTCGGAGTCGGGGCTCGCCGACGGAGATCCACGTTTGTCGGAGTTGATTGACGCGATGGGAAGCGATCGCGTCCTGCCGCTCTGCTGCCGCCTGGAGGCGGAGTTGCTCGACCTCGAGCCTTCGGAGCGATCCGAATACCTGGCCGAATTGGGACTCGAACAACCGGCGGTGCAGAGGTTGATTCGAGCGACTTACGGGCTGTTGGGCCTGATCACGTTCTTCACCTTCAACGAGAAGGAGGTGCGGGCGTGGACGATCCGACGGGGCACGTTGGCTCCGCAGGCGGCGGGGACGGTCCATACCGACTTCGAGAAGGGCTTTGTGAAAGCGGAAACGGTGAGTTACGAGGAGTTTTCCCGAGTCGGGTCTTTGAAGGCGGCCAGGGACGAGGGCCTGGTCCGAGCAGAAGGGCGGGATCACGAGGTCGAAGACGGGGATATCCTGTTGTTCCGGTCCTCACCGTGAGCCTTGAGCCGCAGGGGCGGTTCGGGTAGATTACCCGCGTTTCAGGCAATACCTGCCATCAACAGATCACCTGCTCCGCCCCCGACACCGGGCGGGGCCGCAGCGAGTCCGACCCACGGGCTCAGGCCAAAGGGAGGTGCCGATGCGCGACTATGAAGTCGTCTACATCTTCGATTCAGCCCTAGATCGTTCGACCATCGATCAGAAGCTGGAGCATTTCAACGGGCTCGTCGCCGGCAACGGCGGGGGCGAGATCATTGCCGTCGAGCACTGGGGGAAGCGACAGCTAGCGTACCCCATCAAGAAGCACGACAACGGCTACTACGTGGTGGTTCAATTCCGAACCGAGGCCACCAGCTTGCCGGAGTACGAGCGTGCGATCAAGCTGGACGAGCAAGTGCTGCGTCATCTGGTCGTCCTATCGGAAGGCGAGCTCCCCAGCCCGCGGTCAGCGACGGAGGTCGAGAGGGAGCGAACGGATGACGATGACGAATTCGAGGATAATGACGAGTAGGACTCACCTCGAATCGCCGGCCAAGAACTGAAAGCAACAGGCGGTTTTGACAATGAAGAGAAGACGGAAGCCGTGTCACCTGTGTGAGGGTAAGATCACGGTTGTAGACTACAAAGACGAGCAGCTGCTGTCGCGCTTCATCACGGAGCGGGGTAAGATCGTGCCGAGTCGGATCACTGGCACGTGCTCTCCCCATCAGCGCCAGCTGACGCAGGCGATCAAGCGAGGCAGATACCTGGCGCTGCTTCCCTACGTGGAAGACTACCGGCGCTAGTCGTACTGTGAGCGACGGGCGCATCGGACTGGCCCAGGCGGTCGGGTTCGGGCTCATCAGTTTGGCGTTTGCGGTCACCCAGCCGTTCTTGCTGCTGGGTTTGCCGCTGGCCTTGTTTCTGATTGCCTGGGGCCCGCGCAACGCGTGGACGGCGGCGGTTGTCGGCGGTGTTTTGGCCCTGTCGTATCTGGGCGAACGGACGGGGCTCTGGTGGTTCGAACGGGGCTGGCCGTTGCTCGTAGCGGGGATGTTCTTGTGGGCGTCGTCCTGGCGGCCGACATGGACGTTCTCGGCGCGGGCACTAGCCGCTCTGGGGATGGCGACGGCGGCGGCGACGGCGATCTGTGTAGCCAGTCCAATGGTCTGGCTAGAATTAGACGCCTCGATGGCGGAGCGCATCGCGCAAGCCTCGCGGGCGCTCATGACGTTACTCGGGGACCGGGCGGACGAGACTGTGAGCTCGGTGATGCAGGCGGTAGTCAAGTTCCAGATCGCGGTTTTCCCGGCGATGTTGGGCGTCAGCTCGTTGGCGGCGTTGGGAGCGGCCGTTTCGCTGCGCGGTTGGATCGCGGGGGAGGCAGGTCTGGCGTACGGATCGTTGAAGAACTTTCGGTTCAACGATCAGTTGATATGGCTGTGGCTGCTGGGGTTGGTGCTTCTACTCGCGCCGCTAGGCGAGATTGCGAGTCGGGTAGGTGGTAACGCAGTCTTCTTCATGGGCGCGTTGTATGTGGTGAGAGGGCTGGCGGTCGTGTTGTTCCTGGTGGGTGGAATCTCGATATTCGCGGCAGTGGTGGGTGGAACAGTAGCGTTGTTGATATCGCCGATTCTGGCCCTGGCGATGAGTGCGATGCTCGTCATCGGACTGGGCGATACGTGGCTGAATTTGAGAGAGCGGGTCCGGGCGAGCGACGTGGAGCTTTAGAAAGAGGAACGGAAGAACGGAGCGATAAAAAGTGGCAAGGAACTTAGAGGTCATCCTCAGAAGGAAGGTTGAGAATCTCGGCGATGTCGGCGACGTTGTCGCTGTGAAGTCGGGTTTCGCCCGCAACTATCTGCTGCCGCAGGGACTGGCCTATGCGGCAACCGACGCCAACCGCAGACTGCTGGAGCAGGAGCGATCGGAGGCCCTTCAGGCTGAGGAGCGGGATCGCTCCAACGCGCGGTTGCTGGCGGAGAAGCTGGAAGGCGCATCGATTACCTTCTCGATGTTGGCAGGTGAAGAGGGCAAGTTGTATGGTTCTGTCGGGCCGCGAGACATCGCTGGCGAGCTGAGCGCGCAGGGTTATGACGTGAAAGCCCGCCACGTATTGCTACCCGATACGATCAAGATGCTGGGCGTCTACTCCGTGCCGATCCGGCTCTATCCAGAAGTGGAGGCGTCTGTGAAGGTGTGGGTAGTCAAGGAGGAGGAGGAGTAAGGCCTGTCTATCGCCTACTGTGACGGAAGGCGACTGAAGCGCCTGTTCCTTGCGGGGTCGGAGCACGTCTTCTTCCATCGCGACGAGCTCGACCGGATCAATGTGTTCCCCGTGCCAGACGGGGACACGGGTACGAACCTGGCACTGACGTTCCGTGGCATGGTGGAGACACTGGGCGGCTTGGAAGATCCGTCAGTCGCCGGCATGGCCTCCCGACTTGCCGAGGCCGGAGTGATGGCCGCACGCGGTAACTCGGGCATGATGATGTCTCACTTCTTCCTCGGCTTTGCTGAAGGCCTTAGGGAGAAGGATCGAGCCGGCGCGGCGGACCTCGCAATCGCGATGCGCCAGGCCACGGACTCCCTCTATCAAGCTGTCGACGAGCCACGTGAAGGCACGATCCTCACCGTCGTCCGCGAGTCCGTGGAAGAAGTAGAGCGGTACTCCGAACAAGCTCCCAACCTCGATGCCTTGGCGCAGCGGATGCTGCGAGCGGCTAACGAGTCGCTCGAGCGGACGCCCGCGCTGCTCCCCGTGCTTCGCGATGCGAACGTGGTGGACGCCGGTGCGCAGGGCTTCGTGCACTTCGTAGAAGGTATGGTGTCGCTGATCGACGGCGGCGGCGGTCGTATGCCGGTGGTGGTGAGCGATACGCCCATGCGGGACGCGGCGGCCGAGGCCGCATACCCCGAGGACGGTGATCGTGGGTACACGTACTGCACGGAGTTTGTGATACGCGGTGAATCGCTGCCGGAGCGACGCGATCTGGCTGGGGCGGTACGCGGCTTGGGCGGCTCGTTGATCGTCACGCGAGCTGCATCGCTTGCCAAGATCCACATCCACACAAACGATCCGGCTGCGGTGGAAACCGTGCTGGAACAGCTGGGCGGAGCAGTGGAGAGGGTCAAAGCGGAAGACATGCGCGAGCAGCATCGCGTGCGCCGGGGAACGCTAAAGAGTCGTGTGGCGATAGTGACGGACACGACTTGCGACCTGCCACCAGAGCTTGTCATCGAGCATGACATAACAATCACGCCGCTCACGGTCATGTTTGGTGACGAGTCGTTCCTGGACCAGGTCGACATCACGCACGAGGAGTTTCTCGAGCGACTAACCGATCCGTCACAGCCGCAGCCTACGACCTCTCAGCCGACGCCTGCGCATCTGGAGCAGGCCTTCGCCCGGGCGACCGAGCACGCCGAGACCGTGCTTGGCATCTTCGTTTCCGGTCGGCTCTCCGGTACGCTGAGTCAGGCCCAGGCGGTGGCAGACCGCCACAAAGAAGAAAGAATAGCGGTTCACGATGGGAGGTCCGCGTCTCTCGGGCTTGGGCTCAAGGTTCTGAAGGCGGCCGAGATGGCGCGAGAGGGAAGCGAGATCTCGGCGATCGTGGAAGAGCTGGAGCGGCTGCGCGATCGATCGGGGCTGTTGTTGACGCTGGATACGTTGAAGTATCTGAACCGATCGGGTCGGGTCGGCACCGCCAAGGCCTTCCTTGGCACGTTGTTGGATCTGAAACCGTTCCTGAGTCTCGATCGAGACGGCGCGGTCGTACCTGTCGACCGGGTGCGGGGTCGCGAGGCGGCTATCCCCCGGGCTCTGGAGATCTTGCAGCGACGCATCCCGACGGACCGCCGGAGGCTGAGGCTGGGCGTGGTGCACGTTGCTTGCCGTGAATTGGCGGACGAGGTGGCGCACCAGCTGGAAGAGGTCTTCGCGCCGGACGAGATCATGGTTCGGGCGGCGGCGGGCGTTCTGGCGGCGCATACGGGCCCGGGCGCCTGGGCGGTTTTCTACCAGGCGGAGTGATCATCTAGTGTTTGAAGCGTGAGGTTGAACGGAAGAAAGGAAGGGCGTGACGATAGAGGATGTCTGACGTAATATCAGGTATGGCGGGGATGGGAACTGGAGGTCTGAGCCCGGACGGGTTACCGGAGGTCGTGCGCCGCGTTCTGGAGCTCGCGCTGGAGCGAAACGCTCGCGAGCCATTGCTCCTCGACCTGCGCGGCTTGTCCGACGCGTGCGACTACTTTCTCATAGCGTCGGGCGACTCAGACGTCCATGTACGAGCCATCGCCGAGCACATAACCGGTGGCCTGGCCCAAGAGGGAGTGCGGCCGGCCGGGGTGGAGGGCGAGCGGACAGCGCGTTGGGTACTGATCGACTATATCGACCTGGTGGTGCATGTGTTTCACCCGGTCGTGCGCGAATTTTACCAACTGGAGCGGCTGTGGGGCGACGCACCCACAATGCTGATTGAGGAACCGGCTTGACGATATCGAGATGACTTCAGGTGGCAGACGGCGCCGGGATACCCCAGCTGTCCGTGCGCCACGGATTCTAGCAGTTCTCACGCTGCTTTTGCCCGCCCTGGCGGAGCCTGCATCCGCCCAGTTCGGCCGAAACAAGCTCCAGTACGAAGTTTTCGATTTCCAGATCATCCAGACAGGACACTTCGACATCTACTACTATCCGCGCGAGCGCGAGGCGGCGATGGACGCCGCGCGCATGGCGGAGCGCGCCTATATCAGACTAAGCAGAATCCTCGGCCACGAATTCGAGGAGCGGAAGCCGATCATCCTCTACGCGTCGCACAGCGAGTTTCAGCAGACGAACGCGCTTCGCGGGTTTATCGCCGAGGGTACTGGAGGCGTCACCGAGTTTGCCAAGAAGCGAGTCATCCTTCCGTTTACCGGGTCGTATGCCGATTTCGAGCATGTGCTGACGCACGAGCTCGTGCATGCTTTTCAATACGACGTGATCGCCCGGGGATTGGCGAGCCAGCTGAATCCACTGGAGTTTCAGCCGCCCTTGTGGTTCTTCGAGGGGATGGCGGAGTACCTGTCGGTGGGTGAACTGGATACGCATACCCAAGCATGGCTTCGAGATGCGGTGTTGACGGGCTACATGAGAACGATCCCCGAGATGAACCTGTACGGCGACTATCTGTCGTACCGGTTCGGGCAGTCGCTGTGGGCCTATATCGGAGGGAAGTGGGGGGATCGAGTCATCGGCTTGCTGCTGCAACGTACTATGCGGCTGGGCCTGGAGGGCGCGCTTCGGGTGACGCTCAGGATGGGGACGGAGGAGCTTTCGGAAGAGTGGTTGGAGACGATCCGCACGACGTACCTACCAGAGGTGGCCCGGCGCGCGAGCCCGGGTGAGATAGGAGAGCGGATAACAAATCACTCGTTCAGGCCGGGGTCGGGCGAGTTCGCGTCGTATCTCGCGCCGTCGCTCTCACCGGATGGTAGCAAGATCGTCTTCCTCTCGGATCGAGGTCACGATCTGTATTCGTTCTTTGACATGTGGCTCGCCTCGACGGAATCCGGCAAGGTTGAAGATCGCTTGATCAAGTCCTCGCGCAGCCCGGATTTCGAATCGCTTCGCTTCATGAACTCGTCGGCCGCCTGGTCGTACGATGGGCAACGGATCGCCTTCGTGGCTCAAGTCGGCGGTCGGGACGCGCTGTACGTGTACGACGTAGAAGAGCGGTGGGTCGTTCGGAAGATCAAGCTCGATCTTGATGGGATACAGAATCCGACGTTCTCGCCCGACGGTGAGCGCATCGCCTTCACCGGCCTGCAAGGCGGAATCAGTGACCTGTACGTCGTCGATGCGGACGGCGAGCGCTTCCGGCAGCTGACGGACGATCGCTATGCGGACCTGCATCCGGCATGGTCGCCGGACGGTCAGCGCATCGCGCTTACCACCGACCGCGGGATCGACACGGACTTCGAGCAACTGGTCTTCGGCAATTTCCGTATCGCGATATACAGCCTGGGCAGAGGCGAAGTGGAGGTTCTTCCCTTCCAGGAGGAGGGTAAGAACACGAACCCGGTCTGGGCCCCGGATGGATCGGCTCTCGCCTTCATCTCGGACCGCAGCGGAGTCAACAACGTCTATATCCAGACGCTGGCCGAACAGAGGCTGTATCAAGCGACCGACCTGTTGTCCGGTGTGACGGGCATCATACCGCTCAGCCCGGCGATCTCCTGGGCGGCGGGGGCGGATCGCCTGGCGTTCACCTACTTCGAAGGTGCTGGCTACAACATCTACCTGATCGAGGACCCGCGGTCGAAAGCCTGGTTGGTGGACGAGGTCGTCAGGGGGCCGCTGGTCGCGATGGCGGATGACGGCGGCATACAAACGAACGGCGACGGGCACACGAATGGCGACAACGGTACGAACGGTGATGTGCCGAGGCCGGATCAATCGACGAAACGTGTGAGCAGCCAGTCCTTCTACCGACTGGCGGATGGCTTCAGATACTCGGCGGCGCAGCCAGTGCCGGAAGAGCGGGCGGTCGCGCGAAGGGAAGTCACGGTTCGGGACTTGTTGGCTAATTCGTCGCTGGGCTTGCCGGACACGGCGTCGTTCGGGGAGGTAGACTACAAGGTGAAGTTGTCGCCGGACATCATTGGCCAGCCGGTGATCGGCGCCCAGGTGGGTGGCTTTTACGGCAACGGCATCTACGGCGGGTCGTATATTCTGCTGTCCGACATGATGGGCGACCACAACGTGTTCCTGTCGGGTCAGATCGCGGGCTCGTTCGACGATGCGTACATCCTGACGCAATACGCCTACTTACGTGAGCGGGCGAACCTGCAGATGTCGTATCAGCAGTTTCCGCTGTACCGGTTCTTCGGGACGGTGCCCAATTTAGATACGAGGGGCCCTGTGTACGAAGACAAGTTCATGCGCGATGTGTACCGTATTCTCTCGATGGACCTCCACTACCCGTTCAACACGTTTCAACGTCTGGAGCTCTCGGCGGTCGGATTCTACGTCAGCCGGGACAGCGTGTTCAACCGAGTGGTCGCGGGCGGCATAAATGGACAGACCGATCGGCGGGTGAGTCGGTTCGACAACATGGTCTTTGCAGGACCCTCCATCGCCCTGGTGTGGGACAACACGTTCTTTGGCTACATGGGCCCGATCATGGGGAGGCGTTATCGGTTTTCGATCGGCCACTATTTCGGGGACGTGCAGATGACGGATGTGACGTTCGACTACCGTCACTACTTCAACATCGCAGGCCAGTGGACCGTGGCGACGCGAATGAGCACGTACTCGCGGACCGGCCCGAACGAGCACGAGTTCAGACTGTATTGGGGTGGTCCTTACTACTTGCGTGGCTACGACGGAGGATCGTTCAGCGCTGGCGAGTGCCTGGCATCGATGGCCAAGATGAATTCACAGGGAGCGACTCTGTGCCCTGTGCGTGACCAGTTGATCGGGAGCAGTATCGCACTGGCGAGTATCGAGTTTCGGTTTCCGATCTTCAACTACCTGGACCTTGGGTTCGCTCCCCTGGGTCTTCCGCCCATGGGAGGGGCGATCTACTTCGATGTTGGGACGGCGTTCAACAGCTTCGACCAGCTTGCCTGGTCGCGGGCGACGTGGGCGGACCCGTGGCTGATCCGACAGCCGCTTGCGGGAGCGGGCGTCGGAGTTCGAATGAGCTTTGGGTACGCTATCCTGAGACTCGATTATACGGTGCCGATGCATCGCCCGGACCGACGCGGTTTCGGGGTCTGGTCGTTCTCTTTCGGCCCCTCGTTCTAAGGGCTCGGGAAGGGCATTTTCACCTTGCGTTTCAGCGGTTTGTTCGGCTATCTTCTGCTATGCCTACAGCATCCCAGCCTTTGCAGTTTAACGTCCTGTAATAGCGCGGAGACCGCCTGAAGTTGTATCGGTCGAACCGAACCGCACTCCCTATCGCACTGGCCTTCATGCTGGGGGCTCTCGGTGCCTGTTCGTCGGAGCAGCGGACACAGTTGTCGGACGGTTCGTTGGATGGGACCGCGTGGCTAGGTAGCGCCGACCAGTGGGGACTTCTGGGTCTCCCGCTGGAGGGTGGTCCCGTAACGTACCGGCGCGCGGGTACGCTCGAGTCGCCGACGTGGGCGCCACCCGAGCTGGAGCCGCTGGCCGGGGCGTGGCCGGCGGAAGATGCGATCTGGGTTCGATTCCCGGACGCCCGTATCGCGCAATACGAGTACGCGACGGGGCACCTGTTGACGTGGGATTCGATGCCTGCGACGGAGCAGGCCGTCGCGCTGGCGGGTGCGCGACAGTTGGTCATCGCCCCTGAAGGTCGGGCGCTGGAGCACGTAGGGCCGCTGGAGCCGTGGCGTTTCGAGTTGGACGCACCGCTGGTCCGAGTTATCGACGCCGGTGAGGGTTGGGTACTGGCCGTACTGGACGGTGAATCGGGCGCGGAACTCGTTGTGGTGGAGCCTCCGGCGGATACGGCGCTCGGTCGGCGGCAGGTATCCGGCTTGGCCGACCTGGCGATCACGGCATGGGGTGATCGCCTGTACTACCTCTCGGGGAACCCGGAAGATGCGGCCGTCCACGCGTTGAGTTTGCCTGGACTGGAAGACGCTGATCGGCTCGAGCTTCCCGAGGCGGGCAGCGCCGTGGTAATAACGCCGTCAGCTCACCGTCTCTATGTGGCCGTGGCCGATAGTCTGCGGGTCTTCGACTTGTTGCGGGACCGGGAACTGGAGCCCGTGGCGCTGCCGGAGCGGGTGACGAGTCTTCGCTTCTCGATCACCGGCTCCAACTTGCTGGCACGGCTCGAGGGAGCGGAGGATCGTGTCGCGGTGCTTCGGGTCGGCGTCGATTCGCTGCTCGGCGTTGTCTCGTCAGAATGGGACGAGGACTTGCCGACGGTGGTACCCGGTGGGCGGCTTGTCGCCCGACTGGGAAGCGAACTGGTACTCCATGATGCGTCGACCCTTGTCGAGCTGGCTCGGTCCGAAGTGGGGACGGCCGGGCGCTGGTTCACCGTCGAGTGGCAGCCACCGAGGCCGCGCCAGGAGACATCACAGCGACCACAGGCACCGCTCACCGTGCGGGCGATGCCGCGTGGCGACTCTGACGAAGAAGCGGCCGAACTCGATCCGGAGGCGGGCGCCCCGGACGGGTTCTACGCTGTGGTCTCCGCGGCTCGAGAGCGAACCGGCGTGGAGAATCTGGTTACATGGCTGCGCTCGGTCGAGTACCCGGGCGTCGTCGATGTGCACGTGGACCCGATGGGCGTGACATGGTATCGGGCGATGGTCGGGCCCTATCTGGATCGTGATCGAGCGGAGGAAGCGGCTCAGTCACTGGGCGCCAGATACGGCTACAAGCCCTGGATCCTATCGGTGAGCCGGGCGGATGATGAGGATGGGCCGGAGAACGAGCAGCCACGAGGTGACGTAGATTCTGATGCGTCGCCCTTGGATGAGAATACAAGGTTGAGGAGTCAGGGAGGTGGGGATAGTGGAGACGCCGCAGTCTGATATTCCCTGGCCGCACGCGGCAACGCTGGTCCTGGCGGCCGATACAGCCCGTCAGCGGCGTTGGGCGGTGTCCACCGCCATCGATATCATACGCAAGCTGGCGGATCAACATCCGAAGGTCGTCCTCGCCGATATCCAGCTGCGCAAACCGTCATCGCTGGCCGCAACTCTCGGCATAGAAGAGGGCCCCGGCATCGTCGACGTGCTGTTCCGCGGCGCATCGTTTTCAGCGTCCGCGCACAAGCCCGAGGGGGAGTCGTTCTACTTTCTCAGCATCGGAACGGATCCGCCGCCGAGACAGGTCTTATTCGCTCATCCCCGGTGGAAGAAGATCGCCGATCGACTCGGCGAAACTGGGGCTCACCTGCTGCCGTGTGTCATGGCGGAAGACTATCTGGAATCTGGCCCGATACCGGGCTTCGAGCCCTGCATAGTCTTGAACGCGACCGGAGTGGATGTCGAGTTGCCGGAGGGTGCACGTCGGATTGCCGAATTCCTGGCGCCGCCGGAGATCCGCGAGTCGGAGGAGGAAGGAGTTGACCTTCCTGCCTACGTGACGGGCGAGCCCGAGGCAGCGCCGGAGCCCGAGCCGGAAGCGGAAGTCGCGGCACAGCCGTTCGTGGATGGGCCGAGGGAGGAGTCGCCAGACCAGGAGCCGGAGCCCGAGCCTGAGTTGCCACTGGAAGCGGAACCGGAGCCCGAGTCGGTCGGAGCCGCCGGGTCATTCGGCGAGGAAGTGGAGCCGGACCGGGACAGGGCGATCGCTGACCTGCAGCAGGAGCTGGCTTCGATCAGGCCGAGGCAGATCGTCATCGATCCGCCGATCGAGCTCCCGCCGCCGGCGGAAGTCCGTCGTCGCCCGATCATACCGGCCATCGCGATCGGGGCCGCTCTCGTCGCGGTCGTTCTGTTTGTTGTGTGGCGCATGTTCGGGACGGGCTCGTCGCCGGAGGAGGGAGAGGTCGCGGCGGCGGCTGATACCACGACGGTGGTGGATACAGTACCCGACTCCTCGGCGATGGTCGTGGACATGGCCGCAACGGGCGAGGCGCTGGCCGGCGATCCGACGGCGGCGCCGGAAGAGACGCCGGAAGCGACGCCTGCGGTGACGCCGGAGACGGAGGCGGCCGAAGCATCGCCGCCTGCGGAAGAGCCGCCGGCAGGGAGTCGACGACAGGAGGTCGCTCTGCCATATTCCGTCGCAATCGCGTCTTATAGCTCGCTCGACGATGCCATTGCGCGCCAGCAGCGGTGGACGAGCGAGGAGGTCCCGTTCTACGTCGCGCCGACGGTGGTTCGCGGAGTTGTCTACTACCGGGTGTTCGCTGGCATACTGCACGATCGCGACCAGGCGGAAAGACTGATGGCACAACTGGTCGACCAGGGCGTCAAGGACCAGAGTCGGGATTGGGACGTGCGGCCGGCGAGCCTGGCCTTCGGCTTCGGCTCTTTCGTCACGGCGCAGGAGGCGGGATCAGCTGTGGCGACGCTGGCCAGCCAGGGCGTACCAGCCTACGTCGTGCCGGCGGCTGGCGGCGCGTTCTATGTGTACGCCGGCGGTTATGAGCGAGCCTCTGACGCCCAGCCGCTGCTGGAACACCTGCAGCGAGCTGGACTGCAATCTGAACTGGTGGAAAGGGTGGGTTTGGAGCTGCCATGAGGCTTGTCGGAATCGAATTCCACGGCTTCAAGTCGTTTGCCGATTCTCAGAGCATCCGCTTCCATGACGGGATCACGGCTATCGTCGGACCGAATGGGTGTGGGAAGTCGAACGTCGCCGACGGCCTTCGCTGGGTCCTCGGCGAACAGCGTCCGACGGCGATCCGCGGGTCACGCATGGAAGAGGCCATCTTCCAGGGCACCCAGAAGCGGAAACCGATCCACCGGGCGGAAGTCGGGCTCAAGCTATCCAACGAAGACCACGCGCTCCCGGTCCCGTATACCGATGTTGCGATCAGTCGAATGGTTCATACGGGCGGTGAGGGCGAGTACCGGCTGAACGGCACGTCGTGCCGGCTACGTGATGTCCAGGATCTCTGCCGGGATACTGGCCTGGGCACGAACGCTTACGCGATCATCGAAGGCCGGATGGTCGACGCCATCCTGAGCGACAAGGCAGAGGAGCGCCGGGCGATGTTCGAAGAGGCGGCAGGTATCGGCCGCTACAAGGAACGTCGCAAGGTCGCAGGTCGCCGTCTCGACGAGGCCGACGCCGATCTGGCTCGCGTCGATGACCTGGTCTCCGAAGTACAGACCAAGGTTCGCAGCCTGGCGCGTCAGCGAGGGAAGGCGGTTCGCTTCCTCGAGATGCGGGAGCAGAAACTCGCCCTCGAGCTTGCGTTGGCTCAGATCGAGCTCGATCAGCTGGGTCGTCGGCAGCACGAGATCGAAGCGGAGCTCGGTACACTGGCCGAAGCGAAGGTGCAGGACGTTGCGCAGCTGCGCACAGCCGAGGCCGAGCACGAGGCGCTGCGCACGCGCCTGGCCGACCTGGATCGCAGTCGCGGCGACGGTGGCCGGAAGCTCATGGCGGTGCGCGACCGATTGGCGGAGCGCGAGCGCGAGCGACTGCTGGCGGATGAGCGGATTCGGCACGCCACGGGCCGGCTGGATCAGCTGGCGAGCGAGCGGAACGAGTTGAGCGCACAGCGCGAGGTGCTGGAGGCGGAAGTCGAGCGTTTGCAGCAGCTGGCCACAGAGCGACGGAGTTCGCTCGACACGCTTCGTGAGTCGCTGAAGCTCCGCGAGGTGGAGTTAGCCGAGGTATCGGAGCGGAAGCAGGCCATGGAGGCGGCTGAAGCTGCCGTTGAGTCGCAACGTGAGGCTTACCGAGAGCAGCGAGCCGCCTTGCTGGCGCGGCGTGACGTGGCGCGCGCCGAGGCGGAAGAGCTACAGCGAAAGCTGGAGGAGGCCGAGAAGCGCGCTGAGACCCTCGCCCGATCGATCCAGGAGATCGAGACCGAGGAAGCTGAGTTACGTGACAAGGCGGACTCGGCCGAGGGCCGGCTGACGAAGGTCGCGGACGAACTGATGGCCAAGCGGGATCGTCAGGCCGAGCTCCAGAAGGAGTACGAAGAGCTGCGCGGCCGCTTTGCAGCGGCCAGCGAGCGATTGGATGCCATGACGGCCCGCATCGAGGTGCTCACGCCGCTGGTCACCGGAGAAGAAGGTGCGAACCCGGCGCTACAGGCAGCGCTCGAACGTGCCGGTGAACTGGGGATCCGAGGCACCCTGGGCCAGAGCATAGAAGTCTCGGAGGCGCTGGCTGACGGGGTCGAGGCGTATCTCGGCTCGTTCATGGATGGCCTGATCGTCGATGATCGACAGGCCGCGCGTCGTATCCGTGACTGGTTCCTCACGAACTACGATGGGCCCGGCGGTCTTGTAGTGTTGCCGTTGGAAGGTCTTCGCTTTGCCTCGGATCGGTTGCCGGATGGTGTGAAGGCAACGGGCCCTGGCGCTCTCTGGGTCGCCCGCCTGCTGCGCGGCGTGCGGTTGACGGAGAGCACGCCGCCAGGTGGCGGCGCCTGGATCGGAACGCGGGAGAGCGTCGACGACCGCGGTGTCGTTCGTCTGGGTCGGCCGCAAACGGGCGCCGGAACGCTGGCCCGTAAGGCCGAGCTGGAGCGTTTGCAGGCGCAGTGTGAAGAGCAGGAGGAGGTGTCGCGACGCGTGTCGGCGCAGGTGCGAACCTGTGAGGCGCGACTGGCCAACCAGGCGACTGAGATCGCGGGACTGGAGTCTGATCGTCGGTCGGCTGAGGAGTTGGCGGGCCGACTGCAGGCGCGAGCCAAAGCCGCGGGTGAGAGCCACGCTAGGGCGCGTGAGGGACTGGAATCGGAGATGGGAAGCGTGCGGCGACTCCAGGCTGAGCGTGAGGCGACGCTGGAGCGCGGTGCGGCCGACGAAGAAGCGCTGCGTCAGCTCAAGCCTGAGGGCACCCAGGTCGCTCCTGTGCCGGAGGAGCTGGCGGCGGTCAGGTTTGAGTGGGAAGCGCTGCGGGAGCGGGCGACGGAGGTACAGCTGAACGAGGCCCGGGCGGCGGCAGCGCTGGACAGAGTCGAGCGGGAGCTCAGGTCGCAGAAGAGCGCGCTGAGCAGTGCAGCAGAGCGCTCGCAGCGGCTCGATGAGGAGGCGGAGAGTCTGCGCGTCGGACTGAAGACGGACTCGGAGGTGTCGGAGGGAGCGGCCGAGGAATTGGCATCGCTATTCGAGGAGCGCACTGAGTTGGAGCGTGAGTCCAGCGAATTGGACCGCCAGGCCGACGAGCTTCGTCAACAGGTCACGGACCTGGAGTCGCGCCTTCGAAAGAAGCAGCAGGAGGAGCGAAGCCACGCGGAACGTCGGCACGAGTTGGAGCTGGAGAAGACACAAATCGATGCGGATCTTGGCCGCACCCAGGAGCGTCTGGAAGATGAGTGGGGCCGCCCGTTCGACGAGTTGTCCAGCGAAGTAGAGCCGGCGGAAGGCGAGCGGGAAGAATTACGCGCGCAGTTGACCGAGACGGCCGAGTGGTTGGGTCGAGCCGGGCTGGTCAACATGCTGGCGGAGGAAGAGTACAGGGAAGAGAAGGAGCGTCTGGAGTTTCTGGAAGCTCAGCGCGCCGACCTGGCGAAAGCGCGGGACGATTTGCGGTCCACGATCAAGGATATCAACGAGACGGCGTCGACGGCGTTTTTGGGAACGCTCGAGCAGATCCGCGTCAACTTCAAGCGAACGTTCGCGACGCTGTTTGCCGGTGGCGAGTGCGATGTCTGGCTGGAGGACCCGAACGATCCTCTCGACTCACCGGTCGAGATCTCAGCCAGTCCGGGCGGTAAGCGGACGCAACGGATTCACCTGCTCTCGGGTGGCGAACGGGCGCTAACGGCGCTTTCGCTGCTCTTCGCGATCTACCTGGTGAAGCCGAGCCCGTTCTGCGTACTGGACGAGGTCGACGCGCCGCTCGATGAAACGAACATCCGGCGTTTCGTTTCGATGCTCGAAGAATTCAAGTCGAGCGTGCAGTTCATCGTCATCACGCACAACCCGGTGACGATCGAAGCGGCCGACTGGATTTACGGCGTCACGATGGAGGAGCCCGGCGTCTCGAAGATCGTGGGCGTGGAGTTCAGCGAGTACGCCCGCGGCGCCGTGGCCTGATCCGCCGTGCGGCTCGTGACGGTGGGGACGGGCACGGTCGTCCCTGAGGCCGCTCGGGCTTCTGCCTGCCACTGGGTCGAACACGGGTCGACCAGCGCGCTCCTCGATTGCGGGGCCGGCGCGCTGCAGGGTCTTGCTCGCTGCCGTCTCGATTGGGGTCGACTCGGCCACCTCATTATCAGCCACTTCCACGCAGATCATATCGGAGAGATCCCATCGCTCGTGTTCGCGCTGCGCCATGGACTGGCAAAGCCGCGAGAAGTGCCGCTCTTCGTTTGGGGGCCGCAGGGAACAAAGGCGCTGTTCGACGCATGGGCGGCGGCGATGGGCGAGTGGCTCACCGAGCCCGGGTTCGATCTCGTAATCCGGGAGCTGCAACCCGGGGAAGCGGTCACGATCGGCGAGTATTCCGTCGATAGCGCTTCCACGCCGCACACGGATGAGAGCATCGCGCTGCGAATCAGCGGCGGCGGCTCGTCGCTGGGGTACACTGGAGATACCGGCCCCAGCGACCGACTGGGCGAGTTCTTCCGCGGCGTCGATCTCCTGCTGGCAGAGTGTTCTCTGCCCGATGAGCTGGCGCTCGATCTTCATCTGACACCGACCAGCCTCGCCCGGATGGCTTCGGTGGCCGGCGTTTCCAGGTTGGCTGTCACCCACATGTACCCACAGCTCCAGGTCCAGGATGTGCCTGCCCTGGTCCGCGCCGCGGGGTATACCGGCGAGCTCATCATCGCCGAAGACGGTACGGTCGTCCCCGTCTAGTTCGCGCTTTCCGCTATCTTCGAGTCACGATATGACGGTCTGATGATGAGTCGTCCGTAGCATGCCGCCATGGGTGCCCCGCATGAACTGGGTGCGCTGGGCGAGCGTTTGGCGGCACGTCACCTGGAGCGTCACGGCTATACGGTGATCGATCGCAACTTCCGGTTCGGTCATCGAGAAATCGACCTCATCGTCCGTCGCGGCGATACCGTCGCTTTTGTCGAGGTGAAGAGCCGGAAGGGGATGGGCTATGGTCATCCGCTGGAGGCGATCACGTCGCTCAAACGCCGGGAGATAGAGAGAGTCGCCCGTTACTGGCTCCAGGCGCGCCGCCAGGCCGGGTTCACCTACCGGTTCGACGCCGTCGCCGTGATCTTCGGCGGCGGCCGGCCGCGAATCGATCACGTGTCCAACGCGTGGCTCCTGGGGGAGTAGGGCTGTGGACGACCGAATGCCGGCTGAGTAGAATTCCGGAGGGATGCTCCTTCCTCCGCTCAATTCTGCTCTCAGAGGTCGCCATGCAAACCGCAATTCGTAACACGTCGCTATTGGCTCTGTTGATCGCGCTCGTCCATCTCGGCGCGGAGTCACTAGACGCGCAAGATGGGAGCTCCGTCCTGTCGCTGTTGGAGGCGAAAGGCTCGCTCAGCATCGGCGGCCAGGTCGAAGGTACCCTGTCCAGCTCTGACTATCGCTCGCCGACGGATCAGTATATGGAGGGCTGGACGATCGAGGGTGAACCGGGCCAGTCGGTCACCATCGATCTGGTCTCGGATGACTTCGATGCTTTCCTGTACGTCGTCGGGCCGGGCCTGGGTGAGACGCTGTGGGACGACGACGGAGGCGGGGCCTGCCACGCGCGGGTCAGCTTTACGTTCCTGGAGAGCGGCGAGTTCCGAGTAGTGGCTTCCTCGAACGGTTCCCGAGCGACCGGCGTCTATGTATTGAGCGTATCGAGCGAGCCGGGTCCGATTGCCGGGTATGAGTGCGGCGGAATCAACCCTGAGCATCTGGCCGCTTTGCCGGTCGGTGACCGAGAGCTTCGACTTGGCGATGTCGCGAACGGCCTTCTGACGCCCGGGGGCGAACGCGTAATGGACAGCCGTTATGCGGAAGCGTGGGCGCTGGAAGGCAGGGCAGGGGAGTCGGTGACGATCACGCTGGAGTCTACGGCGTTCGACGCCTACCTGTTCGTCATCGGTCCGGGCCTCGGTGAAGTCTTGAGCGACGACGACAGCGCCGGTGAGCTGAACTCGATGATAACGGTCAAGTTCGCGGAAGATGGCATGTACACGGTCGTGGCAACGAGCGTGGTGGACATGGCGACCGGGACCTACACGATCCGAGTGACGCAGCCTCTCGATCTTAACGAGCTGCCGACCGGGGAGCGCGTGGCCGAAATTGGCGGAACGATGGACGGTTACCTGACGGCGACCGATCCCGTGATCGGCGAGGGTCGGCACGGCCAGGCGTGGTCGCTGAGCGGTTCGGCTGGTCAGACGATCATCGTCGACCTCATATCTACGGAATTCGATGCCTATCTGATGCTCGTCGGGCCGGGTATCGATGAGCCGATCGTAGACGATGATGGCGGCGACGACCTGAATTCACGGCTCAGCGTAGCGCTCCCGGAGGATGGAGAGTATCGGGTCATCGTCACGTCGGCGTCTGGGGGAGAGACCGGCAGGTTCACGTTGCGGGTTGGGATTCGGTGATTACGAGATTC